>JBKCLO010000095.1:0-1615 GCA_046300675.1 Ignavibacteria bacterium
TGGCGAGTATTTGTCTAACGTTCGGTACGTTGTTCGCATACCAATCTTTGTTCCTGGAAGCATGAACCAATCGGGCTTAGCAAGTTCTGTTGATAGCTCGGCCATTAGCTGCAGAGGAAACGTGAGGTTGAAGTCACGGTGGTAATCAAATGGACCCCAGTCGTTGAGTTTGCAGAACAGGATCAGCTTTGACTGCTTGTAGATAGTACGGAGGTCTGCACCAAAGCGTTGAATGGTGCGCGTATCGCTTCCATTGGCCTGTCCATTGCCTGCGTAGAGGTTCAGGATGAAGCCTAATTCAGGGTTGATCTTTGATACAACTCGCGTGTTCACTTCCCACAGGTCTTGCGCAGGTGCGGCGCCGGGGAAGACGAATGTGGTTCTGCCGTTCGACAAGATTCCAATCGCAGCGTCTTGTGTTGTGGGCAAATGACGGTACATAAGGTCTACACTTGCTGCGAACGTCGCATCTTCTGCTCTATCGTTGTCCCACTCGTACATCCAGGTTGCTGGTGTGGGGTCGTATGTCAAGAGAAGTTCACCGGCAAGTGTCTCTCTGTTTGATCGAACTGAAAAAGGATCGTCCAAAATATTTCTGGGTCTAGCCGGTGCTGGCACCCACGCTGGTATTGGACCCTCGAGGGGCTTTTGCCACAGCATGTTTGGTGCGATTTGCAGGGGGCCAACATTCACAGTAAAACCCGAGAGGACGTTCATCATGTTGCCACTACCAACGTCTTTGAGTCTCCATCCTGTAAATGTCTTCGTGTTGTCGAAACCACCATTCGCAACAAGCCCCATGTACGATCCCAGCGCGTACCAATTGAACAGTGAACTCTCGTAGGTAATCTTAACCTTACCACCAAGGTTGTCCGACGATCGGATTGTATCCTGATACACGTCGTAACTGCTTTCATCGCCTCTCATCAATTGAAACGGCCTGCCGTTCAATGGTTGGCCTGCCCACAATCCCCCAAGTGAGATTCCGATGTTATCGAATCTCTTCTGAAGATGTAGTGCTGCTTTTCTCGTTCTGGGCACAGGAACGGCAAATGAGCTTTGCACATTGCCCCGTTGCATCAGGTCCTCTTGAAACATCCCCGTAATGTCGGTGTTGTAGAGTGTTGTTGTGTATTTCACCAAGACCGCAGGGTTTGCGCCCCACCACAATTCTGGACCAAAGGCAACCTTGAGCCCCTTGAGAAACTTCTTACCTTCGATCTCAAAACCAAACGGCGTGTTAGCTGAGTAGATGTCGATGTTGGGTCCGTAATTCGCCTCCGGATAGAGCCCAAAAAAGTCACCTTCATATCCCCAATGAAAATGTCCTGTTCTATAGAATCCCGTCAGATTGATATACGTAGAGTTCCACGATAAGCTGCTCTTGTAGAGTTGAATTCTATCGTTGACAATGTTTTGCTGCGTGCCATTTGGATTGGTGATCGTGATCGGTCTACCACGATTCTCATAGAATACTTCATCGATTGGATTCTCAGCCACATTACCAAGAATGTTAAACTGCACGTTAGCTGTAACATTCGGTGCAGGCTTTGCAGTAACACCTACATTGAATGATTGCATGTGATCAAAACCAAGTCGCCTAGGATACGCCGTC
>JBKCLO010000096.1:0-29942 GCA_046300675.1 Ignavibacteria bacterium
AACCAGAAAATGCGGTCATGGTGACTACGGGATTGCGTCATATGACTTCTGATATCGCATTTACACGCACATATGTGCAGGGTATCGGGATCGTATACGAAAGAGTCTTGCGTACGGTCTACACAGCAGCAGATTCATCAAGATCGGAAAAAAGCCATTACCGACGCCAACTGCTGAGATTCACTGTAAACAAGTAACATCTCAAGAAGTTCAGTTCGATTCAATTCAAATGCCTCTGTTAAACAGCGAGTCACAGCATGCTTAAGTATCTAGTCCCGTTAATGTTGTCCTTCATGTTGCCACATCTGTCCGCGGGCCAAACTTCATGGGTTGCGAAGTATGGTCTCCGATTCGAGCCGGACAGCGCATTTAGGCACATGATGTTTAATGTCTCGCAATCAGATGCCCATGGTATAGTGCGCGATGGTACGGGAGGATACATTGTAACAGGTTCGACGAGAGATGATTTTACATCGGGCTATGCTTTCGGTGGCAATGCCCTTGTTATTCGAATTGACTCACAAAGCAGGCCAATGTGGGCAAGAACGCTCTCTGGAGCAGGCAATGACTATGCCATTTCAAGCACAACGAACTACAACAGTTTTTACAATGGCTATTACGTCACAGGATACACATCATCTAATGATGGCATATTCAATGGTTTAAATCCATCTAAGAGCGGAGCATTTCTAACATACATTGATCGCCTCGGGAACATTAAATGGACCAAGGTCTTCGCAACCAATTGTGCAAAGAGACCCGCAAGATTAGGCTTTGTTGACGATGGCTATCAGCTTTCGTCGATAGACTCGGATATCCTCTTGGTTGCGTGTGACACAATCAGACTTTTGACTGGCGTCGGCTCTCTACTCTGGAAACTGCCGAATCCAAATAGCTCGGAGGTGTTCTCTGGTAAGCGTGTTACGGTATTGAAAAATGGCAACGTGTTGATTGCTGGCAACGCGCTCGCGATGGTCAATCGACAGGGAAAGATGGCATGGACCCGCAATGTCAAAGCAGATTACGTTCTCTCATATGGCCCTTCAACCGCATTGATAAGAACAGGTAGCGACTGGTCCTTAGTGGACACATTCGGAGTTGTTCGACCAACCAATATGCGGGCACAGCCACAAGCTCATGCAGCTACGAATGGATCTGATGTTTTCGAAGTGTATGGAGGGCAAGAAGAAGCAATTCGATTATCCAGACAGGATTCAACTGGTACCATCAAATGGTCTGAAGGTTTTAGAGGACCTGATTTCTACCGGCATCAAGATGGAAACAGCATTGAAACAACGAATGATGACGGCTGCATTCTGGCAGGGTGGACAAACAACTGGGGTTCTGCCGGCGCATTTTTCCATCGTAGCATGATTGGTGATTCAGCAATCTTTGTCATGAAGCTGGATAACTCCGGTCGACTTACCATGACCTCTGTTAATCCTACAGGCACCAATGACCGCACTTCCCTTCAGCAGAACTTCCCTAACCCATTTAGTTCAACAACAACTATCTCGTTTACTTTGGAAAGAGAATCAAATGTATCCATAGCAGTTATCGACTACTTAGGGTCCGTCGTACGGGAAGTCAATATGGGCATGCTTGAACTAGGAGATCATGATTTCGAATATGACAGAAGAAACATTTCGAATGGGCTGTATATCTACTGTCTGCGTACAGATTGGGGAACGTATTCACGCTCAATGATAGTGCAAGAGGAATAAATCCCGTGACGACTTACAATTCGAAAGATGCCTTAGTGTTATGCTACTCACTCAACAATGCGAAGAGATCCGTGTGCACATAAATGTTCAGTCGGTGAACCTTGTGCTTTCGGAGAATACCCATGGTCTCGAGTGTTGAGAGATACTTCGCGGCTGTAGGACGAGAAATCGAACAGTCTCGCATGACGAAGTCAATCTTAGTGTATGGATGTCGGAAAATGTTATTCAGTAGTTCCTGACTGTAGATCTTGGGTTGCTCCGATCGGATTCGGTGTTTGCATGCTTGCATGAGCTCACGGATTGCAATAACTTTTTGCAATGTTTCAACAGCGGTTACCTCAATCGCGCGCAGCATGAAGATGATCCACTCTTCCCATGTGCCATCGGTGCGCACACTCTGCAGAAGCGAGTAGTACTTCTCCTTCTCTCGCTCTATTGCGCGGCTCAGATAGAGAATTGGTGTGTCCAAGAGTCCGTTCAGCACAAGATGAAGGAGATTCAGTATTCGCCCAGTTCGACCATTACCGTCGTAGAATGGATGTATGCTTTCGAATTGATAATGCAATACTGCCATCTGAACCAGCGGATCAACGCCCCAACATGCTGAATCGTGATAGGCTTCCAGAAAATTCGACATAAGTCGTTGAATCTCTTTTGCGTCCTGCGGTGGCCTGTAGACGATGTCACCAGTAGCAGCATTCTTCAAGACAGTGCCTGGTACTCTTCGAAATCCAGTTGTTGAGTCGCACAGCGTACCATGTATCGCTATAAGATCACGAGTTCGTAGCAACCTCTGCTTCTGGAGTATGGTATATCCCGCAGTAACTGCCCTAGCATAGCGATGCACCTCCTTTGCCGCCAGATTAGTGGATCGTTCCTCATCGAGCATCGCCGTAAACACCTCGTCCTGCGACGTGATGATGTTCTCGATGGTCGAGGAGTCACGGGCTTCCTGAATTACCAACGTAGAAATCAGAATGCTAGCGTCAGGAATCACAGTTGCAATTCCCTTTAGCTCAGCAAGTGCCCGATGAGAACGCACCAGTTGCCGGAGAACTTCGGGCGTTTCAAGCACTATGGTTCTCGGCGGAGGAAGTATTGGTAGAGTATCATTCACATGTCAAAAATATCGCATTTTCTTTCATTGAGAGACCTCTCATGTAAAGGAAATGCATTTTTCTTTACATGTTATTGCTTCTGCGTATCCCCTTATCCCTCTCGTCCCTCCTGTCCCTAGCTAATTTTCATTGTTTCTAGCCACTCCCTATCTTCGTAGTCACGTTTCCATTGTTACAAGGTACATAGCTATGAAGGTGATCAATATGCATGAAGCAAAGACAACACTGTCTCAACTTGTTGAACAGGCGCTGCAGGGCGAAACAATCGTTATCGCACGGCGCGGCGTTCCTGTCGTTATGCTGGAGCCAGTAAAAAAATTGCGGCCAATTGGGCTTGGAGCGCATCTGTGCGAGAATGCCGAGTATTCGGATTGGGAGTTGTTCTCGGATACAAACCCTGATGTATATGAAGAGAATCCTAACGATCCACTAAACATTACGGATTTGAGGTGAAGCAATCTGGTATTCTACTCGATACACATGCCTTGATTTGGTATGACTCCCAGCCGCAAAGACTACCGCCCCGCGTTCGTGATACACTCAGGCGTGGGGATCAGGACATTTATTATTCGGCCATAACATTCTATGAGCTTTGGCAAAAGGCTAGCCGAGGGAGCAAGGAGATAACTGTTGCCCGCGTGGAGTCAGTCGTAAACAACTTGCCGTCATACGGGTTCAAGGCGCTTCCCATACACGCCCATCATTCACGGTTGGCAGCTTCCTTAGAATGGGATAACAGAGACCCCTTTGATCGAATCATCGCGGCCCAGGCTATCGTCGACGGTCTGCAGATCGTCACCGCAGATACCGCATTTTCTTCGTTGGAGCAGGTACGGGTGGTGTGGGAGTAACGACTAGTTACCAATCACCAGTTACCAGTTACCAGTTACCAATGACGAGTTACTGCACAACCAACACCGTGGTTATTGCAACCTTGTCGGCCATGGTCAAGCGAAGCGTGTACACTCCCGATAAACATTCTGATTTCACCCACACATTCGCAAGGTCCCTCGTCGCTACGCTCCTCGGGATGACGCACATGCATGAACGAAAAAGGGCGAGCCATCGGCTCGCCCCTAGAATGTTGTTCGCTGTTCGCTGCTCGCTGCTCGCTGTTCGCTGCTCGCTGCTTATCCTACCGCCACTGACGCAGGAATTCCAGACGTTCTTGGAGCTGGGCAACGGGTACCAGGAGCTTGTCTTTACCGAGGATGCCTTCTTCTTGTGATCCGAAGACGAGTTCGTAGTCTTTGCTCATCACGATTGCTTCTTCTGGGCATACTTCTTCGCAGAAGCCACAGTAGATGCAGCGGAGCATGTTGATCTCGAACTTCTCGGGGAAACGTTCCTTCTCTTTTTCGGTTTCGCCGGCACGTACTTCAATGGCAAGTGCTGGGCACACGCGTGAGCAGAGTCCGCAGGCTACGCAGCGTTCGCCGTCCTCTTCCTGCACAAGTACGGGGCGACCACGGTATGAGCCTTCTGGGATCCAGCGTTCTTCTGGGTATTGACGTGTAAACGTCGGACGAAACATCTGACGAAGGGTTAACCCAAGCCCCTTGGCAATCTCTGGAAGGTAAATACGCTCCCAAAAACTCAGACGCTGTGATTCGGTGTTCGATGTAACGTTTGCCATAGTGGTGTATGCTGTTGTTTACTTGGTGAAGTGGATAACCAGACCCGTGATGATAACGTTCACGAGCGATATCGGAAGAAGGATCTTCCATCCAAGGTTCATGAGCTGGTCGTAACGGAAGCGTGGAAGCGACCAACGTACCCAGATAAAGACAAAGACCAACAGGAATGCCTTCGTAAGGAATACGACGTGACCAAGAAGCGCAAGTGCGATCGAGAGTGTTGTTGGGTCTGTGATGAACTGACCAAGCACAGCGGCGTCATCAACAAATGGGATCGCATCCCATCCACCCAGATACAGGGCCGCCATGATCGCACTTGATGCAAGCATGTTGGCGTATTCTGCAAGGTAGAGCAGACCGAACTTCATGCCAGAATACTCTGTGTGATATCCACCAACGAGCTCAGGCTCGGCCTCAGGCAAGTCGAAGGGGGCGCGGTTGGTCTCCGCAAGTGCTGTAATGAAGAACAGAACGAATCCGATCGGCTGATACATGACATACCAAGCACCGGTGTTCTGCTGCTTCATCATATCAACGAGGTTGAGCGATCCTGCACAGAGAACAACAGCGATAATGGCAAGACCCATCGAAAGTTCGTATGAGATCATCTGTGCCGACGAGCGAAGTCCGCCCATGAGCGAGTACTTGTTGTTGGAGCTCCATCCGGCAAGCGCAACACCGTACACACCAACAGATGTCATGGCAAGGACGGCAAGAATGCCGATGTCCATGTTCGGGACCATCGTAAGGCTGTACGTGATGCCGTCGATCGTTACGGCTGGACTAAACGGAATCAGCGCGTAGACGGTGATGGCAACTGCGATCGAGATCACCGGTGCGAGTGCGTGGAAGCGGTAGTCGGCAGCAGCCGGTACAACGTCTTCCTTGAGGTAGAGCTTGAACACGTCGGCAAACGACTGGAACAAGCCCCATGGTCCTACACGGTTCGGGCCGACACGATTCTGGATCCATGCCGCGATCTTACGCTCTGCAAGCACCATGTAGGCGGCCGCTACGAGCATCAGGTTTACCAGAATTCCGGCTTGCGCAAGCGCAATGATAAGCTGTGTTGATAGAGTCATAGGTCTACTGTGGTTTCATCACATGCGATTCGTAAACAACGCCAACTGGCTCCGGATTCGTGCCCTTGCCGAGTACGAGCCCGTGATATGCCTTGAGTACTTCGTAGCTCATGCCCTTGAACGCATCAACGTTCGATGCGATGTGATCAAAGACAGAGGATGCCGATGTATACGTCCATTGGGCACCAAGTGCATTTGCGATCTGCATCATGATGTTCCATGCCGGACGGCAATCCCGGCGCTCGCCCTGCGACCAGCGGTCGTTCGGCGCTCCGAATTTGTCCCAACGACTCAACTTCATACCCATCGAGCGTAGGTTCTCCTTGGTCACAACGGCTGCATCAAACTTCTGGACGCGATGTGTTGTGTTTGTGAACGTACCGTCGGTCTCGGCCCACGTTGAACGCGGCAGGATGATTGTGGCGAGCTTCGTTGTGTCTGTGTTGTGCGAACCAACAATAATGATGTTGTCGATACCGGCAAATGCGCTGGCAAGGTCTGCCGAGACACCAACAGGATCATCACCAAGAACGATCACGGCCTTGATTGATCCGTGCGCAACGCGAGCTGCAAGGGCTTCTACGCCGTGTCCGTCTGCCTTTGGTGCGATACCAACAGAGTGAGCTCCGATTGCATTTGGTGCACGGTCGTTCAAACGCAGCACGTCGTCACCAAATGTTGGGTCGTTGTGCTTGATGAAATCCAGATTACCAGTCTTCAGAACCTCATGCGCAAGCTTGGCTGTTAGGTAGTTGTCTTCGTTTGAGGCTTTTGCAGAACCGAAGACAAAGATCTCGTTAGGCTTAAGCCCCTTGAGAACACCTGCGGTCTCGGCGATGGCTTCGTCCCAGCTAACATCCTGCATTGCACCGTTGCGGCGAATCTGTGGTCCCATCAATCGATTGCCGTTGACCATACCAGGAACTGCCAGACGTCCGGTGTCGCACATCCAGTAGGAGTTCACGTGCATGTTCGTGCGCGGCTCGGAGCGCAGGACCTCGTTATTCATCACACCGATCTTTATGTTGCAGCCGCGGGCGCAACCTGGGCAGACCGAGTCAGTGAACGACATTTCCCACACGCGGGCCTTGAAGCGGAAGTCCATGCTGGTAAGAGCACCAACCGGACATATATCGATGACGTTCATCGAGTATTCGCTGTCGAAGGTCGTGCCCGGGAACGTGCGGATGGTGACTTTGTCGCCACGCTGCACGAACGACAGCACAGGCTGCTTAGCCACTTCATCAGAGAACCGGATACAGCGCGAGCACGAGATGCAGCGCTCACCGTCGAACATCACGTTCGGACCAAGCTCTACACGCTTTTCCTTGTGCGTTTTTTCTTCTTCGTAACGACTCTTACCCTTGGAGTGCATGAATGCATACTCCTGGAGCTTGCACTGGCCTGCTTCGTCGCAGATCGGACAATCCAGCGGGTGGTTCACGAGCAAGAACTCCATGACGGCATTTTGTGCCGTTTCGGTCTTCTCGCTGGAGGTGTCGATGATCATGCCATCCGACACCGGTGTGGCACACGCGATCTGCATCTTCGGCATCCAGTTTACCACCGGTGAGCCATCGTCTGCATACATGAGCGATCCGTCCACATCCTTCTTGTGCGAACCAACGTTCACAAGGCACATACGGCAATTGCCCGCTACCGACAACGCAGGGTGCCAGCAGAAGTGCGGGATCGTGATGCCATTGTCGAGCGCAGCCTCAATGATGGTCTTTCCTTGGGCTGCCTCGATGATCTGTCCGTCAATTATGATCTGGGGCATGTCTTTCCTTCATGAAACCATTCGAACACAGGTGTTCGCCTACGCGGCAAACATACGAGAAATCGCGCTCTTGTTCGATGTTCCTATTTTCCCAAATAATCTACATCACGTAATGGTCTGCAGGGATGATTTCATGCGCAAGTGGTTGATAACATTGATGAGCATTCTATGCCTTGCTGGCATCGAAGCTGCTGCTCAGGCTGATAGGCACTATGTGCAGGCGGGGGTGTCGTATGTTGCGGCTGCGGGAGACATGGTAGACTCCGCACGGTTCAATGCATCACTGGCCTACTGTGCCGGCTATCAATGGTCGCCGTCGCGCTCGACGTCTTTTGGTCTGTCTGGCTGGTTTCTGCCGGCCGATGTTGTCGATCAAGATCCTGCCTCGGTCTTCGGGATGACGGCAATTGCGACCTACCGGCTCATCAAGCATGGTCTTACGCCCTATGCTTCTGCCGAGGCGGGGTTTGCGTTTCTCACGTTGCCAGATAGTCTGGTTGGCCGAAAACATCTCGAGCCGCAGCTCGGATTTTCGATAGCCGCAACGGCCGGGTTCTTGATCCCTGTCTCCGAAAAGGTGGAGATTGACGCGGCAGCTCGGTATGCTCACTCCGCCATAGGAGGCGGCCTTTCCCAACTCAACGGTGTTATCGGCTTGCGCTACCGATTGCGGTAGATGTTGCTATCAGTTGTTCTCAGGGGGCGTTCGAGGCGTCAATGAGGATTGCTGCCCAAGGCCTGTAGCCTTAGCATGAATGCCGGGTTCGAGTTTGGCTTCTACGGCGCGCCAGATTGCCTGACACGGAAATCGGTTCTCATACATCGCACGTCCGATCACCACAGAATCCACGTTGTGAGGAACGGCCGATTGCAGCGTCCACAGATGCTCTGGCGATGCTATGCCCCCTGCCATCGTAAAACGCAACGGAGCCACAGCAGCGATGCGCTTGATGGTCGAGATATCTTCTCCGGTAAGGTTGCCTTCCCAGTCCAGCTCGGTGTAGATCACGCGCTTGCCGCCAAGTGCTGCAACATGACGCAGGAAGTCCTCGTCCGAAACAGCTTCGTGATCTTCTCCCATATCCACCATGCCCTCGTGCGCACGCACGCCGAAGATCACACGGCTCGGACCATACTGCTCCAACAACGCCCGTGTTTCATCAGGATAGATCCAGGCAACCTTGTTCACCGCAACTCGGTAGACCCCGCGCTCAAGCAGCTGACGGTATGCGTCAACCGTGCGCTGACGTGATACGAATTGCACTGGAATATCAATCGCTTGCTGCATCGCAACAACTGTATCAAGATTCACGGGGCTACCAGCCCCCTTCCATGAATCGATATCCGTCACATGCAGACACTTGGCATTCTCCCGTCGCCATAGCTGGGCCAACGCCACCGGATGCTCGCTGATCTCCGAATACAACGACTCCGTGCCCGGCACCCCACGAATGCACCGCATTGCGTGTCCGTCTGTTAGGTCTATGGCTGGGATGATGAGAAGCATTGTTTTTAATTACTAATTACCAATGACTAATGACGAATGACTAATGACGAATGACTAATGACGAATGACTAATTACGAATTACCAATGACTAATTACGAATGACGGTGTAACTGGTAATTGGTAACTGGTAATTGGTAATTGGTAATTGGTAACTGGTAATTGGTAATTGGTAATTGGTAATTGGTAACTCGTAATTGGTCATTCGTAATTGGTAATTGGTAATTCGTAACTGGTCATTCGTAATTGGTCATTGGTAATTCGTAATTGTCTCTTACGACGTTTGCCTCAGCGCTAACCGTATGAGTTTCTCTGACGATTCTGAGGCCGACGGTTCTGCTGCTATCGCAGCCTTTACTGCTTTCTCGGCCGCGGCGCGAGCAAAACCGAGGGCTTGGAGGGCAGAGACAGCATCATCGATTGCTGGGGTTGCTGAAACCGAGATGCTGCCCGAAGAGTCTGGAACGACACTGATAATCTTCTCGCGTAGTTCGATCACCAGGCGCTCGGCTGTCTTCTTGCCGATGCCCGGCAGACGTGTGAGCGCTACGACATTGCTTGTGGCAACAGCCTTACGCAGATCTGCAATTGAACTGGCAGACAAGATGCCCAGTGCTGTGCGCGGTCCAATGCCCTGAATTGACGTGAGCAACGCAAACGTCTCGCGTTCCGACGTGCTCGCAAACCCGTAGAGCTGCATAGCATCCTCGCGCACTACGAGCGTCGTAAACAATGTCACGCGCTCGCCAATGGCAGGCACTGTATCTGCAGTAGACAAAGGCACACTCACAGCATAGCCAACGCCGTGACAATCGATCACAACGTCCATGCCGTGTTTGTGTGCAACCGTTCCAGATAACTGCGCAATCATAGGGCGCGAATATCGAAAGATTTTTTCATGAATACTGTAGAAACCGGTCGTTCGGGTGAACAAGTTGCCGCCGACTTCCTGGAAGTGCGCGGATACGAGATACTGGACCGCAATTTCACGTACAAAAAGGTGGGCGAGATCGACATCGTGTGCCGCATCAACGGGACGCTGGTCTTCGTCGAGGTGCGCTCTCGATACTCGCACCGATATGGCTCGCCCGAGGCCTCGCTTACGCCCTCAAAACTGCGCGGTGTGCGCCGCACAGCAGAGGCATGGATGGCGCGGCGTACGTGCTATGGCATGCCCTGCAGGTTTGATGTGATAGCCATTGACTATTCCTCGGGAAGCCTCAAGGTGCGTCATCTCGAAAATGCTTTCTGAAGCGAGAGCCCCTTGACGTTGTATTTTCGCCAGCATATGTGGAGATACCTACTCAAGCGAATAGTGTTGTTCCTTCCAACACTGTTCATCATCACGCTAATCTCGTTTGCCGTTAGCCGTCTTGCCCCGGGAGACCCAGCAGCAGCAAAGGTGGGACAGGGCTCCGAAGGGGGCATGTCCGGACGCAGCACGCTAAACGAGAAGACCGTAGAGCTGATCCGTAAGCAATGGCACCTTGATAAGCCTGTCTGGCAGCAGTATGTGATATGGACCGGTGGCCTCTTGTGCTTTGACATGAGCAAGGTGTTTGTTGATGGGCAAACACACTGGGAGGCAGCCAACTTTACCGGACGTCCAGACTTCGGAAAGTCGTTTCAGGATAACCGTCCAGTCTATGATAAGATGATCGAGCGCGTTCCGGTTACCCTTACGATGAACCTGATCGCAATCATCCTTGCCTATACCATAGCCGTGCCACTTGGCATCTATAGCTCCACCCATACGGGGTCAACGATCGACCGCATCTCGACGTTTGGACTGTTTGCGTTGTATTCGCTTCCAGTGTTCTGGATTGGAACCCTTGCCATCACGTTCCTTGCCAACCCAGAGTTCATCTCGATCTTTCCATCGAGCGGACTCCGCTCGCCGGCATTCAGTAAGAACTGGTCTGCCTGGAAACAGCTTGTCGACTACGCCTGGCACCTTGCCCTACCGATGATCGTATACGTCTACGCAGACTTCGCATTTATATCGCGTCAAATGCGCTCATCGATGCTCGAGGTCATCAGACAAGACTACATCAGAACAGCCCGTGCTAAGGGGCTTGCAGAACGCTCAGTGATCTACCGTCACGCTCTGCGCAATGCCCTGATCCCGCTCATCACGCTCGTTGCTGCGCTGATACCGAACCTCATCGGCGGCTCGGTGATCATCGAGTCGATCTTCTCCATCCCCGGCATGGGAGAGCTCTCATTCAAAGCACTTGTTGCGCGCGACTATCCGATGATCATGGCCGTGTTCACGATCTCGGCTATCCTTACTCTTGTTGGTATGCTCGTGGCTGATGTTCTCTACAGCCTGGCAGACCCGCGCATTTCGTACGGAAAGAAGTCATCATGAGCAACGTGAACAACGCAACAGCCACGTCAGCAGAGACCGGCGAGAACTATACCGCATTTGTTCGACGTCAGTTCCGCAAGAGCACATTCGGCATGATCAGTGTGTATACGGTTTTGATCATTGCTCTTGTTGCTATTCTGGCAGATGTTCTGGCAAACGACAAACCGATTGTTTGCTCGCTTCGAGGAGACATCTATTCGCCCGTGCTGCGCGAGTATGGCGTAACGCTTGGCCTTACACAATGGGGACAAGAGTTTGCAACAGCAGACTGGCGTGCACTACCGTATGACTGGGCCGTCTGGCCACCAGTGCCGTATGCTCCGCGAAGCACCGATAAGAATCTTGTCTCCCTTAAAGACCGCGCTCCCTCTGGCAAGCACCTGCTCGGTACAGACGGTATCGGACGAGACGTCTTAGCAGGAATCATCCATGGCTCGCGCTATGCGCTCAGCATTGGCTTTATCGCCATGTCGATTGCTCTCACCATCGGCATCATCCTTGGCGCGATCGCAGGATACTTTGGCGGCGGTATCGACATCGCAATCTCACGTCTGATCGAGATCGTAATCACGTTCCCACGGTTCTTTCTGATCATCACCATCGTTGCATTGGTCGAGACAGGCAGCCTGTGGCTGATCATGGGGCTCATCGGTCTTACGGGCTGGACATCAATTGCACGCTTTATGCGCGGCGAGGTTCTGCGCGTGCGCGGCCTTGATTACATCAGCGCTGCAACTGCCCTCGGCTATTCAACCCCTCGCGTGATCTTCCGTCACGTTATCCCGAACGCAATTGCCCCAGTACTTATCTACGCGGCCTTCGGTATCGTAAGCGCAATCTTGTTCGAAAGTGCACTCTCATTCCTCGGATTCGGAGTGCCCCCTACCGTCGTCACGTGGGGCAGCGTTCTACAACAGGCCCGCTCAAGCACCGCCTCATGGTGGCTGGCGATCTTCCCAGGCTTTATGATCTTCGTTACCGTGTCTGCATTTAACCTGATCGGTGATGCACTAAGAGATGCGACAGATCCGAGGTTAAGAGCTTGAGGAGAATTACCAATTACGAATTACTAATTACTAATTACTAGTTACCAATTACTAATGACTAATTACCAATTACGAATTACCAATTACTAATGACCGCAGTAATTCGTAATTCGTAATTAGTAATTAGTAATTGCCTTACGGCGCCAATCTCTCGATAACCCAAGCCCCTTCTTGCGTGCGATAGCGGATGCGATCGTGCATGCGGGAGGGCCGACCTTGCCAAAATTCGATTGCTGTTGGTGTCAGCTTGTAGCCGCCCCAGTGAGGGGGTTTCTCCACATGTTGGGCCTTGGTTGCCGCAGTGTGCGTCAGCGTGAACAGATCTTCGAGAAAGTCGCGCGATGGTACGACCTGACTTTGTGGCGATGCCGCTGCGCCGACTTGGCTATCGAACGGACGCGAGTGAAAATACTCTGTGGATTGCTCTTGCGAGACCTTGGTAACCGTGCCTTCGATACGGACCTGACGCTCGAGCTCTGGCCAAAAGAACAGCAGCGACGCATGCGGGTTTACATCGAGCTCCGAGCCCTTGCGGCTGAGATAGTTCGTGTACCAGATAAATCCATCTTCGTCTACACCTTTGAGCAGCACAACACGCGAGGATGGCCTTCCATCCAGTGTAGCGCATGCAAGCACCATCGCAGTAGGCTCGTTGATGTCGGAGGCCAACGCCTCGTCAAACCACGCTATAAACTGGGTAAGGGGCTCACGATTCACTGATTCAATTGTGAGCTCAGCTTTTGTGTATTCCTTGCGTAGTGCTGCGATGTCAAGAGACATGTTAGTAGGTTCCGGTTAATGAATCACTGGCACCGAGAACACCATTGCTCTGCCATCACGTTCCACACGGAGGAAAAACACTCCTGGTGGTAGCGATGTTACGTCGATGATGCGCACACCAGACTCAATGGTAAACTCTTGTATCGTTTTGCCATCTGCGGCAATCCAGGATGCCCTCAACGGCGTGCCGGAGGGCACGTCAATTGTTACGTTATCTCGTGCTGGAGTGGGTCCAACAACGCGTATGTCGTGGTTACCGTCATCTTCCTGCACTCCTGTTACGACTTCTGCCGTGCGCGTGCAAAGGATGCTCTCATCGGGGTCGACCAGACTGGCCGGGGCAGCTGGATCTGGATAGCTGAGTGAAGAGCCGTCGTTCGGGAAGGTAAAGGTAATCTCTGCACTAGCAGACGTCATGACGACCACCGTGTCGTGCCATGTAGAGCCCCATTGCACTCGAATCGGCAGCGCCACATGAAAGACTGCTGGCACGTTGGCAGACTTCTGAACCTGCGTGACCTTTATCGATACGGGAACAGTTGCCCCCTGTGGATTTGATGGTAGAGTCACGAGAGCTGCAAACTCCGGGTGACCCTGTTTAACCAACCACTGCTCGAAGAAGACATCCCACGGTACTATGGGGTTGGGCACGTTGTCAACGAAATGCTGCTTGAACTGATATGTCTGGACCGCATCAAATTTGTACTTGTCAAGGTATGAGCGCAACACCGGGAAGAACACACTGTCGCCCAGCATGCGACGCATCATGTGATAGACCCAGCTGGACTTGTTATACGTTGTGGCCTCGTTGAACAGAATTGCAAGAGGGATGTCGTACACTGGCGGCTCTGCTTGCCCCCTGCGCATGTAGCGGTCGCGCTTGTTGCGCAGCACCTTCGCATAACTTGTCGGACCCTTGACGTATTCACCATAAAGTGCCTCGGTAAATGATGCGCCCCCTTCATTGAGCCAGATATCTGCCCATGTAGCGCATGTTACCAGGTCTCCGAGCCATTGATGACCAAGCTCGTGCACGTAGCCCAGTTCCGCCGTGCCACGAAGCCAATATCGATTGATCGTAGACATTGTCTGGTGTTCCATACCACCAAACGGCAGTGGCGAAACCGTTACGTGTCCGTAGGTCTTAAATGGGTATGTGCCAAGTTTTCCTTCCAGTGCCTCGAACCACAGCTGTGAATTGGCAAGAGCCTTTGTTGCGTTGTAGATGGAGTCGTCCTGATCCTTAGCAAAATGATAATTCGCAATCGGCACAGTCGACCCATCCTTGCGGGTGTAGGTTTGCTTGTAGTTGATGAACTCGCCGGCATTCACGGTAAACAAATACGTTGGCATAATCTCACCATCAATCCAAACGTGCTTGGTGGCAGTATCACCCTCTGTTGTTACAGCATACTCGGTACCGTTGCAGACAACAGCATAACCCTTGGGTACTCGCACCACAGCGCTGAAAACCGCTTTGTCATGGGGCACATCATTACATGGAAAGAAACGTCGAGCGCCCTCTGGCTGTGAGAATGTAAACGCACTGCCGCCTGGGATCTCGTTAACAGCAGCATCCTCTTTGTTCCAGATGTTCATCGCATCATCATCACGCTGCACGGCATAGTGAATGCGCACGTCTACGTCCATACCTCGATCAAGAGGTTTCGACAGTGGTATCGTAAGCTTTCCGCTGCTGTGTGTAAAGTTCACACGCTCTTTAGGGTTGCCGCCTGCGTCGTATCCAATGAAGACACTGTCAATCGTAAGGTTGATTGCGTCAAACGTGAACGACGAATTCAGCGGGGCTCGTGCCCGCACTCGGCTAACGACATGGCACTCAGCCTTACGCGGACCTCGAAAGTCTTTGCGTGTAAGAAGCGGACGGTACCAATCAATGTGCACAGCGTACCATTGAACATCAATTGCCGTATCCAATTCACGAGATGGGAAGGTAGTTACCAGCATCGGCATAGGGTGCCGCGGCTGCATGGACTCGAGCAGCTTCTCATCTTGAATCATCCACCGCAGGAATGATTCTTTGTTTTCATAGCCGTCGAAGTCATGCTGCGCAGACAGCGATGTAAACGCACAGATACATACGGCAAGAACAAGAAGTTGTTTCATAGTCTGTGTTTCCCTTTACGCACCGTGAGGACCGGTCCGTGGTAATGGTGAGGCATTCATGACGTAGTGATCGAGCCACCAACGAATATCGGTATTCGACTCTATCCTGCGTCCTGCCAACACGTGGTCGGCATTGTCATACATGATCAGCTTATACGGTCTGTGTAATGTCTGCAGCTTCGTTGCAAGTTCCAGCGAATGCATCGCGTCAACCCTGCGGTCTCCCGTGCCATGCAGAACAAGCAATGGCGTCGTATCGCATAGACGGTCTGCCCACACCACGGCGCTACGCTTTTCAGCTTCGATCTGTGGATTAGCCCCTTGCGGTAGATACGTCGACATTGTCTTGCGGATATATGCTTGAGCCTGTTCTTCATGAATACGCGATGGGGCACCGAAGGTTACAGCTGCCCTGAATCTATCAGTGCGTGCGAGCATCATGTAGGCCATCATGCCACCGCGGCTGCCTCCAACAAGACCTAATCGAGATTTGTCGACGTAGCTCAGCGAATCAAGTAGTGGGATCACGTTCATCGCATCATCGACATCGCTTGCGCCCCATTCCTCCTGGGCGCCTTCTGAGCCCCCTACCCCGCGGTAATTCGAAGCTATCGCCACATATCCCCACGAAGCATACAAACCGATGATGGGCATGGCCGTCTCTGCAGTAAGCGCTCCTTTGGGTCCGCTTCCGCCACGATTAAAGATCACAGCCGGATAATTGGATTGTCCTGCAGGGGGCAAAGCCATAAACCCCTTGATGCGCAGGCCACCACTTGCATAGGTAATCTCGTGCAGCGTAACTGACGCATAGCGCTCGTACGCAAGCGAGGTCATGGCACGTTTTGCCATTGACAAAGCGCCTCTTGGTACCTCGAGCTGTTTGGCCTCGAGCAGTGTGCCGTTGATCACCGATTATTTCCTCTGGAGACGCTCGCGGTACTTCTTTGCAAGTCGAGTGTGCCGTGTGCTTAAGTCTACTTCGCGTCCGTCAATAAATGCAGCTGAAAGCTTGTTACTCTTTGCATCAAGTGCATCGCCATCACTCACGAATAATGTGGCGCTCTTGCCAACCTCGAGCGATCCATACTTGCTTTCGATGCCAAAGAGCATTGCTGGCCAAATCGTAAGGGCCTTAACAGCAGCATACTCAGATAGACCGAAGGCTCGGGCTGTGCCGGCAAGGAACGGCAGGTTACGCTGCTGCCATGAGCCATCATCGCTGAATGCGAACGGTATGTTATTATCTGCAAGAATCTTCGGCAGCACGAATGCTGCATCGTAGCCATCTTCTTCTCTGCGCGGAAGCGAGTGCACGCGTGGGATGATGATGCCTACACCAGCCTTCTGGAGTTGTGGAATCATTCGGGGAGCATCCCATGCATCAACAAGGATTACGCGCACCTGAAACTCAGCCTGAAAATCGAGTACTGCTTCGATCTGACGTCGCGTTGTGGCGGTAATCATCACAGGCAAGTTGCGTTCGAACACACCGCGCATTGCCTCGTATCGTATATCTCGCTGTGCTGTATCTACACCTGCCTGAGCGGCATTGCTGTAAGCGCGGGCCTTGGCGAAGAGATCATGGATGTTGCGTACGTTCTCGGTAATGTCCTTGCGCTGTTCGTCGGCAGACTTGCCTGCCCAGCGTCCGGAAGAGACTTCCATTGACGGCCATGTAAGAACCAGTGCCGATGCAGGTTGAATCGCGATATCCTCGCGCGTCCAGCCATCCAAGCGCATAAGCGAGGAACGCCCAGAGACAAGCCCGCCCTGCGGAACAGAGTTCGCAATCAGCACGCCATTGACGCGCACTGTGGGAAGGATCTCACTGTCGGGGTTGTATGCTGTCTCTGCCCTGACGTTTGGATTGAAGCTGCCCGTCTCGGCCATGTCGCGTGTGGAGCGAACTGCATCCACCTCCGTAAGACCAAGCGTGGAGTATGGTGCAATAAAGCCAGCATACACGCGCTTGCCCGAGCAGTCTATGACACGAGCGTTGGCCGGGACGGTAACCGTTGGACCGATCTCCGTGATGATGCCGCGCTCGAAGACGAGTGACTGCGGCTGCGGATTCATCGTTGGTGTACCGTAGAGCACAGCGTTCTTCAGAACGATCGGTGTCTGCTGAGATGCGCCGGGGATTTCATCACCGGCAAACGTTACAAGCGACTGCGCAAGAACGAGCAAGAGGAGTATGAGATTCTTCATACCACAAAACTACGACCAAAAAAGACGAACCCCCAGACGTCACCACTCGTCTAGGGGCTCTTGACTCATTCAATCACACACATCAATTTAGATACGTATATCGACGCAGTCAAGAAGACCGGGGAACTTTTTTGATTTTGCAGTTCAGCGTTTTCTTTCAATCTTTGCAGCCCCTCATACGGGATCGGGGTGTAGCGCAGCCCGGTTAGCGCATCTGCTTTGGGAGCAGAGGGTCGCAGGTTCGAATCCTGCCACCCCGACATACGACGCCTCCTTCGAACTTCGAAGGGGGCGTTACTGTTTGTAGAGCATTGTTTCGTTGTAATTTGGATGTGCAATGCTACCTACCTCCTCGCTCTTGATTGCGCTTGTTATCGCGCTCGCGCCACTATGCCAGATAACGGCCCAGGTACAGGACCGTGCCATGATGGTGCACGAAGGAAGGGGTTTTCGCACCCCCGAGAACCTTTCATATGCTGCCTCGACGATTGTAGATCCGGCAGGCGTGCACCCTACAACAGCCCCGACGATCATCATTCGGTACCTCGGCTACACGTGCTCGCACTGCGTTCGCCAACTCGTATACCTGAACACGTATCGTGAGCACCTGCTATCGCGCGGGATTCGTGTGATAGCTGTGAGCTCGGATTCGCGCGCCCGATGGGACCAACTGGTAGAGTCGCAAGACCTTGACGAGCGCCTCTTTAGCTACCTGCCCGATGCTGACGCACAGATTGCAGTCCGCATTGCAGCGCAGCGGGTTCAGAACGATACGACGTTTGATCTGCATGCAACAATTGTTCGGGTTGGTGGATCGATCACCTATGCCACATATGGCACCGAGCCAGACATGGACGTAGCACGCATCATAGGCTCGATTCCAGAACGCGCCCAAGCAATACCTGCAGCCATTGAGTCTGAGTTCATTGATAGGTACCTGAAGCAGCAGCCGAGCGTAACAGTCGTTGCCGGTCCTAACGATGGAATCAAGGAGCCCCTTGACCTGGACTTCAATCGCTCTGCTCTGCATCCAAGAGATTTGTGGGTAGTAACGAGCGATAAGCGCGGTCATACCATGACAGTCATTCATGATGCCACAACAGCCAAGCCGGTGATCGTGAACAAAAAGGACAGCAGAGCCAGCCACTTTATGTGGCGTACGATGTCGTTGTCCATGGGTGACAATGGAGCAATGGCAACTGCCCAAAATGGTGAGCCAGGCGACGGAGACGTCGACTACATGTTCATGGGGCCAACGTTGTGGTCGAGCGATACTGGAGTTTTTGCTTCACGCTATCAGCAAGACGACAGATACCTCGGCTCCCATCTGGACATGCTGCACCAGAGTCCGTTTGATCTCGGCATCGCGCACGACTCAGCCAACGTCTACTGGGTATCGGATGCCAAATACCTCGGAATCTCGCGATACGACTTCCGCGATCCGCACGAAGTTGGCGGCACTGATCACCGAGACGGCATTGTGCGCCGGTACGTCGAGACGCAGATCAAAGCAGGAGAACGTGGACGTCCAGCACATATAGCCCTCGATAAATCCTCGGGTTATCTCTACTACATCGACCCCGGCAATGGGGCTGTTCACTGCCTTGACACACGCTCCGGCAAGGTTGCAGATACACTCCCGATGCCGGCTTCGAGTGCAGAAAATCTGGAAGAGTTTTCATCTGTTACCAATACAGATCAGTGGACGGTGATTCCATCGCTGCCGCGGCCGATCGGTATCGATGTCGTTGGCACTCGTTTGCTCGTTGGCGACGCAGCAACGGCTCGTATACACGTGTATGCCATAGATGGCAAGACAGTCACTGCGATGGGCTACATCCAAACATCGGCGCAGTCGCTGCATGGAATCGTTGTTGGCCCAGACCAACGAATCTGGTTTGTAGATAATGGCGCCGGCACAGTCTGCAGGCTGGACATCGGCACGCAGAATGCACTTTCGGCGTCGCGGCGAGTGGTTGTGTGCAAGCAGCAAGACACCGTAGCATTTACGTATACAAATGCTGGCCTAACCACCTATGAGCCTACGTTCAAGACGCGTATCTGGACAGCAGCCACCAATTCGTGGAGTGCTTGGAGCTCTCTGCAGTATGGACCAAAGATTCCATCAAACTCCACGGAGCTTCTTACTGCGCCTGTTAGGCTGGAGGATTCAACAACGTGGTACATCGCTCAGATCACAGAAGTAGACAGCAAAGGCCTCGAAGGTCTCACTGCTACAAGCATCATTATCCCGAACAACACCCGCAAGCTTATCATCAACGATGAGCGCTACGGCACATTTGATATTGCTGAAGCAGTTTCCCAGACAAGACGCACCGGTTACACAGCCATCACCTCTGATCTGTTTCTGGAGATCGCCGCCGAGCTGCCGTATCTCAAAACATTGCTCTGGTATGCCGGTACGGTCGGTGATCTCAGCGCAGTTGATGATGCCGTTCTCAGATCGTGTATCGATCGAAAGATCGATGTGATGATCATCGGTGACGACCCATTCCTGCTTCGCACAGACCTGCCACAGAGCGTGCCGTTTTTCCGTGAGTTTGGCGCCTCGATGCTCGGAGTGCAGATCGTTGCAAACGACAACGGACTGCGGCGCTACGCGGGCGTGCTTGGAGATCCTGTTACTGCAGGCATGAGCACGATCGAATGTGAGCTCCCCCGCTTGAACCACCATCGCGGAGATAAGCACCAACCAAGCGTCCTGTTCAGTGTGGCCGGCGGCTCGCCGATGGTGCGCAACGCAGACGACTCCGGATATGTTGGCGTGCGCTACCAGAGGGGAACATACAGGTCCATCATCCTTGGCATCAACGCATCACGTTTTCGCGACGGAGGTCAGCGCACCGTCATTCTTGACAAGGGGCTTGCATGGCTCGAAGGTGCGACTGACGAAGACCCCAAAGACACAATTGCAACTTCTGTCGATGATTCTCATAGTACAGCATCTGACGACCTGCAGATCTCTGCCTTCGCGCATGGACGTACTCTGCACTGGAGTGCCAGTAATAACGGCCTTGGGAACATAACGATCGAGCTCTATGCATCTACAGGGCAGCTGATTACCCAGCTCTATGCGGGTTCAGACATGCAGCCTGCGGGCAGCACAGACCTGCAGCATCTGAGCTCGGGATGCTATCACATCATTGTGCGGTCGCACGAACGTGTGCTTCATCGTGCAATCATTATGAGGTAGAGCAACTGCGTGGCATTATTCACGACAAGATTCCGGCGCACACCAGCCGATGTTCCTGATCATGTTTTCGGACATGATGTCGACAAGGACGTAGCCTACCTGATTGACCAAGGAAAGCGTCATCTCAAATCGTTCAACGCCGACCTAGTCGAGCGTGCTTTTCGCTTTTGCGTCAAAGCACACGAAAAAGATGTGCGTGTCTCCGGAGAGCCATACTACACGCACCCTGCCAATGTTGCTCTGATCGTTATTCGAGAGATTCCACTTGACGATATCAGCGTTGCGGCGGCATTGCTTCATGACGTCGTCGAAGACACGAGCTTTTCGCTTAAGGACGTTCAGGCCGAGTTTGGAAGCAATGTTGCCAGCATTGTAGATGGCGCTACCAAGATCAGTGATGTTTTCAAGAGTCGGGAGATCACACAGGCCGAGAACTATCGCAAGCTGCTGCTCTCGCTTGTAAACGACGTACGCGTGATCCTTGTAAAGTTCGCAGACCGACTCCACAACATGCGCACTATCGACTCGCTGCCGCGTCCACGACAAGAACGTCTAGCCCGCGAAACAATGGAGCTCTACGCCCCCTTTGCTCATCGGTTCGGACTCGGCTCGATGAAGTGGGAGCTCGAAGATCTCTCCTTCAAGGTCCTTAACCGCGAAGCCTACGATGACATCAAGCGCAAATTGAATCTCTCGCGTGAAGAGCGCGAGGCATTCATCGAGAAGTTTGTCAAGCCGATCAGCGATAATCTCTCGGATCACAAACTCAAGTTCGAGATCAGCGGACGTCCGAAGCATCTGTATTCGATCTACCGAAAAATGATCGTGCAGAACAAGAGTATCGACGAACTGTTCGACCTAATGGCCATTCGGATCATCCTTGATACGCAGGAGAACAACGACTGTTTCTTGGCCTATGGAATTGTGAGCGAGATCTATCGCCCCGTACCTGAGCGCTTCAAAGATTTTATCAGCGTACCAAAGAAGAACGGTTACCAGTCTCTGCATACCACGCTGATGAGCAGCGACGGTAAACTTGTCGAGGTGCAGATACGCACCCGCGGGATGCATGATCTGGCCGAGCGCGGCGTGGCCGCACATTTCCGCTACAAGGCAGAGTCGGGCGCAACCGCGGCCTGGGTCGAAGCAAAAGACCTGGAAGAATGGGCAGATTGGGTGCGCGATGTGTTCGAAAATGCAAGTGACGAAGCCGCTCACGAGTTGCTTGAGAGCTTTAAGCTTAACCTCTATCAGGACGAGATCTACTGCTTTACCCCTAAAGGCGACCTTCGAATTCTGCCCAAGGGTGCAACACCAATTGATTTTGCTTTCGACATCCATTCGCAAGTGGGCGCCCGATGTATCGGGGCAAAGGTCAACGGCAAGATCGTACCGCTGGATCATCAGCTTAAGACTGGCGACCAGGTCGATATTCTGACATCGAAAAACCAATCGCCGCATCGGGACTGGGAACGCATCGCCGTTACGCACAAAGCCAAGACCCATATTCGGCGTATCCTGAATGATGAACGCAGATCGCGCATAGCAGAGGGCAAGGAGCTTTGGGAGAAGCGCGCAAAGAAGCTCGGCCTGCATGTGAACGACGATGAACTTGAGAAACTACTCAGCACCACCAAGTATGGTGGGCGAACAGATTTCTACGCTGCCTTAGGCACATCGCTGATCGGCATTGAATCTGCCGGCGACCTTGTGCAAGAACTGCTGCGGCCGAGTAGTCAGCCCAAAGATGTGCCGCCCCCTGTTGTGAGCTTCGATCAGTTCAGCGGCAGTGCCCGCAAGTCTGCCAACGGCATACAGATCGTTGGTCAAGGGGCTCAGAGTCAGCGAATATTGTACTCCTATGCCCGATGCTGCAACCCGATCCCCGGAGACAACGTCGTGGGCATCGTAACCATTGGTAGCGGCATCAAGGTGCATCGGGCCTCCTGCCGCAACGTAACAGACCTGAACGAAAAGCTCAAGACCCGGATTGTTGACCTTGATTGGTCGTCATCCGAAACAGGCGAATTCCTCGCTGCTGTCAAAATCACCGGAGACGACCGACCCGGCATGCTCAACGAAATCACAAGTGCGGTGATTTCTGTGCAGAATACCAACATTCGCGGGGTGAACATCGATGCCTTCGACTCGATGTTTGAAGGAATCCTTACAGTGTTCGTTCGAGACCTGCCGCATCTGCAGAAGATCTTTGACCGATTGCGCAAGATCAAGGGCATCAAATCGATCGAGCGATTTGAGGGGTGAATCCGGTAGGAACCGTTCGTATATTTGACGAACTTTTTTCACTACCAAGACAGGGTCGACTGCGGTGGATCTCCAGGTCGTCTTATTCACTCTCTTTGCGATCGGTGCGATTGTCTCGGCACTCTTTACCGTAACACGCAAGAACCCAGTGTCGTCTGCGATGTCGCTCGTGGCACATTTTTTCATGCTCACAGGGCTCTATCTTACCCTACAAGCCCAGTTTGTGGCCGCCGTGCAGGTCTTGGTCTATGCTGGTGCGATCATGGTTTTGGTGGTATTCGTGATCATGCTTTTAAACGTTGGACGCGAAGTACAGCAGTCGGGTCCACGCACGCTCCGCACGACGATATCGATCGTATCAGCGGCCATCATTGCCGTGATGATCGCCAGCGTGCTCCTGTCGAAACCTACAGGTTATAACCAGCTTCATGCCAAGGCCGCCACGATGGGCAGCACGGCAGAGATCGGTAAGACACTCTTTACAGAGTACATCTTCCCGTTCGAGGCCGTTTCACTGCTGCTTCTTGCAGCGTTGATCGGAGCGGTAGTTCTTGCCAAGCGTCATGTGAAGGAGGAAGTTGAAGCATGATACCTACATCAATACCACTCGACTACTACCTCATCCTTTCGGCCGTGCTCTTCGTGATCGGTGTGGTGGGTGTTGTAACACGTCGCAACGCCATCATCATCTTCATGTCGCTCGAGCTCATGCTCAATGCCGTGAACCTGTCGATGGTTGCTTTTTCGTCGTTCCTGGGCAACGTAGCCGGACAGATGTTTGTGTTCTTCATTATGGCAGTGGCCGCTGCTGAGGCAGCCGTGGGCCTTGCAATTGTTTTGGCCCTGTTCCGTAACAAGCAGACGGTATATGTGGACGAAATCAACATCATGAAGTGGTAATTCCTATGCGGATTCTCCTTACCTGTCTGGCACTTGCAGTTGTGGTCTCAAGCTGTGTTACATCTGTAGACCCGGCCACCGAGGCACAGCTGCTTACCGTGGAGGATCTGACGCAGACCCCTGGATTTGCGTGGTTTCCTATCGAGACCGCACAGTACAGCCCAAATCCTGTGCACGTAGACCGTGTTCGAGCAGCCATGGCGGCAACCCCGAGCAAAAAGATTTACATGTTCATACGGCCGACGTGCTCCTGCCGCGGCACACAGCGTATGTTCCCGCAGATCGTTAAGACGCTTTCGGCTGCAGGTATCCCCGCTGAGCGCATCGAGATGTGGTCCATGCGCACCACAACAGATTCACAGCCTTACAGTTCACTGTTTACCGTGGGCCAATTGCCAGCATTCTTTGTCGTAAACAACGGCGTGGTTACTGCCTCGTTGGGAGACGACTTCAATTCGCAGTACAACGAGAAAAATGCCGATTCGCTGATCGCGAACGCTGTTTCTTTGTAAAGTTCGGGAACTCTTTAGATGGGGCAGAAGTTTTTGCCCATACGAAGAGAGTCAGGCGTGTGCGAAAGCCCCCTGACATGCACCCCGCTCTTCCTATCCCCTTTACGGCCGTCATTGCCCCCTTGATGACGGTCGTTTTTTTTTTGCAGCAACCTGAGTTCAGCGTTGAACAAAAACAACAACGCCCTCGCGGCCAATAACCACGGGGGCGTAATTCTACGTGCAAGCGGCGGGAGTCGAACCCGCTCGGGGTTGAGCCCGCTGGATTTTGAGTCCAGTGCGTCTGCCAGTTCCGCCACGCTTGCTCGGTGTGGGCAGTGAGGGATTTGAACCCCCGACCCTCTGCTTGTAAGGCAGATGCTCTGAACCAGCTGAGCTAACTGCCCGAGTAACGGCGTCGAAATGAGCCGCGAATATAATAACAATTCTTGAATCACCATCAAGGAATTGCTTCGACCCTGTGGATCTCGGGAATTTGCGTCCTAATTGCGCGCTCGATGCCTGCTCGCAGCGTCATGGCAGACATCGAACAGGTTTTGCAGGCACCCATGAAGCGAAGCTCAAGAACCCGTGTTGTCTCATCATAGCGAACGACCTCTACGTTTCCCTTGTCGGCCTCGAGAAACGGACGCACCTCTTTGAGCGCTTCTTCAATGCGCGCGAGCATTTCCTGCATCATAACTCGATTGCAACCGTATTCGAATGTGCAGCATGCTGAGCTTTGCGCACCTGCTGGACCACCCGCTCGGCGATTGTCCGGAACGAGTCGCCCAGCGAGCCCGACTCTGGGTCGAGCACAAATGGGAAGCCTTCATCAGCCCCCTGCCGCACGCGCACATCGATAGGCACCTCGCCAAGGAACGGTACGTTGTATTCGCCTGAGACCTGCATTCCGCCGCCCTGTCCAAAGATGTAATACTTGCGGTCCGGCATGTCGGGCGGTACAAAGTGAGACATGTTTTCGATCACGCCAAGCACATTGACGTTGACCTTGTTAAACATCTGGATGGAGCGTCGAACATCGGCAAGGGCGATCTCCTGCGGCGTGGTCACCACTACTGCACCCGTCAGAGGTATGCGCTGCGTGAGCGTAAGTTGGATATCCCCGGTACCCGGCGGAAGGTCAAAGATCAAGAAGTCAAGTTCGCCCCACGTGATCTGTTCCATCAGCATCGTGAAGTAGCCAGCGAGCATGGGGCCGCGCAGGATGGCTGCTTGATCGCGCTGCATGACGAATCCGATCGATGCCACCTTTACCCCATAGGCCTCGTTTGGATGTCCAATCATCTTGCCTTCAGGAGACTTTTCAGCCTTCATCTGCTGGTCTGCCATGCCGTACATCGTAGGCTGCGACGGACCGTAGATATCGGCATCCAGAAGACCTACGCGCGCACCACGTTGTGCCAATGCGGCTGCCAGGTTGGCTGCAACAGTAGACTTTCCAACGCCCCCTTTACCGGAAGAGACCGCGATCATGTTCTTGATGTTTGGGAACACGCGCGCAGGGTTTGGCGCGGGCTCTACTTCGCGAACAAGGATCTCGACCTCGGCCTCGGGAACATGTGCAAGGACCAATGCCTTACAGTCGTGGTCGAGCCGCTTCGCAATCCAATGCAGAGGTGGAACGACCTCGAGAAACACGCGCACGCGATTTCCGGAAACTTCAACGCTGTGCAGGGCGTTCAACTGCCCAAGGGTAAGGCCCAGATCCGGGTCGTGGATGCTCTGGAGTAAGGTAGTAAGGCGTTCTTGATTCATGCACAAAAATACCGCTATGTCCCGTATCTTTCGCGTTCCAACAGAAAATCACGTTTTTGTTTTTTACCGTTTAACTACTGGAGTACCTCAATGAAGAATGCTCTCCTCGGTGCGCTGCTCGCGGCAGCTACGATCGGTGGATCAGCTCAGAAGATGGCCATCTCGCAGCCACGTCTGGCAACAGAGCAGATCCCGTCGCGCCTTACGGCAGCCGACCTTACCCCACATCCGTCTGCCAAGCCTGAAGATGGCACGCAAGCCACGACGTTCAAGCGCGTGTTCACCACAGACGTTCGTAGTCAGTTCCACTACTGGCCATACGGCACCGCATCCAACGATATCTTCAACTATGATCCAGTATCGAAGACGCTTAACCTGTCGCGTAACAAGGCAACCTTCGATGCCAACCGTCAGATCAGCGGAGTAGAAATCGGTCTGATGCGCTCTGCTAACAACGGTACTGCGTGGACGTTTGACGTCATCCAAAGCACAAGCGACATTTTCTTTGGCATGCCTACGTTCGGTTTTGTAAATCCGGACGGCGGCGCAGATGCCTCAAAGTTCGCTACAGCAGTCTATGGTATCCGTTACCCAATGCCGCAGCTTTCCTACGGCGGCATGAGCCTCTGGAACCGCACATCTGCTGGTTCGTATGAAATGATCATGAGCGATCAGCAGCCACCAGCTACTGGCTATACCGTGCAGTTTGGCGACCTCTATGCAGACAACACGTCAGGAGCAATCCACTATGCCGGAACACTTGATCCAGATGCCACGGCTCAGTACGGGGCTTATGGTTACTTCAACTTTAATCTTATTGTTGAAGACTTCGGCACATTCCCAACGATCCCATCACAGTGGTCGGTTGATAAATTCCGTCCGAGCGAGCAGCTGACATCATCATACAACGCACCTATCCTTATGGGCGGAGATGAGTCGGGCAATCTGTATACCTGCTTCAACAACTTCGCAGCCGACAACCTTGATGTGCGCGGCGTTCAGGTATCAAAGTCGGAAGATCAAGGCAAGACATGGAACGAGTTCGTATCAATGCCAACGGCCCTGTTTGATGAGTTCGCAGCAGCCACAGGCGGTGATGTTGCATTCCAACCTGGTCAGAGCCCATATAGCGGCGGTGCCTTCATGGTAACTGGCGATGATGCATTCTCCTACTTTATGCGTGTTGCCACAGGCCTTAAGAACAAGGACAATCCAGCACAGGTCGATTCGGTAGTAGCTCTTCACATCGTTGAGGTTGCCTACAAGAATGGATCATGGAAGATGCGTCCAGTAGCCCCATTGGCTTCATTCGGTTACCGCATGGTTGCCGTGCAGGATTCGATCTCTCAGGCAATCGGCGCGCCAGCGATCACGCTATCTGATAATGGTCGTGGACATGAAGTTCAGGTTGCCAAGACAGCAGACGGCAAGCACCTTGTTGTTAAGTATGTCGAGATCAACCCAACGCGTGAGAACACGTTCCCAACACCAACGCGTGTTTATGAGCAGGTTTCTGCTGGACAATACAATGAACTTGATCCGATCGCGAGCAACTTTGATACCGACCTGTTCATCGCAACGCGCGAAATGACGAGCGAAACATGGACAGAGGCTATTAACTGCACAAACGACGCAGACCACGCATTCCGTACATACATCCCAGATGTTGTACCAAGTCTGACACAGGTTCCTATCCTTCGCATTCTGGGCACCAATGCCGGCACGATCACAAGCTTGCTTCCTAAGGGGCTCTACCAGCTGATCTATAACAGCGGTGCTTCGGTAGACTTTGCCATGGTCAACCTGGAAACAGTAAGCGTGCAGGAAGAAAAGGCATATGACTTCCGCTTCAACAACATCGCGCCGAACCCAGTATCAGGTTCTGCTGAAGTAACATTCACCTTGGACCGCCCAGCAACAGTTGCTCTCGAAGTATACGACATGGTTGGTAACAACCTTGGCGTTGTCTTTGGTCAGCCACTTCAGCAGGGACTCCACGGTGTAACAGTTGATGCATCTGCATTTGCAACTGGAACATACAACCTTGCATTGGTGGTCGACGGTGTGCGTACAACAAAGCAGTTCGTCGTCATCCGCTAAGACAGCATCTTAACGTTAAGTCTTCGTATACTTGGGGGAATCAGCAACGCTGATTCCCCCATTTTCTTTTGGTTAGGAGTCCGATGATATGAAGAGCACGGTTGTTTTACTCGTAGTACTTGCTGCGCTCATTTCACATGCACAAGCGCAATACTGGAATCTCGCGGTTCCACAGCGTGCAGTTTTTTCTATCGCAACCAACCCACTCAATCCGATGTCGATGATCGCCGGCAACTATTCTCGCGGCATTCTGGTCTCGGGCGATGGTGGCGCAACATGGCTGGAACTGGCTGTTGGAGAGTTGGGCGGCACATCACAGATCTCAGCACTGGTGTACCACCCGCGTGATACGTCGATCATTCTTGCAGGGGGCATTGGGTTTTCCGGTGTAGACAGAACAACAGACGGCGGCTCTACCTGGGAAAATGTACTGATTGATCCTTCAGGTATTCGATTTGAAATTGCTTCAAGTGGCAGCATTGCATTTCATCCGGCCACGCCGGACGTTGTGTACGTCATGCGTTCGAATCCACCAACCTTGTATCGATCGAATGATGGCGGAGAAACATGGGATGAAGCTGGGACAATACCCGACCTTGACGCCAGCGCACGCATGCGCGCAATTGCTATCTGCCCTGTCCCAGACAGTTCACATATCATGCTCGCCTCCGGACGCAGAGCAGCAATCCACCGTTCTACAGATGCAGGCAAGACGTGGGTCTCGACAAAGTACAACCTCGGCACACATCCATTCGCTGATGGATCGCAGATCCGCTGGAGTCCAACCGTGCGCGGCCGTGCCTATGCAACTTCACTTGTAGGCAATGTCGGTAATGGCGGACTCCACTACAGTGACGACTACGGTCAGACATGGCAGCTAATGAAGTTCAAGGACACTTCTATCAATGCACTCGAAGTTCGTGCAACGAACAACGGAGACGAAATCTTCGTGGGCGGCGCAGAGATCCTTGGAACAAGCACAGGCGTTCGTGGTGATTCGATCATTTACCGCTCTGCAGATGGTGGCAACACGTGGCAGGATCTCTCTGATGTACCGTGGCTCGAGAACGAGCTCGGAGAGGTTGTCGCAAACGTATGGGGCTTTGCTGTTACACAAACGACGGGGCCCGCAGAGGTGTTCGTTGCTACAGAAGTTGGCGCATACCGCAGCACTGCTGTTACATCTGTGCGTGAACTCGATCGCACAGGCACAGCACTATCCATCCGCAATGCCGGGTCGAACATCATTGTAACGTCTGATGCTGATGACGTGGTTACGCTTGTTGTCTACTCCATCGAAGGCCGCGAACTTGTCCGCACTCAACTTCATGGCCGCGGCACACTTCGCTTGGACGTTTCATCGCTGCAATCAGGCGCCTATCTGACAACCGCATTTTCAACCGCATCACGAGCATCATCACTCATCGTGCGATGATCTGCCGAGTTCTCATAAGCGCCCTGTGCTGCTTGTTCATTGCAACAGGTCTGCATGCACAACAGTGGCGCCTTGTCCATCCGTACTTGTCACATACCGTTGTTGTTAATCACAACGACCCACGTAAACTCTATATCGGCAATTGGGCCAACCAGCTGCTGCGCTCCAACGACATGGGCAAGACATGGTTCACCGTTGAGATGGGCGATCTCGGCGTGCCCAACGCGATCACGAGCGTAGGAGTCTCTCGGGCAGATACATCGGTTATCCTTGCAGGGGGCTATTTCTTTGATGGGATTCGGCGGTCTTCAAATAGCGGACAGACCTTTGATCGCGTGTTGAACGACTCCAACAACGCCAAGATGTGGTATATCTCC
>JBKCLO010000097.1:0-32056 GCA_046300675.1 Ignavibacteria bacterium
TACCAAAGGCGTCATTCAAACAGTAAGCGCCGTCAAGTCTGCGCATCCATCATTACATGTCATCGCCGGAAACATCGGCACAGCAGAAGCAGCCCAGGCACTGATTGATGCCGGTGCCGATGGTGTTAAAGTTGGTATCGGCCCTGGTTCGATCTGCACAACTCGCATCATCGCCGGTGTGGGTGTGCCACAGATCAGTGCCATTATGAATGTTGCCGAGGTTGCATCTCGCCATGGCATACCTGTTATTGCAGACGGTGGGATCAAGCAGACTGGTGATGTAGCAAAAGCCATTGCCGCTGGTGCAGATACCGTGATGGTAGGCGGCATGCTGGCCGGACATGAAGAGTCGCCCGGTGAAAAGGTACAACTGGAGGGTCGCGCCTATAAGACCTATCGCGGCATGGGCTCTCTCGGTGCGATGGGCCAAGGCTCGGCAGATCGTTACTTTCAGGACGTCGAAGACGAAATCGCAAAACTTGTGCCAGAGGGCATTGAGGGCCGCGTCCCCTTTAAAGGCAACGTTAACGATACCATCTATCAACTCGTGGGAGGATTGCGGGCCGCGATGGGTTACTGCGGCTGCTCCACAATCGAAGAAATGAAGTCCGATGCACGCTTTGTCCGCATGACGGCGGCAGGCCTTCGAGAGTCACATCCACACGACATCATCATCACAAAAGAATCCCCGAACTACTACACACGCTGATCATGGCCACCTCAAAAGCACAATTCCAAGCAGCAACAGAACGCTTGGCCTCTATTCGCAAGGGGCTCGCATCACACAAACTCGATGCGTATGTCATTGCACATGTACCAAGTCTGCGGTACCTGACAGGTTTCTCAGGTTCGTACGCCATGGCGATCGTCACAAAGAAGAACGTACACTTCTTTACAAATGATCTATATGAAGTTCAGGTCCAGAAAGAACTGCATAAGCTCGACGGGCTCAAGGTCTATATCAATCGAGATCCGTGGAGCGTGATCGCCTCGCAGTCACTGAACAAGACATGGAAGTCCATAGGCTTCGATCCTGGACGCCACAGCTACGCCGGTTTTGGAGCAATGAAGAAGGCACTCAAGGGTTCAAAGCTTGTCGAGGTGCCTGGACTGATCGATGGATTGCTGTTGCCAAAGAGCAGCGCAGAGATCAAAAGCATTGCCAAGGCAGCACAGATCACAAGCAGAGCCTATGAGAACATGCTTGGTATGGTGCGCCCGGGAATGACGGAGCGGGAGATCGCAACGTTTCTGGCCACGACTACACGTCAGATGGGTTCCGAAAAAGACGCCTTCGACATCATTGTTGTCGCAGGTGCACGCAGCGCAATGCCGCACGGTCGTGCCAGCGATGCCAAGATCAAGAAGGGTGATGTGATAACGGTAGACTTTGGATGTTGTGTAGACGGACTCTACAGCGACATGACGCGTACGTTCTGCATTGATACACCGAAACAGGCTGTGTTTGATGTGTTCGCTGTACTCTATGATGCTCACATGTCTGCGCTTGATGCCGCAGTCACCGGGATCACAGGAGCTGAACTCGATGCAGCTGCTCGCAACGTGATTGCTCGTGCAGGGTATGGCGACAATTTCCGACACTCCCTAGGGCACGGACTCGGTTATGAGGTGCACGAGAATCCTCGTGTCTCATATACCAACAAGCACGAGAAGCTGCCGACGAATTGTGTCGTTACCATCGAACCAGGCATATACTTGCCAGGCAAATTTGGGATGCGCATCGAGGATGATGTGGTGATCACACCAAAGGGTCCACAGATACTAACTACTGCTCCACGTGAATTGGTGATCGTCTAAGTACCATGTCGAATCAACGAGTCCTGGTCTTTGCGTACTACTTCCCGCCCATGGGGCTTAGCGGAGTGCAGCGTGTCAGTAAGTTCATGAAGTACCTACCTGAAGTAGGCTGGCAGCCTCATGTTATTACGACTGGACCTACGGCATACTATGCCCACGATGAGTCGTTGCTTGCAGACCTTGAAGGACGCGACATTGAGATCTATCGTACCGAGGGTAAGGATCCCAATAGTCTGCTCAAAGACAAGGGCACAGTGAAGATGCCCCGCGAGTTTTTTCGCAAGATTTTGCGCAGACTTAGCGACACATTCTTCATTCCCGACAACAAGAATGGTTGGGCACGTCAGGCTCTTGCACTTGGCCGAGAGCTCGTGCAGCAACACGAGTTTGAAGCCATCTTCGTAAGCGGTCCACCGTTCTCCTCCATGATGGCAGCTGCTACGCTAAGCAAGGAAACAGGAATTCCGCTCATCGTTGATTATCGCGACCTCTGGGTTGGCAATCAGTTCCATTTCTATCCAACGCTCTGGCACTCAAGTAAACACCAGCAGTTAGAGCGGGATGTGCTCTCTGTTGCCTCCCGCGTTACGGTAACCAACCGGCGCATCAAGGAACACCTGATTGCGCGCTATAACTTTCTCCGTTCAGACGAAGTAGCGATCATCCCACACGGATTCGATCCAGCTGACTTTGTAGGGGTAAGCCCCCTGGCACGAGACGACAAGTCGTTTCGGCTTACCTATGCCGGAATCTTCTATGATGTTGTAACACCGATTCCATTCTTCAAGGCCGTTCGAAAGGTCCTGAGCGAGAATTCATCGATCTCACTTGATCTGCATTTCGTTGGCCTACTGCGAGACGAGTACAAAAAGGCTGCAAAGAAGTATGGTCTCGATGGCATCATTACCGACCATGGCTATTGCGATCACGACGAGTCAGTCCGGCATCTGCTTGCCAGTGATGCGTTATGGATGATGGTAGGCAAAACGCGCAACGCCGATACGATATCGAGCGCAAAACTCTACGAATACATGGCCTCGCGTAAGCCGTTGCTTGTAAGCGTGCCAGAAGGAACATTGCGCAAAGATGCTCAGCGGTATGGGGCTGCGTGGATCACAGATCCAGATGATGTTGACGCCATCGCTGCAGGCATCGTTGAGATGTACACTGCGTGGAAACAGGGACGTATGCCAACGCCTCACGAAGACGTGATCGCATCGCACGACCGCTCGCACCTTACCGAACTGCTGGCTAAGCAGTTTGGCATGAGTGCCCGGGTGATCTAACGTTAGTTCGTTACGACGTGGTCCCTGAGAATCTCGGCTACGTCGCGCACAACGACTGTCTCTGTCTTCTCGGCGGCCTTAACACCGTCGGTGATCATCGTTGCACAGAACGGACAGTTTACAGCGATCGTTTCAGCACCTGTTGCAAGAAGTTCGTTGGTGCGCGTGATGTTAACGCGGTCGCCAACATGCTCTTCCATGAACATGCGTCCACCACCTGCACCACAGCAAAGCCCCCTATCACCTGAACGTGCGGGCTCGAGGATCGTTAAACCAGGAACATTTTCAATCGCCGCACGAGGTGCTTCGAACTCATTGTTATAGCGTCCAAGGTAACATGAGTCATGATACGTAACGGCTTCCTTCGACGCAGACGTTCGATCGATCACTAGGCGTCCGCTTGCAATGAGCTCCTGGATGAATTGCGTGTGATGAAGAACCTCTGCATTGAATCCATACTGCGGATACTCGTTCTTGAGAGAGTTAAAGCAGTGCGGACATGTGGCTACGATCTTCGTGACATTGTACCGTTGGAATGTCTCAACATTTGTTTTGGTGAGCATATCTGCCAGATACTCATTACCTGTTCTGCGAGCTACATCGCCCGTGCAATTCTCTTCCGTTCCAAGAATGCGGAAATCTACTCCGGCAATCTGCATGAGCTCTGCAAACGCCTTGGTGGTCTTCTTAGCGCGCTCGTCATACGATCCAGCGCAGCCCACCCAGAAGAGTACTTCCATCGATGCATCTTCTGCGGCCGTCTTGATACCCATGCCGTCTGCCCAGTTCGCGCGGTCGGACTGACCAAATCCGCCCCATGGCACTGAGTTTGTTTCCATGTTACCATAGATATCTGGAAGCAGGGCCGACTCATCATTGAACATCGACTCCATCATTACCATCGAGCGGCGCATGCCAACAATTGCCGGCACGTGCTCAATGTTTACGGGACACTCCTGCATACATGCTCCGCATGTTGTGCAGGCCCACAAGGCATCGGGATTGATATAGTCTCCGATGAGTTTCTTATCCCAGACGGCTTGTTCATCTGTTGTGAGCTCTTCATTGTTCTGCTGCTTTAGGATCAACGGCGCTTTGTCCATCGTGCGGTCGTGAATCGCAATGATGATACCCCGCGGATCGAGAACCTTACCCGTCTGGTTTGCCGGACACACGCTGGTGCAGCGTCCGCAGTGCGTACAGGTGTATCCATCAAGCAAGGACTTCCACGATAGATCCTCGATGTCAACAACACCGAACTTTTCTACGCCCTCTTCTTCAAAATTGATCGGCTGCATGGCATTGGAAGGGGCCAGCGGACCAAGGAACACATTCGGTATCGATGTCAGCACATGCAAGTGCTTTGAGTACGGCAGGTAGTTCATGAATGCAAGTATCAGGACGGCATGCATCCAACGTGCGATCTCAAAAACCGTATACTCACTACCCCCTATTGCTGACGCAAGCACATTGCCAAAGGGTCCGCTAAACGGACGCACAGCCCACGAGAAGTCTCCACCCGGTAGGTGGGCACGCAAGGCATTCTCCACAAACAAACTGCTAACGATCATAAATATCGTTAGCAAGATCATGCCGGCTTCAACCTTCTCATGTTCTACTTGCAGACGCTTGACCTTTGTGACGTATCTGCGCCAAAGCGACATCATCGTCCCAACAATGATCAGCAGACAAAAGATGTCCGTAAGGATCGTAACAACACTGAACACAGGGCCCAGGAAATTCAAAGACCATCCATCATGAATACCTTCGATAACCATTTCAATGGCCGAGAAGAGCAGGATGAGGAAACCCCAGAATATCCCGGCATGGATGGGGCCAGCCACCTTGTCGCGCAGAATCTTGCTTTGTCCGATACCGACAACAAGTGTGGTCTTGATACGTTCGCCCAGACGGTCGAAACGATTATCTGGCTTGCCAACGTTCAGCCACGAGATCAGCCGCAGCGCACTGCGGGAGAAAATGCCGAAGGCAGCGGCCAGAAGGATAACAAATACAACGTTCTTCAATTCCATGCAAGGGGCTCCAAATGGTCGTGCAAAAATACCAAAGAGTAACTTTGTGTCAGGGTTTATAGAACAGGAGAATTGATGGGCAGTTTCGTCCAAGCATCAGAGGCCATTTCGGCAATAACGTCGGGACACAGTCTCTATATCCACAGTGTGGCGGCAGCACCGCAAACCTTGATACACGAGTTGGTGCGTCAGGCCAGCAGACTGCGCGATGTGCGCATCATCCATCTCCACACAGAAGGTCCAGCGCCATATGCAGACCCGATCTATGCCGAGAGTTTTCGTGTAACATGTCTGTTTATCGGCGGCAACATGCGAAAGGCCGTGCAGGAGGGCCGGGCAGATTATGCGCCCGTGTTCCTGTCGGAGATACCGCACCTGTTTCGTTCCAGAACGATGCCTGTAGATGTTGCACTCATTAACGTTTCGCCCCCTGACAAACATGGATTCTGCTCACTTGGTGTTACGGTCGAGGCAGCGCACGAGGCGCTGCATTCTGCTTCGATCGTTATCGCACAGATCAATCCCAACATGCCCCGCACACATGGGGATGCACTGATCCACACCAGCAAGCTCACCTACATGGTAGAGGTAAACGAACCCATCTTTGAAGTTCAACCACCTGATCTGGGTGCTGTTGAGGTCGCCATTGGCAAACATGTGGCCTCACTTGTCGATGATGGCGCAACATTGCAAATGGGCATTGGTGCAATTCCTGATGCCGTACTGCACCAGCTCACATCGCATAAAGACCTGGGAATTCACACCGAGATGTTCAGCGACGGCCTCATCCCACTGGTCAACAGTGGTGTTGTTAATGGCTCGCAGAAGACCATTCATCCTCACAAGATCGTAGCAACCTTTGTGATGGGCACGCGGAAGGTGTACGACTTCATCGACGACAACCCGATGGTCTCGATGCTCGATGTTGCCTATGTAAACGACCCAGCTACGATTCAGCGTAACCCAAAGATGACGGCTATCAACAGCGCTATCGAGGTTGATGTTACAGGTCAGGTATGCGCAGATTCCATCGGGCCGGCCCCGTATTCAGGCGTGGGCGGTCAAGTAGACTTCATGCGGGGCGCCGCACGATCTGCAGGGGGCAAACCAATCATTGCCCTTCCATCGCGCACGTCCTCTGGCATCAGTCGTATCACGCCATTGCTGAAGTCTGGTGCAGGTGTTGTCTCAACCCGGGCACACGTCCGTTATATTGTAACAGAGTTCGGTATTGCCCACCTATGGGGCGCCTCTCTTCGAGAGCGTGCAGAGCGCCTGATCGGCATTGCACATCCCGACGAGCGAGAACGTCTTGCAAGAGAAACGCGTGATGTATGGAAACTTCAGGTCAACATCTAAGAGCACATAGGTTATGATCCTACCCATCGCTGTTGGCATCGCTGAGTTAGCTACGGCAATGCATAGCCCCCTACCAATTGTGGGGGTGCGCAACGAAGCATCCGATGGAATCATGAAGGTCGATGCTGTTTCCTTTAAAGGTAAGGGGCCTGCAGCCAACCCCATGGTTGATCTCTATGTTGCCATGCCCTACGAGCACTTGCAGTTTGCCTCGCACGATGGCTCGTTCATTAGCGAGTACAGCATGACGATCGAGATACGCGACACCAGTGGTCGTACAGTTGTAGATACTGTGATCAGCAGGTCTATCGTTGAATCAAGCTACACCGCAACACGTGGTAAGACCGGCAAATCTGACAACGTTCAGCAGCGTTTTACGCTTGCTCCGAATACGTATATCATCGAGGTCGCCGTAACTGACAACTTTGGCATGCGCACGTTCACAACACAGCGCACCAGCCGTGTTCGAGACTATGCATCCGAGCATGAATCGTTGAGTTCGATCCTGTTTCTGAGCGATATTGAGCAGCGTGGCAGTAGGTACACAATCGTACCCTACATCGGCGAATTCATCTGGTCGAACGAGCAACGTCTGTTCGCGTTCTTTGAATACTACTCGCAATCGGTGGGCAGTCGGGTTGGATTTACGTGGGACATTACAACGCCCGACCTGCGTACGCTGGCATCGGGTTCATCAGAAGTGTTGGCCGTAACAGACCGCACAATGCAGTCGTTTGTGCCGCTTACATTGTCCACGCGGCTCATACCCGGCGACTACATACTCTCCATTCGCGCTCATTCGGCCGATGCTGATGGAGCAATTGATACGACAACCACGCTGGCATTATCGCAGCGTCCGTATCGTGTGCCGCAGTCAATGGCCGGAGACCTCATGAAGGACATTCGTAAGGCCATTAAGCAGCTGATCTATGTAGCCGGACAGGACACCATAGATTCTATGCTTGCAGCGAAGACCGATGGAGAGCGGCTTACGATGTTCGAGAACTTTTGGAAGAGCATCGACCCGTCGCCATCTACTGCAAAGAACGAAGGTCTCGAAGAATATTACGCCCGCATCCAAGTGGCCAACGAGCGATTCAAGTCTTACAACGAAGGGTGGCTCACAGACATGGGACGTGTGTACATCATCTACGGAGAGCCCATTACCGTAGAAAAGATGCTGGGGCCAAACAGACTAACAGTGTACTCGCGCTGGACATATGGCAATGGCGTTGTCGTAACGTTCGAGGACCCATCGGGATTTGGTGATTTCCGCTTGCGATCTCCACTTCCGGGGAATCCGAAATACGAGTTTCGCAGATCGACCAGATAGCAGAAAAACAAAAAGGCGTCCTGGAAGAACCAGGACGCCTTTTCAATGACTGTCTAACTCTTAGCTGGACTCGCTTTAGCGAACCACAACGATCGAGAGAACTGCGCGGTCTGTGCCGTTCGAAGCAACCACATTGTATGTGCCTGCAGCAACGTTGAGTGCGCCGAGAGATACTGTTTCTGTGCCGCTAACAACACCGTTGAAGATCGTTGCAACTGTTTCGCCGGCTGCATTGATTACTGTCAGTGTTACGTTTTCGTTTGCACGTACGCGGATAGCTGTCGAAGCCGTTACTGGGTTCGAACCGGCAAGTGTCATGCCGATTGCACCTGTCTCGCTAACAACATCTGTCTCAACGCTTGTTGCAACACTTGTGCCCTTCATAGAGATCATCTTATCGCCAGCATTGCTTGCAATTGAGATCGCTGCTGAAGAAGCCTTCTCGGCAGATGGCCAGTACTGGGCACGAACTGTGTGCTTGCCGCCAGGGACGACTGTTACCTTGTTGTTAGCATCTGCACGGCCTTCTGTGATGTCGAAGTCAGTTGCATCTGCACCTGCAAGGTCGATCAGGTTGATCACGAGATCTGCCTTACCTGTGTTTGTGATAACAAAGGCCATTTCCTTCTTTGCATCCTTGGCAACATATCCGAAGTCAAGCGAAGTTGCATTGATGGAAATCTCTGGGCGATTGCCAGCAGGCATGAGATACTTGATGATACGCTCCATCAGGCTCTTGCGTGCGTTCTGATCATTGCTGTGCTCTACACCGAATGATGAATAGACAACGCGTCCGTCACCTGGGTTTGCACAACGGATACCGACAATGTTATCCTTGTTGCCATCTGCATAGGCCCAGCTGATAGCATTCGATCCGTTGTTGATCGACATGATGTCAGTAACCTGAACGTAGAACGGCCAGTTGTTCGTTGGACGGTTACAGTTCCATGTTCCACCCATACCAACTTCATCACCGGTTACACCGTTAACTGCAAATGGCGTAAGTGTGTTGCCTGAGTAACGCTGTGAGGAGCTCTTAAGACCAAGACCAAGCTTTTGTGTAAGCCATGCGTTGGCTTCTGCATAACCTGGCTGCGTCTGGTTGTCTGGGTATGTTGCAACGCCGAGACCCATAGGTGCGCTTACGAATACGCCCTTACCAACCTTCGTCATCATTTGTGCCAGCTGAGCAATACCTGGGATTGCGAAGCGACCATCAATGCTGAGCGAGAAGATGCCAACGTCGAACGATGTTGGATTGTAGGCCTCAAGACATTCGGTTGTAGCAGGAACGTAGACCACATCTTGTCCGTACGTTGTTTCCATCGCCGGGACGTAGTTACCAATGTTACCATTAGAAATGCCCGCCCAGACAACAATCTTTGCGCCTTCAGTCAGATAACCAAATGAGGCCTTGCCTTCTTTGGCGATTCCAGCAACATTCTGCGGTGTAGCTGCAAAATCAACGCCTGCAAAGTATGCGCGTGATCCGCTTGTTGTTGTTACCGTTACAGTTGTTGATGCGCCTGGCTTGAGCGATACGATGTCCTTATCCATAGAGACAGACCAGCCGGCTGATGCGAGAGCATCTGCATTTGTGATCGTGAACGCAACTGGAAGTTCGCTCTCTGTTGGATTCGTAACCTTGATCGTCTGTGTCTTCGATCCTGACTTTCCGATGTAGTCATACTTCGTTCCTTCAACTTCTACAACTGGCTGGAACACAACAAGGTTTGTACCTGCGTTGAGAACTTCCTTCGTAGAGTTTGCCTGAACGTAAGCCACAACATACTGCATGCCTTCTGGCCATGTTGGCGCAGACTTGCTATTGTATGAGAACGTGAACGTCTTCTCTTCGTTAGCAGACATCGACATCGACGTACCACCAGCGTTTGGAAGCATCTTGTTCATTGCATCGTAGAAATCTACTTCCCCGTTGCTGTTTGCAAGTGTTTGCGGCAGATCTGGGATTGCTGCGAAGTAGGTAACAACAGCAACGTGAAGCTTGTGAGCCTTGAGGTCTACATTGGACTTGATCTTGACAGTTACATTACCACCAGTTGTCGTCTTGGCGTCTGTTACTGTGATCTCGATCGGACTCTTCTTTGCATTGTCGGCATTGATCGCTGCGATCAACGTCGGGGCAGCACCAAGAGAAACCTTCTTACCATTCAGGTAACCGTCAGGAATACCGCTAACAGCATAGAAATTACGACGGCTGTCGTTGTCTGTTGGGTTATCCAAATTCCATGGGTCATTCGGTGCTGGCCAGTTCATGTGGAAGCGAACTGAAACAACATTGTTTGAAGGCATGATCACATCTTTGAGCATTTCCCCAACTGGCACACATGGCGGACATGTGGCGCTGGTAAACTCTTCGAGGATCGACAAACGCTTGTACGTGTTCTGTGCATTGGCACCGACCACGAACAAGAGAGCAAAGAGGCTTAGAGCCGCTGTGCGAATGAGTGCACGTGTGTTCATACACGTCTCCTGATGTAGTGAAAATTTGATGATGTTCGTCTCACGTTTTGTGCATTGAAAATACAACATGGGAACAGTTTAACGTACGTTGTTTGGGCAAAAAACTGTCCACATACTCGTTCTACTTCTTGCCCGGCTTTGACGGCTTTGACGCCTTCGATGGGCGCGCAGGGGGCTGTCCGGGTAGTGATCGTCCCTGGGCGGCTGCCATTTCCTGTGCCTCGCGCATTTTTCGCTGCATCCAGCTCTCTTTTTTGGGCATTTTCTTGAGATCTGCCAGTGTTAGCTGGTTCTTCGAGAACTTGGTCTGGTAGATCGTCTGTGCGATTGCCACCACGTTAAATACGAAATAATACAGATTCAGGCCCGAAGGCAGCGAGGAGAACATGAGCGTAAGCATCAGCGGCATCATGTAGACCATCGCCTTTTGGCGTGGATCCGAGATGGCCTGCTTCTGCTGGATAAACATCGTAGCTCCCATCAGCAGGGCTAGGCCTGAGAACTGGTCGATATTGACCAGCGGAAGTTTGAACGGCAAGGCAAAGATCACGTCCGGAATGCTAAGGTCCGTGAGCCATATTGGCAGAAACTCCTGCTGACGCAGCTCGATGTTTAAGTTCAATACCGAGTAGAGAGCATAGAGGAACGGCATCTGCAGCACAAGGGGCAGGCAGCCCCCTGCCGGATTAATGCCGTATTCGCTGTAGACCTTCATGGTCTCCTGCTGCTGCTTTTGCATATCGTCGGGATATCGCATCCGCGCTTCATTAAGAAGCGGCGCAACAAGCTGCATCTTGCGTGCAGATTCCATTTGCCCCTTGCCCAATGGGTAGAGGAGCACCTTCATGAGCAGTGCAAAGAGAATGATGGCAATGCCGTAGTTCGGAATCACTCCGTGGATCACCTTGAACGTCGGCAACATGAAATATTCGCCAATCGGCTTTACGATCCACTTCCAACCAAAGTTCATGATGTTCGTAAGACCATATGCCTCGAGCGTATCGTATTGCATCGGTCCAACGTAAAGTCTGGTTGTATAGTCCACATCGCCGTTAACCATCGGAACATCTACGCCAAGCGAGTACTTCTCGATCACACCTTCATTTGGAGCGCCATATCTGGTGCCATAGACGCTGGCCTTGCCTGTAAATCCGCGCTGGGGCAGCATTGCAACGGTAAAGTACTTTGAGCGAGTGGCAACAAAGTCGATGGCAGACTTCGACGTATCACCGGCAGGTTGACTGAAATCAGCTGCATCGATCTCGGTGATCGAGCCCCCTTCAGATATCATACCCACAGCGTTGTTGGATTCATCAACACTGCTGCCTTCCTGATAACGGATACCGTGCTTCCAGTCAACATGCATCGCACTGGTGCGGCGGTGGTACACCCGCTGCATACCGCTCATCGTGATGCGCGAGGTAACATCATAGGCCCCACCAACGAATGAAAATGTTCGCGTGATGATCCCGCCAAATGGCGTTGTGGCAGTTGCCGTCAATGTTACGTTGCTGCCCTTAGCAACGCGTATGGTGTCGGTTGGTGCGTCAAACACAAAGGGAATCTCGCGCGACAACAGCGTATCGATCGGCCGGCGCGAGCTAAGGGTGTCTGGCACAACCAGGAATGAGAATCCGAATTCACGCACACCGGGCTGAACCAGATCGACTACTGCGCTCGGCACGCGGTCCTTGTAGTAGGGCTTGTAATTGTTCAGCACCCACGAGCGCACCATGGCACCATCAGAGGTAAAGCGGATCGTATACAGGTCTGATACAACAACGACGCTGCGCTGCGGTGCTGGCATGAACTGCACAGGTGGACCGTTTCGCTCGGCATTGGCAACACTGGAAGCCGACGTCGGTGTTTGACTGGCCGTTGGTTTTGCCGCCTGTGGGTCTGCCGGACGCTGCTGCATGAACATCCAAAAGGCCATGAGCATCGTGATCATGACAACGGCGAGGAGTGATCGTTTATCCATAAATGCGTGTTGTGTTCTAAATCGTAAAATGTGTCAAAACCTGATCATGATTTCTTCGGCGGAACAGGATCATATCCTCCTGGATGCAGCGGGTGACATCTGCCGATCCTTCGAACTGCCAGAAGCGAGCCCTTCATCCATCCGTGCACCTGCAACGCTTCGACCGCATACTGCGAACAAGTTGGCGTGTACCGGCACGACGGCGGTAGGAGCGGCGAAATTACGCGTTGATACACTCGAATGCATGCGATCAAGATGTGCGACATCAGGCAAGCCCCTTGATCATGAGTTTCTGAATGCCAAGACGTACATGACGTTCTACGTCGGGAAGTGATATCAGTGCCGGATGCTCAGGAGCGTTCCTCCACAGACACACCAGGCGCGCACCGTCCAGTTGCGGCAGACCGCCTGCGAACGTCGAATCGAAAGCCGTACGCAAAAGCCGCTTGATGCGGTTTCGGGTTACGGCCTTACGGGCCACTCGTTTGGGAACCCCGACACCAAGCAGGGTCTGTTGATCAGTGCTCTGACCTGGAAGTGCCGCTAACAAAAGCGGTCCAGACGTCACCCGACGTCCAGACCGCAATACATCTTCAAAGGAACGGTACCCCTTCAGTGGCCGTACGACCATTGTGAGAGGACCTCTAGTTAGCGCGCAAAGCCTACGGCGATGCGGGCGCGGCCTTTTGCACGACGGCGTGCAAGAACCTTGCGGCCGTTCTTCGTGGCCATACGTGCACGGAATCCGTGTGTGTTTACACGACGGCGCTTACTTGGTTGATACGTACGCTTCATATTGTCACCGATACTTGAGTTGTCGTTGGGTTAAACGTGAACGGCAAATATACAAAGGTTCAGTTGATATTCGTTACGCCAGGCGGAAATGGGTGATGTTGGCCATCGACCACGATTTCGCCGTACTGATTCTCGTACTTGCCAATATTATCTGCCAAAGCGTGCAGCAGAAGCTTTGCATGCTGGGGAGTCATCACGATTCGGGCATGTACCCGAGCCTTTGGCACTCCGGGAAGAATACGGGTAAAATCTACCACAAATTCTGCCGGCGAGTGCGAAATGATGGCCAGGTTGGAGTAGATGCCTTCTGCTTCCTTCTCCCCCAACTCAATGGTCATCTGCTGTTGTTCGTTTGGGTCGTTAGACATTAGAGTTTTGATCCTTTCTCGTTCGCTTGTTTCATCTTATCGAACATCTTGTTACGTCCATAGATCCCTTCCATGGTACGATAGTATTCTTTGTCCTTGCTGAAGACCTCTTCCAATGCCTCGAGCTCTAGGATAAGGGCTTTGATCTTGCCGATGTCCTTACGCACTTCATACACGTTGGCGATCTCGGAGATCACGATATAGTCGTTTCTATATTTCGCACTTACACGGCGCAACTGTTCAAACGAGGATGCGGCCTCGGCCAGAAGCTGCAGGTACGTCGTATCGACAACATGCTTCTTGTTGTTGTCGAGCTTTTCAAGCTCAGCTCGCTGCTTAACGCTTGCAAGGTTTTTGCACGAAGCACCATAGTCAAACAAGGCGATCTCATTCTTTGGATCAATACGGAGCACTTCTTTGTATTGTGCAATTGCTTCGTCGTACTTCTCTGCGCCTGAAAGCATCGTTGCATACTGTACACGAGCACTAACGTTTGTTGGATCCTTCTGAATCTGTGCCTTGAGTTCTTCGGAGGCTTCATCAGCCTTGCCCGAGAGCTGCAGGGACTGCGCGCGCAATGCTGAAAGCTCTTGATCAGATGGCTTAGCGCGCATGACAGCGTTTGCCCACTTGAGAGCATCTTCATACTTGGCCATGCCGTAGGCGATGTATGCCAGGTTTTTCAGCGGCTGTACGTTGGCCATACGTGCACGCCACTTCTCAGCCTCTGTAAGACTTGGTGCCGGGTCGTATGTCCATCCTTCGATGAGAGCGTCGTTCCCGCCTTCTGCGAACGAACTGAATATGATCTGCTTGCCGTTAAGCGTAAATGCATCACGATAGAGCACGCCGCCTTCGACTGAATCCATCTTTGTGGAAAGGGGCGTCCCAAGCGCTTTGATAACGCTTCCGCGTGTAGAACCAATGGCAATGGTTTTTGTGGCGATCGCTTCATAACCACCGCGCTCTGCTTCCCACCACTGCGTGTAGACCTTCACGGCCTGTGCTGTGTCGCCGAGACGTTCGTTGACTTCGCCAAGAAGCATGAGCGGCTCGGTGTAATCTGGACGAACAGAAACAGCAGTGACCAATGCCGAGCGTGAAGCGTTCAGAGAATCGACACTCTGCGACTGAGCGTAGGCGTTATACTTCGCAATACCAAGATTGTAGGCCGCCGCATACTTGTTATACAACGATACGGTGATGGCATCGCGCAGACGTGGGTTCAACGTAGCACAGCCAAGGGCTGCACGGTAGGCAATAAGCATTGAATCCTGCTCATTGAGCGAATCGTGTGCATCGCCGAGCATAGCATAGGCATCGCATGGCGCAGGCGTTGCCTGCAATGTTGCACGCAGCGCATCTTTGGCCTTTGCGTAGTCCTTTGCAGCCATTGCCTTTTTGGCAACCGTCATCTGCGACGACGAACATTGGAAGCCCTGTGTAAACACGGCCGCAACAGCAAGACCAATCAAGAGCAGAATATGGCGTTTCATAACAGCCCGTCCGATGATTTGGGGAACAAGGACTGCGAAAATACGCCATTCTAGCGAGCAACAAGCTACTTCTTGGTCTGTTGTTTCAGACGTTCGTAGGTCTGCACTCGGGTTTCTGATGTGCGGCCAGCAAGCAGATTCTCCGCTGTTTCCGTTGCCTGCATAACGCGCTTACGCAACTCTGCGAGCAATGCTAGCTGGGTGGCGCCGGGCCGGCCGAGGTAACCGTTAACCTCGCCATAGAGGCTGGCCAGCTTTTCACGTATCTGCTCTTCTCCAGTAACAGCCCCCTGCTTGGTGTTGACCATGATCTTGTTCAGATCGATCAGTGAGGTCAATAATGCAGTCTGCCGCACAGAATCCGGCTGGGCCTCCAACTGCAGTATCGTGGTTTGGACCCGTTCAGCAGTTACGGCAAGCTGTTCATAGAGATCGTACATCGTGCGCATGGTCTGTTGCTGCAGTGCAACATCAGATGTGCTGTGTCCAAGAGTGGTATCGGGGATAATCTCTAGCGTGGTGGTAGAGATTTCTCCAGCCTTGTCGAGTTCGATTGTGTAGGTGCCGGCCGGCAGCAGTGGACCCGAAAATGTGCCGAATGCTCCGCCAACCTGAGACTTTGGTGACATCGGGGCAGGGTACGACAACGCAAGTTCGACCGTGTTTACTCCCTTGCGTCCTGATGCCGGAATAGTCCTGATTACCGAGCCTGAGGCATCCTTGATACGCAGAACAAAAGCCCCCTTTACATGCTTCTCGCGCAGGATGTACCATAGTGCTGGGGCCTGCGACTTTGGTTGCCCAACGAAGTCGGCGTCGCCTCCAAACCAGCCCCCACCCGACGGGGCGTAGCGTCTCATGAAGGGCTTCGGCTTAATGATGGTGATCGGCGCCTGCTGGCTTGTGACATCAATCCCACGAAGCACATCTACATTATCAAGGATGTACAAACTGCGTCCATGTGTAGCTATGGCAAGAGCATTCTGCTCATCCTGCAGCTCGAGATCCCGAATAGGTGTGCGCGGGAATGTTGTGGTGACGTGAAGCCATGAAGCACCTGTTGAGAAGCTGATGAACAGACCATCCTCGGTCCCTGCAAAGATCAGTTTCGGATTGCGATGATCCTGGCGCACAACATGTGCATAGCCAGACATCTCACTCGTTGTGATGTTCGTCCATGATTGGCCAAAGTTGGTAGTGCGCAGCACATAGGGACGCATGTCTCCGTACATGTGGTTGTCGAGCGTCACGAAACACTCTCCTGGCGCGTGCTGTGATGGCTCTACACACGTAACCCATGCGCCTGCTGGAACATTTGTAAGGGCAGTCGATACGTTTTTCCACGTGGCTCCCCCATCGCGTGTTACCTGCAGGTTGCCGTCATCTGTGCCAACCCAGATCTCATTTGAATCACGGGGCGACTCGGCGATCGTGAATACAGTGCAGTGGTTCTCAGCCGATGAATTGTCCAATGTTAGACCACCGTTGTCGTCCTGGCCGAGCTTTGCTGAGTCATTGGTCGTAAGGTCTGCAGAGATACGCTTCCAATCTTCGCCGGAGTTCGTGCTCTTGTACAAATACTGCGAGGCCACAAAAAGCACACCAGGACGGTTACCGCGCACAATTGGAGCATTCCAGTTGTATCGCAGCTTTAGCGAACCGTCGTCAGGTTTGGGAGCGATCGTTTTTTCCTCGCCGGTTGCAAGATTGTTACGGACGATGTTGCCACCTTGTGACTCCCAGACAACAACGTCTGGATTACCACGGTCTGGCACAACATAGAACCCGTCGCCTCCGCCCACGAACTTCCAATCACCGTTGGCAATGCCACCGGGTTTCGACGAAGGGCCGGCCCAGGAGCCATTGTCTTGCAGTCCGCCGTATACGTTAAAAGGACTGCGATTGTCGGTTGCAACGTGGTAGAACTGTCCAATTGGCAGGTTACCGTAGAATCGCACGGACTTGCCTTTGTTGAACGACTCATGGACGCCGCCATCAGTGCCGGTGATGATATGATTGGAGTTCTTCGGGTCTATCCAAACGGCATGATGATCACTGTGCGCACTATTTGCCGTTACCGAGAACGTATTTCCCTGGTCATCACTGCGGTAGAGTTGAATGCCGCATTTGTACAGGACGCTGTCGTTTGATGGATCACATACGATGCGCGAAAAATAGAACGGACGAATGTCCACGGCCGACCCCGTATATCTGCGCGCCCATGTCTTGCCGTTGTCTGTGCTTACGTATAGCCCCGATTCTTTGGCCTCGACACTGGCAAAAAGTAGATCGGGATTCTTTGGTGATCGCGCAAGGGCTACACGTCCAATATCGCCCTTGGGCAGACCGGTTGAAACCTTACTCCATGTGCTGCCTCCATCGGTACTGGCATACATGCCGCCCTGAGGTCCGCCGGATGCGAACGAAAACGGTGTGCGCCGAAACGTCCACATCGTTGCAAGCATGCGCTTTGGATCGCGCGGATCGATCAATACGTCCGTGCATCCTGTGCGAGCGTCGCCCTGGAGAACGTTTGTCCATGTCTTGCCGAAGTCTGTTGTTCGATACAAACCTCGATGAGGACTATCATGAAAAAGCGGTCCCGGAGCAGCAACGAACACAATTGACGGATTCTGAGGATCGAGAGCAATCATCGAGATGCGCTCCGTAGAATCGAGCCCGGAATATGTCCAGGTCTTACCTGCATCTGTTGATCTGTAGAGCCCCTTACCATAGGACACACTATTGCGCGTCCACGATTCGCCGGTGCCCACCCATAGTGTATCGGGACGTGCCTGATCGATCTGAATGGCACCAATAGATTGGGGATAGTCATCGAAGATCGGACTCCATGAAATCCCGCTATTGATGGACTTCCACACACCCCCTGCGGCAGCCCCGACATACATGATCTTTGGATCGGTTTCGACAACGGCGATATCGCTTACACGTCCGCTCATAGTTGCTGGACCGATAAGACGGGGACGAAGTGCGCCAAGCATTCCGCTAGTGAATACTTGTTGTGCCACTACCTCATGTGCAGCACACAGCAGTGCCACGGCGCAAACAATCGCGCTAATATTCATGGTCTATTCCACGTGGTTACAGTGTTACTTTTTCGACGGCTCTTCGCTTGGGAAGGCAAAACGGCCATCCGGCACGTCTACATTGGCCTTGATGCTCGAATAGGTCATTGACATCATCGTCTGACCATCATTGCGAATTTCCATGAGCATCGGCATCTGTACGCCGTTTACGTCTTGATAGTTCGAGAACACCATCTCAACATCGGCTTCCTGTCCCATCATGTTCATCTTCTTCTCCATCTTGGTCATCAACCAGGTGATGGCATCGATGTAGATAAATGATGTTTCGTCGTCCTTGGTCGACTTGATCTTATAGGCTGTTGAACCGTCGATGTCCTCAGAGCCGATAAGCTCGAGCTTGTAGCCCTTACTTTTCCAATCGATCAATTCTCCGTCCATATCTGCACGATCGGCCATTTCTTTGACTTCTTCACTGCCCGACTTTTCGGGCTTACCGCCGGCCATGGGATTAACGCTCCATGCAGTTGTACCGTCAAAAGCCTGCGTAATGGCAGAGCCCTGGAACATCATGTCCATGCGAAACTTGTTCGGACGCTTAGTTGTCTGCGTAAAATTCAGTTCAAATCCCTGCGCCATCGACATCGTACCCTCTTGAACGAGAGTGGAAATGGTCTTAATGGCCTTTTCGCCTCCGCGCGCTGCGGTGGCCTTTGCAATGATCTCGTCGAGGTCGATTGCGAATACCGATGTTGCCCCGATTACAACTAGGGCTAGTGCTGCAAGTATGTTGCGCATTGAATTGCTCTCCAATTGATTGTTCGCCGGTTATGACACCTCTTCACATGAAAAGGTTTCCATGTCGGAAGATTTTTTTCAGCAACAAATCTAGAGAACAGTATCGACCTGTACGCGGCTATATGTGAGTTTTCCCTTCTCGTTCAGGCCTACGAGCACTTGCTCGCCGTCATTGAGAGTCCTCATCACCGACGTAAGGGTTCCTGGCTTGCCGATGTAGACAAGTGCCTGTTTCTTTACAGCAAGGGGCTTGTAGTCCGCTGAAAACACCATACAGGTTGAGTCGTTCTGCTCATAGAACTTGGCTATGTCGTTCTTATGAATGGCATCGACTGCCACAGGGCTCACCGAAACGTTCAAAAACTGCGCGGCGGCGCGGGAAAGATCGACCACGCGGCGGCGAATAAATGGTCCACGGTCTGTAACCTCAACGATGACCGCTTTACCGGTAGTCTCGTTGACTACCCGCAGCAGCGTGCCAAAGGGGAGCGTTTTGTGAGCTGCGGTAAACTCGTTCATGTCGTAGCGAGCACCGCTTGCAGTGCGCCGACCATGAAAATCTGCCCCGTACCACGAGGCAAGGCCATCGGTAACCTCGGTCATGCCGAGTTCGATTACTGCAGGTGTTGGCGCTGGAGCTTCAGCTGCTTCAACAACTGCGTCAGGTGTTGGTGCGTCGTGAGCCTGTACCAAAAAACTCACAGACATAACAAGTACGACAACAACAACGAAGATCGCTATGCGAGCGAACACGCCGAGAGAAAGTATCTTCTTCATAGGGTAATCCTCCTGTAGTAGTCCAGAAGCTTTGACTTGATGTGCAGTCACCCTACACTGCTATCAAGAATGAAAAATCCCCAATCCGGGGCCCCTTCGGACGAGCGAAGGGATCGCAAATTGGGGAGTTTTCCACAATTACCCATGAATATTCTATGAATTGTCGTTCATAGAATGCTAAGTTCTTTTATTCGCAATCCTTTAGAATCGACAGTTCAATTCGACGATTCTGCTCACGGATGGCTTCCAGCTGCTGTTTCGTCATCTTACGAGCTACCGAAGGTGCAGGATCTGGAACCTTCGGCATTGCCGATCCGTATCCTATCGAACCCTTGATTCGCTCTGACGGAACGCCGTTTTCCTGCAGCCATCTTGCTATGGCGCGAGCACGCAGAACAGAGAGCTCCTGATTCCTTTTTGCCGGACCATCTACCGATGCATGACCCTCGACCAGTACCTCGAGATCATCGCATGCCTGGGTCATGTAATCAAGCATTTCATCCATGCGCGCTTTTGTTGTAGGATCAGTAAAATCAATCACATCCGAGTTTACGTTAAAGCGAATTCCCTGAGCAGACAGCTTCTTCTTCACAGCAGCAGCAGGCTCTGATTCCTTGACAGGAGGGGCTGGTTTGGGCTCTTCCGGTTGGATTGCAGGTTCGGGTGTTGCCGGCGGTTCCGGCGTCTTTACTGCAGGCGCTTCGGGTGTTGGGGCAGCATCTGCGAGATCATCGCCCTGACCTGCCCGACGTTGCTTACAAATTTCACAGTTCTGGGCTGCACAGATTGCACAGTTGTTCACATCATACCATGTAGAGCACTGCTCGCACCAGTAGCGCCCCTTGCCCTGGGCTGTTGGCGCATTGTCGCGCTCGTTGAATCGGTACGACAGACCAATTGTAAGGGCCGAGAGCCCATCGTTTGAGCTGCCAACTTCATAATCGTCGAGGTACCCGGAAAACACAATACGATGATCATAGCGCGCAGATAATGACAGCTGATCTGCGATAGGGATCATCACGCCAACGCCTAATGGGATGCTGGCAACGGACGACGGATAGGCTCCACGCTCGTAGTTAGGGAGCGATTCCCGGTCGGATGTGGTGCGCGGTGAAAAGTTCACCATCCCAAAACCACCAGAGACAAATGGAGTGAACGACCTGTTTTGCAGCAGAACAAAGCCAAAGGTGACGTCAAGCGTGGTTAGATTCGACTCGTTACGTGAGCTGATCTTCGTGAGCGACCCCGGGTAGTTTCCCCCAAATGATGCGCTGCTGCCGTAGTAATCGGCATACTTGCTCACCAGGCCTGCGTTTGTTTCCCAATTGTAGGCCCCGAACCCAATGCGACCCTCGATCCAAAGACGGTCAGAGGTATTGTATGCAAGAGTGAGCATGGCTCCATCACCAGCGCGACCCGATACAAACTCACCACGATAAAAATTGGCAGAGTAGCCAACGGATGTAACAACATCACCCTTACGAGTTTGTGCTGTTGCATAAACCGACTGGATGAACAACGCTATAATGAGCACAACAATGCTTCTATTGCATTTGTACATTATGAACCTCTCGATGTTCACAAAACCACGGGTGTATCTCCGTCCGTACCAAAGTTACGGCAAAAAGTATTCCACAATTGTGGAAAAGTTTACTGTAGTACCGCGACGATGCGCGAGGAAACTTCATCCACCTCGCCAACTCCATTGACACTCGTCAAAAGACCTTGACTTCCGTAGTATTCAAGAAGTGGGGCTGTTTCTGCATTATACACCGCAAGGCGATTGCGGATAATGTCCTCCTGGTCGTCTGCACGCCCCCTCTGGAGCAGCCGAGCAATGATCGTCTCGTCGTCCACTTCCAGGTTTACCACGTTGTTCACCGCCAGCCCCTTGAGAGAAAGCAGCGATGCAAGAGCATCTGCCTGTGGTCGCGTACGCGGGAAACCGTCAAGAATGCAGCCTTGTGCAAACTCTTGGCCATTCATTGCCTCTTCTACGATCCGGGCCACTACATCATCCGGCACAAGATCTCCGGCGTCTACATACCCCTTGGCCAGCATCCCTACCGGAGTCTGATTCTTAATTGCCGCACGAAACGCATCGCCTGTACTTAGGTGCGCGATGCCCAGCTTTTGTGCCAGAATAACGGCCTGTGTTCCTTTGCCCACGCCGGGGGCACCAAACAATACAACGATCATGGGTATGCGAAATGTAGTTGTGTGTGATGTACACGTTATCTGTGTAACAAAACAAAGTTACCTTTTTGACCGATAATTCGCCATCCACGCTGCTGCCAATCGTGTCCTAAAAATCGCTCGATCAGCTCGGGTTCATCGCAGAACCAATGCACGTTGCGCTCTGCGAGGTACTCGGGAATGGATTCGCGGCGCCTAAGCGCCTCGTGATTAACCTTTCCGTCGATGTTCAGGACTCGCTCGCGCATGAAGCCTAGTGTACCTGTCTGACCCGATGCCACTGGGTAGTCTGCCGATACATAGCTCTGCACAAGAGCTAGTTGGTCCACGATCATCTCATTGCCAGCCCCCTTGCCGAGGAGCATCGAGCCCACAACAGCCAGAAACAATGCCGCATACGATGCAACCACAAGATGCTTGATTCGGCTCTGCAAGGGGCTCCTTAGTATCGCAACCAGTCCGAGCAGAGATACGACGTAGGCAATGGGCGCGAAGTACCGCGTGTAGTGCCACGTTGCAAAGTTGATAAGCGCGTAGTAGCTGCACATCGCAGCGATTCCGATAGCAAGAGCTCGAATGGCCGCCTTCGCGTTGGTTGAGATAGCGCCGCGAAGATCTCGAAGTGTACGCCACAATGTTGGCACCAGCACAAGGAACGCCACGGCGCGAACAACCTCGCCCCAGAAGGTCGAGAAGAGATGGAAGCGCAGGAACGTAAATGGTACGAGCGTCTCGGCAATGTTCATAAAGGCCTGCTCGATGCGTTCGGTCGTAAAGACCATCGACGTCTGGGCTGCACCACCAGATGGCATGATGGTACCAAAGGTGTTGTAGACATAGGCGAACCATGGCAGGATGATCAATCCCATGCATACAACAGCAAGCCCTACGTCACGCTTGCGCATCGTTTGATTGCCCGCCAATAGCCACAGCATGAGCGCAGAGGCTGGCACAAGCACGTCGATGCGCGTTAGGATCATTAGTCCAAGCAGCACTCCAAGCTTTATCGACCAGGACCGTGATGCATCAGCAGGCATGGCCAGCAGGTGCAGCAATAGCAGTCCGTATCCGAGCAACAGCACACCTGTTTCGAGTCCGTTGAAGTGCATGGTAAACATGTACAGCGACGTAAGGTACCAGAGATGCACAGCAGGTACCCATGTGTTTGCATCATCTTCGGACACGAGCCTTGCAACAACGCGCGCAAACACCCATGCAGCAAAGGCATGCACGATAAGCGACAGCACAAGGTAGAACCGAAGACCAAGGATGCGATCGCCGCCTGAGGCAACGAAGCACAGGGAGCTGGCTGTGGTGACGAGGGGCTGGAAGCCGCTTGTCTGCATCGATCCGTCAATTGTAAGCCCCTTGCCAAGTGCAATGTTACGCGCAACGGTCAGCGAGTAGTAGCCATCCTCTTGGAGTGGGTTGTTGGCGATGAATTCACTTCCACGAAAGGCCAGCGCAAACAGAAGCACATAGACAATGTATGTGGCAACGCGATACACGGCTCAAAAGAACTCAGCATCAAATGCAGATGCATACGGCGCAGCATATTTGCGCAGGACCTGCAACGTTGCCTGGAAGTCTTTGGGTGCATCGGCAGAGAACGACATTTCCTGGCCTGTTATCGGATGCACAAACGTAAGCTTTGCAGCATGGAGCGTGAGACGATCGATGATCGGACGCTCGTCCTGCCCCTTAGCAAGATTGAATTTGCGTTTGATGGAAGAGAGCAAGAATGCCTTCGACGTGCCGTAGTCAGGGTCTACCAGGAGCGGGTGTCCGATGGCTGAACAGTGCACGCGTATCTGGTGCTGACGTCCGGTGATGAGATCGCATTCGATCAGTGTGGCCAGACGGAACTTCTCGATCACGCGCACGATCGTGCGTGCCTCTTTGCCGCGGGCCGAGGGTTTCATCAAACCCTTGCGACGTGGATCCGGCATGATGGGTATGTCGACGTTGATCTCATCGCGGTCCACAATTCCCGACACAATAGCTACGTATGTCTTGCGAACTGTGTGACGTTCAAACTGCTCGTTCAGCGCCTTATGTGCCTCCGGCGTTAGCGCTACCACGAGCACGCCCGATGTTTCGCGGTCGAGTCTGTGCACAGGGTATGACGATCCGAACTTCTCTCGCACAAGTGTTTTCACACTTGGCAATGTGGCATCGTATCTGTCTGGAATCGATAGAAGTCCAGACGTCTTATTCACAACTACAATGTCTGCGTCGTGATAGAGTACCTCGAGTTGCTGACGTTTCACAGCTTGCCCCCTGCCATGAGCGCAGCCTTGAGTGTGTTGCGCAGCAGCATGGCACGCGTCATTGGTCCAACGCCGCCAGGCACTGGCGTTATAGCCTGTGCAATAGGTTCTACTTCGTCGAACAAGACATCACCAACCAGTTTATGTGTTCCATCGGGCAGCGTTATGCGATTGATACCAACATCGATAACAACAGCACCGGGTTTGACGTGATCCTTGGTGATCACACCATGCGAGCCAACAGCACTGATGAGGATATCAGCCGTGCGTGTGTAGGTCGCAATGTCTGGCGTGCCCGTGTGACATATCGTTACCGTGGCATTACCCGGATTGCGCTTTTGTGCCAGCAAAATGGAAAGGGGCTTACCAACGATGTTACTGCGTCCAACCACCACGGCATGCTTGCCTGATGTTTCGATGTTGTACCGACGCAGCATTTCGAGCACGCCATGCGGGGTGCAAGGGATAAAGCCGTCGAGTCCGATCATCACCTTGCCGGCACTCTCAGGATGGAATCCATCTACGTCTTTCAGTGGCGAGATCGCGTTGATCACACGATGCTCGTTGATATGCTTGGGAAGCGGCAGCTGCACGAGGATTCCGTGCACCGACGCATCGGCGTTCCACGCTTGCACCACATCAAGTACTTCCTGCTCTGTTGCAGATGCCGGTAGACGCAAAATGGTAGACGTGATGCCAACCTTTTCACAGTCCTTGCCTTTGTTGCGCACGTACACAGCACTTGCGGGGTCTTCGCCCACGAGCAGAAGATTCAAACCGGGCACGATGCCTGTTTCACTGCGCAACTGCGCAACATCTGTCTGCACTTCTGCACGAATCTCTGCTGCCAGAGCGTTACCATCTATCAGGACTGCCATGGATGCAAAGGTACGGACTTCGTCCGTCATGCTCTATTGTCCGCTGGCCGTGCGCGGCAACTCGCATGCATATCCTTTGCACACCAGTACGCTATTGTCTGGGGTCTGATCCCACGGATAAGCCGCACCGGCGAGAAGCTCACGCCCAAGCTCGTCGGTTGGACGATGCACAAACACCGCTGATGGGTAATAGGCAGATGTATACTCAGCTACAAATGCGCTGAACGGGTGTTCTGTGATGTTGCCGTTGAATGCTATCTCTGTTGCCTCCGCGCTGATTGAATCCCACGAGCACAAGAGCATGCAGAACCCAGGACCGAACTGCTGGAGCTGCGCCCCATACGTTTGCACACACGTGCGCGCTGCGTCGCGGTAGCGCTGGTCGTTGCACAGCGCGCCAAGTCCGGCAAAGAGCATCGATGCCATGCTGTTGCCTGCCGGATAGGCACTGTCGAAGCCGTCCTTTTGTCTGACCGGGATATCGGTAACGGTTTGGTTGACGCGATAGAGCGCCCCCTGCTCGCCTGCAAACTCCTCGATGATGCGGTCGGCACTTTGGCGAGCATCAAAGAGGTATGTGCTTGCGCCCGTTGTTTGATAGAGCTCAAAGGCGGCCCACCCCATTGATGCTACGTCGTCGAGCATGGGGTCTACGGCCATATCGCCATTGCGCATGCGATGGCAGGCAAGGGGCTGAGCGAACGCCCCGTAGGCGTGTACTGCCATGTCGAGCAGTACCTCGTCGCCAAAGGCCCGTGCGGCCTTCGCCAAGGCACCGATCATGAGTCCGTTCCAATCTGCCAGTACTTTACCGTCGGTAAGTGGACGCACCCGCGATAGCCTGCGCTGCAGCAATTGCGGACGCAGACGCTGCCATTCTTCATTGGTAAGGAGCTCTCGCAACGCGGTTGGTTTGGCATGCAGGATGTTAGACGGCATCGGGTTGCCTGTTGCCTCGTCGTGAAAGTTGCCATCTGCACGGACGTGCAGGAGCCCCTTGAGCTCGGATGACATTTCACCAAGTTCTTGATCTGTCCAGATGTAATACTTGCCCTCTTCGCCCTCTGAGTCGGCATCCTGCGCAGAGTAGAACGCCCCTTCATCGGACGTCATCTCGCGCATGAGGAACTGTGCGATCTCGATCACAACACTCTTGTACACGTCATCACGCGTAACCTGCCAGGCTTCTGTATAGGCCATCATGGCCATTGCCTGATCGTAGAGCATCTTCTCGAAGTGCGGAACCTTCCACTCTCTATCGGTGCTGTATCGATGCATCCCGAACCCTACGTGGTCGTACATGCCCCCTGATCGCCAAGCGTCCAGCGTGGAGCAGACCATACTCAGCAGACCCTTGTCGTCTGTGCGGTGCGCAATTCGCAACAGCAGCAAGAGATGGTGCGGCGACGGAAACTTTGGCTGCGACCCAAAGCCGCCATACTGATCATCAAAGGTTCGCTTGTGATGATCGGCGATGATCTCGAAGATGTTCAACGGCACATCGCCGTGGAAGTTTGCGCCAGCCTGATCGCGCAGTGCCTGCACGATCATCGAGGCTGTTTCGACTACTTTCTGATGATCAAGCACCCAGACTTCTTTGAGGCGCGCGAGCACGTCCATAAAGCCAAGCCTGTTGCCAACGGAGTATCGCGGGAAGTATGTGCCGGCAAAGAACGGACGCTTTTCGGCGTCCATGATGATGGTAAGGGGCCATCCGCCATGTCCAGTTAACGTCTGACACACATCCATGCACATTGCATCGACGTCCGGACGTTCTTCGCGGTCTACCTTGATGCTGATGAAGTTGTTGTTCAGATACTCGGCAACTGCTTCATCTTCAAACGACTCGCGCTCCATCACATGACACCAGTGACATGTAGCGTATCCGATGCTTACAAAGACCGGCTTGTTCTCGGAACGAGCACGCTCGAAAGCTTCATCACCCCATGGATACCAATCCACAGGATTGTGGGCATGCTGCAGGAGATACGGCGATTGTTCGCGTGCAAGACGGTTCGGCGCGTGATTACCCTGCATAGACCTTGGAGATGATCGGGATCAGGTATTCGTTGAATGCCCTATCCATATCGTAGTCCGGACTCCATCCCCAATCAGTTCGGGCTGCAGAATCATTCACATCCCCACACCATGAATCAACGATGGCCTGACGCTGCGGATGCGGCGCATACGTGATCTCTGCACTTGGGAATGCAGACTTGACCTTTACAGCAATCTCTTCTGCCGAAGGCGAAAAAGCGCCAATGTTGTAGACGCGCTGTGTAAGGTTCTCCATCGGTGCTGCTGCAAGATCAAGCAGCGCCTTTACACCATCGGGCATAGCCATGAATGGGATGCGCGCATCTGGTCGAACAAAACATGCATACGCTTTGCCTTGCGCTGCTGCATGGATCATCTCCGGAGCGTAGTCGCTCGTGCCCCCTGTTGGGACAGTCGTGGCAGAGATAAGTCCAGGAAAACGCAGTGCTCGGAAGTCAAGCACCTTTGCTCCGCGTTCATCGGTAAGCTGACCAAACCGATCGCTCATGTACGCGCCTAGCTGCTCGCAGTATACCTTGTTGATGCCATACATCGTGGTCGGCTGCAGGTGCTCAAACTCTGTTACTGCGCCGGCGTTATTCTTTTCTTCGATGCTCTTCATTCCGTAGACGGCGATCGTGCTCGGGAACAAGAACTTCACTGCCTTGCCTGTGCGAGTGCCGATGCGACGCGCCATCATGAGAAGCCCCATCGTACCGTTCACATTCACATTGTGTGCACGTTCGGGGTTCTTCTCAGAACTCGTTGAGAGCAGTGCGGCCAGATGATAGATCTCGTCAATGTCGTGCTGCTCAAGCTGCGCAACAACATTGGGGTCGGAGACATCGCCCTGCACACTTACGTGCACATGCTTTGCAAGGCCTTCGCCGAGGGGCGCAAGGTCTAGCGCAATGATCTTGCGATCTGGTTGTGAAGAAAGTGTCTCCAGGAGACTGTGTCCGATTTCGCCGTTGGCGCCAGTGATGAGTGTCGTAATCATAGGGGCGCAAAATACGCTTCGTCGTGATTATGACGTATACACCGGAGAGTACCAACGGACATATTCCAGGAGTCCTTGCTGCTGCCACATGTATGATTGGTCAAATCCGGGGAACCGACGTCTCAGTGCTGCGTAGTGATGAATCGAGGGAACCGACCAAAACCACTGAAACAGCACCACAAGATGTGCATCTGATGCCACGGCGCAGCAACAAGGGTATATCACGTTCATCAGAATCTCCCGTCGGAGGGAGCGTCCCTCAACAGCTATGCGCTGAAGCTCACTGTTCCGCAGCGCCTCAAGCAGACCCATCGGCGTATAGGAATTGATATTGATCGCCAGCTGTCCAAGAGCCGAATCTGCTATTCCAGAGCGCAGATGCTGATGCACCTCGATCGAAATCGGGTGACTCTTGCGCATGGCCATGCGATCAAACCACTCATCTGTTAGCGCGCGCAGAGCCTCGCGCACACCAATCCGCTCTATCGTTCGCTTCGCATGATCGGTGTGCCTGGTAAGCCGCACGCAAGCTGCGCGCTGCAGTTCATCAACGTGGTCGGCTGCAGGCACAATTGGTAAGGGTGTTGAACGAATGCTGCGCATGAGATCCGATACAGATAGAACGATCGTCCACGGAATCTGTCCTACGGGTCTGTCGTCATCGATAACAACATGCAATGCAACCCCTGCATAGCGTCGGTCAGAGCTATGCTGATGCACATGCCAATCGGAACTTCGCACATGAAACTCTCCTGAGGCAACGTGAACAGCCCCCTCACACAGCAGGGCCATGCCGGCATAGTCGGGGCCTGCATGCACGTTGAGCGTGCCTGGAGAGAGCACCTGCACGTATTGTCCATTGGTAGTGCGCCATCTTCGGCGTGTATCGGCCAGCACCCTGTGTGCGGCTTTCTGCAGCACACGTTCGGGGAACGTTTCGATGTTCATGATGTACCTCCAATACATCGTGCGCGATGCATTGAAAAACGTGACATCACTGTCGAAACATTTATCCCGTCATGATCGCATGATATTCAACCGCAAGGCGCGCTATTGTTTCCATGCACGACTCAGATGCATCAGCATAGAGGAGTCCACGAGAGACATTAAACACCGCCGGACCCTTTGCATTTGCTGCAACCGTCTCTTGGGCATCTCCGCCCTGCGTTCCAATGCCCGGTATGAGCAGCGGTACGTCTGGATACTTCGTGCGCAGCATCGCCAGTTCTTCTGCATTTGTTGCACCAACGACAAAGCCGGCATTGCCATGTCGCGGCCACGAGAGTACAGTGTTCATCACAAGCTCGTACATCGGCATGTTGCCAATGAGCTGACGTTGAAAATCATGCGATCCGGGGTTGGAGGTAAGTGCCAGCACATAGACCATCTTGCCAGGTACATCGAGGAAGGGGCCCACAGAGTCGCGTCCCATGTACGGAGAGACCGTTATCGCATCAGCCTGAAGATCCTCAAACACCGCCTTTGCATACGCAGCCGACGTATTGCCGATATCCCCGCGCTTTGCATCAGCTATCACATAGGCATCGCCGATGCGCTCGCGGATGGCATACATTGCGTCAATTCCCGCCCTGCCATACTGCTCGTAGAACGCAAGGTTCAGTTTATAGCACGAGGCAACGCCTCTTGTGGCATCCACCACATCACAGCCAAACCGTTGCAGATCAACAACTTGCTTTTGGTAAGGGGCTGGCAGCTTCTCGATATCGAGATCGAGTCCAACGCATAATCCGGTGCGGGGTATCATGATGGGGCAAAGATAGGATGTAACATTTTTCAAAACGCTACGTCTGTGATCCTGTCCCCTCATATATGACGTGTGGCCGATCCCCCAGATCCTGCCCCCAAGCATAAGGCCACACGATCACCACAGATGCCCGAGCACAGCACTCCCCTCCCCAGCTGGCCGGGCATCTCTTTATTAAAGCAGCGAGCAGCGAGTGCCGAGCAGCGAACGGCGTGTGCCGAGCAGCGAGCAGCGAGTGCCGAGCAGCGAACGGCGTGTGCCGAGCAGCGAACCACGTGTGCTTTTCCATAGATTCGTAGCTCACGATTAACGGCATTTCTACCCTATGAACAACGTTCGCTCGTATCTCGCGATTTCTTTCGCCGCAGCATTGCTTTTTGGCTGTGGATCCAGCACTCCGTCACAGCAGTCTATGGCAGGTGCCGACAAGTCGTCTGAGAAGGACAAAGACAAGAAGATCAAGGCCTATGATAAGGTGATCACGAAGGAAGCAGTATCCGACTCTGGTATGTTCGTGGTGCACCGCATAGACGAGAAGTTCTTCTACGAGATTCCGAAGTCGATGCTGGGCAAGGAGCTACTCCTTGTGAGCCGCATTGCTAAGACCCCGCAAGTAGGTTACGGCGGCGAAGAAAGCAACACCGAAGTGGTGCGTTGGGAGCGCAAGTACGACAAGATCTTGTTGCGCACGATATCCTATGTAAACGTCGCTGGCGACTCGATGCCGATCTCGCGAGCAGTAAAGAATGCCAACTTTGAAGAGATCATCAAGGCATTCCCGATTCAGGCCTACAACAAGGACTCATCGAACGTTGTGATCGATGTTACCGACATGTTCGTTGGTGATGTTGGCATCCTGACGCCGAACCGTGGGATTCGGTCGCAGTACAAGATTGGCGGACTCGACAGGGACCGCTCGTATGTAGAGTACATAAAGAGCTTTCCAACAAATGTTGAAGTCGAAAACGTGCTCACGTTTTCCTCTGAGAGTCCATCGCAAAACTCAGCATCAAAGACGATGTCGTTTACCATGCACCACTCCATGGTGATGCTGCCAGAAAAGCCAATGATGCCGCGTCTGGCCGACCCACGCGTTGGTTTCTTCTCGCTCGACCAGACAGACTACTCACGTCCGGAACCAGAAGCCGTTAACCGCGAGTACATCCTGCGCTGGCGTCTTGAGCCAAAGGATACGGCAGCATTTTTACGGGGCGAGCTCGTTGAGCCGGTCAAGCCTATCACCTACTACATCGACCCCGCAACGCCAGTCCAATGGCGCAAGTGGCTCAAGAAGGGCGTCGAATCATGGAACCCTGCATTTGAAAAGGCTGGCTTTAAGAATGCTGTTCAGTGTCTCGAGCCCCCTACAGCAGACCAAGATCCAGACTTCTCTCCGGAGGATGCTCGCTATAGCGTGATCAGGTATTATCCGTCACCGATCGAGAATGCTTACGGACCGAACATTCATGACCCTCGTACGGGCGAGATCCTGGAGTCGGACATTGGATGGTTCCACAATATCATGAAGCTGCAGACCGGCTGGTTCTTTGCACAGGCTGTTAGCGATCCCAAGTCGCGCGTACTGCCCTACTCTGATTCACTCATGGGCGAGCTGATCTCGTTCGTAGCAGCACACGAGTTTGGACACACCATCGGGATGCCCCACAACATGAAGGCCTCGAGCGCCTACCCTGTTGATTCGCTCCGCTCGAAGACCTTCTGTGCCAAGTACGGCACAGCGCCAACGATCATGGACTATGCGCGCTACAACTACATCGCTCAACCGGGTGATGATGTAGACGTAATGCCGAAGGTTGGACCCTACGATGATTGGGCTGTCAGATGGGGCTACCGTCCGATCATCGGTGCAAAGACGTCCGATGAAGAACTCGATACACTTCGTGCATGGGCAACCGAGGCGGAACAAAATCCGTATCTGCGCTTTGGTGCGCAGCAGTGGATGGTAATGGACCCTACGGCGCAGACAGAAGACCTTGGTGACGATGCGATCAAGGCTGGCGCATATGGCATTGCCAACCTGAAGCGTGCTATGGGGTATGTCTATGATGCAACGTACAAGCCGGGTGAAGACTTCCGCATGCTCTCTGATGCGTACGACGATCTCATCGGCCAGTGGTCTCGCGAAATGGGGCACGTAGCCAACATCCCTGGTGGCGTTGTGATCGAGCGCAAGGTACACGGATCGAAAGGACCTCAGTACTCGATCGTTCCAAAGGGACGTCAGCGCGAGGCCATCAGCTTCCTGCGCGACAACGTCTTTACCACGCCTATGTGGCTTCTTGATGAGCGCATTGCACAACTGCTTACGCCAACTGAT
>JBKCLO010000098.1:0-2354 GCA_046300675.1 Ignavibacteria bacterium
ATCCAGGATCAAGTGGGGCAGCGGGGTCGTTCATTACGTATGGTGCTACTTCGGCACAGAATACGTCGGACATTTCTGCAACCAACTACCTATTCAATGTTGGATATGCAGCAACTGCTGTTGAGCAAGTTGCACTTGGTGGTTTAATCACATCAACAGCCACGGGTACGAACAAGAATGCGACGGCACTTACGCTTGCGGCTACTGGGACTGGCTCTGGAACCTCAACTGCGCTGTACATCACGAACGGACGTCTGACGTTTACAGATAGTGACGACAGTCACATCACCAGCTTTACAACAGGAGATCAAGCAGCGAACATCAACTATACGCTGCCTACGGCCGCTGGTACCAACGGACAGGTCCTTTCGACAAACGGTAGTGGCGCATTGAGTTGGACAACTCCATCAAGTGTAACAAGCTTGGATGGACTGAGCGATGCAAAGTCTGCAGGTACAAACTTCACCGGTTCGTTGATGCTGGGTCAAGAACCTGCGTCGCTGGGAGTTAACGCGCAATACAATACTGCGGTAGGTATCGGTGCATTGAGTTCACTTACCACGGGTGACAATAACGTAGCCCTAGGATACAATGCACTCGGCAGCGGTTCAACCTCCATCGAATCGGTTGCTATTGGCTACAGGGCACTTTCTGCAGGCTCAAGTGCGGGACGTGTTATTGCTGTCGGACCAGATGCTGGATTCTCATGTGCAACATGCGCCTATAGCGTGTTTATTGGGCGTAATGCAGGGTATTCTACCAACGCTGTTTCGGACAACACCGTTGTTGGTAACGACGCATTCCGCATGAATACGTCTGGGTCCGACAACACTGTTGTTGGTGCTAATGCCATGGAGAACCAAACGTCGGGTAATTTCAATACAGCGGTAGGTCGCTTCGCGGGTGTCCGCAACACAACAGGATCAGGAAGCGTGTTTCTTGGTTACTTCGCGGGCCCCACCGCTAATGGCGTGATAAACAACTCCTTGTACATCCATAATGGCTCGTCTGATACTCCGCTGATCAAGGGGGATTTTGGTGCAACGACTCTCACGTTTAATGGGGCAATAACCACCACGGGTACGTCAGCTCTGAATGGCGATGTTACCCTGGGTACGGCGGCTTCCGCTACAGGTGGCTCGATCATCATGAACGATAATTCAACTAGCGATAGCTTCACAGCAACTATATCGCTTGCCAATCTCAGCGCTTCGCGTGCATACACGATCCCAGAGGTTAGTGCAGATGCATCGTTTGTTATGACGGAAGGTGCTCAAACAGTCAACGGTGCAAAGACATTTGGCTCGGCTGCAGTTTTCAATACGTCTGCGAAGCTTAAGTCAAGCGATGGCACTGGTGGTGTGATCCTCCAGGCGGGGGCAATGAGTAATACGAACGTTACGTATACCCTCCCAACAGCAGATGGTTCGAGCGGTCAGGTGCTTCAAACCAATGGTAGCGGCACGCTGTCTTGGAACACCCCATCGTCTGTGGGAGCAATCAATGACCTGACGGATGCTGTGAAGGACATCACCGACTTCACAGGGTCCATGATTCTTGGTCACCAAACAACTGGAACTCTCTCTGCGGCACAATACAACACTGCTGTTGGCATGACGGCGATGGATGCAATTACGAGCGGAGATGAAAACACCATCGTTGGATACGGGGCGGGCAGTGCCATCGAGTCTACTAACGGTAGCACACTAGTTGGATATCTGGCAGGTCGGGTTGCAACAGGCGGTGCGAATACGGCGCTTGGTGGCGCAGCACTCTACTCACTCACGACTGGGAGCGGCAATGTTGCTGTCGGTCATGGTGCAGGATATGGGTTGACAACAACAGATAATACAATTGCCATCGGTTTCGACGCCATTCGCAGAACTCCATCCGGTGGGGCAACAGGGACCTCGAATATCGCCATTGGATGGGCTGCAATGGAGGAAGGTACAACTGGTACAGACAACATTATGATCGGAAAAACTGCTGGTCGTGGTGGAGCTAACAACTCTAGCGCAAATAACGTTGTCATCGGAAGTGGCGCAGGTTTTGCGCTGACGTCTGGCTCCAGCAATGTTCTGATTGGATATCAAGTTGGGAATGCTCTCACAACACAAAGCAATTTGTTGTACATCGACAATTCAAACACTGCTACACCCCTTATCCAGGGTAATTTCAGTACTGACGCCCTCACGTTCAATGGATCGACTACCACAACAGGTAGCGTTACAGTCGCTGGTAAGTCTATCAATACTGCATTTTCAGGGGCAGCGAAAACGGCAGGAGCATCTCCAGGTACAGCAATTGATGCTTTCGCGGGAACCTATGAGAAGATTGCTATTACAGCAACAGGA
>JBKCLO010000099.1:0-17132 GCA_046300675.1 Ignavibacteria bacterium
CACCGTGACTTCAACCTCACGTTTCCTCTGCAGCTAATGGCCGAGCTATCAACAGAACTTGCTAAGCCCGATTGGTTCATGCTTCCAGGAACAAAGATTGGTATGCGAACAACGTACCGAACGTTAGACAAATACTCGCCAAGGTACGCTCCGACTCTCACGATTGATCCTGCTGGTAACTGGGTTCCAGATCCAAATGCCATCGGATTCCCTAACGGCAATGAATGGGAAATCAGAACCTTTGTTCTAGTGTCGATAGGTACGTCGCCATAACGCGGTTGCATTATTTGCCGCGGGCGCTACTCTACTTCAGCGAATAGCTCTTGAGCATTTCTGTCGTGCCGGGTTCCAACTCACCATCAAATGTGTTGGCTGGTGCAACACGACGAATCATTGTACCCAGAGACGGCGCATACCACAGCGTATTGGTCAACGCACGTTGATCTACTACCTGACCCGCCAAGTTGATCGTTACGCTGATGGTCATTGCAACCTTCACTGTCTTAATAGTCTCATTTCCAACCGTGACCTGATCGTCTCCCACACGATTTATTGTGATGACCGCAACAAAATCGAAAGGAAAGCCACCGTCGTTTTGCGTGAATTCAACAGTGTCTGTTACTGCAGTGGCAGTCGTGATCGGCAAACGCAGCCACTCAAACCCACTATAGATAGGATCATTGCCTCCACCAACATATAACAGCAGATCCTTGTTTGTGTCGTAGCAAATGAATGTTGTGTCAGAATTCTCGCCTACAACTGCCCAAACGCCTGTCTTTCCTTCGTATGAGACATTCGACAAAACGACACTTTCGGTAAACACACTGTCCGTACCGGGTATCTTCGCATCCTTATCATCTGTGCTAAATGCATCAAACGTAAATGTGCTTCCAACACCTGGCACCTTCATCGTTGGTGCTTCAGGGGTAGGTTCTGTAGTATTCGAGCATGAGGCAATAACAAGTGCCGCAGCAAGGAAAAGAACCAAGTTCTTCATGAAATGTGTCCCAAATATGTGGTGGATGGAAGAGAACGGACGAAAATACGGAAAGGGGCGTAGGGAGGGTTTTCGTTGCTGCCGCACCGGTCAGTATTAGGCCTCATCGAAGCAACACTTCTGCAGGAATCTTCAGTTCTCTGTGGATGATGCGCGCGATTTCGAGAGTGAGTGGTTTACGACCAGATAGGATTGATGAGACATGTCCCTTACTTCCGATCATTCCGACTAGGTCTTGGTTGCGCAATCCCAATTCTTCCATTTTTTCTCTAATCACCACGATTGGATCAGGGTGTGGAATTGGATGATGAACATCCTCGTACTGTTTGATCAAGAGTAGTGCTACCTCGACCTTTCGTCCCAATGCTGAGGTTGGTTTGACACCTTTGTCAAGTTGCACGTCAACCCAGTCAAGGAACTCCTGATACTGCTGTTCGTTCTTGATAACTGATAGCTCCATAGCTAACTCCTTCGTGGTTGAATCGACACAACATCAATGCTGTCATATTCACTGTGTGTTCCAAACCATTTCACTTGGATCACACGGTACTCGAAGACGATGCGCACCACCAGTCGATAACGATTGCCCATGATATTGAACACGACGCGCTGGTCGCCGACAACACTTGCATCCCCGTAAACACTCTTCAACTCATTGAATGAGGCAAAGTCAGCAAGTCGTAGTTCATGATACCACACGTAAAGTGCGTTGGACGCGGCCGGATACTGATCAGCGTATTCAAGTATCGCTTTTCGAGTAATGACATTGAACACGGCAAGAATAAGAGTTTTCTTATAGAAAACCTATCGTGAATCACGACAGGGGTATTTCACACCGTATTGTGCGCTTAACTTGTCAAAACGTGACATCAAGCCGTCCCCGCTTTCGCGAGAAAGACGAAGGTACCCATGGGTACCCGTGTGTACCCCCGTGTACCCTTTCGGCACTCGGCACTCGGCACTCGGTACTTACTCCCCCTACCTTCTGACAACCAACGTGGTGGACATCACACCAGCATGGCTGCGTGCTCGCACGATATAGGCGCCTGACTGCAGCGAGGAGATGTCCAGATGGAGTGATCTGGTTGTGTTATAGGGGGCTTGCTGTACTTGCAACGTTGTATGAATGCAGTGCACTGAGAGGGCATCATAGATATCTACGTTTACCCCTTCTTGTGATGCAAACTCTTCGGGGAGACTTATTGTTATTGAGGTCGAGGCTGGATTAGGATAGACATACATTTTACCATGGGGCTCATGGGTTGATGTCTCGACACTGCTTACCTCATCTTCCGAGAGGTCTATTGTTGCCTGAAGGCCTTGATCAATGCGCGTGAGCTCGATTGTTTTCTTGTCTATAAAACGCACAGAGGTGTTCATCAGCGTATTGAGTGGAGCAAATGATGCTGTTGGTATGAATCGGTGACTCGCAAGCTTACCGTTGACAAATGTGGAGAGCTGGGCCGTGTTGCGTCCACCTGAGAGGGAAAAGACGAGCAACGTGTCTCCCACCATGCTACAGCGAACGATTGAGGACGCTGACAACGGATACGGCAGCTCCAATGCAACGGAGTCTTTGTTACCACCTTGGAACGTGACGTGCCATAGTTTTTTGATTTCTGTAACGACCCTATCGGGCGGTGCTTGACCAACAATAACGTCAACATGCGTATCGGAAACCCCGGCAACACAGAGCGGGACTGGATTTTGCGGATAATACCACAGGCAATCTATCGTGTCGTTTTTCAGATCTCTTGGTTTAACAATTGCTACCTCGCTCATACAACCAAATACGATAAGACTGTCTGTTTGATGGACGCTAACAGGAAAGCTTCTCAATGAACGCAGCACGTGATTGCTCCACGTTGCGCCTCCATTTGTAGAAAGGACATAACGATTTGATACGCTATGAACGAGAATCGTCGAATCATCTACAAGATGAGGTAGGGCATTCGTTGGAAGTCCATATGCAAACATCGCACTTGACACTCGCTTGAAGCTGCCTTGTGGCAATGCCTGAAAAATCTGTGGTCTACTGATCACAATCTCTGAACCATTACCAAGACGTACCGCAGATTCATGACTTGAAGATGCAGTGTCGCCTAGTTGCCGGATGACCATGTCATTTAACGATCGGACAAAGACAGGACTCTTGCTGGGATTTGAGTCTATCGATATCGTTTGCGCGAGTGCCTTCAGGCCATCAGGGGTAACAAAGGGAATGATGCCGACAGTTAACATGGCTAGATCTCCATCAGACACGTACTCAGGATGGATCGAATCCTTGATGACCCCAAACGTCGACGTTCGATAGGTTGTGACAAAGACCCCAGCCACCGCAGTCAAAGCCGATACGATTTGACTTCTGCTGTCAAGAGCCGGTAGCTGCTGAATCCCACCATCTCGAATGAAACCGTAGACAACCCTATAGTTTGAAGAGATATCTATTCCTGTAAATGAAGAGACTCCCGTTCCAGTTTCGTCCACTCCATGACTCAGCGTAACGTCCTTAAACCAAGTTGTATTTCGCTGAATATCCAGACTGTCATCCTTAGCCATACTACCGATCTGTAGAATTGCGTTACGTCTTGCTGCAATAATCAGGCCGTCCGACAAAGAATAGGCCTGCGTGAAGTACATACTTCTCGACGTGTATTCTCCGTTATCATAGAGGATAACTGCTTTGGTATCATCGGATAAGGAAAGAACTACAGTATCTCCGCGAACGATGAATGCACTACCTTGATACTTCTTGGGAACAGAACGAATCAGCTGCCTTTGGACTATTGATGACTGCGATGTTATTCGTGACACACCATTCGAGTCGAGCACGTACAGTGTGCCTTTACCATCTTGATACATACCCTCAATTCCATCCAGCTCCATTCGCCAAGCTGCCGTTGTATCCCTGCTATACAGTTGGCCCGACAGCATACGGACCCACATGCTACCATTGTGCTCCAATACCTGAGCTGCGAGCTTCCCATCGGGGAGCGATACCTCAATGACCTTGCTAGTTGTAGGATCAAACTCAATCAGACAGCCATTATCATAGACATTACACAGACGCGCATTAACACAATATGACTGAACAAGTCGAGCATCCTTCCAGGAAGTGAGTCGCGACATAACAACACCTTGAGCGTTTGCCAAGTATGACGACACAAGTAAGATGATAATCGCGTTGAGGGTTGTCATACAGCATCCGGCAGACAGTGTTCTCGTTAGGTAGGCAACCGCTAATTGCTACAGGTGTTTATCCCGCATAGAGCTCCGGGACCTGAGCCTTCGCAGACAGTAACGGTGTTGATACAACCTGCATAGACAAGCATCGGCTCCCCTGAACAGGGGTCCGTTTCAGTCGTAGACAAGCACATATAACAAGTACGGCGGCAGGTTGTTGCTCCACATGGGATAAACAGTATCCTGTCTCCCAGACTTCCTGGCACATTCATGGAAGAGTAGCATGGTGCCTTGCTTTCATCCACTACTCTCTGACTTAACATCGGGCATGTCGCAACCCCACCGTAGTATGCCGCAATCTTCTTTGTCATAAAGTTGAAAAGTCCTGGACCGAACAATGATGCACAGGCTGGGTTCATGATTTCCACAGTATCGTAAACTATTAATAGTGCAGTTTCTGTCGATTTGTAACAGAACGTAACCTTAATAGGGCAGCAATTGCCAAGTCCATCTGGCATGAGAAGAACTCGAGTAACTGACGTGTACCCTGGATCACATGCAGCTCTGTGCTCCGATACCGTGCAGAATAGCACAAATAGAATGATTATCATTTTTATCATCATGCTTCCTCATTTGTTGTGAATATTGCATTTGTCGTGTTTACAGTATCTGGTGCTTTAAGTCGTGGGCAATCCCGTTACAGCTTTACCGACTCAATTCAACCCCATCATCTAGTTGCTGATAATGATGATTTCTGACGCCTGATTCGATGCAGTAGCGTTAACGGTAACCAATTGTTGTTGATCGTTGGAGATCAACGTGATCTGCTGTGAGTTCTGTTCAACCAGCGTGTTGAATTGCGAGGTTGTATACGTTTCGCCTGGCGCGATGACTCGAAGCCAGATCAGAATAGCGATTAACATTTCCATGTTTTCTCCTCTAAAGACATTTACAGATGAATTGACTTAGTGAATCACTTGCAATTCTAGGTGGAGAGGAGATCTGGTTTTATTGACAGCTACTATGTACTTTCGGACGAGGTTTATTCATACTGTTTGCGTCATTACAAGGTTGTAGATATGAAAAGAGAAGATTTGTTTTGGGCGCGCGATGTAGCGTTGGTTTTACAACAGCGTCGCATGCGCTGGACGGCCAATTCAAGCAATGATCGCACTGACAAGCTTATCGATGCATTACTATCCGATCCCTTATCGAAATCATGGGAAGATGTTATTGATAACTGGACGGGAACGACAGGAAATGCAGCTCGGAATCCCGAGAGCACGCAACGTCAAGTCCGGAGAGTCAGAGATCTGCTTACTCGTGCTGCTTCAGGATTGAATCCTGATAATCTCAAAGGGGCTGTAAGATTTCAGAATCGAACGCGTGCAAGTAACATGCTAGTACTGGCACAACTGCTGGCCGATCATGGACACAAGAGTTCAAGTGATATCAGCTACGAATCTGTCCTGCAGATTGCCACTGTATATGAGCTGCCAGACATTGCACTGATTGCTCTGACGCATCTACGGTTTGATGCTGCTGTGAGGTATAACCGAAAGGCGGTACAACACTATGATGCGCTTGTCAGAAAGATGCATGCAATGTTGTCCATTCAGACCGAAGCTGATACTCTGCTATCGCACGCTGCTGTTCTTCTACTTGAGTACACATCGCAAAGAACTCGGACAGCATCCAAGCTCCGAGATGTCATAGATCGATTGAAGATGCTGGCGAAGTTGCGGGCTGCCCCTTCACTTGTGCAGATGCATAGGTACCGTGTCCAGATATGGCTGTCGACGCTTGAAGGTGATGCACAGCGTATCTTCAAAACAGGTTCAGAGGCGCTCACGTATATCGACAAACACCGACAGCTAGAACATTCTGCCCTCCGTGCTGAATTACTGGGTTCGCAGCTGTCGGCAACGCTCCTGATTGGAGATACCCAAGCCGCGAAGAACGTATGGCAGACAGCAAGTACTATGGTTTCGGAAGGTGGCGACGGATGGAGTTCGTTGCTTCATGTGTACTTCCTGACGTGTTCGACTCATGGTTCGTATCGCGAGGCACGAGATACAATCTGGCTGTATCAGAACAAACGCAAGTCCACTAACAAGGTGTTGCGTGACCATACATGGTCGATATGCCGTGCCTATATCATGTTGCTTATCGACACGGGGCGTATCGATGCTGGCCCCTTTCAGCATTGCAAGCGTGAATACCTAGCCAGTATCGAACGACGTCATGACAATTACGTAGGAGATAAGGCAATAACATCCGCATCATTATACATCCTTCGTATCCTGCAGTGGCTCAGGACATACAAGTACTCTGAAGTTGTAGCCAACGGTGAAGCAATTCGACAGTACGCTGCCAGACATCTGAACAATCCAAACACGCTGCGCACTGGGGTCTTCTTCCGCATGCTAGCAACGCTTCCGGCAGCAGATTTCAATCCTGATGAAGTTGAACGGCGTGGGAATGTCATTCTTGCTAAGTATCCCAAAGCAGCGAGACTCCAGCGCGACTATGCAGAAATCATCCCTTACCAAGAACTCTGGGCAATCGTTCTCGAAACGCTGCGGCAACGCGGTGAGGCAAGGAGAAGATAGAAGGACGAGGGAGCCCTGCCAGACTTCAAGTGTGCTATAATATCTTGGTTACCAATAGTATCTGCCCATTGTTGGTTATGGTTGTGTATAATAGTCCGTTGTCTATGCCATGACAAAGATAGTTTCTACCCACATACCGAGTTCGTGTTCGGTCGTTTCCCAAGGGCCCAGTGATGTACATGTCGATAGAACCATTATCCAGGCGATTGTAGAATGAAACATAATATTCTTTACTCACCGGATCTTTAAGTAACCTGTCAAGATTACTTACACAATAGCTTAATGCTCGACGTTGTTCAATCGTGGATGTCTCCTGAAGATTACGATAACTACTCATCCATCCTGTTTTCCAGACCATAGTATCAGGACTGAAGGTTACTGCGCGAACTTTATGTGGTTCACGTCGATTGGCGATCGATACCGTTCGGCTCATATTCTCAATGATCGCAATCTCGTCCTGATCAATCCATGGGGCTATCCAATAGTAGTTTGACAGATCTGCAGAATCATGTAGCAAGTCCCGCTGAAAGTATGAGGTGACTACTCCATCGTGTATCGTCCAAGCTATCGATCCTGTTTTATCTTTCTCACGCATTGACGCATTGGCGTAGACGACCGACGTAGTGATCGTCGTGTTTTGCTGATCCGTTGCAGCAAAAAAACCATATTGGGCATGAGGTGAATGCTGTATTTCGGGCCTCAATATTTTACGGCCAGACAAAAATTGATTGTACATCAACAGTACTGGCTTATTCTTTACTGGATCAACATCAATAAGTACGATTGCATCAGATCTGTTAGGTGTACCTGCCAACATAGGGGCAAAGGGTACATACCCGGAATCTGCTAGAATTTCTGCACTGCGGACAAGCGTTCCAGTGTATGTGTATGTGAGTATTCGCCTGAGGGGTGTTGCGTGTATCACAAACAGCGAATCGCTCACGAATACTAATTGGCGCTGAAACCCTGACGAAACAATAGCGTTTGAGCCCTGCAATATGGTCGTAGAGACCGTCCGTACTTGAGGAATATCACTCGATGCAGCAGCGGTTGAGGTGGGTAAATCTATGTATAGCTTAGTCCAATCATACCTTGAGGAACCGATTGGTCCCGCGGCTAGGACTCTACCGTTGCGATCCGTCACGATCCCTACCGGGGCATTCTTGACCTTGTAAGCCTTTTGGTATGCTCGAAGCGGATCCGGTACTACAGAAAATGTCCATCCATTGTCAACCCGCATCCGCTCAATGAAATGCTGATCGTCAGTTGATACATACATTACAACCAATACTCGTCCATAAGCACTTAGCATTCGTTGAATGGGAGTGATTGACTGTATGCACGTGAAGCAGGCTGTGGGCTGTGTAAAGATGTAGAAGTGGATGTCTGCCGTGTCAGTATAGTTGATATCGATACGATCACCAACTTGAACATCTGTATAGAATCCGGTTGTATCATTTACTTCATGTAGGTATGTATTGGCCATTGTGTCCACTGCGACGACACTAATGACAATCATAGTGATGAACCATATTTGACTCACACGCATGAGATATAATTTTTTTAGGAACAAAGTACTCCTTGGTCTAGTTATATACGGGAATGAATAATGAGAACTCACCTTGAGAATCGGTCGTTACGCCGGCCATGTTCAGACTTATTCCAACCAATGAAGGGTAGGCAGTGCATGAAGTGACAGTCAACCATGCGTCGCCATTTCGAAATGTGAAGCCGCTGACCGAAAGTGTTCCATTAACTGCAGGAACTTCACCGATTGTCGTGTAACCTATTCCAGTGGTCTTCCCTGTCAAATGATATCCTCCTCCTTGAGCTGGTTCGATAAAAGCAGTGTTGTCACACCAAATAGGCGTGATCTTACAGCTCCCACCTTCCATGACACAGGGGGATGTAGTTGAGTTGGTCCACTGTCGATTCCCATTTCCTTGGCCAACTGAATCGAATCGTATTCCACACAGCTCGCGCGCTGCATTAGGCTCTGCACTGAGCGAAGTCATGATGAGTCGGATCAGTAACGCTAAAGCTATGTTCATGTTGCAAGCTCCTGATTTACTTTAAGTGAATGAACTGATTGAAGAATTGGTCACGTATGAGCAGCCCAATGACAGAGTCATAGCACAGACAAGTTCTCAGGGCACATAGACAGTAATGATGCCCTGCGAATTTGCTGTTAGGCCATTCAGGCTAACCTGTCGGCCGATTAGTTGAGGATACTCATCACTGTGGGTCACGCATATCTCATAGTCATCGCCAAACGTGAAGTAAGCTCCATCTGCAGTGTATTGGGTTTCGGCACTTATGTTTTCAAACACTATTCCGTTCACAACTGTCTCTATGATGTGGCCAGTGCCGCTTGATGCAACTAATCCTGAGCCTTGTGGGGATGAGACTGTTACTCGGCAACTTTGGTCATTCGGCAGACCACATGGCATGATTGTATTCCCGAGCCACTTCATGGTTCCCCCACTCTTAACCTTGCGAAATTCAACTGATGTGTGCGCCTGTGCGGATTGGCACGATAAAAGGATAGCACCAAGGTTCACTGCGAAACACGTCTTTTTAATCCAATGTATCATTCTACCCTCTCTGTGTTGATTATTCTGCTAACGTCCAACAAGACTGTCATGCAACATTATCCAATCCTGTTATGATTGTTTATTTCCGTGAATGGCTCTATTCGGACGAGGCTTAATCAGCATATCTATGGCACTCTTTTACACGCTGGAATCTCCGAACACACCGCCCTGCTTTCACATGGATGAGGTTGTCTCGCTAGAAAGACGTTTGTGCCCATGGGTACCCGTGTGTACCCCGTGTACCCCGTGTACCCGTGTGTACCCTTTCGGCACTCGCTGCTCGCTGCTCCCCTCCCGTCACATTCGCCCCCTTTCGCGGCACATTGACATAAAGGGGATACTACATGTTACAAGCTGATGATGTTCTTGCGCTGCGGCTTATGGGCGGCGTTACCAATGATGACATAATTCGGGTTGCGCAGGTGTGCGATGATCTGCCGATGGCACTTGCGATGCTGGGTGCTATGCCAACGGACCTCGATCGGTTGTGCGACGAGCAACGGGAGCGCTGTGTGATGCATGATGTAACGATCGTTACGGTCGTGGATGATGCATATCCTGAACGTTTACGACATATCACGAATCCGCCGTCGGTGTTATTCGTTGCAGGTATGCTGCCTGACCCCGCAACACATAGCGTTGGCGTTGTGGGTACGCGTCAGTGCACACACCATTACGGGTTGCCGGTAACGCAGATGCTCGTTGCGGATTGGGCGCGCAGCGGCACGGTGATTGTGTCGGGGCTTGCCCAAGGGATTGATACGATTGCCCACGAGGCTGCACTGCAGAATACCACGCCAACCGTGGCTGTGATTGCCAGTGGTATCGATCGCATAACGCCGAAGGCAGCACACGAGCTTGCTGGACGCATACGCAGTGCGCATGGGGCTGTGATCAGCGAGCATCCCTGTGGGGTGGCTGCCCTGCCCCCTGCCTTCCCTGCACGAAACAGGATCATTGCGGCGTTGTCCGATGCTGTGGTGGTGGTCGAGAGTAAGGCGCGCGGCGGTGCGTTGATCACGGCAGAGTTTGCGCGTCAGCAAGGTAAGCCCCTCTATGCTGTGCCCGGACCCATTACCTCTGCACGGAGCGAGGGGTGCAATGCTCTCATCAGCTCGGGTAAGGCTACGATGCTGCTCTCAAGCGCATCAGTAACAGTGATTCCTCAAGGTACTGCGCGAGCTATGTCGCAACTGCCACTCGAGCTACTACAAATCGATGATGGAGCCCCTCATCACGTTGATGAGTTTTGCGCGATGTTTGCATGTGATGTGGCCACGGCACGAAGTAAGCTGTTGGAGTTTGAACTTTCCGGGTTCGTAACGCAGTTAGCAGGCGAGAGGTTTGTTGTTCGACGGTAATCAGGGATTGTATGTCTGTTCATTCTCGCAAAGAAGATCATGTGCGCATAGCGCTACAGGAAGATGTGCGGTTTCGTCGCAAACGGACGTCGTTTGATGATTGGGAGTTCGTCTACAACGCCCTGCCTGAAATTGATGTTGCAGAGATCTCCACCGAGACGCCGTTCCTGGGAACAACGCTCAAGCTGCCGCTGATGATCACGGGTATGACAGGGGGCTATCCAGATGCAACGCGCATTAATGGCGACCTTGCAGAGGCATGCCAGGAACTGGGCCTTGCGATGGGCGTTGGGTCTATGCGCGCATGTCTGGAGTCAGCCGAGCACCGTGACTCGTTTACCGTTGTAAAGCAGTTTTCACACAACGTGCCCATCCTTGCCAACATCGGTGCCGTGCAGGCCGTTCGCTGGAAGCGCGCAGGAATCCTCGATCGTATGGTCGATATGGCAGTTGACATGATCGGTGCTTCGGCACTTGCTCTGCATCTTAATCCGCTGCAAGAACTCACGCAGCCTGAAGGCGAGCCAGAGTACCGCGGGGTAACCGATGCCATTGCCTGGCTTGTTGAGCATGCGCCGGTTCCGGTGGTTGTGAAAGAAGTTGGTGCAGGGATTTCCAAGAACGTGGCACAGCGCTTGGCAGGGGTAGGTGTAGACATGATCGATGTTGCCGGCGCGGGCGGCACGTCGTGGTCTGCCGTCGAGATTATGCGTCACCCAAACCCTGACCAGGTAGACCACCTGTGGGACGTTGGCATACCTACGGCCGAGGCGCTCGTGCAATGCCGGGGCATTGTGCCAACACTCATTGCCTCGGGTGGCATCTCGAGCGGTGTGGATATCGCCAAGGCCGTTGCTCTGGGCGCCACCCTTGCTGGTGCGGCCCGTCCGATATTACTTGCGCATCATGCCGGTGGAACCGCGGCAATTTTGCAACTTGTACGCAGCTGGGAACTACAGATCCGACAAATGATGTTTCTTTCAGGGTCCGGCTCGCTTGAGCAGTTACGAACCACTGAAACGATTATATGTCTCCATTGACCACCGCTGCACCGATGGCCAACATCTCACAAGAAGCCTTAGCCCCTTACCTCAACGAAGTTGAGGAGGCACTTCAGAGCGCTCTAGCAGAATTCGACGAGCCAGGTTGTCTGTACGATCCTGTTCATTATCTCTTCGAAGGCGGTGGCAAACGGATACGTCCGGTGCTGACGTTGCTTGCATGCGAGTGTGTGGGCGGCAACCGCGCAGTGGCGCTTCCAGCAGCAGTAGCTGTCGAGCTTCTGCACAATTTTACGCTGGTGCATGATGACATTATGGACAGCTCTGCAAAGCGTCGTGGACGTGAAACGGTGCATGTAAAATGGGACACCAACACAGCGATTCTTTCGGGCGATGTGATGATGGGCATGGCCATGCGCCTGCTACTTCGTAGCGCTCACCACGCTCCACGTCCACTCGATGTTGTAGATTCGTTCTCGACAGGTCTTATCGACGTCTGCGACGGGCAAGCCCTGGATATGGACTGCATGCAGCGCGCCGACGTAACAAACGATGAATACTTCGCCATGATCGAGCGCAAGACGGCACGTCTGCTCGAGATGTCCGTTGCTATCGGTGGCAATGTAGGGGGCGCAACAAACGGTCGCGTCGAGGCGCTCAGAATGTTTGCGCGAGAGATCGGCATTGCGTTTCAAATGCAGGACGACATCCTTGACCTCTTTGGGTCGGAGCAGTTTGGTAAGCAGCCCGGCGGAGACATCGTCGAAGGCAAGCGCACGTGGCTTGTGATCGAGTGCGCACGGCGCGTCCGCGAGAACAGCGCCACTACCGAAGAACACCGCGAAATGATCTACTCCTTCTTTGCCAAGAACGGTTTGCCGCGGGAAACCGTGCCAGCTGTGATCGAGATGATGGAGCATTACGGTGTGATTGCCGATGCCAAGGCCGTGGTCGAAGAACGTACCTCGCTCGCCCACGCGCACCTGAACTCCCTGCCCGAGACCGAGGCACGTGAGCTCATGGGGCTCATGGCAAAGCTTCTGATGAATCGGAAGAGTTAATTTCGCGCATGCGAATTACCATCATCGGAGCGGCAAAAAGCGGGATTGCTGCCGCAGAGCTTGCCCAGCGTCAGGGCCACACAGTATTTGTCAGCGATGCAAAGTCAGAAGAGGCAAGCGTGCAGAGCATTGCGCACCTGCAAGAGCTTGGTATCGACCATGAGTTTGGTGGTCACACCGATGCGGCGCTCAAGTCCGACCTGATCATTCTCTCGCCTGGGGTGCCCCCTACCAATCCTTTACGCATTGAAGCAGAGCGCCAAGGCATCGAAGTGATCGGCGAACTTGAATATGCAAGCACGTTTCTGCCGAACCCCATCGTGGCCATTACGGGAACGAATGGCAAGACAACCACGACCGCGCTCACAGCACACGTGCTGCAGGGATGTGGTAAGAAGGCTGTTGTAGCAGGAAACATCGGTACGCCGCTGAGCAGTCTTGTTGGAAATGTATCGGACGACACCATCATCGTAACCGAGTGCAGCAGTTATCAGCTTGATAGCACGATTACGTTTCGTCCGAAGGTGAGCATGATCTTGAACATCACACCAGATCATCTTTCCTATCACGGCACGTTTTCCAACTACGTGCATTCAAAGTGGAAAATTGTCCGCAACCAAAACGAGAATGACGTTGTAATTTTGAATGCCGATGATGCAAATGCAGCAAACGCAGCATCGGTAGCTCGAGGTACGGTACGCCTTTTCAGTGTCAATCATGACGTTGAAGGAGCATTCATCCGGGGGGGTGAAATCATACTTCGAGACAAGCAGCATTCAGAGGAGACACTCATGTCATTGCGACGTCTTGGATTGCCCGGAGTGCACAACGCAGCGAACTCCATGGCAGCCACCCTTGCGGCGCGGGCTTTTGAAGTCCGCAATGAAGACATCCGCGACTCTCTCATGTCGTTTAACGGTGTTGAGCACCGACTCGAGAACACCCGCCTTATCAAGGGTGTCCGCTTTGTAAACGACTCCAAAGCAACGAACATCAACGCCACGTGGTACGCCCTTTCCAGTTACGATCGTCCGATCGTGTGGATCGCTGGTGGACGCGGCGATAACAACGATTATGCGTCGCTGAACGATTTGGTAGCAGACAATGTTAAAGCCATCGTCTGCATCGGTGAAGAGGCAGACGCGATCTTCAATCACTGGTGTATAACCAAGCGCTGCGTAAAGGCTGCTTCTCTTGAAGAAGCTGTGCGTGCCTCGATGGACATTGCACAAGGGGATGATGTTGTTCTGTTCTCTCCAGCATGCAAGTCGTTTGACATGTTCGCCAATTTTGAAGAACGTGGACGTGCCTTTAAGCAGTTTGTAAATCAGCTCTAATCTCATGCCAGAACCCGTCATCGAGATATCTCACCTTGCCAAACACTATGGCAGCTTCCAGGCTGTTCGTGATCTCAATCTGACAGTTGAGCAAGGTGATATCTATGGTTTCTTGGGTCCGAACGGGGCTGGCAAGAGCACAACCATCCGGATGATGATGACCCTGATACGTCCAACGTCAGGCAACATCCGCATCTTTGGGCTGCCCCTTCACGAGAATCGCTCAAGCATTCTGCGTCGGGTTGGTGCCATCGTAGAACGTCCCGATTTTTACAATTACCTCTCTGCTCGACGTAACCTCGAACTGCTCGGCAGGCTAAGCGGAGCCGATGTTTCCAAGTCGAACGTGAACCGCGTGTTGGGTATCGTTGGCCTGGGCGAACGTGCCGAAAGCAAGGTCAAGACCTTCTCCCATGGCATGAAGCAGCGTCTCGGGCTTGCCCAGGCGCTGATCCACAATCCAGACCTGATCGTGCTTGATGAGCCGTCTACCGGACTCGACCCGCAGGGCATGGTTGATATGCGGGATCTAATTCTCGAACTTGCTCACGGCCACAAGAAGACGGTGTTTTTGTCGTCGCACATTCTGCCCGAGGTAGAACTCACTGCCAACCGCATGGTAATTATCAATCGTGGCAAGACCATTATTGAAGGTTCGGTGCAGGAGCTTCTCAATGCCGGACGCCTCAAGGTAACGATTGAGACCACTGATGTACCGCGTGCTCTAGAAGTACTCCGCGCAACGCCTGAAGCAGAGTGGATACAATCATCGACCGATCAAGAGATCATCATTATGCTCAACAGGCAGGATATTCCTAGCGTTGTTGCAGCACTTGCCACAGCCGGCGTGCCGCTTCGTGCCGTTACGCCTGTAAGGTCGCTCGAAGAATACTTCATCTCGCTTACACGGGAGAGTGCATGATCCTGACCGCCTATCGTGTGGAAATGTCGAAGGTGTTCTCGAAATGGAGAACCTTTATCGGCTTTATGGCTCTTGCCTTCCTGATCCCCGTAGTTGTGATCGCGATGAGCGTTGAAGGCGGCAAGTTCTTGACCTTTGCAACACAGAGTCTGTCGCAGAATTTCGACATCAACGGCAACCTGATGAACGGCTATGCGGTAGCCTTCATCATTCTAAGTTCGCTGTATGTGCACGTGCCGTTTCTAATCACGCTCGTCGCCGGAGAAGTCCTCGCCGGCGAGGCCGCTGCCGGAACCTACCGCGTGCTCCTGACTCGCCCCCTATCGCGCTCGACGATGGTCAATGCCAAGTATATGGCGGCTCTCACCTATACGATCCTGCTTGTGGCCTGCATGGCGGCATTATCGTTGGGGCTGGGCACATCGATCATGGGAACAGGAGACCTGCTGGTGATTCGGCAGAAGATCACTGTGATACCCGTGCATGACCTCTTGTGGCGCTTTGGCTTTGCCTATTCGTGGGCAGCGCTGGGCATGATCACCGTTGCGAGCATTGCGTTTCTGTGCTCTGCGCTTGTTGAGAATGCAATTGGCCCCATCATGACAACGATGGCACTGATAATCGTCATGACCATTATCTCGGCGATTGATGTTCCGTTGTTTGATTACCTGCGTCCTCTGTTCTTTACCACGCACATGAATGGGTGGAAGCTGTTCTTTGACGACCCAATCAACTGGCAGCGCGTAGCAACATCGTTCTCTGTTCTGTTGCTACACATCGTTGGGTGTTTCGTTGCAACGCACATCGTTATCCGCCGAAAGGATATCCTGACATGATTCGCGTGATCGCACTCGCTTTTCTTGCAGTTGCTGTTTCTGCGCATGCTGCAACTGACGCCAACGCGTTGCTCGAGGCAATGAAGAAGCGCATGCAGTCGGTCAAGAAGTACACGGCAGACCTCAAGCTCAAGGTCGACATCCCCTTTATGAAGGTACCCGATGCCGATGCGAAGCTTACCTTCAAGGCGCCAAACACAACCAAGATCGAATCAAAGAGCTTTGCGATGCTTCCCAAGCAGGGTCCGGAGCTGAATGCCCTGAATGTTCTGCAAGGGGGCTATGCAGCCGTAGACATGGGCACCGAGAACGTAGCCGGAAAGCCCCTTCGCAAGGTCAAAGTATTGCCTGCTGATGAGTCATCGAACATTGTTGTAGCAACTCTGTGGATTGACGAAGCAGCCTTGCTCGCACGAAAAGTAACATCGACCACCAAGGCCGGTGGGTCTGTAACTGCAGAGCTCTCCTACGACAACCCCAAGGCAGCGGCGTTTTGTCTGCCGAGCTACATCAAACTCATGATGGAAGTACCAAGCTTCGAGATCCCGCGCTCCATTACCGGTGACTTCGACGAACAGTCAACACCGAAGAAGCAGACATCCAAGGACGGCAAGACCAAGGCCACTGTCCAGATCTGGTATACGAAGTACACCTTCTAATAACATGCACAGCCGCCTTGTAGCATTTCTCGATCGCTACTATGAGTGGATGCTCCGTATTGCCTTTGCAATTGTCATTGGCTGGTTTGGAGCTCTAAAGATCGCGCACATGAGTCCTGCAGAAGAGCTCGTTGATGCAACGCTCCTCTGGACGCACATTCCTAACGTTAGTTACTATCTCGGAATCTGGGAAGTTATCATCGGACTCTGCTTCCTTGTCCCGCGGCTAACAACACTCACAATGCTCATGTTCATCGTACACATGGGCGGCACGCTGTCTCCCCTATTCATGCTCCCCGAGCAATCCTACATCAGCATTCCCTTTGGCCTCTCCTTTGCCGGACAGTACATCATCAAGAACCTCGTGTTCCTGGCCGCCGGCGCCGCGCTGTATGTGAAGTGGGAGAAGAGCAGAACGACGCTGTAGGGGCGAGCCGGTGGCTCGCCCGACATCGCAATCACGCGAGGTCCCACGTCGCTTCGCACCCCCGGCAGTCGCAGCGGACGCGGGGCGCAATAGGGTGAACGGGCGCGCCCCCGCGGCGCCCCGGGGCCACCCCCCCAAAAAA
>JBKCLO010000100.1:0-1501 GCA_046300675.1 Ignavibacteria bacterium
CGTCCACAAGTTCAACGGGTCTACCGGTTGTACGTCGTAGTGACCATAGAGCAAGACTGTTGGGGCGCTCTGTCCTGCTGAGAGGTCTTCTGCATAAACGATCGGGTGGCCCGGCGTGGGGTAGATCGTAACTGTTGGCAAGCCGATGGTCTTGAGGTGATCTGCAAGCCACGTGGCGCAGGTCTTCACGTCGTCCGCACACGCGGGGTCAGTGCTCACACTTGCAATAGAAAGAAACTCTGTAAGCTGCTGCTCATAGAGCGATGCGTTCTGCTCAAGGTACTGCTGTGGTGTCATCGAGGATACTGTAGAGTTATGGTTGTTGAAGTGCTTGCGTATAGACCTCTTCGTACATCGGTACGATGGTGTTGATATCGAAATGATCGATCACGCGCTTGCGTGCATTCTCGCGAAATGCTGCGAGTTTCTTGGGGTGTGTAAGCAGGTCGAGACAATACTTGGCCATGCGATGCACGTCTCCGAGCTCTGCCACAAATCCAGTTTCGTCGTGACGCACCACTTCGGGTATGCCGCCGATGTTGGTTGCAACCACGGGCACCGAGCAGCTCATGGCTTCGAGTGCAGAAAGACCAAAGCTCTCTTGCTGCGATGGCAGAAGGAAGATGTCGGCCGATGATAACAGCTCCGGCAGACCCGACTGCTTGCCAAGGAACAGCACGTGGTCTACCACGTCCAGCTCGCGGCACAACCGCTCTGCATCGGAGCGCTCGGGTCCATCGCCTACGAACACCAGTCTCGCATTCACGCTCTTACGCACTTCGGCCAGGATGCGGATGCAGTCCTGTACGCGCTTTACTGGACGAAAGTTCGAGACGTGCATGAGCACAAAGTCTGCCTCGCCCCGTACATGCTTTGCTACCTGTGCATTCTCGGTGCGCTGATACACGGTTGTGTCGACAAAGTTTGGGATCACCTTGATATCAAGTTCATTGCCAAAGCTCTGACGTGTCTTCTCCTGCAGAAAGCCCGATACGGCCGTGATCATGTCCGACTTCTCAAGCGAGAACTTCACGATCGGATGGAATGTAGGCTCCATGCCAACAAGCGTAATGTCTGTTCCGTGCAATGTTGTTACAAGCTTTAGGGGGCGTGTGGTCTGCGAGATCTCTTTAGCCAGATAAGCGCTGATAGCATGCGGGATTGCATAGTGTACGTGCACAACATCGAGCTGCTCGTACTTGGCAACATCCAGAATCTTGCCTGCACGCGCAAGCGTATACTGGTTAAACTCCATCAGAGGATATGACGGTGTCTCTACCTCGTGGTAGTAGATGTTGTCTTGAAACCTATCGAGCCGCATGGGCTGCGCGTACGTGATGAAATGGACGCAATGTCCACGCTTTGCCAGCTCATGTCCAAGTTCAGTTGCAAGAATTCCGCTACCGCCATACGTTGGATAGCAGACCATTCCGATGCGCATATCTACCTTTGCATGTAATGTCGTTTCAACCCTACCAAACTGTGTAGAGCCCAACGCAGT
>JBKCLO010000101.1:0-1282 GCA_046300675.1 Ignavibacteria bacterium
GGCGTAACGCTGCGCCAGCGATAACCGTGCGTCTTCTGCAGAGTCTGCCAGTAGGGAGTTTCGCCACCAATGCTTGACTTCACAAAGCTCTCTGTCAGCATGTCGCGAATCTTAAACGGCACCATTTTCGAATACTCAGGCCACCCAATCTTGTTCGCATGCAGATCACGTGCTGCCTGCAGATACTCGGGCCTGAAGGCGCCTGATGATAGCCCCGGTTGGTTATAGTAAAACTCGTGAGCATTGATCTGCAAAGCTGCACAACCCGTGAGGAAGACAGCATCGACGGGCTGATAGTTGTTGATCCATCGGTTCATGATCGTATAGATATCCGAAGGGGCGCTAGCAGCCGCCGCTGCGGTGACCTTGATCCCGAGATTTTCGAGATGGTTCAGAAAAACCAAGGTTGCCCAGCCCCCTTGCGACCATCCACTGAGGAAGAACTGTGATGGTTTATAGCCTACCGCGTCTAAGATGATTTTAGCTGTTTGATACATGTCCGTGCAAGCCTGCTGCGTGCTGGCTTTCACGAGATAACTATCTGGTTCATCAGAGAGCCCCTGACCGAAATAGTCCGCAGCAACAACGATGTACCCGTCACCAGCAAAGCGAGCGATCATCAGGCGTGTCTCGTAAGATTCCTCTGGAAACGAGGGGACGGCTGTCTTTGAAAAGACCGTGCCATGTTGATACATCACAACAGGCAGGTTCTTGTTCGCCAACTTAGGTACAGCGATCAGACCTGATGCACGGGTTGGACGATTGAGCTGTTCCGGAACAACCGATGGATACACCACGCGATACAAGTCTACAGCGTTCTTTGCAGCAGGGAACGTGATCGTGTTACTTGGAGCAAACTCCTGAAGCTCTGAGGTCAGAATCTTGTTCAGACGATCGACGGTGTACGTGCCGAGGAATTGATAGCTAAGCCCAGATGGTATGGCGATTGGCTTCAGATCAGGCGACTGTGCCTGCAATTGCGCAACGCACCACAACAGTGTCAACCAAAACAACATAACCTTCATTGTGTCTTCCTTTTCAGCAGGTTAAGAACGTACCGTACGTCCATGTATGGGGTAGTGGAATAATGTTCGAACAGTTGGATTCGCTTGTGTATCACTCGAATACCATGTAGCTCGGTAACAGTTCCATTACGCTCGGGAATTGATGTGCCATAGGCCTTGGAGCAGACGTTGCCAGTATCACTGCATAGGTAAAAAACATCACTGGCGAATCCATACAGCTTGCTGACCTCGCGGCACTTTTGAATTTCATTGTCGGA
>JBKCLO010000102.1:0-1852 GCA_046300675.1 Ignavibacteria bacterium
GTGCATCATTCCGAGACCTTCCAGGATTCCCAACGTGTTGTCCATCGTTTGAATCGGGCTCAGGCACGGGGCTTGGATTAGGTCTCGGTGTAGACATTCCAATTGCCGGATCGCTCTTCGGCAGCGTTCGTTTTGCAGCCAACGATAGGTCGCATACGATGTCCACTAATGAACTGGTGGATATCATTGTTGGTAACCGTCTTGTGCAAAGCAACATCGAACATGCGTTTGCGTTGCCCCTTGCCGAGTATGGGATTGAATCACATATCGGCTATCGCATCGGCAGCCTGACCATACGTACAGGTATTGGCTATTCACAACGTGCATTTGGCTCCGCGCGTGCAAAGGAAGAGATCCTCGATCCTAGTGGCGTGCGATTTACTGAGACACAGTCCACTACTCGAAATGTAAGTACGGCTCCCATGCCCGGGTCTATAACTTCTGCGTGGCATTGGATTGGTGTGCTAGGATTCGACATTCCACTCAAGCGCGGTGGTGCATGGAAGCTCACACCAGAAGCATCACTGACAACAGCGCTGACGAGTGTTACGTCAGTTACGCCCTGGGGTCTTACGACAACATCGATTGGATTGCGACTTTCGTATACGTTTGGAGTAAACAACCAACCAGTGTTGGCACCGAACAAGGAACCAAGAAAGTTGGCGGCAACACCTCCTGCTGCTGCAAAGCCGATGGTGCCGAGCACATTGCAACCAGTGAGCTATGATGTAGAGCTTGAGACTGATGCCAAACTGCAAGTCCGTATTGAAGAGATCGAAGAGGAAACATATCTGCCTGTTCTTCCATACGTATTCTTTGATCGCAATTCGGCTCGTGTACCTGTGCGATATGCTATGAGGTCTGTGAGCTCGATGCCAACCACGGATATGTCCGAAATTGATCTTCATCGTCAGGTGTTCAATGTAATCGCGGAACGTATGAAGCTGTATCCTGCGGCCAAGCTCACGCTCACGGGAACGTGTGCAGCGGATGAGCAGGACACATCGCTAGCTATCAAACGAGCGATGTCCATTGCATCTGTGCTCGTTGATTCTTTTGGTGTAGACAAGCGCATTATTGTAACACGTGCGCGCCGCCTGCCCCTTAACGCAACCCTTGCAACAGGAGCGGAGTCCGCCCTAGCAGATGATGAGAATCGCCGCGTAGAGCTTAGCTCAAACGAATCGCAGCTGTTGATGCCATATCGTGTTGCAGATACAACGTTGACGATGGATCCACCGTCAATTACGATTCGCGCGAAAACACTCGATGGTAAGCCACTCGATTCGTGGATAGTTTCTGTAGATGGGGCTGGTGTTGACTCGTCATCTCGTCAGGGCAAGGTCGAGTTGACCTATCAGCCTACGCAAGCAGCCGCGCAATTAGCCCTGGCCAACGCAGGAATGTCCATCACCATCGAAGGACGTCAGTCCGGTGCGCCCGTTCGTGATACCCTGCAAGTGCGAGTTAATGCAGTTCGACTGTTCGATAAGCGTAAGGAAATGCGCAACGACAGCATCATTGAGCGGTATACATTGATCGTCTTCCCATTTAGAAAGGCTGATCTTACTGATGCCCACCAGCAGATTCTCAACTTCGTTCGAAGCAGAATCGGCGTTAACGCACGAATCATCGTTGAAGGTAGCACGGACATCTTGGGCTCATCCGATGAGAACGCACGATTGAGCCGCGAACGCGCAGCAGCTGTTGCTCGTGAGCTGCAAGGGGCTATCACAATCAGAGGTCTTGGAGAACCAGATGCTGGTGTGTCTCAACAGTTACCCGAAGAGCGAATGCTGCGAAGGGTCGTGACCATCACGGCATACGTACCTGTAGGGGGCAAGTAAGACCA
>JBKCLO010000103.1:0-67585 GCA_046300675.1 Ignavibacteria bacterium
AAGGCTGACTTCGTCAATGCCGTCAAGAAACTAAAGACTGTGCAAAGTCCGTACGATCCAGCAATCAACTACTATGACCAGTTCGTCAAATGGCACTACCTAGCTTTTCGTTGTAAGCCAAACAACTTCGATGTGCACGGATATCCAGCGCATATGGGGCCAGCCTTTCTGCCATGGCACCGTGTGTACCTCCGTGTGTTCGAAGAAGCGCTACGTGATGTAAGTGGCAAGGACATAACAGTGCCATATTGGGATTGGACGGATGCTGCCAGCACATCAGCTGTGTTTGCGGATGACTTCATGGGAGGCTCTGGCGATCCTGCAAATAGGTATGCGGTGATGACAGGTCCGTTTCGCAAAGGAGAGTGGACAGTTGAATTCACCGATGATGATGATGTTGATTCAATCTTCGTTGATATTGAAACCGACCCTAACCCAGTGCCGTATCTCACACGTGCGCTTGGAGTAAATCCAGCATGGACATCAGTGTTGCCAACAGCTCAGGATGTAGCAACAACCCTGTCAGTGTCTACTTACGATGCGGCACCATGGGATCCATCAGTAGACACAACTAAGAGTTTTCGCAATTCGCTCGAAGGTTGGCGCGGCAAGTCCGGTATTTATTGTGATTCAGTCACAAAGAACATGGATGCAAAGGCCAATGGCTCTGGACTGCGCAGCAAGATGCACAACATCGTACACGTTTACGTAGGAGGCATCTTTACGCCAGATCCCGCTAATCAAGCTGTTCGTCATGCAGGAAGTATGGCTCAGAACACCTCACCAAATGATCCTATTTTCTGGATTCATCATTCAAACATTGACCGCATCTGGACGGCCTGGATGAAGCGTCACGGCCGGTCGTACCTCCCTGTTACCGGAGCTCCTATGGGCAACAACCTCAATGATGTTATGGAGCCTTGGTCGTATCGCAAGGATGGCAAAAACACGCCGGTATCTGTGCTTGATGAAGAAGTAATGGGTTTTGAATACGAGGCTCTACCGTAACGTGTTCGTTTGATTACGGCTTGGCATTTGAGTAAAACACTGCTCTTCTCAATGCAAGCTGTTCCGGTGAAGGCTTTGCTTCAATCTCGATAAAGTGATACTCCTTGACATCAAGAGTTGTGGCTGTGCCCTTAAGCTCGATCTCGTTTCCATCACGCAGGACAGTCATCGTCATTTCATCACCAAGTTTAGGATTACGAAACTTGGAGAGCTTCTGGCGTCCTTCGGCAGACTGCATGGCTTCCTGCATTGGCATGCCTTCGACGCTTACCACGACATCTCCTTCGACAACCTTCATGGGATTTTCTGTAGATGTTGGCCGCAACACAAGTGAAGGCTTGCCATCACGCATAGAAAAGTCTCCCTTGAAGCCGAAGCCTGGCTCCTGCTTCGTCTTCTCTGCCGTGTAGTTCCAACCGATCTTGGCGAACATCTCTGCAGCGGGAATGCGAGAGGTTCCCTTTACGTAGGTGTCCAGATAAGCCCTCACCTTTGGCGAGGTGATCTTCTCGATGTGGTCGAACAACTCGTCATCCTTGAACGGCGTGTTCGGACCGAACCTCTTCATGAGCGTCAGCACGACGTCTAAAAGACCCTGCTTGCCCCCTGAGGCATCTCGAATTGCAATATCTAGAAGGAATGCGTTCACAGCGCCATAGGTATATACCTTGTCATAGTATTCGTGATACTCATCCGTGAGTACGTTCTTCGAAAATGTCGTAAGTGAGAACTGCTTGGGTAGGTCTTCGTCATCGCGAAGCTTTTGCTGGATCTCTCGCTTGAACGACTCTTCCTTCACAGTGCTGTCGTGCAAGGGGGCTAGCGTTGCAAAGTACTCGGTTGTGCCTTCATAGAGCCACAAATGCTGAGACATCTTTGGTGTACGGAAATCAAATGCGTCGATCTCTTCACTATGAAGATTGAGCGGCACTAGGATGTGAAAGAACTCGTGAATAGCGATATCGCGCAGCCCCAATGGACGCTTTTGAAAGCCTAGAAAGTAGAACGAGCTTTGATTGTGCTCGAGAGCGCCCATACCGAAGGGCTTTGAGACCTTCGAGCGATCACCTTTCCAGAGATAGAATAGAAAAGCATACCGATTCACAGGCATCGACGGGAGGAACTTCGCAATCGTTGTCGTGAGCTTGCTGAGCTCTTTGGCATAGGCTTGTGCAACCGTATCTGCACCTGCATGTGCGCAATGCACGAGTACGTCAACGCCCTCGATGCTGTATGTTGATGTATCGGGCAGAGAATAGAGCACAGGGGAGTCTACAAGCTCATCGTATGACTTGGTCTGATAGAGATCAAGATTTGCATTGATGCGCTGAATCGGCAGTGCTGATCCGCCCCATAGGTGTGCCGGTTTATGAACGGCCACCTTGTAGTCGCGCTTCTGTAAACCGTCGATGTATGGGATTGCTCCGCCATGATTAAGGACGAAGATGCTATCGGCCTCCCAACCTGTGCCGGCAGGGGCAAAGATGTCTACCTTGCCTGTTGTGTCATCGAATGAGTCTTCGAGCTCATAACTGATGTAGCGAAGTGAGCGCGCATTACGGATCACAAACTGCGAATCAACGCTGCGCTCTACCTGCATGAGTTTGTTGTTGATGTCGTAGGCCCTGAAGTTCTCTACCAAGCGCCACCAGAAGTGTTCTTCATAGGTTCCCGGCACGGTAACAGGGAAGACGAACGTAACGGTGTCGGTTGCAACCGATGGAGGCCAGACCATCACCTGAATGCGGTCGCCGGCAACGTGCTGCAGATCGATGTCAACACGGTACCTGTCTTGTTGTGCAGAGATAATGATCGATGCCTGTGTTAGCATCGCTACGAATAGGAGAATGCGCATTGTGATGTTCATGTGCCGTATGACAAAAGATCTATGTTGTGAGTTTCACGTAGTGCTAACGCGCGGCCAAAGTGCGCATTGTGCGCCCCATGCCTCGATCATCATTGTAACCTGGTCTCGCCAATGGTCGGCACGTGACGTTCCATCACGGCGAGTGGCTCGAAGCAAAACGTTCTTTTGGGTGTGTTCAAGAGAGATGAATTCTTCAAGGTGTGCATCGTAGCCTTTCCAACGCAGGATGTCGCGGCGCATGGTGTCTGTGAGCAAATCACCAAGTCGTTCCTTCGTTATGCCGTCATCGAGCAGCGGACGCGCCCATGTTGGTACACGGTCCTTCGCGAGCTGCTTCTGTACTTCGTGATGACAGCAGGGGGCAACGAGCATCGTGTCTGCATGGAGTGCCAGACCTAGTTCCAACGCATCATCCGTCGCGGTATCGCATGCATGCAGGGCGATAAGCATATCACAATGGGGCAGTGCAAGCCCCTTGCCAACCTCACTGATCCCACCGACGTAGAACTCGGCGCCGGTAAATCCCATGTCCGCAGCAACCTTACGGCAGTGCCCGATAACATTGGGATTAGAGTCGATTCCGATGAGTCGGACCTTACGTCCCATGCGCTGCATCACATAAACCAGAGACAAAGAGAGGTAGGCCTTGCCGCAGCCTGCATCGACAACGACGAACTCGCTGTTCGCTGCTCGGTGCTCGCTGTTCGCTGCTCGCTGCAGCAAATGATTAACCTGACGAAACTTATCTGCCATCGGGGCTTTGATGCGTCCGTCGGCGGTTGCCAAATCCATGATGTGCAGGAACGCTGCATCCTGTTCAGGCGTCAGCAGTCGTTGTTTGGTCCGGTCTGCTGTTACACCATCCCAGTGCATTCGGCTCGCAGAGCTCTGTTGCACGGAGACGCGCACGCCATCGCTCTTGAATGAACGTATAACATGGTGGTCGTTCTCGGGTGTCTGCACCAGAATCTGACGGAATGACTCATGCAGAAGGTGTTCCAGAGCAATGTCGAGATCCTCCACAGGCTCCTGCCAGGGGGCTGTAAAGGCCTGTCGGTCTGTAAACGACTCAATACGCAGGCTCCAGAGTCCAGATGTACGTTGTCCACTGACGACGGCCTTGGTCCACGGGCAGTTCTTTAGCGGACGCGAGAACGTGGCCACAAACACGTCGGCTGTAGACAGCAATTCGGTGAGCATCCCACAAAACTACGCCCTTCGTACTTTTGTGGTTTCTTGTACGGCCAATTCACCTCAATGACTTCACACCAGATACGACAGACATTTCTCGAGTTTTTTGCTGCTCGTGGACACCGCATTGTGCCTTCGGCTCCGGTGATACCTCACGGCGATCCAACCTTGCTGTTTACGAATGCAGGTATGAACCAGTTCAAGGACGTGTTCCTTGGTACTGGCAAGCGCGACTTTACGCGCGCTGCAGACACGCAGAAGTGTGTGCGCGTTTCGGGCAAGCATAACGACCTAGAAGAAGTTGGCTACGACACATACCATCACACCTTCTTCGAGATGCTAGGCAATTGGAGCTTCGGGGACTACTTCAAAGAAGAAGCGATCGCATGGTCATGGGAGTTGCTCACCGACGTTTACAAGCTTCCCAAAGAGCGCCTTCATGCAACTGTGTATCGCACGGATGATGAATCCTTTGAGATCTGGAAGAAGTATCTGCCGGTAGATCACATTCATCGGTTCGATGAAAAGGACAACTTCTGGGAGATGGGTGATACTGGGCCATGCGGTCCGTGCACAGAAATCCATTTCGACCGTACGCCGGATCTGTCTGGCGGGCCCCTTGTCAATGCTGGCGTGCCCGAAGTAATGGAGATCTGGAACAACGTGTTCATTCAATACAACCGCAATGCTGATGGCAGTCTATCGCCACTGCCGGCCACGCACGTTGATACCGGCATGGGCTTTGAGCGTCTATGTGCCGTGATGCAGGGTAGGGATTCGAATTACGATACCGATGTGTTTCAACCGATCATTGCCTATACGGAAGACCTTTGTGGTCGAAGCTATCGCACAGAACTCGACAATCCCGACGGCGTTGCCATGCGTGTGATTGCCGATCACATTCGTACCCTTTCCTTTGCCATCGCAGACGGCGCCATTCCGGGCAATGAGGGAAGGGGCTATGTGCTGCGTCGAATTCTGCGCAGGGCGGCACGGTATGCCCGTAACCTCGGTATGACCGAGCCTGTGCTCTGGAAACACGTACACATTCTGTGTGACACGATGGGCGATGCGTTTCCCGAACTGCACGAGCGTAAGGATCTCATCGAGCGTATCATCCGTGCCGAGGAAGAGTCATTCCTTGCCACACTTGATCGCGGTTTACAACGATTTGATAGCATCTCTACGTCAGGCAACCTTGTTACGGGCGCTGATGCATTTGAACTCTATGATACCTTCGGATTCCCGCTTGACCTTACGCAGCTGATCGCGCGCGAGCGTGGGCTTGATGTAGACGTAGACGGGTACAATACGTTATTGGACGAGCAGCGTGCTCGTTCGCGTGCTGCGCGCAAGTCTCACGCACAGGAAGCATCAACAGAAAAGATTGATGCGATGTCACGTTTTACCGGGTATGCAGACACTGATACTTCAGCAGAGGTGCTATACGTTAGTGGAAACACGATTGTGCTGGCTGAAACTCCGTTCTATGTTGAGATGGGCGGACAGGTATCCGATACTGGAATCATTACAGTAGGGGGCTCGCAGTACCGCGTAGACGACGTGCGCAAAGTTGGTGATGCAATCGTGCATGTTTGCGAGACAGACGTTGATGCAGCAGTAGGCGACATGGCCAAGGCAGCAATCGATGTCTCACGCAGGCGCGACGTTGAGCGCGAGCACTCGGTTACGCACCTGCTCCATGAAGCGCTTCGCCGAGTTCTCGGCACGCACGTACAGCAGTCGGGCTCGCTCGTCGAACCTGAACGTCTGCGCTTTGATTTTGCACACTTCGAACGCATGCGTGATGATGAGCTTTCAGCTGTGGAGGAAATGGTGAACGAAAAGATCTTCGAGTCCATTGCTGTGCACACCGAGGAGATGACGATTGAGAAAGCACGTACGGTACCGGGCGCAAAAATGTTCTTTGGCGACAAGTACGGCGATTCGGTTAGGGTAGTGTTTATCGACGAGAAGTTCTCGGTTGAATTCTGCGGCGGTACGCACGTGCGCAACACTGCGGAGATCGGTCTGTTCAAGATTGTCAGTGAGTCGAGCGTTGCCAGTGGAGTGCGTCGAATCGAAGCCATAGCCGGACGCAGCATCCCTCAGTGGCTGAAGCAGTTGGACCGGAATGCCGGGAACCTGCGCGACGATATGGCACGTCAGGCAGAGCGCATCAAGCAGCTCGAAAAGGAGCTGTTGTCCTACAAGGTCGATGAACTCAAAACCATCATACCGGACATGGTTGCAACCGCTGAGCAGCTCGATGGATATCGACTGGCTGTGCGCAGGATCGATGGCGTTGAGATGGAACAGCTGAAGTCGTTAGGCGACGAGCTCCGCTCGGGGCTTAAGTCTCAGGGAATCGGACTCCTGGCTGCGGTCATCGACGACAAGGTTCAGCTTGTTTGCGTAGCCACAGACGACATGGCAAAGCTCAAACCGGCTGGCAAAATTGTTGGTGCGGTTGCAAAGGAACTCGGCGGAGGTGGCGGTGGAAAACCTCATATGGCAACGGCAGGGGGCAAGGACATAGAAAAGCTCGATATTGTGCTCAAGAACATTCCAACATTGATTTCAACTATCTAATCACAGGCTAACATCATGGCAAACTCATACGAAGCAGTTGGCACGCTTCATCATCTGACAGAAACGCAGCAAGTGAAGGACACCTTCCGCAAGCGTGAATTTGTGCTCGAGATCCAGGACGGTAACTATCCTCAGCACATCAAGTTTCAGGTAACACAAGACCGCTGTTCTATCATGGACAGTTACAAGGTCGGACAGCAACTCAAGGTGCTCTTCAATCTGCGTGGACGCCCCTTCCAAAACAAGGATGGTCAAACGGTGTATTACACTAACCTCGAGGCCTGGAAAATCGAAGCTGCCGGTGCCACAGCGCCAGCAACAACCGATTATTCTCAGATCACACCTGCTGGTTCGTCAGCCAAAGACGACTACGACGACGTGCCGTTTTAAGCAGCGAGCAGCGAGCAGCGAACAGCGAACAGCGAACAGCGAACAGCGAACAGCGAATAGCGAGCAGCGAGCAGCGAACAGCGAGCAGCGAACAGCGAATAGCGAACAGCGAACAGCGAACAGCGAGCAGGGTAGCACCATACAACAGTGCGGTGTTAGGGGCAATGCCAACTGCGGTAGGTCATAGTACAGCAAAGAAGCGGAACATTACATGTCTGAACGTATTCTCTTGATTGGTTCGGGTGGACGCGAGCATGCGCTTGCAAAGGCGCTGGTATCATCAACATCGTGCGAAAAACTTTGGGTTGCTCCAGGCAACCCGGGCATTGCACGTGAAGCCGAGCTCGTCGTATTGAACATTGCAGATCACGAGGCCGTAGCCACGTTCTGCCGCAAGAACAATGTTACACTTGTTGTTGTCGGCCCTGAGCAGCCCCTTGCAGACGGCCTCGCAGACACGCTTCGCGAAGAGGGGATAGACGTCTTTGGTCCATCGCAACAAGCTGCACGGCTCGAAACGTCAAAGGGCTTTTCAAAGGACTTCATGCAACGCCGTGGAGTACCGACAGCCCCTTATAGAAGATTCACTGCAACAGAGCATGAAGACGCCCGCGCATACGCAGCTGGGCATGCACTGCCCGTAGTTGTCAAGTACGACGGTCTTGCAGCAGGCAAAGGGGTTGTAGTTGCAAGCACGCATCAAGAGGCCAATGAGGCCATAGATACAATGTATGCCGGAGCATTTGGTGATGACGGCATTGTGATCGAGGGCTTTTTATCTGGTGAAGAAGCAAGTGTTTTTGCTGTCTGTGATGGCAAGGATTTCGTTACGCTTGCACCGGCACAAGACCACAAGAGAATCGGCGACGGAGATACAGGCAAGAACACGGGCGGAATGGGCGCGTATGCGCCCGCGCCGATCGTTACGCCAAGCGTGCTTGAGAGCGTGCATTCGCGAATCATACGTCCGGTGCTTGATGGCATGGCCGAAGAAGGTATGCCCTTTATTGGCTGCCTCTTCTGTGGCCTGATGATCGATGAGCATGGAGATCCATCCGTGGTGGAGTTCAACGTGCGCTTCGGCGATCCTGAGACGCAGGCTGTGATGAGTGTACTCAGCGCAGACGTGGCGGCCCTTTTTGCGTCGGCAGCGCGCGGCACATTGGACAAAGCAGCCATTGCATCGGCCGCGATCGGCTTCGCATGCAATGTCGTTCTTGCATCGGCAGGCTACCCGGATGCATTTGAAAAGGGGCTTACCATCACTGGTATTGATGAGGCAGAGTCTGATCCGTTCGTAACCGTCTACCATGCAGGCACGAGAGATGCAGACGGACAGCTTGTTACTCATGGCGGACGAGTTCTGGGAGTAACTGCCACAGCCGATACACTCGAGCAGGCCGTTCGTCGGTCTTATCAGGCAGTAGACAAGATCAGCTTTGGCAATAAGTATTTCAGAACAGACATTGCAAAGAAGGCGCTGTGAAGATTCTTGTAACAGGTGGTGCCGGTTTTATTGGTTCGCACGTGGCAGAAGCATATCTGCGTCGGGGCCATACCGTGGACATCGTCGATAATCTGTCGATGGGATATGTAGAGAACATTCCCGGTGGTGCAACCTTCTACAACATGGACATCACCTCTGATGCCTGTACAGATCTTATCATGACAGGTGGCTATGATGCCATAAACCATCATGCTGCGCACATGGAACTGCGGGTGAGCGTTGAAAAACCCGTGCATGATGCCGGGATTAACATCCTGGGGTCATTAAGGATCTTTGAAGCAGCCAGAAAGTCTGGTGTAAAACACATCGTTGCCGCCTCGACCACTGCAGTTCTGGGCGAGTTTGTAGAGCTGCCTGCCGACGAGACGCATCCTATTCGGCCAATTGCCCCGTATGGAGTATCAAAGAGGGCTATGGAGATTTATGCTGAATACGAGCGGATAGTACACGGATTGAGTATTACCATCCTGCGATACACCAATGTCTATGGTCCGCGCCAAAACCCCCACGGGGAATCTGGCGTGATTGCCATCTTTTTGGAGAAGTTTCTCAAGAATGAGGTTCCGACCATTCACGGAGACGGAAGTCAAGAACGGGACTATATCCATGTTGATGACGTTGCCAGCGCCAACGTAGCGGCACTTGAACATCAACTTCAGGGCACCTTTCATGTTTGCCGTAATGGGGCGGCGAGTGTGAACGATGTGGTGGCCGCCCTGCGGAAGGCCCTCGGACGCGAGTATGCTGTCCACAATGGTCCTGCCAAGGCTGGCGATCCGGCAAAAACACGCGGTTCTCACGCCCTTTTTACCTCGTTTACCGGATGGAATCCCACGGTAGATCTGGACGAGGGAATTTTCCAGACCACTGCCTGGTTTACGGGCCGACAGTGATTTTTCCACAACTACGTTACCGCAAAAGATCTGCACATGAACCCTTGCACTTTTACACAATAGTGCGGTGGTCGTATTTTAGCGCAATTATCAAGAGCTAGATCAACACGAGAGGTTCACATACATGCAGACTCTAAAGACAAGATCTCTTTTCCTGTCGTTGGCAGTTTGTTTCATAACAGTCTTGAGTGGCTGTAACGTGCAGGGGTTGTTCACCTCGTACGGCGACGATCCGGTCTGGGTTGACCCCAATGCCGCGAAAGAAGCTGCTGCAGGTACGGCCGACGCAGGTGGTCCTGGTAAAGCCGTCTACGGCAGGATCTGTGCAGCCTGCCACCTCGGCAGCGGAAAAGGTGTGCCGGGCAATAACATTCCACCTCTTGCCGGCTCTGCAATTGCTCAGGGCGATGCACGTAAACCGATCGGAATCATTCTGCATGGATTCCGCGGCCCTATCGAGCGTAACGGCGTTCAGATCAACGGTCAGATGGCTGCTTGGAAGGAACAACTCAACGATCAGGAAATCGCTGACGTTCTAACGTATGTGCGTGCCGCCTTCGGCAACGCTGCAGCTGCTGTTACCGCTGACGAAGTAAAGGCGCTTCGCGAAGAAACAGCCTCTCGTACAACTGCATACACAGAAGCAGAGCTTCCGTAAGCCCCGTGTCGCAGTTCACCCTCACATTCGAATCATCACTTTCCAACTCCTTGGAGTAAAGCACTCATGGACCGCATTCTTAGCATGTTCGATATGTTGATCTGGTTTCCAGAGAACATCTCAACATTCGGTGACGAGCTCGACAGCCTGTTTGCCATTATCTATTGGGTCAGTGTCGCGATCTTCTTCCTCACCTTCGGCGTTTTAGGATACTTCCTTGTTAAGTACCGCTACCGCCGCGATGCTCGTGGATACAACTATCACGGGAACAACATTGTAGAAGTTACCTGGACGATTCTGCCGACGATTCTGTTTGCAGGCATCGGTCTGTATTCAGATGATATCTGGGAACGTACGAAGTACTCTTCGAGACTTCCCCAGGCCGACGTAAAGGTTCTTGTGATGGGCAAACAGTACGGATGGCAGTTCCTGTATCCAGGTTCTGACGGAAAGTTCGGCCGTAATGCCTTTACCGACCGCGACAATTGCCGTAAGCTCATGAGCTCGACAAATCCTTTCGGCATCGACTCCTCTGATGCAGCAAGCATGGATGATTACACGACCGAAAACCAGTTCAAGGTTCCGGTTAACGCTAACATCATCTTCCACGGATCGTCACAGGATGTGCTTCACAGCTTCTTCCTCCCCCATGCGCGCGTTAAGCAAGACGTTGTGCCTGGAACATGGATGAACATCTGGTGTAATCTGTTCAAAACAGGAAAGTATGAACTCGCATGCGCAGAGCTCTGTGGTGGCGGACACTACTCGATGCGCGCCGAGTATGAAGTTCTCAGCAAGTCTGCCTACGATGAGTGGGTAGACAAGAAAGTAGCAGAGGCAATCGCTGCACGTTCGCCTCAACCAGCAGCAGCACCCGTGGCTGACACGACCAAAATCGCCTCTCTTACGAAGTAACTGGAACCAGGAGTAAACAATGAGTACAGCAACGCTTGAACATGCAGTAGATACTGCACATGATCACGGACATGAGCATCATCATGATCTGCCGTGGTACCGCAAGTATGTTTTCTCGACCGACCACAAGGTAATCGCGAAGCAGTTTATGCTTTCTTCGCTGTTCTTCCTTTTTGTAGGCGGTGCATTTGCTCTGCTGATCCGTTGGCAGCTTGCCTATCCGGGGCAACCCATCCCGATTATCGGCTCGATCTTGCCCGATACATGGGTAACGGAGGCTGGCAGCGGCATTATCACGCCAGAGTTTTACGCTCAGCTCTTGACGATGCACGGCTCGATTATGATCTTCTTCGTGATCATCCCGTTTGCAGCCGGTATGTTCGGAAACTTCTGCATTCCGCTGATGATCGGAACAGACGACATGGCTCTGCCACGACTCAATATGTGGTCGTTCTGGTTGGTGCCGCCGGCAGGTTTGATCATGATGGCAGGTTTCTTCACGCAGACTGGTTACGCAACTGCCGGTTGGACCAGTTATCCGCCCCTTTCGGCACAGATAGGCCTTGACAAGTTTACGTTCTCTGGTCAAACGCTCTGGACGATCAGCGTCTTTCTCGTTGGTTTCTCGTCGATCATGGGCGCCGTGAACTACGTATCAACAGTGCTCAACAAGCGCGCAAAGGGTATGAAGCTGTTCGACATGCCTCTTACTGTATGGGGCTTGTTCATTACCGCCATCCTTGTAACACTCGGAACGCCGGTACTTGCAGCTGGTCTTGCCATGTTGTTCATGGACAACTTCCTGCACACAAGCTTCTTCCTTCCAGACAATCTCGTTACATCACAGAAGTACTTCGGTGGTGGCCAACCAGTGCTCTTCCAGCACGTGTTCTGGTTCTACTCACACCCAGCTGTGTACATCATGATTCTGCCGCTGATGGGTATCGTATCAGATGTTATGGCAACGTTCTCACGCAAGCCGGTCTACGGATATAAGGCCATGGTGTTTGCCATTGCAGGTATCGCCTTCCTTGGGTTTGTCGTGTGGGGACACCACATGTTTCAGTCGGGCATGAATCCATTGCTCGGTACAACGTTCATGCTTTCAACGATCGTTATCGCTGTTCCTTCCTCAATCAAGGTGTTCAACTGGCTTGGCACGCTCTGGAAGGGTAACATCAAGTTCTCTACTGCCATGCTCAATGCGCTGGCATTCGTATCGATGTTCATCATCGGTGGTCTTTCGGGCGTGTTCATGGCATCTGCACCGGTTGATATCTACATCCACGATACATACTTCATCGTTGCTCACATCCACTACGTGCTCTTTGGAGGTTCGCTCTTTGGAATCTTCGCTGGTATCTATTACTGGTATCCAAAGATGTACGGTAAGATGCTCAACGAGCGTCTTGGACGTCAGCACTTCATCCTCACGTTCATCACCTTTAACGTGACATTCTTCCCGATGCACGTTCTTGGTCTTGGTGGACACATGCGTCGTATTTATGATCCAAACGTCTATGACTTCCTCAAGGGCTTGTCAGATGTCAATGAGATCATCACGATCGGCGCTATCGCACTTGGATTCTCGCAGCTCATTCTTGTTTTCAACGTTCTTTGGTCATTGAAGTTCGGCAAGAAGGCACCAAGAAACCCATGGCGTGCCAACTCACTCGAGTGGGCGGCTCCTGAGCATCCGGGCCATGGCAACTTTGATCGCGATATCACGGTGTACCGCGGGCCATACGAGTTCAGTGTCGAAGGCCGCAAGAGCGACTATTGGCCGCAGTGGGAGCCGGGTGCATCGAAGACCGTTAACCACAAGACCATCGCGCTGGAAGATGACACAAAGACCTTTGGCGCTCACTAAGTAAGCCAAGCAGTTACCATTCATGCTCCAAACATCGCAAGACAACAATGCACACAAGACGATCCATCGGATCGCCCTTGTGCTTTGCGTGCTCACGTTTGCGCTGATTGTATGGGGTGGACATGTTAACACGACGCGCAGTGGTATGGCGTTTCCAGATTGGCCTACCTCCAACCTGGCGCCTATGGTAACGTATACCCCATCTGAATGGTTGTGGGCAAAGGATAAGTTTTGGGAGCATGGTCACCGTTTGTTTGCAAGTCTTGTCGGACTTGTGACGACTGTGCTTCTCTTGCTTGCATACCGCGCCACGCCGAAGTCAGATAGACCAAACAAGGCTCTTATGGGCGTGGTTGGTGTAGTGTTCGCTACGATCGTTACGGCGATCTTCGGCATGAATGCTATGCCGGTAGGGATCATGGAAACCTTTATGATCGGACTTGGCATTCTTATGCTCGGATTCATCATTCGGTCTGCCAAAGCCTCCCATGAGCAGCGCCTTGTATGGCTTGCCATGTCTGCGTTTGTTGCGGTATGCCTACAGGGCTCATTCGGCGGATACACGGTTCGTAATAACCTGCCGGACTGGACTTCTACCACGCATGGTGTGCTTGCGGAACTGTTCTTTATGATCGTTCTGGGCATTACGCTTCTGACTTCCAGATCATGGAATTCGAAGGGCTCAACAAGTACCTTGAGCAGATCTGCTCTTGCTATTGTGGGCACAACCTGGGGGCTAACGTTCCTTCAGTTTGTCTTTGGAGCATTGACTCGCCATACGGACTCCTGGGGAGTGAGCAACGTATTCCCGGCATGGAGCGAAGAAGGCTTCTTACCAACAGCAGATTTATGGCAGTATCCGCAAGTCGTGATACACTTTGTGCATCGCACGACAGCCTATCTCGTGGCATGCATGATCATTGTGCAAGCTGTTGTACTCAACAAGTATCGTCAGAATGCTATCCTCTCTACGGCAACGATTCTGGGAGTACTCCTTGTAGTTGTGCAGATAGCACTTGGTGCAGGTATTGTGTGGACAGCGCGTGGGGAGCTTGTTACAACGTTGCACGTTATGGTTGGAGTGTTGTTGCTCGTAACCAACAACATCATCATGTTTACGGCCTTCAGGGCCCCTGTGGCGCATGCTCAGCACGAATCATCTCATGACATTCTCCATGCAGGAGGGCAGTCGTAGATGTCAACAAATAAGCACCAAGCAGCGATCGACGCACCAATGGAACAGGCTTCATCATTGATCGCTCAGTATTACGAGTTAACAAAACCAGGCATCAGCAAGATGGTCATGATGACCACGTTAGCTGGATACTACCTGGCTATCCCAAGTCACGCATCGATCTTTGATCCCTCTGTAGCAACATTGCTTGCTGTGACCATTCTTGGAACGCTTCTGATAAGCAGTGGCAGTTGTGTGGCCAATCATATCATGGAACGCGATGTTGATGCGCGCATGAAGCGCACATCTGCTCGCCCCATACCAGCAGGAACTATCAGCATAAAAAATGCAGTGGCTTTTTCTGCAGTACTTACGATTTCTGGAGCCGTCCTGCTGTCAATGGTCAATACGCTAACGCTTGTATTGGCACTGATCACGTGGATCGTGTATGTCCTGGTCTACACACCGATGAAGACAAGGTCTTCCTTGGCTGTGATTGTTGGCGGAGTGCCGGGGGCACTGCCCTTTATGGGTGGCTGGACAGCATGTACCGGCTCGCTTGATGCAATGGCATGGGTACTGTTTGCAATTCTCTTCTTCTGGCAGCTGCCGCACTTCTATGCGTTGTCATGGATGTATCGCACTGATTATAGGGAAGGGGGCATGGTACTGCGTGCTATCAACGACGACTCCGGAAGGATCCTTGCGCTGCAGATGATAGTGACAAGCATACTCACACTGTTGGCGGCAACGCTGCCTACGCTGCTCGGTAGTACCGGTTTGCTGTATCTGATCGGTGCATCAGTACTTGGACTCTACCTTACAATGCAGAGCGTGGTCTTTTACCGGAATCCCGATGCCGTATCTGCACGCAAGGTGCTACTTTCTTCGTATGCTGTCCTGATGGGCATCATCATACTCATGTTTATCGACAAACAATGATTACTTCAAGGGTGGACATATGTCAGCAGCGCTGAACCTATCACACGAGCCAGTTACCAAGATCCCTAATGGCAAGGTTGCCATGTGGGCATTTCTTGCATCTGAGCTGATGTTCTTCTCGGGTTTCTTTGGAACATTCATCGTTCTGCGAAACACGAACTATCAAGCATTCTTTGATGCATCGCATCACTTGAACTGGGTGTTGGCATTGGTCAATACGTTCATCCTTATTGGAAGCTCATTGACGATGGCCATGGCCATATACAAGCTTGAGCGCAAGGAGAACGGACCGTTCCAAGTATATCTTGGTCTTACGATCCTGGGTGCGTTTGGCTTTTTGATCGTGAAGTTCTTTGAATACAGTGCAAAGTGGCACGACGGGTTGTTCCCAAGTCAGGAAAACCACACACTGTTTTATTCATTCTACTTTCTGATGACGGGTTTTCACGCGCTGCACGTTATCGGAGGCATGATCCCGATGTTGTTCATGCTCTTTAAGTCGTTCACGAAGAAGGGATATCCATATCCTGTCAAGGTTGAGACACTCGGTCTGTACTGGCACTTTGTGGATCTTATGTGGATCTTCATTTTCCCAGCATTGTATCTCATCTTCCCATAATTCAGCAACCAAGCCTAACGACATTAGAAGGACACGATCTATGAGTCACGATCACGGAAACATCCTGCCTTCGTATATGAAGGTTTTCTTTACGCTCTGTGCGATGACGCTTCTGACAGTGGCGGCTGCAAAGCTTGTTCACTTTCCGGATATGCTCTTCATTCCGGGATATGCAGTCAACATTGCAGTCGGTTTGGCAATTGCCGTCTTCAAGGTCATCTGCGTTATGTACATCTTTATGCACTTGAAGTTCGACAACCCAATGCTTCGCTTCTTCGTATACGTGCCTGTGTTCCTGTTCTTTGTGATGTCCTTCGGATTGAATCTGGAGTTCGGCAACACAGTCTCGAACAACAAGGTAACGCGCACTGTCTATGAGCAGATGAATCCGAATGCGCACCACGGTGGAAGTCACGGAGCAGGGCACTAAGTCTTAGCATCATGCGATCTGCGCCCACACTCATACTCGTACTCGTACTAAGCATCGCGCTGATGTCTTGCTCAACCAAGCAAGATGCCGGCAGCGCAGACGTATCGTCTATTGATACGTTGCCAAAGTTGCGAACGGTATCGGCCTTTACCGGTGTGGATCAGAACAACGACCGCTTTGATGCAGGCAAGATGTCTGGTAAGGTGTGGATCGCTTCGTTCTTCTTTAGCAGATGTGGCACCGTATGTCCGGCTCTCAATTCCGTGTTGGCAGGATTGCAGAGAGACTTCGGCGACAGTGTTTCGTTTGTCTCACTTACGTCTGATCCTGAATACGACACACCCGAAGTGATGAAGGAATATGCGCAGCAATACAGCGCAAAGCCGGGTGTCTGGTTCTTTGTTACAATGCCGCTTGATTCCATGATCAGCGTTGCATCGCGTGATCTGGGTCTTGTTGAACCAACTGCGCCCGATATTCACTCGACACGATTTGTGTTGATCGACAAAACCATGACCGTGCGTGGCTTCTATGACAGCGCAGACACGGCTGATGTTTCTCAACTGCGTACCATTCTAAGGGCACTGTAATGACGTTCGATCAGCTACCAGCCCTAAACGCAATGCTCAATGCTCTGAGCACGATTCTGCTGTTGCGTGGTTTCTCACTAATCAGGGCTAAGCAGATTGAGCAACACAGGCGATTCATGATCGCTGCATTTGTTGTTTCGATCGTCTTTCTTGCATGCTACCTGCTGCATAAATGGCATTTGTATACCACCACTGGTGCATACAACACAACATTCTCGGGAACCGGAGTTTGGCGGGTGCTTTACTTGGTTCTTTTGTTCACGCACGTCACGCTTGCTGCGACCGTCCCAGTGCTTGCACTGATAACGATCAACAGGGGGCTTAACATGCGCGTAGAATTACACAAGAAAATCGCAAAGATCACGCTGCCTATATGGCTGTATGTATCTGTAACTGGGGTGATCGTCTACTTTATGTTGTACCAATGGTTTCCAGCAGCGGTATGAAAAAGTTGATGATCATGTTTGGTCTTTTGCTGACGCTCCTATCGGGGTCATTGACTGCCTGTCCTGCTTGTAAGGACAGCTTTGGTGCAAACGGGGCTAATGCAAGCGTAGGGGATGCGTACTCATGGTCCGTCCTGTTCATGCTGAGTGTACCACTAACGATTCTTACGGTCGCAATCGTGCTTGTAGCGCGAAAGATCAGACAGAATCCTAACAGTGCACCAACAATGTGAACAATGATGTGATGTAGGTTCGTGATGAGCGGTATATTTGCATGACATATCTAGGTGAGGGTTGCGAATGTTTTCACGCAAGTTTGACAAGGGGGTTAAGACGGGCGGGGCTATTGTAGGTGCCGTTGCAGCCGTCCTCTTCCTTGTAGGCTATTTTGGGTTCCGGAACAGTTTTGCCGACGTCGGGTATCGTCCGGAACAACCAGTACCATTCTCGCATAAGCTCCATGCAGGCGAGCTCAAGATCCACTGTCAGTATTGCCATGCAGGCGTTGAAAAGTCTGCGCACTCACCAGTGCCGACAACACAAACCTGTATGAACTGTCACACGGCGGTCAAGGCTGAATCACCGAAGCTACAGCTTGTGCGTGATTCGTATGAGTCTGGTAAGCCGATCGAGTGGGTGCGCATACACAAGGTGCCTGACTACGCCCACTTTAACCACAGCCGTCACATTCGCGCGCAGATCGACTGTCAGTCGTGCCACGGCAACATCGAGCAGATGGGCGTCGTTTCGCAATACAAGCCCCTTTCCATGGGATGGTGTTTGGATTGCCACCGCGCTCCGGACAAGAACATCGTGGGTGCTCGTCCGATCTCTGGTGTCTTTACCGGTAAGATGCACAAGATGAAAAATCTGCTTGACAGCAGCTATATCTTCACTCCGATTGCTGCGCAGGTTGGTACATCAACACCGCTTACGTCTCCTCAGTTCGGTGGTTATCAATCAGAGGTTCCTAAGGTTCAGGTTGCCGGTATTCCGCATCCGAAGAAGGCTGGTATTGGACCAGAGAACTGTTCGGCATGTCACTATTGATAGTGACGCACTTCACATTCGAAACACGATCTTCCTTTTAAGGTTCGCATATGTCTGATCGTTCACTCCACGCTTCAAACTCTACACCGTGGAAGAGCATTGATGGTCTCGCCCAAGGTACGAGCGAGTCATCCGAGTTCGCTCCTGGAACAACAACCAATGCCATCACCGATTCTACGGTCTCGCGTCGTGGCTTCATGGCGTTGGTGTCCGCATCGATGGCTCTTACAGCCGCGGCATGCCGCAGGCCTGAGCAAAAGCTTGTGCCATCGGTGAAGTCGCTGCAAAACGCCACGCCAGGTCTTCCGATGTATTACGCTTCAGTGTATGCGCATCGCAACGTGGCCTATGGAGCGGTCATCAAAACACGCGAAGGACGTCCGATCAAGGTCAAGGGTAACGAACAACACCCTGTGAACTGCGGCACAGCCAACGCAGAAATGCAGGCTTCGCTGCTGTCGCTGTACGACCCGGATCGTATCAGGCGCGCTAAGATCGAAGGCTCACAGGTAACCTATGATGCTGCAGTATCAAAGATCTCCACTGCAATTGGCGAGGCACAATCTGCGGGAAAGAAGACGGTAATCTTTATCGACGAACATTGCTCGCCGTCATACACACAATTGCTCAATGACTTTGTTGCCTCGGTTCCAAGCGCCAGTGTAGTTTATCTACCGGCGATTTCGCACGACAGTTCCGCACTGGCAGCGCGTGCGGTGATCGGGGTTGATGGACAGATCGTCCCAGACCTTGGCAAGGCATCGGTGATTGTAAGTGTCGAGAGCGATTTCTTAGGCACCGATCCGCTTGCCGTTTACCACACAGGACGTTTTGCCGCAAGGCGCACGCCATCGAAGGAACAGCCGTCGATGTCGCACCTTACGGTGGTCGAGTCGACCTATTCAACAACAGGAATGAATGCTGACGTGCGCGTGCGCACGTCTCCGTCAGACATTGAGACATTCATCACCGAGCTTTTGAGCGCCGTCAAGGGCGGGGCCTCATCTAACAAGCAGGCTGCTTCGGCCGCTGCTCGACTCAAAAAGGCTGGCACAAGTGGCGTTGTCCTTGCAGGACCGCATCTATCACCAAAGGCTCAAGCGCTGGCTATGCTGGTAAACCTTGAACTGGGTTGTGTTGGTGATGACAACATCCTTGATCCAAAGAATACACTGCCGAACTCGGGAGAAAAGGCAACAGCACTCAATGCTGCAATGGCAGAGATTGAAGCGGGCAACGTACATGTTGCGCTCTTTATGGACGTCAATCCAGAGTACAGTGCATCGCGTGCCATCAAGTCTGCATTGGTAAAGAAGGTTAAGGTACGCGCTGCAGTTAATCTGTACGAAGACGAGACTGCGGCCATCTGTGATGTTAGCATCCCAGCTGCACATTGGCTTGAGTCATGGGGCACAGCAGTTGCCTTCGACGGTACGTTCAGCGTGCAGCAGCCAATGATTGCACCGATGTGTGATGGAATCCCGTCGATGCAGGACACATTGATCGCTGTTGGCAAGAAGCTCAATGCTGCGTTCTTAGGCGAGACGGCAACATATAGTGACTATGTCAAGAGTATGGTTGCGGCTGTTTATCCGACGGCCACATGGAATCAGGTTTTGCAGGACGGAATCATTGCAGCAGGATCCCGCACAAGCCTCATCCTGGGTGTCGACCTCGATGCCCCCGGCAAGCTTGCAGGTGCGCAAACATCTGACCTCTACATGCTGACGCTTCCATCGTCAGCACTCTACGATGGCAAGTATGCCAACAACGGTTGGTTGCAGGAGCTTCCTGACCCGGTAACAAAGGTTACGTGGGATAACGTAGCCCTGATCAGTCCGAAGAAGGCAGAAGAGCTTGGACTGACCACAGATCGTAACGATCCTGGCGCGCTGGTCAAAGCCAATGAGCGCGTGATCACAATCACAACACAGAACGGCAGCATCGAATTGCCTGTTCTTGTGCAGCCTGGTTTGGCCGACAACGTGATCGTAACACAACTTGGGTATGGTCGTGCAAGTGCCGGAACGATTGGCAACAACGTTGGTGCAAATGCATTTACGCTCGGTACGCCGGGATACATCGCGTTGCGCAGTGGTTCGGTTACTGTAACCGATGAACGCCGTAAGGTTGCGACCACACAGAATCATCACTCGCTCTCTGAGAAGCCCGGTGATGAAGAGAATGCGCGTAACGTTGCGCGTTCGCTCAAATTGAGCGATATAAGCAAGGGCAATTTTGAGGGTGTAGACAACGAATACATCAGCGAAGGCAAGGACGGACGCTACAACAAGCCCCTTTCAATCGTAAACGAATATGAATACAAGGGACATCGTTGGGGAATGGTCATTGACATGAGCGCCTGCACAGGATGCTCGTCGTGTATCGTTGCCTGCCAGAGCGAGAACAACATCCCTGTTGTTGGTAAGCAGCAGGTGGCTCTTGGGCGCGAGATGCATTGGATTCGTCTCGATCGTTACTATACGGGGTCTGTAGACGAGCCAACGGGCGCCATACTTGAGCCGATGCTGTGCCAGCACTGCGAAAACGCTCCATGCGAGAATGTTTGTCCGGTTGCTGCCACAACGCACTCACCTGAAGGTTTGAACGAGATGACGTACAACCGCTGTGTTGGTACGCGCTACTGCTTGAACAACTGTCCGTACAAGGTGCGCCGTTTCAACTTCTTGAACTACAAGGACGAGCGTCAGCCTCTTGATCTGGTCTTCAACCCTGAAGTATCTGGTCGTATGCGCGGTATCATGGAAAAGTGCACCTTCTGCGTTCAGCGTCTGCACGAAGCCAAGTGGCATGCGCGCGATAACGGACGTTCGCGCATCCTTGATGGTGAAGCAGTTACAGCATGCCAAGAGGCATGTCCTGCAAGTGCGATCATCTTTGGTGATATGAATGATGCAAAGAGTCGGGTTGCAGTTGCTCGCCAGAACGAGCGTGGCTTCCACGTTCTTGCAGAGATCAACACACGTCCATCGGTAACGTATTTGGCCAAGGTCGTAAACGACGTTGCCTGATACACTCACGAAGAAATTTTTAGTACATCGAACGAAACACTGACGGGAACCAAACATGACGGTGGTCCAAGAACATGACAGATTGCAGGCGAGCGCGCTAGGTGAAGAACCGATACGCGAAGAGCTCGTTCTCGGCAATCCATCGATGCGAGATGTCACTGCACGTATCGCAAGCATCGTAGAGTCAAAGATCACGATGAAGTACCTTGCAACGCTGAGCGTCACAGGCGCTATGGCGGCATGGGGACTCTTCGCGCTCTACTACACGATCACAACCGGTATCGGTGTATGGGGCTTGAATAACCCCATCGGTTGGGGATGGGACATCACGAACTTCGTTTTCTGGATCGGTATCGGCCATGCCGGTACACTGATCTCGGCCATCTTGTTCCTGTTCCGTCAGAAATGGCGCACAGCGATCAACCGTTCGGCAGAGGCCATGACGATTTTCGCTGTTGTTTGCGCTCTGACCATGGTGCTCAGTCACACGGGACGTCCGTGGCTGTTCTACTGGCTGCTGCCGTACCCAAATCAGATGAACATGTGGGTAAACTTCCGCTCGCCACTGATGTGGGACGTGTTTGCCGTTAATACATACTTCACGGTTTCGGCGCTGTTTTGGTTTGTTGGATTGATTCCAGACTTGGCCACGCTGCGTAACTACGTCAAGAGCGACATTGCAAAGAAGGTCTACGGGGCCCTCTCACTTGGGTGGACAGGCTCGACTCGTTCATGGCATCATTACGAGATCGCCTACATGATCCTTGCTGGTATCTCAACACCTCTTGTGTTGTCGGTACACTCAGTGGTTTCGTTTGACTTTACCGTTGGCATTCTGCCAGGATGGCACACAACGATCTTCCCGCCATACTTCGTTGCCGGTGCTATCGTCTCTGGTTTTGCGATGGTTCTTACGCTTCTTGTGATCACACGTGAAGTGCTCGACCTGAAGCAGTTCATTACGCTGAAGCATTTTGAGAACATGAATAAGATCATGCTCGCTACGGGTATGATGGTTGGTTATGCCTATATCCTCGAGTTCTTCATTGCTTGGTATTCGGGCAGTGATTGGGAACGCTGGATCTTTGTGAACCGTGCATTCGGTGACTATGCATGGGCCTACTGGACGATGTTCACGTGTAACGTGGTCTCTCCTCAGGTGTTCTGGTTTAAGAAGGCTCGCCGCAACATTCCACTGATGTTCGTGATCTCGATCTTCGTCAACATTGGTATGTGGTTTGAGCGCTTCACGATCATTGCAACAACACTTCACCACGACTTCCTTCCTGCGTCATGGGGCTACTATTCTCCAACATGGGTTGAGATCTCGATCTTCATCGGAACGTTTGGAATCTTCCTAACGCTGTTCCTTCTCTTCGCAAAGTTTGTCCCTGTTATCGCTATCGCCGAGATCAAGAGTATCATGCCGGGTGCGCAACCATCGCACCACCACCATGATGCACACGAATCGCATTGATAGAAGCAAACAGTTAGAACCGACATCAAGGACTACGATATTATGAGCACAACACCAACAGGCGTAATCGGCGAATTCACCGATGTAAACGTCGTCGTAACGGTTGCTGAAAAGCTGCGTGACGCAGGCTTCCGTAATTGGGACATCTACACTCCGTATCCCGTGCACGGATTGGACAAGGCCATGGGCATCAAGAGGTCGATCTTGACCTACATCTCGTTCGTTGGCCTGTGCGGTGGACTTTCCACTGCGCTTGGGCTTCAGTTCTGGACAGGTGCCGTGGACTATAAGCTCAATATCGGCGGTAAGGGATTCTTTGATTGGCAGTTCTCTATGCCGATTGATTTTGAGTTGTCTATCCTTGGAACAGCACTGTTTACAGTATTCGGTTTGTTCCATTTGTGCCGCATCCCAACGTGGTATAATCGCTATCAAGACGATGCATCGTTCCAGAAGGCAACAGACGACACATTTGTTGTTACGATCGATGCCGATGATGACAGATTCTCTGCAACTGAAACACCTGCACTGCTGACCGGACTTGGCGCACAAAACGTGCACCTCGTGCATTCGACGGTCGAATAATGTTGAACATCACTAGCGTACTTGCATGAAACTTCGAACATCTCAGATCATCCTGGTAGCAGCGGGCTTAGGCCTGGCCGTTCTTCTTGTCATGGTGTTCACTGGACAAAAGACGTGGTTCTCAACGAACCCGCCAATTGAGATCCAGCCGAACCTAGACCACCAATTCAAGGCCATTCCGCAGTCGCCGAACTCGTTCTTCGCCGATGGTAAGAGCCTGCGGGAACCAGTCGAGGGCGCTGTTCCTCGTAATACGCAGTATTACACACTGGGTCCCGGAGATATTGATGCAGCAGAAACTGCCAATGTAGAACCAGCAGACCTGCCGAAGAACTCAGAGTTCGTCTTGGCAAGAGGTCAGAACCGTTTTAACACGTTCTGCTCGCCATGTCACTACTTCAACGGCGAAAGCGAAAAGTCTGCTGTATCACAAAAGGGTTGGGCTGGGATACCGAATCTTACGAGACCAGAGACCGCGGCACTTTCGAACGCACGCATCTTTCATATCATCAGTGCTGGCCAGAACCTTATGCCAAGCTACGCTGACAAGATTGATGCGATCGATCGTTGGGCCATCATCCGCTATCTGCGCACTCTGCAAGGGGTAGAGGGAATTGCGAGCAATCCTACGGCAGCACCAGCTGCTCAGAACTAAGAACGAGGGGAGTCTACTGAAATGTCACATGTGAATCTTGGTTCAAGTCCAGTTGTAGCAAAGATCAACAAGCTTGGTCTTGGGCTGGCGGCGGTTGGCGCACTTGGTCTGGCTGCCACGTATCTAACGGCAGGCGCTGAGCGCTTCTTTGCAGACTACTTGATCGGCTTTTGGTACTTCGCAGGTATCAGTGTTACGATGATGTTCTTCTCCGCTTTGCAATACCTTGCACGTGCAGGATGGAGCGCATCAGTGCGTCGTATCGCAGAACTCTATGCCGGTATGGTGCCGATGCTTGGGATCTTGGTCCTTCCGATCCTGGCAAACGTATTCATGCACCATGGCTCAATCTATGAGTGGACGCATGAGTCTGCTGCAACGGATCCGATTCTGATAAAGAAAGCCCCTTACCTCAACACGACATTCTTTGCGATTCGCATCGGCTTTTACGTGCTTGCCTGGTTCATGATGCACCGATTTATCATTGGTAACTCAATCAAGCAAGATTCTTCCGGCAGCGATATCACGCCAACGCGTAAGAACTGGAAGCGTGCCGCACCATTCGTGTTGCTCTATGCCATCACGATCACATTTGCAGCGTTTGACTTACTCATGTCACTCGAACCACACTGGTTCTCGACGATTTGGGGTGTATACAGCTTCGCGGGGCATTTTGTTTCGGCATTGTCGATCGTAGCGATCACTGTTGTTGTGCTCTACAACAACGGTCACCTGCGCGAGTACATCACAGCAGAACATTTTCATGACCTCGGTAAGTTGATGTTTGCGTTTTCGGTGTTCTGGGCATACATCGCATTCTCGCAATACTTCATTATCTGGTATGCAAACCTTCCTGAAGAAACCATCTACTTTACACATCGCATGGCTCATGGATGGGAGTATTTTGGTTATGCTTTGATTGCCACGCACTTCCTTCTGCCATTCATGGTGCTGTTGCGTCAGGATGTTAAGCGTAAGACGCGAATTCTTGTTGTTGCCGGCATCATCATTCTTGTGTCGCACTTCATTGATATCGTTTGGATCATCATGCCGGCGGTTGGACACCACATCCTGAAGATCGAAGGCGTGGTCTTTGGCTGGCAGGAGCTTACAGGCTGGCTGTTCTTTGCCGGTATCTTCTTGGTGCTCGCTATGAAGAATTACCAAAAGCATAGTGCCGTTGCCGTGAACGATCCGCTTCTGAAGGAGTCGACCTCGTATCATAGCTAGGTCGTACGAACGAGTTTTCAACGGCCCTCTGCGTACACGCATGAGGGCCGTTTTTCGTTATAGTCAACGTTGCGAAACTCCGTAACTTTGCACCGCATTGAGCACATGTTTTTGATTATCCACCTCACATTTGACCTCCATGAATCAGCACACATTTGACCTCGTAGTTATTGGCTCCGGCCCTGGCGGGTATGTAGCCGCAATTCGCGCCTCGCAACTCGGACTCAAAGTTGCCTGCGTTGAACGAGACAGGGTAGGGGGCGTCTGCCTTAACTGGGGATGTATCCCTTCGAAGTCGCTTCTGAAGAACGCCGAATACATGAACTTCCTCAAGCATGCCGATGACTATGGGTTTGGCATCAAGAACATCGATGTCGATTTCCCAAAGGTTATCGCTCGTTCACGCGGCGTTGCTGATAAGATGAGTGGTGGTGTGACGTTCTTGTTCAAGAAGTACAAGGTCACACAAGTCAAGGGATGGGGCTCGATAAAGAACGCAACAACTGTAGAAGTAAAGGATGAAAACGGTGCTGTAACCGATTCGATCACGTGCAAGACAATCATGATCGCAACGGGTGCGCGTCCTCGTATGATCCCAGGTATCGAAGTTGATCGTGAGTATATCTTGACGTCAACAGAAGCCATGCTTCAGCAAAAGACGCCGAAGTCAATGATCATCATGGGCGCCGGAGCAATTGGTATCGAATTCGCCTACTTCTATCAGTCATTCGGTACGGCTGTTACGGTGATTGAGATGCAGGACCGCATTCTTCCTGTGGAGGATGATGACGTCTGCAAGGAACTGCGCAAGTCACTCGAGCGCGATGGAATGAAGATCCTGACAGAGACGAAGGTGCAGTCGGCAAAGAAGAAGGGCAAGGGCGTCGAGATCATCGTCGAAAAGAAGGACGGAACTGTCGAGACACTTACGGCAGATCTTGCGCTGAACGCTATTGGCGTGCAGGGCAATATTGAGAATATCGGACTCGAGAATGTCGGCATCGTGCCTGAGCGCGGATGGCTGAAGGTTGACAAGTATATGCGCACAAACGTGCCGAACATCTATGCTATTGGTGACGTAGCGGGAGCCCCTTGGCTTGCTCACAAGGCCTCCTCAGAGGGTATTGTAGCTGCTGAGCACATTGCTGGACATCACACAGATGGGGTTGACTACAACAACATCCCTGGTTGCACATACTGTCAGCCGCAGGTAGCCAGCATCGGACTTACTGAGAAGAAGGCCAAGGAAGCTGGTTATGAAGTCAAGGTTGGCAAATTCCCGTTTACAGCCAACGGTAAAGCACACGGTATTGGCAAGACACAAGGCTTTGTGAAGTTGGTCTTTGATGCCAAGTACGGCGAGATACTCGGCGCGCACATGATCGGTCCAGACGTAACAGAGATGATCGGAGAGATGGGCGTTGCCCGCACTCACGGTGCAACAGGGCACTCACTGCTCAAGACCATGCACGCCCACCCTACACTTAGCGAAGCGATCATGGAATCTGCAGCACTTGCCTACGATGAGTGTGTGAACTTCTAAGTCCCATGAACGTTGAAGATTGGGGATTGATAGACTTTAACGATGCGTGGCGTCGGCAACGTGAGTTGTCCGACGCCATTTTGCATCAGGACCATCCAGATACGTTGGTTTTTTGTCAGCACCCGCCTGTGATTACTCTTGGCCGCAACACACAGCAGGGCAGCGTGTTGGCAAGCACAGAGTTCCTCGGTTCGATGGGAGTGGATGTTATTGAGATCAATCGAGGCGGCGAAGCAACCATCCACAATCCAGGACAACTTGTCGGGTATCCGATCTTTAATCTTCAACGTACGAAACCTGATCTTCACTGGTTTTTGCGCACCATTGAGCAGTGTATCATCGATGCACTGGCGGAGCTTGATCTTGCCTCTGGGCGCGTTGAAACACTAACGGGAGTGTGGGTTGAAGAGCAGCGTAAGATCTGCGCAATTGGCATACACTGTAGTCGCTGGATTACTTCACATGGTTTTGCATTGAACGTTAATAACGACCTCGGACTGTTCTCTGCTATCGTGCCGTGCGGTATTACAGAGCGGGGAGTTACCTCTATTGCCGCCGAGAAGAATCAACCGACATCGCTCGAAACGGTTCAAGACGTTGTTTTACGCCAGTTTTTGGCCAAGTTTAGCAAAAACGCCTCAAGTGGTTGAAATACATAGGGTTGCGCCTTCAGCGGCAACTTCGTGTTGTCACTTCGGGGGACCTCTAAGCCTGTGGATAACTATTTTTCGTCTGCTAACTCGTCGTCAAGTCAAGGGTTTAGGATTGGAGGGAAAAAATGGGTTTGACATGTATACCTCCTTCGTGTAGTTTTGCAGTGTTCTAGTTGCGGGAATAGCTCAGTTGGTAGAGCACAACCTTGCCAAGGTTGGGGTCGCGAGTTCGAGTCTCGTTTCCCGCTCGACGACGCAAGTCGTCACTTCCTCTTTATGCTGCATGCCTTGCCATCTCATTCCCCCCTGATGGCGAGGCATTTTTTTTGCAGTAAATTCCTTGCAGTACTGCACACTACATCGGCAACGTCATGCGTCAATCACAATGGCGCGTTGATTCCTACAACCAATCCGAAACACACGAAGTACTTCGTTCATGACAACACTCTTCGTCTTTTGTTGTGCATTGATTGCTACAACCTCATTTGCCGGAGTGCATCAGGGTTTTCATCTGCGCGCAAGCTCGGCGCAGCGCATCAACGTAAGGTACGTGAGTGATACAACGATGTTGGTTGGTCCGGCGATGCGGGAGCATCAGTCGGCTGATGGTCTGCATCGGCAGATCATAGCCAGCGCAGATATCATCGTTCCGAGTGAAAGCGGATTTGTCGTTGAATCGCAAGCATCTACAGTTTGGCAGGGGGCACTTCAGATGCCGCCTCTGGTGCACCAGCAGCTGCGTGAGCAGCGTTTCCCAGCAATTCAGAACAGTGCGATAGAAGTCAAGTATCTCGGCGTCAGCGCAGATCGTCACATTGCCCGCTTGTCCGTGGTGGTCGCTGAACAGCGTGGTGCAAGCCCCATGATCATGTATAAGCAGCATGAGGTTTCTATCGGACTCAAGGGGCAGGCAGTTGGTGGACGTCCAACACCAATGATGTTATCGGTACTCAATCCGGGTGCACCATATTGGATACCGCGCTCTGAGCAGAGAGCTGCCAAGGTCTCAGAAGATGCGCAGGCCGACGAACAACTCACAAATGTCTTTGCCATGCGCATTGTTGAGGAAGGCATCTACCGCCTTACGCGCGAGCAACTGCGCGCGGCAGGTATCCCGACTGACGCAGATGCAGCACGAACGATTAAGGTCTTTGGTCGTGGTGGGATGGAGCTGCCGGAAGCTGTCGATTCAGCAAAGGCAAACACACTTCGCCAGCAGCCCGTAATCATGCGCACAGAGGCCGACGGCAGTGTGCGCGAAATCCTGTTTTACGCTTGTGGTCTTGCCGGGTGGGTACAAACACCAAAGGGGATCGCACACACGATCCATCACTTTTCGACCAAGGCCAACTACTATCTGTCGTATGGTGGTGCTGACGGAATGCGGACATCACTGCGAAAGGCCGCTGCGGCTGAACCAACGGTGAGGCCGACAACCACAACAGGCCGGGTGTTTCAGGAAGAGGAACTTGTTCATCCCTACAACAGTGGTTCTGGCAGACGCTGGTATGGCAGGTCGGTCGAAAACAAGGGGTCGTTGACGCTTACAACGATGCTGCCGGGTTTTGTGCCAAGTGGTGATGTGCTCTACAAGTATGTTGTTGGTCATCGCGGCAACGTGCAGGGCTATTTCACGATCTCGGAGAACAACACACTCGTTGCGCAAAAGTCGATCGATGCAGTTCCCGATTACATGGATGCATTTACGGTCTCCGGTAGTGGTACCATACCATCATCGAGGATCGCATCTGATGGACGCAGTGTCTTAAAGTTCAGCTACAACAGTTCTGACAACAGCTCAACCGGTATCATCGACTGGTACGAGATTCACTATCCTCGAAATCTTAACGCTATCGAGAACACCTTTGAGTTTTGGTCTGCCTCCAGCGATGGTGTGCATGAATACTCGATCAACGGATTCAGTGGAGAGCTCTTCGGATTTGATGTTACAGATCGCTCACGTCCGGTAGAGATAGAGAATACGTCAGTAACGGGCGGACTCTTTGTTGTAAAGGAAGAACAAAGAGCAGGTGCTCCGCGCAGGTATTTCCTTTCGTCTACTGTGCGCAGCACGGAGCTGTCACGGATCTCATTTCCAAACTTGCGCTCCAAACCCCGTGCAGCCGATGTTATCGTTATCACACACCCCGCGCTGATGGAGTCTGCAGAGGCCTTTGCCGCCTACAGGTCTGGTAAGGGGCAACTCTCGACCAGTATCGTGACCACCGATGAGATCTTCGCCGAGTTCTCATATGGCATGCTTGATCCTACAGCCATTCGTGATTTTCTGGCTATGGCCTTCCTCACATGGACACCGCGTCCGCAGTTTGCGGTACTCTGGGGCGACGGCCACTTTGACTACAAGAACATTTCAAGTTCTGCGCCCAATTACGTGATCCCATACGAGAGTTTCGATCCCGATAACGAGGCCTACGGACTTACAACCTATACAACAGACGACTACTACGCCCGTATCATCAGAAACGATACACAGGTTGATCTTGCAATCGGCCGTGTACCAGTCTCGACAAACGCTCAGGGCAAGGCCTACGTATCCAAGGTGCGTGCGTACGAAGAAAGCTCTTCGACCGACGACTGGCGCACGCGCATAACCTTGATCGCAGATGACAGCCAAGCAGCGGAAAAGAACGATGGAGCGCTGCACCTTAACCAAAGCGAAGACCTAGCCAACAAGTTCGTGCCGCGCGAGTTTCAGGCAAAGAAGATCTACCTAATCGAGTATCCGACAGAGAGTGTCTCTCGTGGACGTCGCAAGCCAGCAGTAACGCAGGAGCTGCTTTCAACGGTAAACACCACCGGGTCGGTCCTGCTCAACTGGATCGGACATGGCAACCCGCGCGTATGGGCGCACGAAGAGATCTTCAGACGTGAGACCACTCCGAGCGACATGCAGAATGCACAAAAAGCATTTTTCCTTACTGCTGCAACATGTGACTTTGCCCGATATGATATGACGGAGACGCAGTCCGGTGCCGAGGAGCTTCTTCTGAAGCCCGAAGGTGGGGCCATTGGGATTTTTTCTGCAGCCCGCGTTGTGTATTCTACCGCGAATGCGGCACTGAACGAAGAGTTCTATACACACCTCTTTGAGCGCGAACCAAATGGTCAGTTCCCATCAGTTGGTGTAGCAATGTACCGCGTTAAGCAGCGATTTAATGGCAACAACGACGAGAAGTTCCATCTCCTGGGCGATCCGACGCTGCAGATTCTTGTGCCGGATAACCGTGTTCGGTTTTCATCGATCAACGGCAGAGACATCGCAAGCGACACATCACGGGTTACCGTTCCGGCCTTGGGAACTGTAGTTGTAGAGGGCCAGATCATTGGATCGCGTGATTCGAGCATTCTTGATGCATTTAATGGCAATGTTACTGTATCGCTGCTGGATGCTCGGCGCTCGATTACACTGCAGGATAACGATGTCAACAAGACAATCGTAAACTTTACAAAGCCCGGGCCAGCTCTCTATAGGGGTTCGTTTGTGGTAAAGGACGGAAGGTTTACTGCAACGTTTGTTGTGCCTAAAGACATTTCATTCTCGGCATCACCTGCAGGCCTGTATGCCTATGCGGCGAGCACGACGCAGCAGTTTGCCATGGGTATGACTGACAGGATCATCGTAGATGGTGTGACAAGCATCAGCGACCCGGAAATCGACGGACCAGACATGCAGGTCTTTATGGATTCCCGCAAGTTCCTCCCTGGCGGTATCGTGCGCATGAATCCGGTGCTGATTGTTGATCTTGAAGATCAGACAGGTATCAACACCACAGGTATCGGCATTGGACATGATATTACTGCATCGTTCAACGACGATCCAGAGCAGATCATTCTTACGCCTACATTTACGACATCGCTTGCCAACAGCAAGGCAGGAACTGCGCAGAAGCAGATCTTCGGACTCGGCGCCGGTCTTCATACTGTGAAGGTTCGTGCTTGGGACGTGCTGAATAACGTCTCCGAAATGACAACCACATTCCGCATTCAAGAGCAAACCGAAGGAATCATTGCTGAGGGACTGTTCAATTTTCCAAATCCGTTCTCCTCAAGCACGACAATCCGCTATACGCACGCCAGCCAGCGTCCGTTTACCGCAACACTCATGATCTTTGACCTTACAGGACGAATGCTCGTTGAGCGGGAAATGAATGTTACCGATATGCAGACTGCTGATATTGTATGGGATGGCCGAGACAGCAATCAAGATGCTGCGATGTCCGGTATCTACCAGGTTGTTGTCCGGTTGACCGATCAGAATGGGGCCACGTCATATGTCAATGGTAAACTTACCCTCATTCGCTAACTTTGCTTGTTAACGCTTACAGGAGATGACATGTTTATCCGCACCTGCGGGATCGTTGTAGCAGTATGTATGATGGCGGCAACTGCCGCGTTCGCCCAACCAGGCGGTGCAGCCGTGCCGTTCTTGCTGATCACACCTGATGCGCGCGCAAGCGCCATGGGGGATGTTGGTACAGCCACAACAGATGACATCAATTCTGTGTTTTGGAATCCAGGGGGCTTGGCATTTAACCAAGCCGATAATCAGGTGGCATTGAGCTACTCGAAATGGCTGCCGCAGTTCAACGCCGACCTCTTTTACTCCTATGGTACCTATGGGCAGTATGTGGAAGATCTTGGTGGCACACTCGCTGCAACGTTCATCTTCATGAATCTCGGAGAGTTCACCAAGACCAACGAGGCTGGACAGGCCCTAGGTAAGTTCCGCTCGAACGAATTCTGTCTTGGGGTTTCTTACGGTACGGAAATCTCCGACGAGGTTGGCCTGGGTGTTCAGGTAAAGTACATTCAGTCGAATCTTGCACCTGCTAGCGTAGGCGCTTCTGGAGCTGGTATCGGCATTTCAGGGGCCTTCGACCTTGGTGTGATGTGGCGTCCACGCGATGAGTCCATTAAGGGGCTTAGTGTCGGTGCCAACCTGCAGAATGTTGGTCCGAAGATGACCTATGACAAAGAATCAGACCCGCTGCCGACTAACCTGCGGCTTGGTGTTGCTTACAATGCCTACGAAGACGAGTTCCTGCGCTGGACAGTAACGGCCGAGGCAATGAAGCTGTTGGTTCGTCGTGACGGTAAGAATTCAGATCCTATTCCGATCTCACTCATCACCGCATGGGGCAAGGGCGGTATCGAAACTGGACTTGGTACAGAGCTTCTCATCGATAAAGTTTTTGCCACCCGACTGGGTTTCTTCACCGAGCCGTCAGCGGCCGGCGGCAGACAGTATTTCACAGCAGGTGCTGGTGTGAAGTACGACATTTTCCGCGCAGATTTCAGCTACTACATCACTGTTGAGCGTAACCACCCATTGGGCAACACACTTCGCTTCTCGCTTATCGTAGATTGGGGCGAAGGCACAATGGACAGCGCAGACGGTTGATGCAAGTGCAGCTACAGCGATTACGTATCAAGCGGCGGACCCTTTGGTTCGCCGTTGTCGTTTTCGGATGATGATAATGCCAATTGCAACGATGATTAGCCCCGTGATGATCCATCCGTATGTGGCGATGTACGAGTCGATCTCCCGCCAGCGAGAACCGAAGTGGGTGCCAATCGTAAGCAGCATGTAATTCCATGCCAGCGAACTCAGTGTTGCATAGATCATCGTTCGTGGAAAGGGTAGCTTTACGATCCCTGCCGTAAACGAGATCACGGCACGTGTTCCAGCCAGAAATCGATTCGACATGATAATCCAACCATGATAACGATCGAACCAACGCTTTACCTTGACGATCAATGGTGGTGTGATAAATGGCACCCACGGAGACTGCGCAATAGCTTCTCCATACTTCCGTCCGAGTCCATATGCCGAGGCAAAACCAGCAAAGGAACCAAGCGTAGCAGCAATCAGTGCCGACCATAGTCCCAAAATCTGCATGCCAACCAGAGTGCCGATAAAGACAAGCAGAACATCGCCAGGCCACGGTGGAATGAGATTCTCGACATAGACCAAGGTGAACGTTGCAATCAGCAATGCCCATACCGGCCAGTCAGAAACAAGCGAAACAACGAATTCCAGCATAGGACCTCAAGAACAATGCCACCAACCTACAACAACGTGACGTAATTTTGCAGCCAATCATGTTTATGAGGATTCAATGAAGCAGTTTGCAAACGAGACATTCCAGGATTTTTCAAAGCCAGCTGTGGCGGCCAAACAACGCGCAGCTCTTGATGCTGTGCACAAAGCCTTTGGGAAAGAGTATCCCAATATCATCAACGGCAAGAAGGTCGTAACCAAGCATAAGACAACAAGTCACAATCCGGCAGATCCATCTGAGATCATCGGCGTGTTTCAAAAGTCTGGTAAGGACGATGCAGAAAAGGCAATGAATGCCGCACTCAAGGCGTTTGAGTCTTGGAAGCAGACGCCAGCAAAGAAGCGCGCAGATGTGCTCTTCAAGGCAGCGTCGATCATCCGCAAGCGTCGCAATGAGATCAATGCATGGATGATCTCTGAGGTGGGCAAGAATTTTCTCGAGGCAGATGCTGATACATGCGAAGCGATTGACTTCCTGGAATTCTACGGACGCGAAATGCTGCGCCTTTCGGGACCGCAGCCTATCGTTGCGCAGCCAGGCGAGAAGAACGAGCTTCTCTATATCCCACTTGGCGTGGGGGTTGTTATTCCACCATGGAATTTCCCATTTGCAATCTTAGTCGGTATGTCATCAGCTGCGATTGTTGCAGGCAACACTGTTGTCCTGAAACCATCCAGTGATTCTCCGATGATGGGATGGTTGTTCGTTGAAATCATGAAGGAAGCTGGGCTTCCAGCCGGCGTGCTGAACTATCTCGTTGCATCAGGCGCAGAGGCAGGTGATTATCTCGTGGGGCATCCGAAGACACGCTTTGTGTCGTTTACTGGCTCGATGCAGGTTGGTCTTCATGTGAATGAACTTGCAGCCAAGACGCAGCCCGGGCAGATCTGGATCAAGCGCGTTGTTGCAGAGATGGGTGGTAAGGATGCGATCGTCGTCGACAGCGAAACGGATGTCGACACAGCTGTTGCCGGAGTCGTAGCAGCAGCCTTTGGCTTCCAAGGACAGAAGTGTTCGGCATGTTCGCGCGCCATCGTTGATGCGAAGATTTATGACGAGTTCGTGGCCAAGCTCAAGATCGAGGTAGATAAGCTTACCATCGGCCAGCCCAAGGATGATGGGCGCATCGGCCCCGTGGTATCTCCTCGTGCTGAGAAGACGATCCTCGAATACATTGAGATCGGTAAGAAGGAAGGCAAGCTCATCTGCGGTGGTAAGAAGGTTGCTGGTCTGCCAGGATACTTCATCGAACCTACGGTTATCGTTAACGTGAAGCCAACTTCGCGCATCATGCAGGAAGAGATCTTTGGCCCGGTCCTAGCTGTGTGCAAGGCTAAAGACTTTGATGATGCTCTCAAGATCGCAAACAACACCATCTACGGTCTCACAGGTGCTGTCTACACGCGCAATGCAAAGAAGCTCGCACGTGCACGTGAGGAATTCCATTGCGGCAACTTGTACCTGAATCGCAAGTGTACAGGTGCAATGGTCGGCGGACATCCGTTCGGTGGGTTCAACATGAGTGGTACAGACAGCAAAGCTGGTGGACACGACTACTTGCTGCTCTTCCTCCAAGCAAAGTCAGTTGCGACAAAGGTTAAGGGGCTATGAGGTTCATAGCCCTTCTTGCGGCTCTATGCTCTGTATGTTCTGCTCAGGAGTACTCTGAGTTTCATGGCACCTTCATCCACTCGAAGTTTGTGGAGGTGTTGAATGAAACACGCTCGCTGCAGCGTGCACTAGCAGCTCGCCCCCTGACAGAGCCAGTCTACATGGTTATCGATTCTGCCAAGCCCAATGGAGAGGTCACTACAGCCTACACACTTGGCAGTGAGCAGCAGTTGCTGTGTCGCAAGTCATCGTTTGCGCATGCAGGAATCAAATGGGGAATCGGCAACGAGCAGGGTCCGTATTGGGTCTTGTCGCGCGATGAAAAGGCCGGATCGTACATTGCCTTAACACCCGCAGACAGCCTCGAAAAGCAGCCCATAGTGCTTGGAAAGCTGCCCTCAAAGAATTCCGATCCGATGTTTATCATCCGGCGTATGATAAACGCATCGATGCTCGCAGGGACCTGGGAGCTGGATCCAAAGAAGACCATCGAATTCACGAACAATCAATTCATGGTCATCAACGGCAAACCATTGCCGTATACCTTACAGTTCTCTCCCGATGGGGCTCGCATTACGCTTATCACAACGAGCGGACGTCCGCTCAAATGGGATGTTCAGCGCGATGGACCGAACCTGACAATGCGATCACTTCAGCAGCATAAGGGAACAGTATTGCCACGAGCAACTGCGAGGCTGAGGTTTCTTCGAAAATGATTGGGCGATAGCTAAGTGCCAGTCTTAACAGGTACTTGCTTTATGTTCAAGGTTTTTCCTATATTTGCGGCCCTTCAACACATCGACATTTCAATTTATCTCGAGATCGACATGCATCCTAAAGTCAAAGCCATTGAAACGATGGCAACGGCAGAAGCCTTTGAGCAGCGCCAGGCCAAGGCTGGCGAAGCTTCTCCAATCATCCCATCGTTCCGCCCGGGCGACACAGTGAAGATCGCTGTTCGCGTTGTGGAAGGTGAGAAAGAGCGTATTCAAAACTTCCAAGGCGTTGTTATCGCACGCCGTGGCAGTGGAATGAACGAAACATTCCGCGTTCGCAAGATCTCGAACGGTGTTGGTGTTGAGCGTATCTTCCCAATCCATTCGCCAATCATTCAGTCGATGCAGGTTGTCAAAGAAGGCACTGTGCGTCGTGCGAAGTTGTATTACCTGCGCGGAATGAGCGAGAAGAAGATCCGTCAGAAGCTGTCATAAGCAACATTCTGCATACAAGAATCGTTATACCATGGCCCCGGATAATCGGGGCCATGTTTGTTTCGTAAGGCACCAGAGATGAACGTAGGACTCATCACGATCGGCGATGAAGTGCTCATTGGGCAGATCGTAAACCGCAATGCTGCTTGGATAGCAGAGAACGTGACCATGATTGGCGGCCGCGTTATAGAGCACTGTATTGTTGCCGATGATTCGGTGCAGCTTACATCTACGATCGAACGCCTGCGCACTTCGTGCAGTGTGCTGCTTCTTACCGGTGGGCTGGGACCAACACACGATGATATCACAAAGCCAGTTCTGGCAGGGTACTTCAACGACACGCTTGAAGTGTCGCAAGAATGGATGGATCATCTGCACGAGTGGATGCGTCAGCGAGGTAGAACAGTTACTGAACGTAATGCTGGTCAGGCGCTAAAACCAACCACAGCGCATCTCCTAACGAACCCGATAGGAACGGCACCTGGATTACTGTTTGACAGAGATGGTATAGTCATCATTGCCATGCCGGGCGTTCCTAAAGAAATGCAGGGCATCATGCTAGACCATGTCCTACCGCTCATGCGCCAGAGAATTGATGCTGCAGCGGAAGAGACAACAGAATACCTCACGCTTCTAACAACGGGAATTGCAGAAAGCAATCTCGCAGACGTTATCGGTGATCCAACAGATTTCTTGGGTTCGTCTACGCTTGCCTTTCTGCCAAACTATCATGGTGTGCGCATGCGTATCGGTTCGCGAGGCAAAAGTTCTGATGAGCGACGAGACGAGCTTTTCCGCGTGCGGGATGTCTTGATGTCGAAGGCAGGTAAATATGTTTATGGAGAAGGCGACGTAACCCTGGCGAGCGTTGTGGGCACTATACTCAAAGAACAAGGCCACACGCTAGCGACTGCCGAATCATGTACCGGAGGCCTGCTCGGGTCCATGCTAACCGACGTTAACGGCTCGAGTAGTTGGTTCGTTGGCGGCTACATACCTTATGCCAACGAAGCTAAGGTGCGTGATCTAGGTCTACGGGAGTCTACCCTCGAGCAGTTCGGTGCCGTAAGTGAACAGACTGCAACCGAACTCAGTGAAGCGGCGCGGGCAAGGACAGGTGCAACCTATGCGATAAGCATTACGGGCATTGCCGGTCCCGGAGGTGGTAGTGTTGAAAAGCCGGTGGGTACGGTATGGATTTCCGTTGCTACACCAGCAAGAACGGTGACATTGTGCTACCATTTCGGCACCGACCGCAGAATCAACCGAGAACGTAGTGCTGGGGCTGCCCTGGGCATGCTGTGGAGATTGATCAAGTGATAGTACTCGGTATTGAAACTTCTTGTGATGATACGTCGGCTGCCATCGTCGAGAATGGTGTCGTGCGTTCGAACATCATCTCATCACAGACGATTCACAATACCTACGGAGGCATCGTTCCAGAGCTTGCATCTCGTGAGCACGTCAAAGGAATTGGTCCCATCGTGCAGGCAGCATTAGCAGAAGCAGGCCACGGCATTGGTGCAATCGATGCGATAGCTGTAACATACGGACCAGGATTAGCAGGATCGCTCCTGGTAGGAACGCACTTTGCAAAGGGGCTCGCACTTGCGCATGGTAAGCCCCTTTACCCAATTCATCATATCGAAGCACATCTATATTCCGGCTATCTCGAGCAGGCAGATCTTGTGTTTCCAAGCATTAGTCTTGTGGTAAGTGGCGGACACACCAGCATTTTCTTTATCGAAGACGTGGTCTCGTACAAGGTGCTCGGGTCAACTTGCGACGATGCAGCAGGAGAGGCCTTTGATAAGGTTTCGAAGATGTTGGGACTGGGATACCCTGGCGGACCCGAGATAGATGCTCGTGCGTTGCATGGCAATGCAGCTGCATTTGATTTCCCTCGCGGATTGATGCATGACGGCACGTACGACTTCTCGTTCAGTGGACTGAAGACCTCGGTTCGCAGGGCACTCGACTTGCTCAAGAGCACAGGAGCAGAGGTGCCGGTAGATGACATCTGCGCATCCGTCCAGGAGGCCATTGTTGATGTGTTAGTCGAGAAAACATTGAGAGCGGCAAAGCAATACAGCGTCTCTGCTATCACGATATCGGGCGGTGTTAGTGCCAATTCGCGTCTCAGAGCTCGGATGCGCGAGCGAGCAGTTGCTCAGGATATCGCGGTTGTTGCGCCCCGCATCGGTTACTGCGTAGATAATGCAGCTATGATCGCACACATCGCTGAGTTGCGAATCAAGCATGGCGTTGAACCAGCATCGGCAGATTTTACGATCTCTCCAAAAGCACTACGAACGGTGTAACGAACGATGTCCGACAGAGCATACTCTGCCGGACATGTTCGCATGTTGCATATCTGTAGTTCCGAGACGAATCACGGCACCACGTCAATAACAACCGATCTGTTGTACATGCGGCCTTCAGGAAGATTGTTCGTAAACGAAGGCTCGTCTTCACCAAGTGCGCTGGCTGAGAAACGCACACCCGTTAGACCGCGTGCATTGAGCTGGTCTTTGATGATTCCCATCACCTGGTCTGCACGGTTCATTGCAAGGTCGAGATTACCTTTCCCTCCCACGGCATCTGTATGACCATAGATGTAAACCTTGGAGTTGTTGCGGATCTGTGGAACGACGTTGTTGACAAGGAATGTGCGAGACCGTGTCACAGGATCATCTTCGTTGTATTCAAAGATCAGACGATGGCTTGTCGATGTACCCTCGCGGTCGGTACGCACCAGCGTTATGGGCTCTGATTGTGTTCGCATGGTCCCATCACGAAGTTTAGCATTTACAGTGAGTGTATACTTCTGAGCGCGCATTTCTGTACCTATCAGGCCGGTCGGATCGAGATAGGCGCTGCTTCCGCGGAACGGCCCAAATGATCTGCTCGCCCCATTGCCTGAAATCACAGCACTCCATTCCTGTACGTTCCGCATCGACGTCATATCGACGTACACCTCGTGGTCTGCCTCTGCAGTGCGCACTGATGATACTGGCACTCGTGCACCTAACTGGTCGGGTCTCATGTTGCGGAACTGCACGCGTCGGTTCTCGTCCGAGACGGCAGTAAGATCTGTATTGGGTGTTCGGGCGGTTCCCGACTTCGGATCTGCCTCTCCTACTGCAATCGTAAGCTGGTTAGGATTAACATTCCAAACCTCAACAAGGTACTTCTTCACGCTCTCGGCATAAGCCCGAGCATCCTTGTTGTTCGGGTCGGACGCGTAAAGTTCAACACTCGATCCGGGGATGCTCGATAGTCTATAGCCCATAACATTCAGGATGTTATAGTAGATGTCCCGCTGAATGATTGGCCGCACATCAACATTGGCAATATCATCTGCTGTCAGTCCCGACGATGTTGCAAACAGACGCGTCTGAGCTCGTGAAATCTTGTTGTATCTGGTTGGGATCTCGGTGGACTCTTTATCAAAGAACACGTATGGCCGTAGCGGAAACTCAGCGCGTTCGATACGCTTGGAGTAAACTCCATCAACGGGATCAACAACTTCAAACAGCTTGCTCGGCACGGTAGGTGCTGGCGCTGAAGGTGTGGTTGGCTCTGGCATGGCTGTGGTCTCCAAGATCTCGGCAAGACCAAAGGCCAGAGACAAGCCAGCGCGAACTGAAACAGTGCTCAACGCATCGTTGATAGAGTTCTGGTTGGTGAAGTTTACGCCTCGCTGACTGATCATGTACGACGTCTCAACAAATGGTGTAAGAATCCATTGGTTGCGGCTTGTCGGATCGGAGAGAAAGAAATCATAGCCTACGCCGGCAAAGCCGGAGCCTGTGATCTTGTGCTTCACAGAATCTGCCTGTGCGATATCGAGATCGCTCTGTTTTGCTCCTGCCTCTGGTGCATAGTCGAATGTGCTGTTCAGAGCAAGACCAAGACCAACGCCCAGGGTCAGATGGAACTTCGACCCAAGGTAGTATTTGAGAAATGGCTCTAAGGTCAGATAGTCCGTGTGGAACGTATACTCGTCGTTGAAGTACTGTCCCGTGCCTGTGGTGAGAATAGTGCCAGGCTTTGGAAACGACTTGTCATCATTGGCCACAAAGCTGCGGTTGTCATAGGAGATTCTCGTACCAACATGAAGTGCATCTGTGATAGATCCCTGAAGCATCAGGCCAGTGTAGAGACCGCCTCCCTGACCGTCGTTGTAGACGAGCTCAGAGAATTGCGGTCCATTTCGATTGGGGTCCTTTGCCCAATTCCCGTAGCCCACGCCGGCCATATTATAGTTGCCGCCTGCGTGCAGTCCCCAGCGTGGCGAAGTTGACGGCACAACTTGCGCAATCGCAAAGGTGCCAGCGAAACAAAGAACGATCGTGCGGAGAATGAAGCGTGTAACAGCACTCATGATGGTGACTCCAGCTTTATGAAACATGGTGATGAGTGTCCGTGTAGGAACATCATCCTTGGTGCAATGCTAGAGATCTTCAGAGTGAGTTACTGCAGAGGGTAGAGCGTTACCGTAGCGAGTTCTGGACGCATTCAACAGCACACAAAAACGAAGAATCCCCTTGATCCATCGAAGGAAGAAGGGGATTCGGGGTATGAATTCTGCTGTTGTGTCGTACGCGATTACACCGATGTAAGCGAAGGATAAAGAGGGAACTGACGGCAGAACGTTTGCACATCGTGCTTGACGTTCTTGTAGTTGTCTTCGCTGCCAAAGTTGCTGATGACACGGTCGATGAAGTGTGCGATCTGACGCATGTCTTCTTCCTTCATGCCGCGACTCGTCATCGCTGCAGCGCCAAGCCTGATGCCACTTGTTACAAGCGGTGGCTGTGTGTCATACGGAACGGCGTTCTTGTTGCAGGTTATCCCGCTGGCATCAAGAGCATTCTCGGCCTGCTTCCCGGTTACATTCTTATTGCGCAGGTCGATCAGCATCAGGTGATTTTCTGTTCCACCTGAGACGATGTTATAGTCCATCTTCATCAACTCATCAGCCATAGCAGCAGCGTTGCGCACAACCTGCTTTGTGTACTCATCAAACTCGTCGGTAAGACACTCTCCAAAGGCAACAGCCTTGGCTGCAATCACGTGCATGAGCGGACCACCCTGAATGCCGGGCATCACCATGGAGTCAATCAGTTCGCCCATTAGCTTCTTACGTCCGCTCTTAGGAGCAACCTTGCCGAATGGGTTCTCGTAGTTCTTGCCCATGACGATCAGACCACCACGCGGACCGCGCAGTGTCTTATGCGTTGTTGATGTGACGATGTCGCAATACGGTACGGGGCTCATAAGGCGCCCCTTGGCAATCAAACCGGCCGGGTGGGCGATGTCTGCCAGGAGGAATGCTCCTACCTTGTCTGCGATCTCACGGAATGCCGAAAAATCGATCTCTCGTGAGTAGGCGCTTGCACCTACGGTGATCATTTTCGGCTTGTGCTGCTTGGCAAGGTCCTCAACAACGTTATAATCGATACGACCAGTTTCTTGATTGAGGCCATAACCAATGAAGTTGTAGAACATACCGGAGAAGTTCACCGGCGAACCATGCGTAAGGTGTCCACCATGGGATAGATCCATCCCAAGCACCGTATCTCCTGGCTTAAGGTACGTGAAGTACACAGCCATGTTCGCTCCCGAACCCGAGTGTGGCTGCACGTTTGCGTACTCAGCACCAAACAGCTGCTTGAGGCGCTCGATGGCAATGTTCTCTGCAACATCAACCCATTCGCAACCGCCATAATAGCGCTTGCCTGGATAGCCTTCTGCGTACTTGTTTGTAAGGATGCTACCTTGAGCTTCCATTACGCTGAGTGATGTAAAGTTCTCGCTTGCGATCAACTCAATCTTATCACGTTGTCTGTCGTACTCGCCCTGAACGGCATGGAAGACTTCGGGATCTGCTGACTGTAGATGCTTGTACATAGAATGCGTTGTTGGGTCGGAATTGAAAGTGGTGAAGTGTTCTTGTTTAGCGCAACACCGACATCGGTATGGCTATGCTTGCTCCTGGTCGCTGTAAATGCAATGTATACATGCCGGAGGGCAGCCCTGAAAGATTCAGCGGAAGTGCGATGCCGTCAAGGCGAATCATATCGCCCATTGGATAGACGCGGCCCGTCATGTCAATCGCTGCAATCGATACGTTGGTGCCGTTCCATGATGAAGGCACAGTAAGAGCGGCTTGATCGTTTGCTGGATTCGGAGCAACAGCAAATCCCTGTGAGAGCGCCTCATCAGCAATGCCGGTAACATCCGAAGAATCAAAGCAGAATGTTTCACCGGTTGTGATGTTGTGGATACATGTAAGGCCTGGATCTGGTCCATTGCCGTTGGTATCTGTTTGCACGGAATCAACAAAAGCACTCCATGTGAGCAGCCAGAACACATTACCATCACCAAGGCCAACTCCGCCTGTGCCACCTTCGGAGACAGATAGAATTGCGAGTGAGGCATTGCTGTCTGGGTAGGCAGTGCGGAAGCGCGAGAACTTTGCGTCCTTGTTCAGGGCCGTGATCAGTCCGGCGCCCTGTGTGAAGTCTGTCGGTAATGGGCTCTGCGGCGCATCTGCCGGATCAAACGCATCTGCTGGAATCGGAATTGGCGGCGGGTTACAGCTTCCAAGCAGGCGAATAAGAGGAACGAATGCAACTGTGTCCTTCTCTGCACTCCGGACAAGGTATACCCACATAGTGGCCTTGCCATCCTTGGCACTCATCCCGATGTTGACGGGTGTTGCGCCGAGAGGTACATCGACACCGACGGCAACTATGCCAACAACCTTCGTGTCAGTTGCACCGGTGATAGCCTTTTGAGCCGCACCCATGCAGTCCTTTGGGGCATATGTCGGGAAGCTGAACTGGGCAGACGTGGACACGGCACCCAGGATGACTGCAGCAAGCAGCCCTGCGATAAACGAATAACGGTTCACGTTGGTTACCTTCATGCGTGGTACGAAAAATGTCCTGCAAATCTACCACTCGGCGTACTTTTGCAACCTATACCAACTGACAAATACAGCGCTTCCTATGACCAAAAGTGAATGGTTCGAAACTGCCCGCACTGTGATCGCCTCTCGGCTTATCGATCAGATCGAAGAGACAGAGCTTGCTCCATCAGGAAAGGTAACCTATCAATTCTCTGCTAAGGGGCATGAGCTTGCTCAGGCCATACTGGGCCAATGTCTGCGCCAAGGTAACGATGCTGCAACGGTCTACTACCGCTCGCGTCCGCTTGTCCTTGCTGCCGGCATGACGTATGAAGAGGCGTTTGCAGGCCCCCTAGCCCTTTCTGGAAGCAGAAATGGCGGACGCGACATCGGCGTGGTGCACCACTTGAATAACCGAAAGGGAGTAACAGTTCTTCCTGCATCAGGTGACGTCGGTGCGCAGTATACACCATGCGTGGGTTGGGCTCAGGCCATACGCTATCACGCATCGGTGCTGGGTGATGAGGCATGGCAAGGGGCGGTAGCTGTGGCACTCGGTGGTGATGGTTCGACGGCAACAAATGGTTTTTGGGCTGCGCTGAATATTGCAACCACGCTCAAGCTGCCGATGATCTTCTTTATCGAAGACAACCAATTCGGTATCAGTGTTCCGGGAACAATGCAGACACCAGGTGGAAACATCGCTTCGAATTTGGGGTCATTTAACGCCCTGCGCATTGTCGAGATCGATGGAACTAATCCTGAAGAATCTGATCGCATGATCACGAAGACCATTGAGCACGTTCGCGAGAAACAATCGCCGGCTCTTCTTCGTGTTCGTGTGCCACGGATATGTGGTCACAGCGGTGCCGACAACCAGTCCTACAAGACCCCAGAGCAGAAGGAAGAAGAACTGCAGAGGGACCCAATTGAAAAGCTCAAAGCAATGTTCATCCGCAAGAACTATGCTACCGAAGATAGTTGGGCCGAGTTCGTGTCCGAGATCGAAGCACAGGTCCGTGCAGCCTGTGAGGCAGCTCTTGCCCAGGCGCAGCCGCTTCCGGAAGATGCCTTAACAAAACTCTTCGATGACGGGTCTGTGCCCAAGCACGGTGGACTTGTTGGTGCCGGCATTGCACCCATTTCTGCCACCGGCGAAAAGCACGAAGATGGTCCGCGCATTAACCTCATCGAAGCTGTCAAGCGCACCCTTGACTACGAACTGAACCACAATGATCGCCTGCTCGTTTTCGGGGAAGATGTTGGTGTGAAAGGGGGCGTGCATGGCGCAACTGTTGATCTGCAAACCAAGCATGGTGCTGAACGAGTGTTTGACACCTCTTTGAGTGAGGAAGGCATTATCGGTCGTGCCGTAGGAATGGCAATGGCAGGATTGGTTCCTGTGCCCGAGATTCAGTTCCGTAAATACCTCGATCCAGCAACCGAGCAGATCAATGATTGCGGCACGATACGCTGGCGTACAAACGGCGACTTTACAGCGCCTATGGTTGTGCGCATTCCCGTTGGATTTTCAAAGCGCACGGGCGATCCATGGCATAGCGTTAGCGGCGAGGCCGTGTTTGCTCACACACTGGGCTGGCGTGTTGCCATGCCATCAAATGCACAGGATGCAGTAGGTCTGTTGAGAACAGCATTGCGTGGGAATGACCCAACGTTTTTCCTCGAGCATCGCGCGATCCAGGACACAGCACCTGGACGTGGAGTTTATCCTGGCGATAACTTCACAGTTCCGTTTGGTGTTGCATCGATAGTTCGTCCCGGAACTCAGGTTACGATTGTAGCATGGGGCGAAATGGTGCACAGAGCTAAATCTGCCGTTGAACTCTCAGGACTCGATGCCGAGATCATCGATCTACGCACGATCGTGCCATGGGACAAACAGGCAGTTCTTGCATCCGTTCGTAAGACCAATCGGTGCATGGTGCTCCACGAGGACACAATAACAGCAGGCTTCGGCGCAGAGATCGCCTCGGTGATTATGCAGGAATGCTTCTCGTATCTCGATGCTCCGGTTTGCCGCCTAGCCAGCGCAGATGTCCCAATTCCCTACAACAAGGGCATGATGGATGCTGTTATTCCGACAATCGATACGGTCGCATCAGAATTGCGTGCATTGATCGAATGGTGATTGTATGCGGCATGCACGTGAGACGTGACACGTAAATTGCCGCATGAAAAAGATCGTGCTTCGTCCGGCAAGTGTAGCGCCTAATGGTGCATCATATCGCATTGACTATGCCTCGGTCCTAAATCCGCAGCAGTATCAAGCGGTGATGCACAACAATGGTCCTGCGTTGGTGTTGGCAGGTGCTGGCACAGGTAAGACCCGAACGCTTACCTATCGGGTTGCAAGACTGGTTGAAGATGGAGTTGACCCTTCATCGATCTTGCTGCTCACGTTCACGCGCAAGGCAGCTTCGGAGATGCTTCGTAGGGCCTCGCACCTTCTCGATGGACGTTGTGAGCACGTCTCAGGAGGAACGTTTCATGCTTTCGCATTCAGAGTGCTTAAAACGTACGGGATGCCAGGGGGCGTGCAGCAAGCAGCAAGCAACGAGCAGCGAGCAGTGTATTCGATCATCGATCAGTCGGACGCTGAGGACATTATGAATCTTGTGCGTAGCAAGTTTGATCTTGCTGCCAGGCGCAAGAGGTTCCCGAACAAGGGCACATTGCACGACATGTACAGTAAGTCTGTGAATATGTCAAAGCCCCTTGACGAGCTCATTGCAGAACAGTATCCGCAGTTTGTCGACGATACCGAGACAATCCGCCACATGGTGCATGCATATACTGACTACAAACACAAGAACTCGTTGTTTGACTACGACGACCTGCTACTGTATCTGCTGGCAATGACCCGTCACGAGACAATTGGCACTGCGTTGCGATCGCAATTCCGACACATCATGGTAGATGAATACCAGGACACAAACAACCTCCAACACCAGATTGTCTTAGGATTAGCCGGTACAAGCGGTAATGTGATGGTTGTTGGCGATGATGCACAAAGCATCTACTCGTTTCGTGGCGCCAATGTTCGAAACATTCATACCGTGCCGTCTTCGTTTGATTCCTGCGCAATCATCCGCCTAGAGGAGAACTACCGCAGCACGCAGCCGATTCTTGATGTTTGCAATGCAGTGCTGGAAGATGCTCCGTTTATGTTTGAGAAGAAGCTGCGAGCGCATCGACAAGGGGGCGATCAGCCAATGCTGATCACTGCCAGAAGCGAGCGTCAGCAATCGCAGTTTATTGCTCAGCATGTGCTCGAATTGCGCGAACAAGGGGTACCTCTTACCGAGATCGCTGTGCTTGTGCGCAGTGGCTTTCTTTCGTTTGATCTTGAGATCGAACTTCAGCGCGCCAATGTCCCGTTCCGAAAGTTCGGCGGACTCAAGTTTGCAGAAGCTGCGCACGTGAAAGACATACTGGCACGCCTGCGCATAACCGAGAATGTCCGCGATGTTGTCTCGTGGTTCCGTGTGCTACAACAGCTCGAGGGCGTCGGACAGAAAACAGCGCAGATCATCATTGATCACCTTCTTGAGCATCCAGATCCGCTCACCGAACCAGAACGCACGTATGGCAGCACTGGTAAGGCGGCCCACGCGCTGAACAACCTTCTACATGAGCTAGGCAAGGCACGGCTTGTGCGACATCCTCTAGACAGACTCCAATACATTGCCGAGCACTATAAGCCTACGCTGGAGCGAGTTCACGATGATGCCCCCAAGAGATGGAAGGACATCGAGACCATCGTTGGTATAGGTGGCAGGTACGGGTCATGTCAGGAGTTCCTCGATGATATTGCACTTGAGCCCCCTACAGATGGACTAGACACGATAGACCCCGACGACAGAGAAACAGAATTCATGACTATTTCTACTATTCATTCGGCTAAGGGGCTGGAATGGAAGGTCGTATTCGTGCTGTCGGTAAACGAGGGCCGCATTCCATCGGCAAAGAGTGCCGAATCCGAAGAATCAATCGAAGAGGAACGCAGACTTCTCTATGTTGCATGCACTCGGGCGAAGGATACACTTATCATGACCTATCCTGATGTGATGGCAGAGTGGCAGCACTCGGACGTACTCTCACGTCCAAGCCGATTCTTGGACAATGTTGCTAATGAGCTTTGTCCTCGATACTTCCTAGCCGAAGAACAACCTGACTCGCAGGAGTTGCTCTCATGAATAAAGCTCTCTTTCTCGACCGAGATGGTGTTATCAACGTACGCCTTGTAGGAGCCTATGTACGCACGCCCTCAGAGTTCACGCTCATCGACGAGATACTGCCGCTCCTTCGTGAAGCCCGTACACGTGGTTACAAGCTTATCGTGATATCCAATCAGCAGGGAGTAGGCAAGGGGCTTATGACGCACGACGATCTTGATGCCGTGCATACGCACATGCAGAAGATGTTACGCGCATCGGGATCGCCGACCATTGATGCTATCTATTCGTGCACAGATTTGGACAATGCGCAGAGCACCCACCGTAAGCCAGCACCTGGCATGTTGTTCGACGCTATGCGAGAGCATGATGTTGATCCCTCGATGTCATGGTTCGTTGGCGATTCGCGCACTGATGCGCAGGCCGGCGCGGCCGCCGGTGTCCACACAGCGTTGATAGGCACGTTTGAACCCTCGGATGCAGAAATAATCGTGCAGACACACGCTGCATTGTTTGACCAGCTTGTGCCGCGCTTGTGAGTCGTTCAGGCGGTCGATACATCGCTGGCGTTTGCGTCCTGATCGCATTCCAGGCAGCACCACTAACAATCCCGTTTGTATGGATGAGTCAGATGTCAACGCAGGCTAAGTCCGTCCTATCGGGTCTGCTTGCGCTTGGCATCCCCGAACTGGGAGTGGTACTTGCAATTGCGATTATCGGACGTAAAGAGGTGCGCCGCCTCTGGCGCGTCACAAAAGTTATTGCTAAACGCTGTTACAGATAAGCCTCAAGCTCTGATTCACTTTGCAGCAGCACTGGACGTCCACGCGAGCCATCTGGCGGCCCAACGATTCCCGCCATTTCAAGCTCATCAACGATACGTGCAGCACGTGCATAGCCAACTTTGAGTCTGCGCTGTAGTGTTGACGTACTGGCTTGCTGAAGTTGTACGAAGATGCGTGCTGCATCTTCAAAGAGTGCGTCCCGATCGTCGCTGCCGCCTGCTGAGCCCCCTGCACGCTTGTTGATCGATGGGAGCATATATGGCGTTGAATATCCCTTTTGCGCGCCGATCCAGTCGCATAAGGCTTCAACCTCCTCCGTCGAGATGAAGGCGTTCTGCATACGAATAGGCATCGGTGTATTGCCTGGGGCAAAGAGCATGTCGCCATTGCCGATAAGGTGCTCTGCTCCCGTGCCATCAAGGATCGTGCGCGAATCGATGCGGGAAGACACTTGATAGGCGATGCGGGCAGGGAAGTTTGCTTTGATAAGACCTGTAACAACATCAACGCTCGGACGCTGCGTAGCCACAATACAGTGAATACCAACGGCGCGCGCAAGCTGCGCCAGGCGGCAGATAGGTTCTTCGACTTCCTTCGAAGCCGTCATCATGAGGTCTGCAAGCTCATCGATGATCACAACGATATAGGGCATCGGACGGTGCATGAAGCCACCCTTGTCCTTGATCTTGCCGTCATTGACCTTCTGGTTGTAATCTGTAATGTTTCGCTGTCCGGCAGCGGCAAGAATGCTGAAGCGCTGCTGCATTTCTTCAACAAGCGCCTTAAGCACAACCACGGCGTTCTGAGGCGACGTGACGATTGATTCATTGATATCTGGCGAGATGGCCAGGTAATGATCCTTAAGCGAGGCATACAGATTCATCTCTACACGCTTAGGATCAACAATCACGAACTTGAGGTCCTTCGGATGAATGCGGTACAACAGTGATGCGATGATCGTGTTGATACCAACAGACTTGCCCTTACCGGTTGCTCCAGCGATGAGAAGGTGCGGCATCTTCGTTAGATCCGCGCAGAAAACCTCGCCAACGACGGTCTTACCCATGGCAAGGGGCAGACGTATGTCTTTGTCGTGATACTTCGGACTCTTGATGATCGAACTAAAGCGCACGATCGATGGATGTTGATTTGGGATCTCAATGCCGACTGTACCTTTGCCCGGAATCGGCGCTATGATGCGCACGCCCTGTGCCTTGAGTGCGAGCGCGATGTCGTCGGCAAGGTTCTCGATCTGAGAGACCTTGATTCCCGATGCCGGAACAAACTCGTATTGCGTAACAACCGGACCCGGTGTGACGGTAAGATTCTCGATGCGGACCTTGAACGTTTCGAGTTTTTCCTGCAGCGTAATGGCCTTTGCCTGCAGCTCGGCGTCGTCTACTGCACCCTCGTCTTTGACTTCGACTAGCAGCTTTGACGGAGGGGGCTTGTAGGCGATCTCCTCGTCGTACATCGTAACGTTCGAGAGCTTGATCTCTGGTTCGACAGGGAAAAGTGTGTCCTGAACCGTTAGCGTCAGCGGACGCTGCACAGTAACTGCCGAGCGCTTTGGAGAGGGAGCTTCAGGTTCACCTTCCTCCTCTTCCTCTTCGTGCTCGTCTTCAAGTTCGGCATCCTCCTCGTACTCGACGTCATCTTCCTCTTCATCATCTGCTTCAGATTGACGAAGTGCGATGTCTTTCTTTGGATGCAGGCGCTGAAGCCTACGTTGCACTTCATCAAGGTCTACCGACCCTGGCACTTCGGTATCTTCCTCGACGCTCTGAACAGGTGGCGGCTCTGCAGGTGCCAGCTGGCTCGGACGCAGAATGCGCACCGAGCCTGAGAGCTGTCCGGCGAATGGTGAGTCTTGGTCACGATCCTGAGAGGCACGCCGAATCTGCACTGCAGGTTCTTCATCATCTACATCATCAGAGCGCATCGTTGTGCGCTTCTTGGAACCAAACAATGTTGGCCCCTTCCAAGATGATCGTTGCGACGGAGGTGTATCTAATGGATCTGGCTCGACCAGTTCGTCATCATCTTCATCGCTCTCATCGAGTTCGTCATCATCGGTTTGTTCCTGACTCTGCGCCTGTTGACCTCGCTGAAAGGAGAAGCCGGAAGTAAGGCGGGCAAGCGCATCCTTAAGCGGCTGCACCGAGGAATTCAGATTTCGAAGATCAATCTCGAATCCAAGAATAATCACAGCCGATGACAACAGCAGCCATAGAACGGAACTGCCAAATCGACCAATAAGCTGCGTTACAACACCAGCAAGAAACTGTCCAATCGAGCCGCATGCTTCGGGAGGAATAAACGAAAGGGGCTCTACAAGCTGCAACGTGGCCACAAAGGCTGCCACCGATATTGCAGCCATTGTCGACACAATAGAATAGCGTGTAACCCTTGGTGTGAGCTTCTGCAGGCGGTAGACGTCGCGTGCCCATACAAGAAGCATTGCAGGAAACACAAGCGACCACACACCAACGGTGCTGAGCAGCATCCAGTGAGCTACAACAGCGCCAAGAAGTCCGATCCAGTTATATGTCTGATCGAATTGCTGCCGAATTGCATCGTCGCCTCGAACAACACCCATAAGCTCGCGCATCGTCAGTTGCGCGTTAGCCGAATCGGCGCGGGAGTAGGAGATGATAGATACAAGCATCAGCAGACCAAGCAGCGCCATCAGGACAGCGAAGATCTTTGTGCGACGCTGCCGCTCTACCTCGTATCCAAGGGTCATCTGCTGCGGACGGCTCACATCATCAGCATCCACAGTTGGATCTGATGCTGCCGCTCTTCTTCGCAGGGGGGTATGTTCGGGGCGCTGTGCCATACGCTCTATGCTGGAAGGTCAATTTAATGGTATTTTGCCGCATACTATGCATCCGAATGTGAAAAGACCAATCATCATTGCTGGTCCGTGTCTTGTGGAGTCACGAGACGTGATCATGCGCGTTGCCGAGACATTGGCAACTATCACACGCGACATGCCGGTTGACCTGTATCTCAAGGGGTCGTACCGAAAGGCTAACCGCACCAGTGCAGGTTCGTTTCAGGGCATCGGAGACCAGTCGGCTCTTGAGCTTCTGCACGAGGCAGGTGCCATGATCGGAAGGCCAACTCTCACAGATATTCATGCTGATGCCGAGGCCGCCATGGCCGCCCCCTACGTTGATGTACTGCAGATTCCTGCGTTCTTAAGTCGGCAAACGTCGTTGCTCGAAGCAGCTGCTGCCACTGGACGTATCGTGAATATTAAGAAGGCGCAGTTCATGGCGCCGGACGATATGGCAAAGGCCGCCGAGAAAGTTGTGCAGGCAGGGGGCTCGCATGTTTGGCTCACAGAACGTGGTACAACATTCGGGTACCATGATCTTGTTGTAGACTTTCGGTCACTCGTCGTGATGAGGCAAAGCGGCTACCCCGTGATCTTTGATGCAACACACAGCGTGCAGCAGCCCTCAATTGGCACTCAGTCCGGCGGCAAACGGGAATTCATCCCAGCACTTGCCCGTGCAGCCGCTGCGGTGGGTATAGACGGGATCTTCTTCGAGACACACCCCGATCCTTCGCAGGCAAAGAGTGATGCCGCGACGCAGCTCCCTCTGTCTGAAGCAGAAGGGTTTCTTCGGATGATACTTGACTACTGGCACGGCTGATGCGTTCTCTTGGAGTGGCCATAGGTTTTCTGCTATTGCTATCATCCTGCAGCGAGCGGCCTTCGATTCAGCGCAGCGCTGATGACCCGTTTCTAACGGTGCCATCGCACGTTGCATACAACGTTAAGATCGCTATTACAGACAGCACAAGGTCCAAGGCTACGCTGTATGCACGCCAAGGCAACATTGATGAACGCAACCAGCGCACAACAATGGTCGGCAATGTCATCGTTGATTTTTATGAGAAGTCAGGAGTAGCGGTCCAGGCGCGGTTAACGGCAGACTCTGTGGTTGTCAATGACATAACAAAGGACATGACAGCCCACGGCAACGTTCGGGTTGAATCTCGTACGCGGCAGATTACACTGACGACCACGTTGCTGACGTGGGTCAATGCTACGCGCCGCGTTCAAACGGAGAAGCCCGTACACATTGAAACGGGAAGCGAATCAATCGACGGTGTTGGATTTGAGTCCAATCAGGACCTATCATCTTATAGACTGTTTCACGTTCGTGGAGTGCGTCGCAAGTCATGAGCATCTATGTTGTCGGCAACTGGAAAATGAACCTTCTGCGCGCGCAAGCAAACGAGCTCGCAGCAAACCTCATGCTGCATGGTGCAGTATCGGATGTAAGCGTGCAGGTAGTGATATGTCCGCCCACGACAGCGCTTGAAACCGTTATTGCACGTTGCGCAGATCGCATAGCAGTTGGTGCGCAGAACTGTCATCATACTGCCAATGGCGCCTTTACGGGCGAGGTTAGCGCAGAAATGCTTTCCGATGTGGGCTGTGCCCATGTTATTCTCGGTCATAGCGAGCGCAGGCGTGATCAGCACGAAACCGACGCAGACATCGGACGCAAAGTCCGCCATGCACACGAGGTAGGATTGCGTCCAATTGTTTGCATCGGAGAGACATTAGATCAACGTCAGCGCGGAATCACCTTCGACGTGCTCAAAGAGCAGATCAATGGCATCATATCCACGGCTGGTCTTGATGCCGTTGCGGCCTCGCTCGTTGCCTACGAACCGGTGTGGGCCATCGGCACAGGTCTTGCAGCCACCACCGAGCAGGCACAAAAGGTGCATGCGTTTCTGCGAGATCATCTCGCCTTGCAAGGTGTTCAAACGCACGTACCGCTTCTCTATGGCGGCAGTGTGACGCCTAGCAATGCAGCCGAACTCTTTGCTTGCCGCGACATCGATGGTGCGCTGGTAGGCGGTGCTTCGCTCAAGGCCATCGAGTTTGCCCAAATCGTGCAACATGCGCGGAACGTTGGTGCATGAAGTTTACGTACGCCAATATCGTAACGCTAAGTCGGTTCTTCATGGCACCAATCTTTTTGGTCTTCATGTTGTCGGATTCGCCAAACGGAACACTTACTGCGCTCTTGATATTCGTGGTTGCGGCTCTCACTGATTGGCTTGATGGATTCCTGGCTCGCAGATATGGAGAGGTTACCGACCATGGAGTGTTCCTTGATCCGCTGGCAGATAAGGTCCTCACTACTTCGGCATTTGTTGCGCTGTATATGCTGGGCATGATGCCGATCTGGATGTTGGTTATCATTGTCCTGCGTGACTTCGGCACAACGGCTATGCGCTCCATCGCAGATGATAAGGGGCTCACAATGACGACAAGCTATGTAGCAAAGGTCAAGACGTTTCTTCAGATGGTTGTGATCATCGTTGCTATACTTTGTCTTGCTCTGCATCAAACCACACCAGATTCAGAGCTTGGTGCTTACGCGGCAAGATTTATGATGTCTGGTGGTGTAACGGCCGGACTCTACATCATTACACTCCTCTCGATTTACAGTTTAGTTCAATACGTCATCGTCAACAAAAGGCTCTTTCATCGTGGCAGCTCATAAGATCGCACCCCCGAAACTCACGTCCATTCACGACTACGTTGCAACATTTGGTGGTGTGGGTCTGCTGCCGATCATGCCGGGTTCATACTGCAGTCTGCTTGTTGCATTGCCTGCGGCATATGGTTCGCTCTATGCCATGTGGCCAACAGCAACAATGCAGCTATGGTATGGAATTGGTTTCGTTGTTTTTACGCTGCTCGGCACCTTGTCGGTAAAGCATGTGCAGAAGAATTGGGGACACGACCCAAGTGTTGTGGTTATCGACGAAGCCGCTGGTATGTGCCTTACGTTGATGTTCCCGATGGCCTACAACGGACTGGCATTATGGGCAACTGCAGTTCTGCTCTTCCGTGTGTTTGATGTGATGAAACCATGGCCGATGAACATCATCAACGACCGCACCGAAGCATGGGCTGTGATGGGGGATGACCTTGCAGCAGGCCTTGTGGCGGGGTTTTCAACGCAGCTTGTAGGTGCTGCACTCTTGGCTTTGGGTATCAGTTTGGCCATGTAACAAAGCCGTAATGCGGCCTGGAAGCCCCATTCCATAGGAGTTCTGGCCTAAAAAACGGCTGGAGACCCTGTAAATAGGTTCATGTGGAGAATTCATGCTTGAAATGCCCTGCAAACAGGGACTATTATTGCACCCATAACTGGTTTTATCCAATCGTTTACATGGGGGTTCCTATGAACAAAGCAGAGCTAGTAGAAGCTATTGCTAACGCCGCTGGACTCAGCAAGTCACAAGCTGACACTGCGCTGAATGCAGCAATCGGTGCCATCAAGTCAGAACTTGGCAAGGGTGGCAGTGTTTCTCTCATCGGTTTCGGTTCATTCAGTGTTGGTAAGCGCGGTGCTCGCACAGGTCGCAACCCAGCAACGGGTGCAACGATCAAGATCGCAGCTCGCAAGGTTGCAAAGTTCTCAGCTGGTGCAGACCTTAAGGCAGTTGTGAACGGCGAGAAGAAGTCTGGTGCTAAGAAGGCAGCTCCAAAGAAGGCAGCTCCGAAGAAGGCAGCAGCGAAGAAGAAAAAGTAATTCAAGAAATTGCAGAGCCCGCCAATCGGCGGGCTTTTTTTTGCCCTATTTTTGCAATCGATGTCGATGCGCCACCTTCTGTCGAGTCAGCAGTTATCAGTCGAGAGTATTACCGAAATCCTCGACGTGGCATCGGCGTTTCTGACGCCTACGGGGCTTGTTCAGCGTGCGCAACCAATACTTGCTGACAAGAGATTCGTCCTAGCCTTCTTTGAGCCGTCAACTCGGACGCGACTATCTTTCGAGACGGCTGTTCAGCGCTTAGGGGCCTCATCAGTGCATTTCTCCTCGTCTGGCAGCAGCGTCGAAAAGGGCGAAACACTCCAGGAGACGATTCACACCATTCAAGCCATGGGGTTCGATGGCGTCATCATACGTCATGCGCACAACGGAACACACGAACGTGTTGCATCCTACACCACGATGTCGGTGATCAATGCAGGCGAGGGCTCTGTGGCCCATCCAACTCAGGCATTGCTTGACGCCTCGACGATTCGCGAGCGATTCGGAAGTGTTCGAGGTGTAAAAGTTGCCATCGTTGGAGATCTGCAACATTCAAGGGTTGCGCGCTCCACATCAGATGTGCTGCTTCGCATGGGAGCAGAGGTAGCATACTGCGCGCCGGACTCTCTGCGTCCTAACGACGAGCAGTTTGAGAGGTTGCAGAGGTTTGAATCTATTGATGATGCCTCACACTGGGCAGACGTTGTGTACCTGTTGCGCATTCAACGGGAGCGCATCACAAACGATATTGTCCCAAGCGTGGAAGAGTACCGCAAGTTCTATGCGATGACGAGTCAGCGAGCATTGACGAATCCCAATCTTGTAATCATGCATCCCGGACCAGTCAATGTTGGCGTAGAATTGGACGAAGAGCTTCTGTCGTTGCCGCAGTGCTTGATTCACAGACAGGTAACGCATGGCGTAGCTGTGCGGATGTCTGTACTAAACATGATTTTTTCAGATAATCGATAACTGCACACACCCATGCCAAAGCGTACCGACATACAAACCATTCTCGTGATCGGATCAGGCCCGATCGTCATCGGTCAAGCATGCGAGTTTGATTACTCAGGAACGCAGGCCTGTAAAGTGCTGCGCGAAGAAGGATACCGCGTTGTGCTGATCAATTCGAATCCGGCAACGATCATGACGGATCCGAACATTGCAGATGCCACGTATGTAGAACCAATCACGCCCTATTACATCGAAGAGGTTATCAAGAAAGAGAAGCCTGACGCTATTCTTCCAACCATGGGAGGTCAAGTAGCTCTGAATGCAGCTGTATCGCTGCACGAAGCAGGCATTCTTGAGAAGTATGGAATAGAGCTTATCGGTTCAAAGATCGAGTCGATCCACAAGGCCGAAGACCGCGAGCTGTTCCTGAATGCCATGCTTAAGATCGGCATGGAAATGACGCGAGGCGGATTTGTGCATGCCTTTGAAGAGGGTATGGCCATGATTGATGATGTTGGATTTCCAGCCATTATCCGTCCGTCGTTTACCTTAGGTGGAACCGGTGGGGGAATTGCCTACAACATCGAAGAGTATCGCGAGATCCTTCGCAATGGTCTGGTGGCAAGTCCCATTGGCCGAGTACTGGTTGAGGAAAGCATCATCGGCTGGAAGGAATACGAGCTCGAGGTAATGCGCGACACAAAGGACAATGTCGTGATCATCTGCTCGATTGAAAATGTTGACCCGATGGGTGTGCACACTGGCGATTCGATCACTGTTGCACCGGCGCAAACGCTCACAGATCGTGAATACCAGCGCATGCGTGATGCTTCGCTCAAAATCATTCGCGAGATCGGTGTCGAGACAGGGGGCTCCAACATCCAGTTTGCCGTGAACCCGGCAGACGGACGCATGGTGGTGATCGAAATGAATCCACGTGTCTCGCGCAGCTCAGCGCTTGCCTCGAAGGCAACTGGATTTCCGATCGCAAAGATTGCCGCAAAACTCGCGGTTGGATATACGCTCGACGAGATCATCAACGACATCACAAAGAAGACACCGGCCTGTTTTGAGCCGTCAATAGATTATGTCGTTGTTAAGGTGCCACGTTGGGATTTTGAAAAATTCCACGAAGCAGACAATTCCCTTGGCATCCAGATGAAGTCCGTTGGAGAGGCCATGGCCTTCGGCCGCACCTTTAAAGAGGCATTGCAGAAGTGCCTTCGGTCACTCGAACAAAAACGCTACGGATTTGGGTTCGACCGTGAGCGCTATCTCGAGGATGTGCCGCAAGAGGATGGAATGCTGGCCCCCTTGCATGTGCGGCTCGGACAACGGACATCACGATCCATGGACGACCTCTGTGATGCGCTGCGGTATGGAATGTCTGTAGAAGAGATTCATGCAATATCGAAGTACGATCCATGGTTTATCGTTCAGTGTAAGCAGATCGTAGACGAGGCGCAATCGCTGCTGCATGATGTGCATGCTGGCATGGAATCGATTGCCCACATCTCACGCGTGCGTCTGCACAAGCTCAAGCGCTATGGTTTTAGCGACATGCAGATCGGCCTGCTCATGGGTGTTGCCGAAGACGATGTGCGCAAGCGCCGCAAGGATATTGGTGTGCTGCCTGTGTTTAAGACGGTAGACACGTGTGCCGCAGAATTCGAATCGCAGACGCCATATCATTACTCCTGCTACGATACAGAGAACGAAGCTATACCAAGTGCGAACAAGAAGGTGATCATTCTCGGCAGCGGACCCAACCGTATTGGGCAGGGTATCGAGTTTGACTATTGCTGCGTTCAGGGACTGTTCGCTCTCAAGGAGATGGGCTACGAAGCCATCATGATCAATTGTAATCCTGAAACAGTCTCCACAGATTACGACACAACAAGTAGGCTGTATTTCGAGCCCCTTACGTTCGAAGATGTGATGAATGTGGTCGACATCGAACGTCCGGACGGGGTTGTGATCACATTTGGCGGACAAACCCCTTTGAAGCTGGCACAGCGCCTTGCCAAGGCGGGAGTATCGCTCATCGGTACATCGCCCGAAGGTATCGACCTTGCAGAAGACCGCCAGCGGTTCGGTGATCTGCTTACACGACTCCACATTCCATGTCCACCCTGGGGAACCAGCACCGACGAGGAACATGCCGTAGAGATTGCCGAGCGTGTAGGCTATCCTGTTCTTGTGCGTCCGTCCTACGTGCTTGGTGGGCGTGCAATGCAGATCTGCTACCGGGAGGATTCGTTGCGGGCATATATGCGTAAGGCTATCGCAGAAGACCCGACACGCCCTGTGTTGATTGACCACTTTCTCGAGAATGCAACAGAGTTTGACGTAGACGCGATCAGCGATGGCAAGACAACGGTGATCGGTGGAATGATGCAGCACATAGAAGAGGCCGGTATACACTCAGGAGACTCGTCATGTGTGCTGCCACCATATAGTGTGGGTCAAGACGTATTGGACACGATGCGACAATACGCCGTCAAGATTGCCAAGGAGCTTAACGTTATTGGCCTGCTCAACATGCAGTTTGCCGTGCAGAACGGCAACGTCTATTTGCTTGAAGTAAATCCTCGTGCATCGCGCACAGTGCCCTTTGTTTCAAAGGCCACTGGCGTCAAGCTAGCTCAGCTTGCGACGCGCGTCATGGTCGGTCATGAACTTGCCTCGTTGAACGTTCCTGAATTCGACCCTGGCATGAAGCGCACAGCGATCAAGGAGTCTGTATTTCCATTTGCGAAGTTTCCGCACGCAAGCGTGTTCCTTGGTCCAGAAATGCGGTCGACGGGCGAAGTCATGGGCATGGATGCATCCTTCGGTATTGCGCTGGTAAAGGCGCACATTTCTGCCGGACAAACGTTGTCTAAAGAAGGAAGCGTGTTTGTATCACTTAGCTCACACGACAAGACGCAGCGTGCCATTGAAATGGTACGGGGCTATGCAGAACTTGGATTCAAGATCCTTGCAACAAGAGGTACGGCGGGCTTCCTTCAGGAGCACGGCGTGCAGGCAACAACGGTGCTCAAGCATTACGAGGGACGTCCAAGCATCATAGACCAGATCGCTAACGGCGAAGTATCCATTGTGATCAACACGCCGCTTGGAGAGAACGCACGCTATGATGAGGCAGTGATGGGCCGAACTGCAATGAAGTATAAGGTACCGTTTTTTACAACCCTGGCTGCAGCCGAAGCCTCGCTCCACGGTGTAAAGGCCCTGCGCGAAGAACAGTTCACGTCTACCTCACTTCAGGATTATTATGTCGCCGACGCGTCCTGAGCTGCCGCAGGTCTGGACCGTACGCGACATCATTCAGTGGGGACGTGAGTTCTTCACAAATCGGGGCATCGACGAGGCACGCAGAACAATTGAACTCATGGTATGTGCCGTTCTCGGTACCAAGCGTATCGAGCTCTACACAGATCATGAACGCCCACTTAGCAAAGACGAACTTGCCCAGCTCAAGGCCATGATCCAGCGGCGGGTGGCTCGCGAGCCCCTTCAATACATTCTTGGCAAAGCAGACTTCTACGGTAGTGTCTTCGTGGTAACGCCCGCAGTACTGATACCGCGTCCGGAGACAGAGCTTATTGCCGAGCGGGTATCGCGCTATTGTGCAGCCAAGAGCGAGCAGCAGTTTGTCTGTCTCGATATCGGTACTGGATCGGGATGCATACCTATCGCCATCATCAAGCACACAACAAATACCACATGGACAGGTATCGACGTATCTACCGAGGCACTTTCGGTGGCATCGACTAATGCGGAGATGCTTGGTGCCAGTGGACGGTTCCAATCGCAGGAATTGGATGTTCTGACATCGGTGCCGCTTGGTGGACCGTTCGATATCATCACGATGAACCCGCCATATATCGGTTCGGCAGACCTCGAAGAATGCGAAGTCGAAGTAAAAGACCACGAACCAACAACAGCTCTTACCGATCATGCTGACGGACGAACATTCTACCATCGGCTTGCAGAAATCATGATGCAGATCATACGTCCGGGAGGGCTTGTTTTTCTCGAGATCGGGGCCGGACAAGATCGCGATGTGGAAAACATCTTTCAGTCTCGCGGCCACCTGACGACCACGATCCCAGATCTGGCGGGCATTCCAAGGCTTATCATTGTCGAGCCAGGTACATAACTATCTGATAATGTGCCCAGCTCAAAGGCCTGTGAGAAGAATCATTTTTCGTAGATTCGACGATCTGAAAACGGAATTAACAACATTATCTATCTCAGCAAGGGTTGATGTATGAAGAACTTGACGAACCTGATCTTCATCGGTGGATGTTTGGTCGCGGCGTATGTCCTGTACTATTTGGTTCTCGGTAATCCCGGAAACTTTAACGACGTCGAAAAGCTCGATCCCAAGAACTCACTTGGCACGATCTACACGGGTGGATTCCTTGTAGGTCTGCTCATCGCCTGCATCCTGGTTTCGATCACCTACACGATCGAGCGCGTGCTTACCATCGGCAAGGCTGGTGGTTCAGGTGACATGAAGACATTCGGAAGTGCGGTTGTAGAGAATGTACAGAAGGGTAACTACAGCGCCGCCATCGCAGCATGTGATGACCAGCGTGGTTCACTTGCCAACGTTCTTCGTGCGGCTGTTTCGCGCTTTCAGGCCATTGAAAAGGATCCTGAGTTGAACGGCGACCAGAAGATCGCTGAAACGCAGCGTGTTATCGACGAGAACATGAACCTTGAGACACCACTCCTTGAGAAGAACCTGCCGATTCTGTCGACAGTTGCATCGGTATCAACGATGATCGGTCTTCTTGGCACGACGCTCGGTATGATCCGTTCGTTCCAGGCACTCGGTGCATCGGGAACGGTATCAGCCCAAGCTCTTTCGATCGGTATCTCGGAAGCTCTCTACAACACAGCTGGTGGACTGATCGCAGCCATCCTTTCGATCGTAGCGTACAACTACTTTACATCGAAGGTGGATGATTTCACATATCGTATGGACGAGACGCTGCTGGATCTTATGCAGTCTCTCGCTGTGAAGACAGGCACAAAGGCCTAACGTAGCTCCACTCCGGTAAGGAAGATCAAATGTCGAAAATCAAGAAGAAGCGCCTTGGTTTTGTGCTGGACATGACGCCGTTGGTGGACATCACGTTCCTCCTTCTAACGTTCTTCATGTTCACGGCCAAGTTCAAGAGCGATTCGGAAAACCAACAAAAAGTCGAGATCAAGCGTCCGCGTACAACCGTGGATACGGCAAAGCTGGCCGACAAGGACCTTGTTATCATCAAGGTGGGTGTAGACTCTGTTCTCAAGGACACAGCCTACTACGTCTCGATGCTCAATGAGCAGGATGTGGTAAACCTGCGTCGTGCCATGGCAACGTTAAAGTTCCCTGGTATGGACGAGAAGACCGTCTCGTTCAAGGTCATGGACACGGTTTGGCTTGGTCAGATCATCGAACAGGCGCGGTTTGTCAATCCACGCGCTTCGTTTGCTATCGACGCAGACAAACGTCTGCGTTATCAGTGGATTGAAACGGCGATCAACGAGATGAGGAAGAAGAAGGCAACAACCTTCAACTTCGTCACCGAAAAGAAAATGTAAACAACGAGGTAACTCATGGCAGGCGGTGGTGAATTAGGCGGAGGTAAATCCGAACGGCGGGGGAAGAAAGGCAAGCGCAAAGCGAAAAAGCGTCTTGGCTTTCGTCTCGACATGACGCCGCTTGTGGATATTACATTCCTGCTGCTGACGTTCTTCATGCTGACCACATCGATGATCACTCCACAAACAATGGAGATGAATGTTCCGCCCGAGATCGATGAACCAGTTGAAGTGAAGGAGTCGGAACTGCTCACGATTCGTATTCGTGAAGACGGAGTACTCTTTGCTAACATGGCAAAGGACACTCCGGAGAAGTACACAGTAAAGACGCTCCAGAAGTACGTAACAGACCAGAATGTAGCGCTCAAGAACCGCTGTATCGTTGTTCTTAAGGCTTCTCCTAACGCCCCGTACGGGTTGGTCGTCTCGGTGCTTGACATTCTGAATGCAGCTGAGCCGGAGATCCTACAGGGACTCAAGTCTGCCGGTATCAACGAGCGCAAGCGCAAGTTTACAGTCTCTCCTTTCGACAAGACAGAAGACGAAGAAAGGATCACGGGACTATGAGTACCGCAGCATCAGTAACCGACGCACTTGATGGTGTAAAGTACGGCGCAGCCGAGATCAAGCGTCTGATTCAAGCGAACACAGAGCGTGCGTTCAAGATCACGATGGCGCTGCTGCTTTTGCTTGCGTTGTACACGTTTGTTGGACCAATCATTTCCGAGTGGTTGTTTCCTTCACCAAAAGTTGTCAAGGTCAAGCTCTCTCGTCTTTAGCTCGAGGCATTGCCACCACCGCAGTCGCACACAGAAGAGGCTCCACCGCCTCCTCCGCCGTCAAATCTTCCGCCAGCACCAGCAGCGCGTGCAGGAACGCCTGTTGCTGTTCCGGATGCAGAGATCACGGCAGACATGCAGGACTTTGCGAATATCGACCAGATCAACCGTTCGTCTTCGCAAGGAGGCAGTGGTGATGACAGCGGCGTCCTGAGCTTTGACCCAGGTGCGGGTGGTCCGCCACGTGAAGAAGAAGAAGAGATCATGGATGCCTTTGAATTCGAAGACGGCTTCCTGCCGGTTACAGACGAAGGCGACCTTGTCAAGAAACTACGCGACCTTTACACGACAACACAATCGTTCCGTATGGGATTCGAAGGTACGGTGCTTGTGAGCTTTGTTGTTGGTAAGGATGGCCGAATCTCTGAAGTCAAGGTAGATCCAGAAGGTTCAAGCGGCTATAAGGACCTCGACGAGGCAGCCATTAAGGCGATTCGCATGTCTGTGTACACACCTGCGAAAAACGCAAACGGACAGCCCACAGCTTGCCGTCTGCAGCGTCCAGTTACCTTCCGCCAACGTTAACACGAAATACAAAGCCCCGTGTCACCACTGACACGGGGCTTTTTCTATTTTGTCCCGACCTTATCACTCGAGTTGCCCATGTATGTCATCAATATCCTAGCCCGTGTCCTGGTTGCCTTGGTCGGACTGCTCATTGCCATCGGTGAAATCACCGTTGGCAACCTTGGCTCGCCGTTCCAAGAAACGTTCGGCATCGTCGTCTTCTTGTTCGGTGCCTTTCGCGTTGCACAGTTTATCTCAAGGAGCAGAGATGAGAGTTCTGATGATGCATGAGCGGGCAACTCGCTGTTCGCTACTCGCTGCTTGCTGTTCGCTGCTCGCTGTTCGCTGTTCGCTACTCGCTGCTTGCTGTTCGCTGCTCGCTGTTCTATTTGCCGCCTGCACAGAGCAGCCAGATCCGTCAAAGGCTGGCTATGAGTCTGCCATTCAGGGGGCTGTTACGGTGCTCATCGATCCTGAGTATCGCGAGCTTATGGATACGATACAGACCCTGTATGCAAAGGAACACCCCAAGGCCACTATTACATTCAAGGAAGCGGTGGCAGGGGATGCGATGATGTCGATGTTGAACCGCACCGAGCGTATTGCAATCGTAGCCCGCAACTACACCCCTGCCGAGGAAGAGGTCCGCCTGGCGGCCGGTGCTGATTCATTGCCGCGTGCCTTGCTCTCAGTAGACGCACTCGTTGTGCTTGTTCCGAAGTCATTCCCCTACGACACAATGAATGCGGAGCACATACGGGGCTGGCTCAAAGGGGATGCCTCGGTAACAAAGAACTATCCCAAGCTTGCAAAGTCACCACAGTTTGTGGTGCCCGGTGGGGCAGATGCCTCTATCTACGGCAATGTGGTCAACGTGGTCTTAGGTGGAAAACAGCCGGCCAAGGGCACAGTTGCAGCTGTTGGGACTCGTGATAGTCTCAAGCAGGTCATCGCTTCACGTCCGGGCAGTTATATAGGTTTTGGGCTACTTTCTCAGTACGTGCGCGATTCGTCCGTAAAGATGCTTCGTCTAAGCTACATGGATTCGACAGGAGCACATGTATGGCCGAAACCAGTTCATTCATCGTACCTGATGATGCGCAAATACCCGTTCCCTGTGCCGGTTTATGTCTATCTCAAGCGGGTACCGAGTCAGCGAGATCTTGCCAGCGGATACATGCAATTCGTAACCCGTAGCGGCAAGGTCCAAAAGCTGCTCTTCGACTGGGGAATAGAGCCTGCATATGCTAAGGTTACGCTCTATGACGAGGAGTAATGGGCTAGCCTGTAACGCAAAGGCAATACCGTTTCTGAGCAAGAACTCTGATAAAAATCGGTAAATTCGCGCCGCCTTCAACCAAACCTATAGACATCATGAAAAACCTTATCTCAAGAACATTGATCGCTGTCATCCTGGCAGCACTTGCGATGCCATTGTATGCAGTTGCCGATGAGTATGGCGACGCGCAGCGCGCCGTTGAGCAGAAAGACTACGTTCGTGCCCTTGAGCTTATCCGAACGGCAATTGCCAAGGATCCACAAGACATCGACCGTTTGCGTCTGGGCGCTAAGGTCTACTTGGAAATGAACATCCTTGATACAGCCCTAGCGTATGCAAAGCGTGTGCACAAGGATGACGATGACATCAAAGAACACGTTCTTCTCTATGCAAGTGCACTGATTGCTACCAATAATGCTGCCGAGGCATGTGTTGCTATCAAGAAGTTCCGAAAGGGGGCTGATGATGTGGAAATGGCGCTTGCGCACGTAGACGCTTTGGTTGCAGCAGATAGCCTGGTGTCTGCAGAACTTGTTGCCACAACAGCCCGCTCGAAGTTCTCCAAGAGTGCGCTTGCATACTTAGCGCTTGGCAATCTGTACTTTAACTGGAAGCCCCGTCCAATCCTTGAAAATGCTGCTGATAACTACCGTGCAGCTATTGATCTTGAAAACAACCTGGTCGATGCACACTTCAATCTTGCGATATGCTATTGGAAGATGCGTAACCGTGAAAGTGACGATGCCCTGGCCACTGAGTATCTCACGAAGTGCCTTGACGAGTGGACCATCGTATCACAGCTCGACCCGAAGAATGCTCGCGCATGGTTCGAGCAGGGCAAGATTTTTTACTACGCAAAGAAGTACTCCAAGGCGGTTAGCGCCCTCAAGGAGTATCGTACCCTGCGTCCGGTTGGCTCCGGAGAGGCCATGGCCTCCTGGTTCCTTGGTGAGTCGCTCTACAAACTGGCCAAATGCGACGAAGCACAGCAGCACCTCGAAGATGCCGCGCGTCAGGTAGACTCTCTTAAGTCCAAGGTTGCACTTATGCTTGCCCGCTGCAACTTCGACGCAAAGAAATGGGCAGAATGTGCCAAGAAGTACGACGAGGCAGTGGTGTTCGAGACATCATGGGAGCCCACAGACTTCTGGAACCATGGTACGGCGCTGATCCTGGCCGGTGATACCACAAAGGCCATCAATGTGATGCTTGTAGCATCCGAAAAGGCACCGAAGCAGTGTGCATCAATGTTCCGCCTGGGCTTCCTGCTGCAGGTGCGGAAACAGTACAAGACCTCGACCAAGGTGTTTCAAGGGCGCCTGGCCAACTGCTCAGATAGCAACGATACTCGCGTGAACATCCTGATCGGCAATAACTTCTTTGCCGACAGCCTGGTCGACAGTGCGATTTCCTATTATCAAAAGGCTTTAACCATTAACTCGAAGAGCATGTGGGCTATGCAGTTAATGGGAGAGTCGTATCTGCTAAGTGGTAATGAGGTTCTCGGAGATTCGCTCTTGAACGTGGTGATTACCAACGCCCAAACCACGACGTCTAACGACGAAAAGCGCTACGGAATTGCCGCCATTAATGCGGCTAATAACTACGACATCAAGAAGCGGGACTATCAGAGTATCGTGAACCGTTGTAAGATCGGAACCCAGATCAACCCTCAGTCGGCGATCGTGTGGCTCTACCTTGGCATCGGCTATCAGGGTACGAAGGACCTTGATAATGCCAAAAATGCTTATCAAGAAGTGCTCAAGATCGACCCAAACAACCAGATGGCGAAGAAGAATCTACAAACCCTCGGGAAGTAGTATCTCGCTAAATAGTTGGGAAATTTGCTTCCAGACCGTATTTTTGTGGTCTTGTCATCACACGATTCTGCCTCACTGCCATGATTTCAATCGACATCGTGGGTCTTCGAGAGGGGAATCACCCCTTCAACATCCAATCGACGGCTCAAGATATTCCACATATCCCTGGGGAATTCACAGGGCTGATCACTGTTGAAGGTGTGCTGCAGAAGCATGGGCGCCGATATACTATCGAGGCATGTGCTTCTGGAGTGGCTCACTTCACCTGTGACCGTTCGCTTGAGGAGTTCGACGAGGAGATCTCGGCCGATATTTCTCTAGCCTACGTGATCGATCCGGCACTTGCATCTGAACAGGCGGGCAAGGCGCAGGACATGGATGAAGAGGTGGTAAGGGGGCTACGGGAAGAGGACAAACGCATTGACATCACAGAAGATGTCCGTCAAGTCCTCGCAGTCGCAATACCATTGCGGCACGTAGCACCGGCGTATCGCGATACGCCTTTGGAGCAGATACATCCGACGTTGTCAGATACTGGCAAGGCAGATGAATCGGGTCCGGTGGATGACAGGTGGGAAGCATTATTGAAATTAAAACGATCGTAAAACGAGGTTGAATCATGCCAAATCCAAAGCGCCGTCACTCGAAATCACGCAGTGCCAAGCGTCGTACGCACTACAAGGCTTCTGCTCCGTCAGTGATGACATGCCCTAACTGCAATGCAGCAAAGCAGCCACACATCGTATGCCACTCATGCGGATATTATAACGGCCGCAAGATTATCAACGTCGACTAATCACTGCACTGTTGTGCACTGTGACGTGGAACGTCGGTGAGTACAACGACAACGATTGATGAGCTAGCTCAGACACCACGGCCAGTCCGCGTGGTGATCGATGCAATGGGAGGAGACTTTGCCCCACTGAATGAAGTTCAGGGGGCTTTTCGTGCTTTAGAAGAGCTCTCGGCAGATGTAGAGATCGTGCTGGTCGGACGTGAAGCAGACATTCGTAAACATGTTTCGAGTAGTTCGCCGCGCGTAAAGATCCTGCACACCGCAGATGTGGTATCGATGAGCGACGAGCCATCGTCGATCGTCAAGAGCCGTCGTGATTCCTCGCTCTATGTCGGGCTAGATCTTGTGCGCAACGGTCATGCCGATGCGTTTGTGTCATCAGGGAACACTGGTGGCGTGATGGCAACAGCAACACTTGTGCTCGGACGCATCCCAGGTGTGAGCCGCCCAACGATCGGGTCGTTCTTCCCAACAATGAAGGGTAGTCCGACACTGCTTGTTGACGTTGGTGCAAATGTTGACAGTAAGCCGCAGTTTATGCACGACTTCGCCGTGATGGGAAGCGTGTACACAGAGCTGATGCAGGGTATAGCCAATCCAACCGTCGGACTCTTAAACGTTGGCGAGGAAGAGAGCAAAGGCACAGAGGCTGCCAGAGAGACGCATGCATTGCTCAAGAACAGTCCTGTGAATTTCTATGGCAACGTAGAAGGACGCGATATTCTCAAGGGCACCGTTGATGTTGTTGTCTGCGATGGTTTCGAAGGAAATATCGTTCTCAAATTCGCAGAAAGTATCCTTGGTTTTTTGAAGCATCGCTTTGTGAGCTATGCTAAAAAGGGGCTGATGCAAAAGCTTCTCGTTGGTGCATTTAAGCCTGTACTCAAGCGTGTGCTCAGCGGTATGGACTATCAGGAGTATGGCGGAGTTCCGCTCTTAGGGGTGCGTGGTGTTGTGATCATCGGACATGGAAGTGGGTCGCCCCTTGCAATCAAAAACATGATTCTCAAAGCCGAAGAAATGGTCCGCAAGGACGTCAACGGCGCAATTCAACGCAAGCTGGCATTGGCTCGCGACTCGAAA
>JBKCLO010000104.1:0-2537 GCA_046300675.1 Ignavibacteria bacterium
TGCGTGAAACGAATAAGCTTTGCCGTCTTGCTGTTTGGTCCAGCAAATTCGAGGATGTTTTGGGGATCTGAGAGTAGGACTCCATTGAAGAAGCTCACAACAAATGACCCCTTAAATCCACCGAGAAGCACAAGGTTTTTACCGTTATGGGTGTAGCACGGCTGACCCCACTTGTAGTCCTCTACAAGATCTGTGGTAAGCATGATTGAGCGGAGCAATGTGAGTTCTTCGCGCCACTGCGGTACATGACGCAAGAACGCGTCTACGCGGGGGTCGGTTGTGTTCATGGTCCAAAATTAGCCTGTGGGGATGAAGTACATATCCTAGAAAACGCTATGTTCCCCACCAAGATCATACCATACATACAATAACCTATATGAATTCGTTCATCGCCGTTCTTCTGATGCTACTCGCAAGTTCAGTTATGAGCGCGTCCCCATACTTCCGTGCAAACCAGCCTCATAGTCTTCGCTGCTATCAGCAGGACACGACGCTCTCCGACTACCAGCTAAAACTTGAAGAACAGTACTTCGCTATCGATGCCATCCTTGAAGAAGGTGTAGAAATCGAGCATGTGGCAGATTCAATCAAGCCGTATGTCAAGGGGCTAACCATAGAATACCGGGAACGCATATACAAAGAGCACAAGCGCCTTGTATTGCCCACGACCACCGCTTCTGGCTCATTGGGATTCTTTCTATTTGTGCCTGTTGTGATCTCTTTCATTCAGGGAGACGGGATAGGGATTGGATTGAGTCTGGCAGGCCTTGGTAGCCTTGTTGGATTGTCGGGTACGTCATATAACAACACCAATCCTTCGATTAGGGGAGCACTCGGGCTAACGGGTATTGGTTGTTTGATTGCAACAGCCATCAGGGCTGCAAGTGTCAACGACTCTAACAATCGTTATAACACGGCACTATCATATGCACTTGTGATACCAAAAGAATTTTCGTACTCCGTGTTTCCAGAGTTTCGGCGTTTACCCGATGGGTCCGTCATTCCTGCTGTGACATGTAGTCTTTTACTTCATTAAACCATAAACGGCCCCGTTATGAAGTGCTCAATATTCTACCTCGTTTCTTTCCTATTGTTTGTCTGCGTGGTTTGTACGGCACCTGCGCAGGATTCGGTCGTTACCGGACCTTCAACACAAATCGTGTTGGAAGAAACAGAATCCAGTTGTGCTGAACTCGACGTCGTTAGGGACGACGTTGCAGCGCCAATCGATAGAGTTGCTGCGTCTGCATACACCTCAGACTCAACGTCGGCTGAACGCGAGGCTCAGGCATTCTTCTATGTTTACAACCAGATTGCCAATTCACGAGATTCGTATGTAGTGCCCTTGGAGATCAGTCGATTTGTCGATCAAATTGATCCCGAGGCTCGTCAGAAGATATACGATAAGCACAGCAGAGTTGCATCCATCATTCCTGCGTTGGTAAACTTCTGGCCCATACCCTTTCTTGGTACGATCATCCTCGGTGACACCTTTGGTGGCTACCTTGTTGGCGGAGCAGCCCTCCTGGCGTTTATAGCCATTCCAGGCGCTGCATCACAATGCGTTGAGTGTCAAACACCGGCAGCGATCATGCTCTACGCTGCAGGAGGGTTGGCAGCGTGGGCAGCTGTAAGACCATTCTATCTGTACCAAAAGAACAAAGAATACAACCGCGTATTGGCAGCCGTGTTGCGTCCACCGGACCTCACCTTCATAAGCCTCAAACCAGTTCTTCAAGCGAATATGGCAGCAGGAGTTGTTGTACCCGCAATGCAACTTGCGATAGGGTTTTAGATCACCAACGATTACCTATCTGCAAACCCCATCGCATAGCCGAATACTGCCGCAACAATACCAACATGCACGATAAACCACGTGCGCTGCCAGAGTGGACGTTCGTTCCATGGCTGGTCTTTGTCGAATGGATCGAAGACCAACGCAATACCGAGGTTAGATGCTCCTTGCATCCAATCGTCTCGGAAGATCATGACGAATCCTAAAGCGACGAATCCTCCATAGAGGAATCGGTAGATGGAGGTTTTCATGAATGTTTCGACCAACGGGACATATACAGGGTTTCAAGATCTCGACAATCACAATACGCAGCACACTACGTATTTACACATTGCCAGACGCAACCCTATACAAGGCATCATGTTAGCGAGATTAAGCGTAGACTAGAAGAGCCATTGTCGACCATCATGGCCATCACAGGACCGCGCCAAGTTGGTAAAACAACCATCGTACGGCAGGCTCTGGATGTCAGGGCGGGTGCCTTGCATTAGACGTTGTTATCGGTGCCGCGGCAAGAGTTGCTGCACTGGTAGTGCTCGTCGCCACACTAGCCTCAAGACATGATAGTCAGCCAATCACGTCGTTCGAGATGATCTCAACGACGTGGTTCTTGCAGTGATCGTTACTCCGCTGCATCCATGATGCCCTTGAGTTCCTCGGCTGTCATGTAGCGACTGTAGAGCACAACATGATCCATAGCACCTTTGAAACCAGGTAGTGTTGATGTGGTCGATAACGTACC
>JBKCLO010000105.1:0-9912 GCA_046300675.1 Ignavibacteria bacterium
GCGAATCGAAAGATCAACAATGAAGGCTGTCATCACAGCAATTGCGCATCACGTTCCAGAAGGCGTCTACGACAACAACTGGTTTGCGCAGAAGATCGACACAACAGACGAGTGGATTCGCACACGCACCGGCATCACGGAGCGTCACTTCGCTTTTGAAGGTGGCCTTACCGATATCATCGTGCCGGCAGCAGAGGCTGTTCTGAAGCAGCGCGGGATAACAGCCGAAGATATTGACTGTATCATCATCGCTACTGTAACGCCGGATAGGATCTTCCCATCGAGCGCGGCCATTCTGCAGCGCAAGATCGGTGCGAAGAATGCATGGGGCTTTGATCTCGCAGGAGCCTGCAGTGGTTTTCTCTATGCACTTGTAACTGGTGCAAAGTTGATCGAGTCGGGTGCATCAAAACGACTGCTCCTTATCGGTGCCGACAAGATGAGTTCGATTATCGATTTTGAAGACCGTGCTACATGCGTGCTGTTTGGTGACGGCGCCGGCGCGGTGATTCTCGAGCCGAGCGAGTCTGATGAGTACGGCGTTATGGATCACATCCTTCGCATGGATGGCAACGGAGAAGTGCACCTGCATCAAAAGGCAGGCGGCTCTATGCGTCCACCAACGCTTGAGACCGTTACGAACCGCGAGCACTATGTCTACCAAGAGGGTCAGGCAGTGTTCAAGGCCGCCGTTAAGGGTATGGCAGACGTCTCCTATGAGATCATGGAACGCAATCAGATGACGGCCGACGACGTGGCTTGGCTTGTGCCGCATCAGGCAAACCTGCGCATCATCGATGCAACGGCAGAGCGCATGGGGCTAAGCAAAGAAAAGGTGATGATCAATATCGACCGCTTTGGCAACACAACTGCTGGTACGATTCCGATCTGTATGTCGGAGCTCTATCAAACGCAAAAAGTTAAAAAAGGCGACTACCTTGTGCTCTCATCATTTGGGGCCGGGTACACGTGGGGCTCGGTGCTCCTGAGATGGTCGCTGGAACACAAGGAACAGGCATAAGACAATGTCAAGAGCATTATTATTCTCGGGTCAAGGTTCGCAGTATGTTGGTATGACCAACGACCTCGTGCAGGCATTTGATGCAGCGCGCGCCATGGCGGCCCAAGCCAACGAGATCCTCGGATATGATCTGCATGCGATCATGACGGGCGGACCCGAAGACGAACTCCGCAAGACAAAGCATACACAGCCAGCGTTGTTTGTGCACGAAGCTATGCTGCTTGCACTCACAAGCATGGATGGCGTTACTGCTGTTGCTGGGCATTCGCTCGGCGAGTACTCTGCGCTGCATGCCGCCGGCGTGCTCACATTTGATGATGCGCTTGGCCTTGTCCAACTGCGCGCACAACTCATGTGGGATGCGGGCAATAACATACCTGGAACGATGGCAGCAGTCGTTGGCATGGATGATGACAAGGTGCGCGAAGTATGCGATGAGCTTAACGGTGTTGACGGCAACGTGATTGTGCCTGCCAACTTCAACTCGCCCGGACAGGTGGTTATCAGCGGTTCGGCAGAGTATGTGCGCACATGCATGCCGGTGTTCAAAGAGCGCGGCGCAAAATTGGTCAAGGAGCTGCAGGTAAGTGGTGCGTTTCACTCGCCCCTTCTGGCAGAAGCAGAACAGGGACTAGCCGAGAAGATTCGTTCAACGACGTTCTCTGCGCCGAAGATTCCCGTCTACGTAAACGTAAGCGGCAAAGCCGTATCAGATGCTGACGAACTCAAGGAGAGCGCTATCAAGCAGTTGACCTCGCCGGTATTGTGGACATCCACAATGAACACCATGTGGTCCGACGGCATTACGTCATATTGTGAAGTGGGTCCTGGCAAGGTGCTCCAAGGTCTTGTCAAGCGTACGCTCGCAGAGGCAACAATCGATGGCATAGACACTGCAGAAGATGTAGCGCGGTATAACGGATAGGAGAGAGAACAACATGAAGACATTCGATCATTCAGGTAAAGTGGTAGCCGTAACGGGCGGATCCCGCGGTATTGGCGAGGCCATCGTGCGACGCCTTGCTGCTGAAGGGGCTCATGTGTTTGCCACGTTCAACTCGCAGCCGGAGCGCGCTGACGCTATCGCTTCGGAGATTCGTGCGGCAGGTGGACATGCAACGTTTCTGCAGGTTAACGTATCTGACGAAGAGCAGGTAAAGGGCTTTATCGAAGCTGTGATCGCCCAAGGCGGCCGCATCGACGGACTCGTCAACAATGCCGGTATCACCAAGGACGGACTCATCATGCGGATGAGCACCGAGGATTGGACATCGGTTATTGACACCAACCTTTCGGGCGTATTCTATGCATGCAAGGCAGCTGCCCGCCCCATGATGTCCCAGCGCAGCGGACGTATCGTCAACATCGGTAGCATCGTCGGACTCCAGGGCAACGCCGGACAAGTCAACTATAGCAGCGCCAAAGCAGGCCTTGTTGGCCTTACGAAGAGCCTTGCGCGCGAGCTCGCCAGTCGTAACGTTTTTGTAAATTGCGTCGCTCCAGGGTTCGTGGAGACCGACATGACCAGCAAGCTTACAGACGAACAAAAGGCCGCCTACTTTGGAAATATTCCAATGAAGCGCGGCGCTCAGCCAGATGAGATTGCCAGCGTTGTTTCGTTCTTCCTCGCACAGGAGTCGTCATACATTACAGGACAAATCCTGAACGTGGATGGCGGTTTAGCGATGTAACAATCGCTCGGCAGTTGTAGATTCGCAATTCATTTCAACCTCATTTCTTACAAGGGTTTTACTATGTCAGCAGTGGCACAGAAGGTAACAGAAATCATCGTTGCCAAACTTGGTGTTGAAGAGTCACAGATCACTCCAACAGCATCATTCACAAGTGACCTTGGTGCAGACTCACTGGATACAGTTGAGCTCATCATGGAATTCGAAAAGGCATTCAACCTTACAATCGATGACAGCGACGCCGAAAAGATCCAAACAGTTGGTGATGCGGTATCGTATATCGAGTCGAAAGCCTAATTACTAATGACTAATTACTAATTACTAATTACTAATTACTAATGACTAATTACTAATTACGAATGACGAATGACAGCTTAATTCGTAATTGGTAATTCGTAATTGGTAATTCGTAATTGGTAATTCGTAATTGGTAATTCGTAATTGGTGATTTGTAATTGGTAATTCGTAATTGATTTGTTTCTTCACCACAGGCTATTGCTATGTCGAAAGTCATCCCGCGTATTGTCATTACTGGTATCGGTGCTGTAACCCCAATCGGGAATAGCGCAGCTGAGTATTGGCAGGGAATGATGGAAGGCCGCTCTGGAGCGGGACCTATCACCAAGTTCGATGCGACGCACTTCGATACGAAGTTTGCCTGTGAGTTGAAGAACTACGACCCAACACAGCATATATCTCGTAAGGAGGTCCAGCGTATGGACCTCTTTACGCAGTATGCGATGTCGTGTGCTGTGATGGCCGTTGAAGATTCCGGCCTGAACGTTGAGTCGATTAACCAAGAACGTGCAGGTGTGATTTTCGGATCAGGTATCGGCGGCATGTGGACCAATCACATCCAGCAGCAGAACCTGTTCGATCGTGGCGGTGTGCCGGACCGTATTTCGCCGTTCTTTGTTCCGATGCTCATCTCTGATATCGCAGCAGGGCACATAGCGATTCGCTATGGCCTCAAGGGACCCAACTACGGAACTGTCTCAGCTTGCGCAACGTCTTCGCATTCTATCGCTGATGCATTCATGATCATGCAGCGAGGTATGGCAGACGTCATGCTAGCAGGGGGCTCAGAAGCCTCTGTATGTCCTATGGGTATTGGTGGCTTCAACGCCATGAAGGCCCTTTCAACACGCAACGATGATCCGCTAACGGCGAGTCGTCCGTTCGACCTTGACCGCGACGGATTTGTGATGGGCGAGGGTGGTGGTATGATCGTGATGGAAACACTCGAGCATGCTATGAACCGCGGAGCAACGATCCTAGCCGAGATGGTTGGCATTGGTCTAACTGACGATGCATTCCACATCACGCAGCCTGCTCCAGGCGGCGAGGGCGCCGTTCGCTCGATGAAGCTTGCAATTCAAGATGCGGGTCTATCACCAAGTGATATCGACTACGTGAACGCTCACGGAACGTCGACGCACTTCAATGACAAGTCTGAATCTGCGGCAATTCGTGCAGTCTTTGGCGATCATGCAGAGAACCTCCTCGTAAGTTCTACGAAGTCGATGACGGGTCATCTGCTCGGTGCAGCCGGTGCCATCGAAGCCATCGCTAGCGTGCTTGCGATCCACAAGGGCATCGCTCCGCCAACGATCAACCAGATCACGCCAGATCCAGAGTGTACGCTGAACTACGTTCCAAACAAGCCGCAGGCAAAGAGAATTCGTGCGGCCATCAGCAATACGTTTGGGTTTGGTGGACACAACGCAACGTTGTGTTTCAAAGCCTTTGCTGAGTAAGATCCTATCACCAGCCGGATAAGGTTGTGAAAGATATTGTTCGTCAGCTCTATGCGAACCTCCTAAAATTCACTGCACTGCGCGGTAACGCGTCGAATGCTGCGTTCAAGGAGATATTCCCGCCGATGGGACTGCTGAGTGATGAACGTGTGCACGAGCTCGAAGAGATCCTAGGTGTTTCGATTCAGCTTCCCTCACTCTTCGAACAAGCACTCACGCATCGCAGTTATCTGCAGGTAGCCAATACGCCAGACCATCGCTCGAACGAGCGACTCGAGTTTCTCGGCGATGCCATCCTTGGCATGGTCACAGCAGAGTATCTGTTCTACAATAACCGTGAAGTGCTCGAGGGCGAACTCACCAAGATGCGGTCGTGGATCGTGAACAAGAAATCACTGGCCGTCTGCGCGCGAGATCTCAAGCTCGATTCGTATTTGTTCCTGAGTTATTCGGCGAACCAGTCCCTGCAGCGTGGCAACGACTCGATGCTCGCTGATGCTCTCGAAGCAGTGATCGCGGCCATCTATCTCGATCGTGGTTTTGAAGAGGTCCGACGCTTTATTGTCGAGAAACTTCTGCCGATCATGGTGCGCGAGTCACTCGTGCACGACACCAATTTTAAGAGTCTACTGCTCGAATCTGTTCAAGGCAGGGGGCATGCAGCACCGCGCTACGTTGTTGTCAAAGAAGAAGGCCCAGATCACGAGAAGCACTTTACGGTTAATGTACTCGTAGACGACAACGTCATCGGCACCGGCTCGGGCAAGAACAAGAAGGAAGCCGAGCAGGCAGCGGCCGAGAATGGGATGTCGTATCTGACAACAAATCCCAAGTGGAAGCGTCAGCGTGATAAGTCATCTTCCGAAGCCGAATGAAGCCCCTTACCAACATTGTCGTTGCCCTGGCACTGGTAGCACTATCAGTGATGCAGGCCGGTGGACAGATGCTTGGAGGCGGTACGTCGTTTGGCAAGAACAAGAAGCAATACGAGAAGTTTTCTTGGCGCTATATCTCGTCGGCCAACTTCGATGTCTACTTCCATGGAACCAAGCCCGATCTGGCGCGGTATACCTCGCGTGAAGCAGAGATAGCGCTCACGACCATACAGGAAGAACTCGGCTATACGCTATCGAAGCGCATCACGTTTATCGTGTATAACTCGCATAATCAGTTCCAGCAGACGAATGTGATCAGCGAGATGATGACCGAGGGCATAGGCGGTGTGACCGAGCTCTTTAAGAACCGCATCGTTCTGCCATTCGAGGGAGACTACAGCAAGTTCCGTCACGTTGTCCACCACGAGCTTGTGCATGCCGTCCTGAACGATATGTTCTACGGCGGCAGCATTCAGTCACTTGTAAACAACCCCAACGCCGTACGCATCCCTCTATGGATGAACGAGGGCTACGCTGAATTTTCAAGTGCAGGGGGCATGGACGTCAAGACCGACATGTTTATGCGCGATGTTGCCGTGAGCGAGTATCTGCGGGGCTTTGATCAGCTGCGTGGGTATTTCGCATATCGAGGCGGACAGGCCTTCTGGACGTATGTGGCCAATACGTATGGAAAGGCCAAGATCGGAATGGTGTTCAACGCCCTGCGTATGACGCGCGATCTGGACCAGGCATTTATGTCGGCCTTCAAGATGAACGTCGAAGACATGTCGGAGCAGTGGGCAAAGGAAGAGAAGAAGTACTACTTCCCAGACGTTGGGAAGTACGAGTACGTCGAAGATTACGCAAAGCGTATCACCAACCACCAGAAGGACGACAACTTCTATAACACATCGCCGGCTATCTCTCCGAATGGCGAGAACGTTGCCTTTCTTTCCGACCGCGGCAGCGGCATGTTCGGTGTGTGGCTGATGAACCTGAAGACAAAGCAGACGCGAGAGCTGGTTACAAGCGGACGCAGCGCAGATTTTGAAGAACTGAACTTTCTCACGCCCGGTATCTCATGGAATCCCAAAGGCACCAAGCTTGCAGTTGCCGGTAAGGCACCAGGACAGGATGCCATCTACATCGTTGATGTTGCTTCGGGAGATTACGACCGAATCCTGCTGAACATCCAGACGATAGGGGGCGTGGCATGGTCGCCAGACGGACGCCGCATTGTGTTCGATGCCGATACTGGTGGTAAGCACTCAGACATCTACGTCTACGACACGTTCAAGAAGACCACATCCAAGCTCACAAACGACGTCTTCACCGACCACTCTCCTGTATGGTCGCCCGATGGTTCGTATGTCTACTTTATCTCCGACCGCAAGTCAATGCTCACGGCGCAGGATATCCCGCTCGACTTTGACCTTGCAAAGCACGACGTAGACGCTCGGGACATCTACCGCGTTAGCTTGGCCTCCCAAGAGATCGAGCGCATCACGTCAGATCCAGATGTTGGTAAGTACTCGATAGCTATCGCTCCCAAAGGCACAACGATGCTCTACGTTGCCGACTACAACGGCATCAGCAACCTGTGGAAGCTCGATCTGACAACCAAGACCAACGTACCGCTTACGAACTCCCTGCAGGAAGTATCGCAGATATCGCTCTCTGGCGACGGCACAAAACTGTTGTTTGCCTCGCAAAATCGTGTCGGCTACGACCTTTTCCAGTTGGACTTTCCGCTTGAGCTCAAGGCAAAAGATTCTCTGCAGGCCACGGTGTTCAACAAAAGGCGTATGCAGGAGCGCAACGCTCTTACAGAGATCATCAGCAAAACGTCACAGCCATCCGTGAACAAGCCACTAAGCTACGGCAACTTCGATGTGGACGTCGCAGATCAAAAGTCTGTACAACCCAACGAAGACCTTGTCATCAGTCGCGACGGAGTGCTTGGTGAAGACGATGCAGCACGCTACGACACAGTCTCGAGTGTAAAAGACTACAAGGTTATGTTCTCGCCTGACATCATCGCAGGTAATGCGGGGTACAACAACTTCCTCGGTGCTACTGGACAGATCGATATGCTCTTCTCGGATATGATGGGCGACCATGAGATCTACCTCCGTGCTAACCTTTTTTACGATCTCAACAATAGCAGCCTATATCTCTCATACAGCTATCTGCCGAACCTCGTAGATCTGCGTGTAGCTGCATATCAGAATGCAATGTGGGCAGGCTATGAACGTGAAACTCGCGTCCGTACGTACGGCATCGATTTCTACGCTTCCTACCCATTCTCAAAGTTTACGCGACTAGAAGCCGGCATGCAGTTTATGGGGCTCTCTCAGACGTACATGTTCAGTCCCCAGATCCAAGTGCCCTCGATTTTCGCCACCATCCCGAGTGTTTCGTTCGTTCTTGACGACGGTGTATGGGGCATGTGGGCTCCTATGCGCGGTACACGTGTTAATCTGACCGTCGAGGGATCGCCCAAGTGGGCAGGCGAAGGCATAGAGTTTGCAACTGCGCGTGTGGATGGACGACATTACATTCATCTCGGTGGACAATACTCGATAGCCATGCGCGGTTCGGCAGGGTTGAGTAGCGGTCCGAACGCACAGAAATTCTACATCGGCGGCACAGACAACCTGATCTCACAAACAGGCTACGCCATACGAGCCTGGCCCTTCCTAAGTATGGAAGATGTGGCCTTTGCCCGCCCCGGATGGCCGCTCCGGGGATGGATGATCAATGAGCGCAATGGATCGTCGTACTTCGTGACAAATCTCGAATTCCGCTTCCCATTCTTGTTTGCCTTCCAGGCAGGCCCCATACCATCGTTATTCCAGGGCATGCAGGCACAGTTCTTCTTTGATGCAGGCAACGCCTACTGGGATTCATTGGATCAAGCTCTGGAGCGCGGTGGCGACTACATCCAGGGCGATGTGCTCAAGAGCTTAGGTGTTGGCATTCGCAACGTGGCACTGGGATTGCCGCTACGCATCGATGTTGCATGGCGCTTCGAACCTACCGGTGGGATGTCCGCGCCGGTGTGGATGTTCTCACTCGGTGGAGACTTTTGAGAAGCCCGCACGAGCGTTTGTGCGTGAGATGATCTCTGCCTGAAGAAACTCTCGGTGAGCTTCTGCGATGTTCACATCAAATGACACAGCATCGCCGTACGTTGTTTCGAATTCAGCACCCACCTCTTCAAGCAGACGCGTGATCGTTGAGACGTCGTCATACGAGCAGTGCACGGTGATTGCAATGCGCGGCTCTACAAGTGCTGTTGAGCACGCTGCGATCGCCCCCTGGGCCGACTCTGCGTATGCTCGTGCGAGTGGTCCAACACCGAGTTTGACGCCGCCGTAGTAGCGAACTACGACAACCATGCAGTCGGAGAGTTTGGATCGCTGCAAGGCAAAGAGAAGGGGCTTGCCGGCCGTGCCGGAAGGCTCGCCATCGTCGGAGAAACGCGACTCGAGTCCGAGCGGACCCAACCGATATGCATAGCAATGATGCACTGCATCCCAATACTCACGTTTGAGCGAATCGAGAAACTCCTGCGCCTGCTGTTTCGTTTGCACGCTTACGAGAAATGCCCGAAAGACTGACCGTTTGATGGTAATTTCGAACTGCGTTTGGCTCGACACAGTATGGTAGGGTTGAAACGACATTACATGCAAAGGTAGATATGCGCATCGGAATGGTCTGCTATCCAACGTATGGCGGTAGCGGAATTCTTGCAACGGAACTCGGACATGAGCTGGCAAAGCGTGGACATTGCGTCCATTTCATTACGTACGCACAGCCCATGCGGCTTGATAGGTTCCAGGACAACATCTACTACCATGAGGTAGAGACGCCGTCGTATCCACTCATGGAGTTCAACCAATACACGCTTGCTCTGGCAGGGAAGATCCTGGACGTAGCGAAATATGAACAGCTCGATGTGGTGCACGTGCACTACGCAATCCCACACGCAATCAGCGCATATCTGGCCAAAGAGATCTCGCAGACCACACGCCCCCTAAAGCTTGTAACAACATTGCACGGAACAGACATTACGCTTGTTGGCATGGAGCCTACATTCCATCCGATCGTGAAGTTCTCTCTCGAAAAGTCGGACATGATCACGGCCGTATCGGGCTTTCTGCAGGAGAAGACACGTCAGAGCTTCGGCAATGAACTTGATATCAAGGTGATCCCAAACTTTGTCGACACAACCGTGTATCAGCGCACCGAGAATGCACAGGTAGCAAAGCATGTGCGGGGCGAGGCAGACTTTGTGCTCATGCACGTCTCGAACTTTCGTCCAGTAAAGCGCGTACAGGACTGCATCCGCATCCTGGCCGAGGTGCGCAAGAGCGTCAACGCCCGGCTCGTGTTTGTGGGTGATGGACCCGAGCGCTCCGATGCAGAGCGGTTGTGCCGCGAGTTGGACGTGGTAGACCACGTGCTGTTCCTTGGCAAGCAGTCGGGTCTGCCGGAGCTGTTATCATCGGCCGACATCTTCCTTCTGCCATCGCAGCAAGAGAGCTTTGGTCTTTCTGCACTCG
>JBKCLO010000106.1:0-2156 GCA_046300675.1 Ignavibacteria bacterium
ATGCTGTACCGTCCTGCGAGGCGTCCGGGAGCACCCAAACGGTGTCTCCCACGGCCACGAGGCTGGAGGTATGGGGCACGTCAACGATGCCCGATACGGCGCAGTCCCAGATGGCGTTGGGTGTGGCAACCATCCAGCGGGGACCGAGTGGACGCATCACGGTGCCCTGGAGAGCCCCCTCCGGAACACTTCCCTGCTTTACCCGTGTGCGCGTTCTGTCCAGCAGCTTTGCCCGCTCCCGCGTGCGCGCCCGGTAGCCCAGGTCGTGGTCGTCCTGATCGGACGGGACGTTGTTGTAGTCGTGTATGCGTTTTGCCACAGGCTGCGTTGGTTCGTATCTTCGGGCAGTTTGTTATCAAATTAACAGGAACATTTTGAACTACCGGTGGATTACCCGGGATTGTCACGATGAACATGCTGTCCAAACCATAATACAACAACTTCACGTCCCCCCACCAATCGCTCGCGTCTTGGTGAGCAGGGGGCTATCCACTGTCGAAGATGTCCAGCGGTTCTTTGAACCATCACTGGATCATTTACATTCCCCATGGCTTATGGATGGAATGGAGCTGGCAGTAGATCGTATCGAAGAGTCCATTCAGCGCAAGGAGCTGATATGGATTCATGGCGATTACGATGTGGACGGCACATCGAGCACTGCTATGGTTCTGCACTTTTTGCGCAGAATTGGTGCCCATGCTGACTATCATATTCCGAGCCGACTCGAAGAGGGTTTCGGCTTTACGCCCCTTTCTGTAGACCGTGCCCACGAGGCAGGTGCTAAGGTTATTGTTACGGTAGACGTAGGCGTTACGGCCTCCCGCGCCGTTGATCATGCCCGCGAACTTGGTATCGACGTGATCGTCTGCGATCACCACCAGGCAGCCGAGGAGATCCCGAAGGCGCTTGCACTCCTCGATCCAATTAAGCCTGGATGTACGTATCCTTACAAGGACTTAGCAGCTTGTGGTGTAGCGTTTAAGCTTCTCCAAGCCCTCAGTGAACGTCAGGGTCACCCAGAACTTGCCTATGAGTATCTGGACTTCGTGGCCATCGCTTCCGCAGCCGATATAGCCCCGTTGACAGGTGAGAACCGCGTCCTGAGCTATTTCGGACTCGAACTGTTGAACTCATATCCGCGTCCGGGCTTTAAGGGGCTGGTAGACTGCGCCGGGCTACACCTGGGTCAGCTTACCAATTCCAGCGTGATTTTTGGTCTGGCACCACGAATCAATGCGGCCGGACGCCTCGGCGACCCTCGCAGGGCGGTTGAAATGATGATCCAGCCAGATGAGCTCCGCGCCTTCCATATCGCACAAGAACTCGAACACGATAACCGTCAGCGTAGGGCCATCGATGAGCATACCTTCGAAGAAGCAGCGATTCTAGCCGAGCAGCAGTTGGCAACGGGAAGCGGTAAGTCATTGGTTTTACACCAAGATCACTGGCACGCTGGCGTGATTGGGATCGTAGCTTCACGTCTTGTAGAGCGCTATAATGTGCCCTCGATCATGCTTACAACCATCGACGGTATCGCCAAGGGTTCGGCACGTTCTGTCAAGGATTTCGACATCCACGGCGCACTCAAGCAGTGCGAAGACTTGATAACAGAGTTCGGCGGCCATATCCATGCGGCTGGGCTTTCGCTGCCTGTGGAAAACATACCCGAGCTACAGCGTCGCTTCGACGCAATGGCCTCCTCGGCCATTACGCCGGAGATGCTCGAGCACGAGATTGTAGTTGATACGGAATTGCAGCTTAATGAGCTAACACCTAACTTTTTAAAGTTTTTAGGGAAGTTCGCTCCGTACGGTTACCAGAACCACAGACCAGTTTTCCACACAGAAAATGTGGTCTCTGCCAACGGTGTCAAGATCGTCGGAAACAACCATCTCAAGTTCCGAGCACTGCAGAAAAACTTCGCCATAGATGCAATTGGATTCAACCTTGGCAAGAAGATTACAGATTGCAACCACGGACGCCCCATTTCAATGGTCTACACCTTAGAGGAGAACATCTTCCAGGGTAACTCCACGCCGCAGATCCGCATCAAGGACCTACGTCCGCTTCTGTAGTGCAGTTATCCACAGCAATGGAAAACGTTGGCATTCATGGTTATCCACAGCACGAGCACGGCATCGTTACTCAGGTAGATA
>JBKCLO010000107.1:0-21927 GCA_046300675.1 Ignavibacteria bacterium
TCAAACTCTTCGTTGTAGAAGCTTTTGATGCTGTTTCATTACCGATTGCGTCGTTTACTTTTCGATTGACGGAGTAGATCTCTAAAAACCTACCCTCTCGTTTGCATGTTTCTTCTTGCTTCCTGTTGTCAAAGAACACCAACGGCTTTGGGCCGTTCGTTCCCTAGGCCACGATCTCCGCGGCGGGAACTTCAAACTTACGGAAGTCGGTGTGAATAATCCAAATGGGTGACGAAAAATAGTTTCGTCAAGGAGGTCACGTTAGGCCTGTTTGGCAGACCGGAGAAAGAACGCGCGGAAAAAGAAGAACTCCGGAATAAGCAGAAGCACAAGCGACAACGTGTCGGCTGTGAAAAAGTCATCCGGCTTCGACGCTGGAAGAATCGCACGTGCGATCGGACCCGTGATTGCCCACAATATCGTTACTACCAGCCCGCAGGTTGCTACGGCTAACATCCCACTCTTCATTCCTTCCTTCTGCCAGCGCAGCGTAAAGGCGTACAGCACAGCCACCACGTGAAGATGATATATCAGGATGTCGATCATTGTTCTATCCCCGCATTCATGTGGCGCAAAAATGCAAAAGATGTTGATTGTACATTTCATGGGACGTAATCATTGAACTCAACACCGATCGAAACCGATAGACCACGGGAACGACTTGTCCAACTCGGAGCAGGTGCACTAAGCACTCGCGAGCTGCTTACGCTGCTCATTAGCTCGGGCACGTCCAGATACAGTGCCTCTGATATCGCTCATGATATCCTTGAGCGCTTTTCATCGCTGGCAGACCTTGCCAGTCGAGATGTGGTCGAACTCATGTCAATCCACGGCATGGGCTCGGCCAAGGCTACAAAGCTCTGTGCTGCGTTCGAACTTGCTCGCCGCATTCAGGCCGAGCCGTTCAGTGAGCGCATTACCGTAACAACCCCATCAGTACTGGCCCAAACCCTTATACCGCGCATGCGCCACCTACGAACAGAGTCGTTTCGCGTAGTTCTGCTCAACTCCGCCAACCAGGTACTGCGAGAAGTTTGTGTTAGCGATGGCTCACTAAATGCAGTATTGATTCATCCACGAGAGGTGTTTCGATTGGCAATAGCCGAAAGCGCAGCGTCTGTGATTGTTGCGCACAACCATCCATCCGGGAATGCAGAGCCGTCACGGGAAGATATCGCCATTACCAAGCAGCTTGTTGATGCCGGAAACATCGTAGACATCCGTGTGCTCGACCACCTGATTATTGCTGGTAATACGTATACCTCATTCGTTGAACGAGGCCTGATGTAAGCCCCCTGCACAACTTCGCCATTGAATTCGTCTATAGATTGCATTATGAGTTTTACTGATTACTACAAAGAACTTGGTGTTCCGAAGACAGCAACGGCCGACGAGATAAAGAAATCGTTCAGAAAGCTGGCTCGCGAATTTCATCCAGACACCAACCCCGATAATCCTGCAGCAGAGGAACGATTCAAGCGTATCTCTGAGGCTTACGATGTGCTGGGCGATACCGATAAGCGCGCGAAGTACGACCAGCTTTCCTCCCAGTACTCGCAATACCAACGCACCGGACAGCGGCCCGGTGGGTTTGGACAGCAGTTCAACATGGATGATGTGGATGGCATGTTCCAAGGCACATCGTTCGGAGATCTGCTCTCCGAGCTCTTTGGGCAGCGCACATCAGCGGCCAGGGGGCAGGCACGGCGCGCGCAGTCGCGTCCAACACCAAAGTCTGTCTATGCCGTTACGCTATCTCTCGAAGAGGCTTTCACCGGAATAGCAAAAAGGTTTACAATCAACGAGAAGAAGGTTGACATCGCCTTTAAGCCCGGCATCGCCTCAAAGCAACGTCTGCGCATTCCGGACGGAGAGATAGAGGTCGCAGTTCAAGACCATTCGCGATACACGCGCGAGGGTAATGATATTCATGTTCATGAACACATTGCTATTACTACTGCCGTTCTTGGCGGCAAGGTTGATGTGCGCACGCTAAGTGGCGTTCTTACCGTATCAGTGCCAGCGGGCTCTCCATCAGGCAAGGTGCTGCGTTTACGCGGACAAGGCATGCCGGTATACAACAGCGAGGGGGCTCGCGGCGATCTGTTCGTTGAACTGCACATTACCGTTCCCGCATCACTCTCTGATGAGCAGCGAACGCTCGTTGAGTCATTGAGAGACGCTGGATTGTAAGTGTTCTCTTCGTATCGTTGCTGAGCATCGAAGAGGGGACATGTAGATGAATGCAAACAATGCGCGAAGCGTAAATCCTTGGTCATGGATCCCTACGCTCTACCTTGCACAAGGCTTGCCATATGTGATCGTGATGACGGTTTCCGTGATCATGTATAAGCGTCTTGGCGTTTCCAATGGCGACATCGCATTCTATACATCATGGCTCTACCTGCCCTGGGTGATCAAGCCGCTATGGAGTCCACTCGTTGATGTGCTCAAGACGAAGCGCTACTGGATCGTCGGAATGCAGTTCGTGATTGGCGCTGCGCTCGCCGGCGTAGCACTTACAATTCCCGGACCCGACTTTTTTCGCTATTCCTTAGTCGTGTTCTGGCTTCTTGCATTCAGTAGTGCAACCCACGACATTGCTGCGGATGGTTTTTACATCCTCGCTCTCGATGATCACCAACAGGCCAAGTTTGTAGGCATTCGAAGCACGTTCTATCGCATAGCTATGGTTGCCGGACAAGGCGCCCTGGTTATGCTCGCAGGACATCTCGAGATTTCTTCGATACTGGGGTTTGGTGGAAGCATTTCTGCTGCATGGTCGGTTACGATCGGCGTTGTAGGTCTTCTCTTTGTCCTCTTCGCCCTGTATCACTCTGCATCACTTCCTCGTGCCGGCGCTGATGTGGGCATTGTCAAGGGGTCGGCAGCTGATGTTACTCGTGAGTTTGCATCAACCTTTGTTGCATTCTTTCGAAAGGACAATATTGGTGTCACACTGGCGTTTCTGTTGCTGTATCGGCTCGGAGAAGCACAGCTTGTAAAGATGATCTCGCCCTTTATGCTCGATTCTACAGCAAAGGGCGGTCTTGGAATGACGACTGAACAGGTTGGACTTGCCTACGGCACCATCGGCATCATTGCTCTTGCAGTAGGTGGCATTCTCGGCGGACTCGCCATCTCGCAGCGCGGCCTACAACACTGGATCTGGCCCATGGCGCTCATCATCCATCTACCAGATGCTGTGTTCGTTCTGCTTTCAATTTATCAGCCATCGAACATGTTCATCATCACTGCTGCAACTGCAATAGAACAGTTTGGCTATGGCTTCGGCTTTACGTCATACCTGATGTACATGATCTATGTTGCACGAGGCACCCATTCTACAGCGCACTATGCACTCTGCACCGGGATCATGGCACTTGGCATGATGCTGCCGGGGATGGCAAGCGGCTGGATTCAATCACACCTTGGTTACACCAATTTCTTTATCTGGGTGCTCATCGCTACCATTCCTTCATTCATCCTAGCGCGCACGGTTCGCATAGAACCAGACTTCGGCAAGAAGAAGTAATGCCGTTAGGGGGCTGGAATGTTAACCCATGTGTACATCAACACCTCTTTATCGCCCGGCTGTTCCGTAGCATCAATCAACGCCTGTGCCTCGGCATACAACGTTGCGTGGAGTTCGTGATCACCTAGCGCATGTGCCACTTGCGCATGGACCATAGTAGCAAACCCGGTTTCCCAGCCTTCGACAGTATTGCGGCTAAGATACTCCTGGTACCGTTGCACATATCCAAGCGCAGTTCGGACGTGGCCGCAATATGCATGTGCATGGGCCAGTAGAATGTTGGCTCTAAATTCGTTTACTTCTGTGCCGACAACAGACCAATGGTATGCCGAGACATAGGCATGACGTAGAATGTCTAACGGTTCTCGTTCTTCAGCAGGTGCAAGGGTAGACTGCCACGCGTGGTTGTTGCTTTCAACGGCAAAGTACCGGTGAAACCGCACGAGCTCCTCGTCTGCTGGCTTGTTAGACACGAGGGCAAGCTCTTAGTAGTTGTAGAAGCCCTTGCCTGACTTACGTCCGAGATGTCCAGCTGCTACCATCTTGCGAAGAAGTGGGCATGGGCGATACTTCGAATCGCCAAGACCATTATGCAACACTTCCATGATCGATAGGCATACATCGAGTCCGATAAAATCTGCCAGCGTGAGCGGGCCCATCGGATGCGCCATACCAAGCTTCATCACTGTATCGATGTCTTCTACCGACGCGATACCTTCCATGACGCAATACACGGCTTCGTTGATCATCGGCATCAGAATCCGATTCGAGATAAAGCCCGGATAGTCCTGAACTTCTACCGGAACCTTGCCCATCTTTTCTGCAAGATCTTTGATCGTCGCATACGTTTCGTCGCTTGTGGCAAGACCACGAATGATCTCGCACAACTTCATCACTGGGACTGGATTGAAGAAGTGCATGCCGATAAATTTGTCGGCGCGCTTCGTGCCCCCTGCCAGCTCCGTGATCGATATCGACGATGTGTTTGATGCCAGGATCGCATCAGGCTTGCACACGCGGTCAAGTGTTGCGAAGATCTGCTGCTTGATCTCCATGCGCTCGCTCGCGGCTTCGATCACAAGGTCTGCAGAGGCTGCACCTTCTTCTAGATTGGTCGACGTACCAATTCGCGCAAGCGTTGCAGCCATTGCGTCGGCAGTGATTGATTCCTTCTTTACCTGACGCTCAAGGTTAGAGGTAATCGTCTTCATCGCGCGCTCAACGGCTGCATCAGTTACATCAACAAGTGTAACAGTGTAGCCGCTTTGTGCCGCAACGTGGGCAATACCGTTACCCATAGTACCGCCGCCGATAACCGTGATATGCTGTACTGACATGATCGTTGTTCCTTAGTTGAATGAAGTGCGCAAAAATAGTAGACAGGCCGCGTATGGCATTATGCCTGTTGTGGTCGCATGCTCCGCATGAAATAGATCAGTCCAAGCACAACGAATGGAATACTGAGTATCTGACCCATGTCGATAGGAAGACTGGCCTCGAAATCAACCTGGTGCTCCTTGTAGAATTCCACGACGAAGCGTCCAACGAAGAGCAGCACTAGGAACACTCCAAAGATCATTCCCGGGTTACGCTTGGCAATACCGCGGCCATACATCCAATAGGTTAGACCAAAGAGAGCTAGACACAGTGCGGCTTCATAGAGCTGTGTTGGGTGACGCGGCAGGAGCACGGGGTCAATGCGTTGGAACCAGAAGCCCCATGTACCATCTGTAGGCTTACCGATGATCTCGGAGTTCATTAGGTTGCCCAAACGAATACACATGCCTGATATGGCGGCAACTATTGCCAGACGGTCAAAGAGCCACGTCATTCCAAACGACGGATTCTTTTTGTGAAACCACCACAATGCAGTGATGATGCCCAAGGCACCGCCATGACTGGCAAGCCCACCGTGCCAGATGGCTATCACCTCGAACGGGTCTTCAAGAAACACTGAAGGTTCGTAGAACAACACGTGCCCTACCCGCGCACCAACGATCGTACCTACGATGATTGCAATCGTAAGCTGATCAAGGTGCTTCATCTGTTTTCCTTCTGTAACGAAGATCTTTTTCATGATCTGATAACTAATCATGAAAGCAGATGCAAACAGCACTCCATACCAACGCGGTGATAGGGGGCCAGCAGTAAAGATTATGGGGTCAGCGTTCCATTCAATGATCATAGGTGCGAATATAAACGAGAAGCGCCCGACAATCTGCCGGGCGCTTCGTAGTTAGATGCGTATGGAAGGCTTACTCGAGACCTGCGTCTGCAAGTGGAGTCTCGACGATAACCTGAACTGTACGGTTGAAGAAACGTCCCTCTGGCGACTCGTTTGAGTAGAGCGGCTCTTCTTCACCTGTTCCGCGCGTTGAAAGTTCTGTGAACTCCTTCGTACGGTTCTTGATGAACTTCTCGGCTGTACCTGCGCGCTGCTCAGAGAGTGTCTTGTTACGCGTATCGAGACCAACGACGTCCGTATGACCTTCGATGCGGATAACTGATGACTTCTTCACACGTGGGTATACCCATGTAGTCATGATACGCTCGTTGAGTTCGCCAGCTTCTGGGGAGTCGAACTTGAAGAGGATCAAGTTGTACTTTTCAAGAGTCTTAACAGCGTCCTTGTCAACACCCATACCAACCGATGTTACACGCTTAACAGGTGTTGTAACTGTATCCGACTTACACTCTTGTCCGTTCTTTGATGTCACGATCAGAACTGACTTGTACGGAGCAACCGAATACTCATCGCCACCTTGTGGGTTGCGCTCCGTCGGGAACTCTCCATCTTCGTTCTGCCAGTCCCAAGCCTTTGTAGCGTCTGTTGTACCAACATCAGAAACTGTCTTCCATGCCTTACCATTGCGGAACACTTCAACGCGGCGCGAAGCAACGATGTTGTTGTCGATACCGTTCTTCATGCCAAATGTAAGCGTAGCTGGCGTTGGGAAGAGTGTTGGGTCACGGTCTTCGATTGGCTTCTGAACATTCCAGAGGTCTTCCTTATCGCCACTGAATACAAGTTCTGTACGGCGGTTCTCAACGATACCGTTCGTGTCCTTCTTGTTCGATGGCAGCTCTGGCCAACCACGGCCTATAACCTTCATGCGGCTCTCAGCGATACCCCAAACGTTCTTGAGGTAGTCATACACAACCTGAGCGCGCTGCTTTGGAAGTGGAGAGTTCTTGTCTTCGTTTGTCTCGTCGGTGCAACCAACGATGTTCACGTTAACATTTGGGTACTTACGCAGACGATAGCCGTAGATGTTCAGCACGTGGTAGTACTTGTCGAGTGTACCGCCCGGCAGACGCTCATCATTGAAGTCGGCTGTCTGTGATGATGAAAGACGCTTGTAACGAGCCGGTAGGTCTGACTTACCAAGGTCGAAGAAGACGTACGGCAACAGCGGATAAAGCTGGATCGATGCGCGCTCTTCGATAACAAGGCCACGGAAGTTGTTGTTCTTCTTCTTCGCCCAATCTGAGGCATCCATGTCTGCAGTCAGCACCGGACGATTACCAAGTGTGATTGTCTTCTTGATCTCTGTCTGAACACCCGACTGTGTTTGGTCAACAGTCTTGCCAGGATAGTCAACAGGCACTGTGATCGAGCGCTCTCCGTATGATGGCGAAGATGCAGTTACAGTGAATGCGACCTGCTTTGCACGATTCTCATCAGTTGTACCGTAGTCGTCATCACCAACGATCACGTTCGACTCAAGACGTGTCATGTCAACCGAATCGTTAGCAGCACGGCCTGTAAGAACATTCTTGAAAGTGATCGTTGCTGGAACATTCTGGCCTGTACACTCATCGACGACGTTAACGATGAGGTTAACAGCACGCGAGAATGTTGGGATAAACGCCATGTAGACATCCAGGTCGCCTTGTGCACCCTTGATGTCTTCGCGGCTCGAAGACCAATAGAGAACGTCGCCCGAAGCCGGGATAGACATGAATTGATCGTCTTCCTTCGAGTTGATAGGGGCTGGCAGCGCTTCTGGCTTAGACCAACGATCACGTCCGTCTTTGTCCTTCTCACCGGTCTTGCGGACGCGGTAGAAGTCTAGACCGCCAAGATTTGGCAGATGACCGTTAGACGAGAAGAACAGCGTGCGACCATCTGCAGCGATGAACGGCGAGCTTTCCTTTTCCTTCGTGTTTACTTCGGAACCAAGGTTGCGAGCTGCCTTCCATTCGCCGAGATCATCGTCCCAATCACAATACCAAATGTCGAAATCCTTTTCGTCTTCGTCCTTCGGATTGAACGGACGGTTTGACGTGAAGTACAGACGTGATTTATCTGGAGCGATATATGGTTGCGAATCCCAGAACGGAGAGTTCACGTTTGGACCCAGGTTCTTTGGCTCAAGGAACTTGTCGCCGTCAACCTTGGCCGCCCAAATGTCGCACGACCCAATACCACCCGGACGGTTACAGCCCGTGAAGTACAACGTCTGACGATCGGCGGCAATAGAGGCCGCACCTTCGTCAGTGGTCGTGTTAATCTCAACAAGGTTCACAGGCTCGCTAAAGCTCGTGTCCTGGCTCTTGGCCTTGGAAGTACGCCAGAAGTCGTGGGACAATCGGCCTTCTGTGACGTTGAACTTACTGCCCTTGCGGTCGGACACGTAGTACAGTGTCTTTCCGTCCGCACTAACCGTTGGCGCATAGTCAACCCCATCGTGGTTGATAGCACCAAGATTAATGATCCGAATTCGCTTCGGATCACTTAGGATGTCGCCACGTGTATCGTCGTCTGCCTGTGCCGAAGGCTCAAGCGTGACGCTATACAAGTACAACACTTTGTCAGCCGTCGCGGCTTGCATCTGCGACATGCAGATCGCTATGGTGCAGACACAGACCGTAACAAATCGCCGTATCATAGACATTTCGTCCCTTGAAAAAAGTTCGCTCCCCACCTGTTCATTCCTACAACCTGACACACTTCACACAAGTGTGATATTGTCGTAGGGCCAAAAAATAGGTAAATGTGGAAAACCGCCAAAACCTATTCTAGAGATTATGGCGTAGTTCGAGAAAAAATTGCATCTGGCGCAGCTGAAAACTATTGCCTTGAGCCGAGATATTACTGATCGGAAACTGGTATTGGATCACGGGGCTTAGGTAGGTGGTTACCGCTGGTGGCGCGAACTTGCGCTCCACCTTACGAATGGGAATCTCCACCCCAAAGGCGCATACAAGCCCCAACTGCAGGGGATTCAGCTCGCCAACCGGACCGCTCTGAACAGTTACTATCCCGCCGGGTGCATCCGGCAGAACAACGCTGGCAACCTCCCCATTTGGGAACGTAACCGTCTTTGTTTCTAAAGTTTTAGTATGCACAAGGGAGGATCCAACCACGTAACCGGCGTTGATTCCGGCACGCGCATACACCGGACCCAGAAACGCATACTTGGCGTATGCAGTGGCCGAGAGCACATCCAGGCTGATAGATGCCTGATTAAAAAACTGGATCGGCACCGTGTAGGTTCGGCCTGATGGACTGGATTGTGTCGAGCCCTCGATCTCTCGGAAACGGCCCGTTAGCCCCCTGATATCATATCCGAGCTGCGCCCCGATAATAATCTTCGATGTTGTTTTATCCTCAAACATCAATCCTACAGCGAAACCCGTCCCTGCTCCGCCGGAAAACTCACAGTTACAGTCGGTTGTAAACGTGCCGCCCTGCGAGGCAAACGTTGGTCCTACATAGCCGCCAAACCACATCGATGTTGGCCGTTCGTCTGGAGCAAGAGGCGTGCTCGCACCAACGATCTTCTTCTTCTGCTGTGCCTGCGCAGATGAGGGCATGAGCACCAGAAGTGCTGCCGACATCACGAGAATTTGAACGAATACTATCATGTTTTTGCTGGGTATGATCGTTATCGGCAACTTACAAATAAAGAACTCCTGCCAGGCTCCTGCCGTTGCTTTTGTATACTTGCGGAACTATGAGCGAACATCAAGCACCTTTGACAGACCGAGATGAGCAAGCAGCCCCTCGGATCGAAGATTCAGCATCTGCCGTACTCCAAACGGCCCGCGGACTTGCGGTAAAACTCCTCAGCAGGTATGAGAACAGCGATTCGTACATCGATAAGCTTCTCGACGGCGAACTGCGGCGCTCGGAGTTAGAACCGGCAGACCGTGCCCTGGTTACAGAACTTGTGAACGGAACTGTCCGCTGGCAGTCTCGCATCGATTGGGTTCTAACAGGATTCTACCACGGAGAGTTCGCAAAATGCCTGCCCCTTGTCAAGAATGCACTACGTATTGCGCTCTACCAGATGATGTTTCTGTCGAAGATCCCAGCTCCTGCTGCGATCAATGAGTCAGTAGAGATTGTCAAACGCATCAAGGGAGACCGCCATGCCGGTATCGTCAATGGTGTGCTGCGCAACATTCTTCGCAACGTACAGACGATTCGCTATCCAGACCGACAGGAGAACGAGGTACTGTATCTGTCCGTGCATACGGCACACCCACAGTGGCTGGTTCGCAGGTACGTAGAGAGGTTCGGTTCGGAGCAGGCAGAAGCTTTGTTGACGGCAAACAATAATCGTCCGATGCTGACGCTGCGCGTGAACACACTCAAGACAACCGTCCAAGCAGTTACAGACCAACTCACAGCCCTCGAGATCAAGCACGAGGTTTCGCCACTTCATCCAAATAGTATCATGATGACGGCGCTTCGGGATATACGGGGCTTGCAGTTGTTCCAAGACGGACATGTTACCGTGCAGGATGCAAGTGCGAGCATGGCGATCATTCTGGCCGACCCACAGCCGGGCATGACGGTATTCGATCTGTGTGCCGCACCAGGCGGCAAGGCCGTGCACGCTGCCGAGCTAATGAAGAATCAAGGCTCTGTTGTTGCACTCGAGAAACATGAATCCAAGCTTCGCTTCATCGAAGAAAATGCCGCCCGCTCAGGAACGTCCATTGTGTCGGCCCAACAGGGCGATGCCCGCGAATTCACAGCGGACAAGCTGGCAGACATCGTTCTCGTTGATGCACCGTGCACTGGCATGGGAACTCTGTCCAAGAAGCCGGATATCAAATGGCGTAGGCATATCGATGATATCCGAAAGATGACCATCACGCAGAAGGCCATCCTGGATCATGCAGCCACACTGGTCAAGCAGGGTGGGCGTATCATCTACAGCACATGCACAATCGAACCGGAAGAGAACATCGACATCGTACGGTGGTTCCTCGAGAAGCATCCTGATTTTGAACTAGAGCCGGCAGAAACGTATCTGCCAGAGGCCGTCTGCAAGGATGGATGCATGCAGACGCTTCCGCACGTTCATCGTTCTGATGGTGCGTTCGCTGCTCGTCTCGTGAAACGTTAAGCCCCCTGCTTGGGCTTCCACGGTATGTCGCTGATGCCGGCCTCGGCATTTGCTACACGCGAGACCGTGAACAGGTAGTCGGACAACCGATTAAGGTAGTGCAGCACAGACGAACCAATGTCTTCGTGAGATGCAAGCGCAACAACTCTGCGTTCTGCTCTGCGGCATACCGTGCGCGCAACGTGCAGGTGCGCGGCAGCCGGCGAACCGCCCGGCAGAATAAAGGTCTTCAGAGGCTGTAAACTCGCATCGTGTTCGTCTATCCAACCTTCGAGCTCGTGAACATGATTGTCGGTGATACGTGGTATCTCGTAGACAGGGGGCGGATCGAGCGGCGTAGCAAGGTCTGCTCCGAGCGTAAAGAGGTCTGCAGAGATTGCTCCTAGCTGCTCTTCGAGATGCGCTGGCAGCGCACACGTGCGCACCACTCCGATGATGGCATTGAGTTCATCAACGGTGCCGTAGGCTTCGATGCGTAGGTTGTCCTTAGGCACCCTACTACCACCAAACAGCCCCGTTGTGCCGTCGTCGCCCGTTTTCGTGTAAATGCGAATTGACATAGGCGCGAAGATACCCCTCGTTGGGGTTTTGTAGGTTTGCATTCATGCGCACCATGAACATTCTTTTTATCGGCGACCTCGTAGGACATGTTGGCATGCGGGAATTCCTGCGCCAATTGCCATCGCTCAAGGCCGAGTACTCCCCCGATTGCATCATCGTTAACGGCGAGAACATTGTTGACGGAAAGGGGCTCTCCGATGCCGAAGCAAAGGAGCTGTTTGATGCCGGTGTGCACTGCATCACAACAGGTAATCATATCTGGGAAAACTGGAAGGCACGCCCCCTACTTGCCGCGAATCCACAGGTTCTGCGTCCGATGAACTATCCGGCAGAAAATCCTGGACGTGGCTGGACGGTTGTGACGCTTCCAGATCAGCGTAAGATCGTAGTGATGCAGGCTCAGGGACGCGCCTACATGCAGGCGATTGATTGTCCGTTCAAAGCTGTAGATGCAGCACTCAATAAAGTTGCGATGGAATCGAAGATCATCATCTTAGACTTCCATGCCGATGCATCGGCAGAGAAGATCGCCATGGGATGGCACTGCGATGGACGCGCCTCCGCAGTATTGGGTACACACACGCACACACAAACAAACGATGCCCAGATACTGCCCAAGGGTACGGCATTCATCTCCGATGTAGGTATGACGGGTCCGTATGATAGCGTGCTGGGCATGAACAAAGACATTGCACTGAAACGCTTCATGCTGCAGACGGCACATAAGTATGAAGTTGCCGAGAACGACATCCGTATCTGCGGTGCATGCATCGTGGTTGATGAGGCAACAGGACAAGCACAATCGATCACGTCGTTTATGTCACCCAAACCGCGAACATCGCGCTAACACAACAGGAAGTTATCGTGAACACCACTCGCGTTATGCTCAATCAAAAGGCTAAGATCCTCTGTACGATGGGTCCAGCCGTTGCCTCTACCGAAAAAGTTGTTGCACTTGTCAAGGCCGGCGCGAATGCGTTTCGGCTGAACATGTCACACGGTTCACACGAGGCCCACACAAAATTCATCAGCTTTATTCGCAAGGCCGAGGAAGAGCTGGACGTGCATCTGCCGATTATCGCAGACCTGCAGGGACCCAAGATTCGCGTTGCGGATTTCAAGCATGTAGACGTTATACCTCTTGCAAATGCGAAAGAGGTCCAGATCGGAGACGTTGCCGCACTTCGTGGAAAGAAGATTCCTGCAAATGTGACCGTCGTGCCTGTTAACTATCCGACGATTGCCAAGGATGTGAAGAAGGGCGATGTGCTGCTGTTTGATGACGGACTGATCAAGGTACAAGTCAAGGATACCGACGGCACGATCATCAAGGCCGTTGTTGTCCATGGCGGCAACCTCAAGCCCCGTAAGGGAATCAATCTCCCTCATACGGCCGTTTCTCAACCGTCGATGACGCCGAAAGACCGCGCAGATGTGCGCTTCGCCGTTGAGCATGGCGTAGACTACATTGCTCTGTCGTTTGTCCGTAAGGCCGAAGACGTAGAGACTGTGCGTAAGTACATCACCAAGCAGGGCGGCACGCAATGGGTTATCGCTAAGATCGAAAAGCCCGAAGCACTCTCAAACATCGATGCCATCGTTGATGCATCTGATGCGATCATGGTAGCTCGCGGAGACCTGGGCGTCGAGATCGCTGCTGCTGCAGTTCCATCAGTGCAGAAGCGCTTGATCAAGCTCTGCAACGAAAAGGCTAAGCCTGTGATTACTGCCACGCAGATGCTGGAATCGATGATCCAGAACCCACGTCCAACGCGTGCCGAAGCAAGCGATGTCGCAAACGCGGTTCTTGATGGAACAGATGCCGTAATGCTTAGCGCAGAGACCAGCGTGGGGGCTTACCCCGTTGAGACCGTGCACTACATGCGCACGATATGTCAGGAAGCAGAGTCAATGCTGCTAAACGACGGAATGCCGCACCCTCACCTGCAGATGCCTATCGGCATTAATCGATCGAATACCGAATCAATTGCAGTTGCCGTGTATCACATCGCAGAAGAAAAGCGCGTCTCGGCAATTATTAGCCTGAGCTACAGCGGGGAGACATCGCGTCTGATATCAAATCAGCGTCCACGTGCTCCAATCTTCTCAGTTACCACAGAACGCGCTGTTGCCCGCAGGATGGGCTTGTTATGGGGCGTTACAGGTATTGTTATCGAACAGCTCACCAATACCGATGAAACGATCGACTACATAAAAGCATCGCTGCTGAAGGAAAAGCTTTTCCCTCCAACAGCGACGGTAGTGTTCACGATCGGACGTCCGCTTGTTGGACGTGCCCGAACGAATATGCTTTCTCTTGAAGTGCTGGGTAAGTAACCTGATTACTCTTTGGCAGGTGTGCCCGACTTCGGTGCTTCACCAGCTTCGTTCTTCTCTGCGTTTGGATCAGGCTTAAGCACGAACTCTGCAAAGTTTGCGCCCGTAAGGTACTGCTTTGCCGCCGCAAGCACCTGTGCAGGTGTGAGCTTCTTGATGAACTCATCACGCAAGTAGACGTTCTTGTACGGCTCTCCATCAGCATCAAACTGAGACATTACCTGCAACCAGAAGCGGTTGGTCTTCATACCCGTCTCGCGCTCCTTCGTCTGGATCTCGCGAACCTTTGCAACAAGTGAATCCGGCACCGGCTTTGTGCGCAGCGCCGCCATTTCCTTCTTGACAGTTTCAACGAGTTCGTCAACGCGATCTGGATTGCAGCTAAAGATCACATTCACTGAATACTCAGGCTCAGGGATGCGCTCGAATCCGGGCTGTACAGAAACGAAGTACACACCGCCCTTTTCTTCGCGCATCTGCTCACGAAGCTGAATCTCCATAACCTCACATGTTGCGATCAGGTTGTAACGGTTCTCAGGCGTATAGACAAATGGTCCAGTTGTTGAAAGTGCTACGTAGCTCTTTGCATCTACTCCCTTGTAGACAGTCTTCGTATACTGTCCTTTCCGAGAACGCATTCCAACATCTTTCCATGTCTCCTTAGAAGGGGCTCCTGGGATCGACGCGATATATGTTTCGCAGAACTTCTTGAGTGTGTCCTCATCGAAGTTGCCTACGAAATAGAAGGTGAATTCTGCCGGGTTGCTGAAACGCTGCTTATAGAATTCGAACGCCTTATTCAGATCGACCTTATCGACATCGCTTGCAGACATCGTCTTGGCACGCGGGTGGTTGTTGGTAGCAACAGCCATAACGGTGTCAAAGAACGCACCTTCCGGACTCTTTTCCTTGTTGGCAAGGTCGGCCTTCATCTTGGTTTTCCATGATGCAAATGCTTCAGCATCCTTGCGCGGACTGGTAAAGCCAAGATGCAGAAGCTCGAAGAATGTGCGGAAGTCCTTTGGCGCAGAAGATCCATTGATGCCCTCTGTTTCCATGCCGATGTTCGGACTGATGCTAACCTTCTTACCGTTGAGCACCTTCATCAGGTCGTTTGTGCTAAAGGAGCCAATGCCCCCTTCATCAACAACGTTGGCTGCAACCATGTTCGTGAAATGATCTGCTTCAGGTGCAAGTGACTGTCCGCCCCAACTGCGCGCTGTGAAGATGATCTCATCGTTCTTGAAATCTGTTTTCTTGTACACGACTCGCGCGCCGTTCGAAAGGATGATCTCTTTTGCACCAATGTCTGCAAGATCCTTGCTGCTTGTGATCTTGCCCGGTGTTGGCACTGTCTCCATAAGTGGCTTAACAGGCACAGCATCGACATAGGCTTTGATATCCTTGGCATCAATGGCCGCAAGCAGGTCCTTGACTTGTTGTTCTGTTGGCTTTACAAAACCGTTGCCTTCGGGAACCGAGATCATGATGACCCGATTTTCTTTCGTCATCAATCCTTTTGTTAGCTCATTGACATCACTAAGAGAAATCTGAGGCACAAGTGCTTGGTAGGTTGTCCATTCGGCAGCTACACCGGAGACAGTCTCTGCTGTTAACACGTGCCGTGTAAGTTCATCTGCGAACTGACGTGATTCCGATTTGTCCCGTTCGTTGTAATACGTCTCCATGCGCGACATCGTAGACATCTTAGCGCGCTCGAGCTCGGTTGATGTGAATCCATGACGCTTGGCACGCTCAAACTCTGTAAGAAGTGAGTTAACACTTTTCATGATGTTCTTATCACTTGCCGTGGCCGCAGCATAGGTGGCGCGCGTCTGTCGTGCGAGCCCGAACTCGCCAACTACTGCCGATGAAAACGGTGGTGGGTTCTTGCGCGTAAGTTCTGATAGGCGCTGGTTCATCATCTCAGCTACCATTTGCTTGGCGATCATCGTCTTATAATCGGCATACGTGCGCACAGTATCAGCGGAACGCTTCACCATGATGGCCACCTCTGCTGCTGGCAACTCTGGATCGGATGCAATCGACACAAACGTCTCAGTGTGCGCTGGCACAACAATCGTTGGTCTTGCCTGGTACTTCTCTCCCGATGAAGGGGGCGAAGTAAAATGCTCCTTTAGCGCAGCTTCGATTGCCTTTGGATCTGCATCACCAACGGCTATGATCGAGAAGTTCAACGGATTATACCATGTACGATAGAACCGGCGCAGGTTGTCTTGCGGAGCACGCAGCAGCACGTTGGTGTCGCCGATCACATCACGCTTGGCATACTTCGAGCCCCAGAACATATACTGACGGTGCTTTTCCTGGACACGCTCGTTTGCACCGCGACGAAGACGCCATTCTTCAGTTACTACGCCTCGTTCATCATCGATGTCTTTGTCGTTGTAATTGACGTAGCCGGCCCAGTCGCGCAGCACTTGAATAGAGCGGGCAAGGTTTTCCTTCTTGTCCAGCGGCACTGTCAGCAGGTATACCGTCTCATCGGCATTCGTGTACGCATTGAGATCTGCACCGAAACGCACACCCATTGATTCCAAGAAGTTCACGAGTTCCAGCTTCGGAAAGCCGGTGGTGCCATTAAAGGCCATGTGCTCGCAGAAGTGTGCAAGGCCGTTCTGATCGTCATCTTCAAGAACTGCCCCAGCGTTGACGACGAGCACCAGCTCGAGTCGGTTCGCAGGACGCGCATTCTTCATGATATAGTACGGGATACCATTCTCCAGCTTGCCCTTGAGCACATCCGGATTAAACGGCACGTTGTCCGTGAGTGAAATTGGCTTTTGCGCATTGAGTTGCAATGCACAAAGCCCCATAAGGATCAGACCGAGCATTCGGCGGACCATACAAACTCCTGAAACTAATCTTGTTGTGTTCACGTTCAGACCGCAAAGCTACGGTGTAGGTTTCTGATTCTTCCCGTAGGTTTGCACCCAACGTTCATCACCAACACTCAGATAGCTATGTCTCACGAAGTACCTGGTATGTCTTTCGATCTTTCAGAAGAACATCTTGCGCTGCGCGAGCACATTCGCTCATTTGTGGCCGAAGAGGTTACGCCTGTAGCTCTCGAGTTCGATGAATCTCAGGAGTTTCCACACGAGATCTTTCGCAAACTGGGAGACCTTGGTTACCTCGGTATCGTGATACCAACTGAATACGGTGGCTCGGGCATGGGCTACATGGAGTACGCACTCATCGTCGAAGAAGTAGCACGTGGATGCCCAGCCATTGCGCTAGGTGTAGCAGCCCATAACGGACTCTGCACAAGTCATATCTATCGTTTCGGAAACGAAGAGCTACGTCAGAAATACGTACCACGTCTTGCCGCTGGCCAGACCATGGGTGCCTGGGGCCTTACAGAGCCAAGCGCAGGGTCTGATGCAGGAGGCACGCAGACGACTGCTATCCGCGATGGAGACCACTATATCATCAACGGCGCCAAGAACTTCATCACGCACGGCAACGTGGGTGATATCTGTGTTGTGATGGCGGTAACAGACAAGAGTGCCGGCAAGAAGGGCATTTCGGCCTTTGCTGTTGACAAGTCGATGACGGGCTATTACGGCTCGAAGAAAGAAAACAAGCTCGGCATGCGTTGCTCCGACACGGCAGGCCTAACCTTCGATAACGTTCGTGTGCCGGCATCACACCTCATCGGCAACGAAGGCGAAGGCTTTATTCAAGCATTGCAGATCCTCGACGGCGGACGTATTTCGATCGCAGCACTTAGTGTTGGTCTTGCGCAAGGGGCTCTCGATGCAGCCCTGAAGTACAGCAATGAGCGCGTCCAGTTCGGTAAGCGCCTTAACGAGATGCAGGCCATTCAGATGAAGCTTGCCAAAATGGCCATGGAAGTGGATGCCGCACGCCTGCTCACATATAAGGCTGCATGGATGCGCGATCAAGGCATGAATTTTACCGTAGCAGCATCACAGGCTAAACTATACGCCTCAGAAGTGGCTGTCCGCACAGCTGAAGAAGCCATCCAAATCCATGGTGGCTACGGTTACGTAAAGGAGTATCCTGTCGAGAAGTTCTGGCGCGACTCCAAGCTCCTAACCATCGGCGAAGGCACGAGCGAAGTCCAGAAGATGGTTATCGCGCGGCATCTCGTCGCGGCTATCTGAGCTCCAGCGCTCGTCCGTCGATACCCGGCATCTCGATGCCCAGCATCTTGCCAAGTGTAGGTGCTATGTCTACTGGTGCTGCTGAATCTGGGCGTGACTGAGGCCGCAGGCCCCCTCCGAGAAACATCATTGGCACCCATCGATCATAGTCGTGTGGAGTGCCATGCGTTGCCACATTGCCACCAATGATCCAGTAGCGCTTGGGATAGAGAACAATGTCGCCCGATCGTTCGGGATGATAACTTTTCCGAACGTATGCCCATGTTGTGTCGTTGATCATCTCAGGCTTGCGGTTTGCCGCCAAGTCGAGCGAGCTCACAACAACCTCGAGCCCCGGATGTTTGCGAAGCGCCTCAACTGCGGCGTTAACTGCCACAGCATAGTCTGTGCTGTTCCGACGGGGCACATCAAGATAGATCGAAGGCTCGAAGGCTTGTTTAACATACGACCCGCCTGATTCTTTAGGACCAAGCTTTGAGGCTACCGCCGAGTCTGTGATGCTCTTCAATTCTGCTTTGCTTATGCGACCAGCATCAACGATTACATGCTGTTGTTCGGCCAAGACCTTAAGGACTTCTGGTATAGGCGCTACACCGTGGTCCGACGTGACAACGAGAACATAGTTCTTTCGTCCAACGGCCTTATCCAGCCTATTGATCAACCGCTCCATCGCAAGGTCTGCATGCAGATACAGTTCCTGTATCTCTCGACTATCCGGACCATAGAGATGTCCGATGTAGTCCGTTGTCGACACCCCAATGCATAGAAGATCGGTATGCTTGTCTCTGCCCAGCTTCTCGCGTTCTATTGCCAACAATGCTGCATCGAACAAGAAATCCATGCTAAAGGGGCTTAACAGGAAGCTCACACTAAATCTCTTGTCAGACGCAGCTGGCATTTCATACGGGAATGCCGAATCTCCATTTGGATGACGCCCCTCGCCATAAATGAGGTCTAGTGCCGGACCAAGTGAGTCGGGGATCTGCAGACCCCATACGCGCTGGGCATATCGCGTTGTACGGACCCTTGAGTTGACATTCTTCAGCCACGTTGGATTCGGATATGAAGCACTTGTGGCAAACTGTTGAGCCTCTGCATCATACCACACGCAGGCAGAAGCCCCTTTACCAGCCATCAATATGGCAGCCCTGTCTTTGAGCGCTATGCCAACCGTTTTCGATTTTGGACTACGCTGTTTAAGCATGTCGCCAAGAGTTGGCACAAGAAGCTTGCCGGCGTTATACGTCTTTGACTCATCCTGAGCGCAATACCCACACGTATGTGTGATGTTGTCGCAGAAGTCGTTGCCTACTATCCCCGTCTTCTCGGGATAGCAACCCGTCAGTAAACTTGCATGTCCAGGCCCTGTGATATTGCTGGCGTGGCCGTAGTAACAATTCACAAAGTCTATGCCCTCGCGCCTGATGCGCGCAAACCCACCACCATTCTTCGAAGCATAGAACTTCTCGAACCGCGCTGCATAATCGCCGCGCATTTGGTCAAAGGAAACGACAACGATCAAAGAGGGAGCAGCGAGCAGCGAACAGCGAGCAGCGAATAGCGAAGAGGGAGCAGCGAGCAGCGCAAGTAGCGCAAGTACCGCGATGATAGCGAGTCTGTAATTCTTGTTCATGTTTATATCTCTGTTCGCTGCACGCTGCTCGCTGCTCGGCACTCTTTACAGCTGTCCCATCGCCCGCATCATATTCGCTACCTCGAAGGCCTGCTTCTGGTTGTACTCGGAGGTGAGTTTCTTGTAATTCACAACATCGATGATTGTTCCGATGCCGCAGAAGCCAACGGTAAACAGATACAGTACGCCGATGCCCATTTGTCCCAGAACGAATCGGTTGAGTCCGGCTAGGCTCAAAAATCCGACGAGTGTGAGCAGAAGGATCATGGTTGGTTCTTTGCGGCGCGAGCGATACATCGAGGCGAACACGCCGGCCTGCATGTCATTCATGGGCTCCATCAGCATATGCAAGTACATCATTTCGTCGGGTTCTGCATCGGGGATGAGTTGCAGTACATTAGCCATTGTTGTTCTCCCAGGTTTTATGAGCTCGTTCTTGGCGAGCAAGATGAAAAATTCTTCCGATAAGTATTGCCACGGTAGGCACGGCCAGAGGATGGGCTGCCCACGATTCGACAAGTTCGCCCCGTACGAGATGACCTATCGATGCACCTAGGCCACAGCCTGGGCAAAAATCAATACCTAAGACACTAGGAATACAGATACTTACGTGATTCTCAAGGGAGGGGGCCAGTAGGAACAAGGCCGCTAGTCCGATAATCCACATCCATGCTTCTCGTGAGCGTAACATCATGTCTTCCATGGTGATTGATTCTTGCTGAATACGTCGTTTCGACCTCGAAAATGGACGTAAGGTTTCAGGTCTAGCGGCAGGTTCTTGTGGAAATCTCGCTAACCCGTTTGATACATCCACATTTGCCCCGTATATTGCGAGCCCTATTTTTTACAACGTCAACAACACGTATGTACGCAGTCGTAGAAATTTCAGGTCAGCAATACGCAGTCTCTCCAAAGCAGACGATTATCGTTCCGCTCATGGATAAGAACGTAGGCGACAAGGTAGAATTTACCAACATCTTACTTGCCAGCAACAACGGTAACGTTTCTGTAGGAGCCCCGTATATCAAGGGTTCTGTATCAGCAACGGTCGTTAAGCATGGTAAGGGAGACAAAGTTCTCGTGTTCCACAAGAAGCGTCGCAAGGGCTATCAAAAGCTCAACGGACACCGTCAGCAGTACACGAGCATCACGATCAACGACATTAAAATCTAAGCGAGTAGAAACATGGCACACAAAAAGGGCGGTGGTTCCACCAAGAACGGCCGCGACTCAAATGCAAAACGCCTTGGCGTTAAGAAGTTTGGTGGACAGCAAGTGATTGCTGGTAACATCATCATCCGTCAGAACGGCACAAACGTCCACCCAGGTAAGAACGTAGGTCTTGGTCGTGACTACACGATCTTCTCCCTCGTTGATGGCGTTGTGAAGTTTGAGCGCAAGGACAAGACACGTCTCAAGGTTTCTGTTTACCCAGAAGCAAACTGAGTTCGTGCAATGTCTTGAACATTGAACATTCCTAAACGCCTCCTTGTGGGGCGTTTTTTATGCTCGACATCATTTTCCCACAAGCCCCTTTACATACTAGCACACCTATGAAAGCTCCCGTTCGTGTTGCCGTTACCGGCGCCGCAGGCCAGATTGGCTACAGTTTGCTCTTCCGCATTGCAAGCGGTGAAATGCTTGGCAAGGATCAGCCAGTAATTCTTCAGCTTCTCGAACTTACACCAGCCCTTCAGGCGCTGCGTGGTGTTGCCATGGAGCTCGAAGATTGCGCATTCCCACTTCTGCATGGTATCGTGCAGAGCGACGACGCAATGGTAGCGTTCAAGGATGCAGACTATGCACTGCTCGTTGGCGCACGTCCACGTTCAAAGGGCATGGAGCGTAAGGACCTTCTCGAGGCCAATGCACAGATCTTTACAGTTCAAGGCAAGGCCCTGAACGCAGTAGCAAGTCGCAACGTCAAGGTTGTGATCGTTGGCAACCCTGCCAACACCAACGCGCTCATCACAGCAAAGTCTGCTCCGGATCTCGATCCGAAGAACATCACAGCGCTGATGCGTCTTGACCACAATCGCGCACTTTCGCAGATCAGTGCAAAGACGGGTGTGCACACATCAAACCTCACGAAGATGACGGTATGGGGCAACCACTCTGTCACGCAGTATCCAGACATCCACCAAGTCGAAGCCAACGGCTCGAATGTATGGTTAACCATCAACGACCAACAGTGGCTCGAAGACAACTTCATCCCAACGGTTGCTAAACGCGGTGCAGCGATCATTGAAGCACGCGGCTTCTCATCGGCAGCATCAGCAGCTAACGCAGCCATTGAGCACATGCGCGACTGGGTGCTTGGCACACCAGAAGGCGACTGGACAACGA
>JBKCLO010000108.1:0-14679 GCA_046300675.1 Ignavibacteria bacterium
CCCCCGTACCTCGTACCCTCGTACCTACTTCACATTATACGATCTCATCTCCTCCACATGCCCGTCGCGCTTCGTACCAAACCACTCCTGAGCTGGAGTAACTCTGCGGATGACGGTTCCGAGTGAAGGGGCAAACCACACATACGTAACGGCGCGGGTATCAGATTCGATAGACTCGTTGCCCTTGACGATGATTGAGTACGAGATTCTAAACTCGTATGCAGTAACCGATGTACCATTGATTGGGAAGCTCTGCTGCGTCATGCGCTCTGCTGAGATGGTCTTTGTTGTTTGATACACCACCCCATCCCGAGTCGACTTCTTATCGAAGAACACAGAACTTGGTACACCTGATGAATACGGCAGGCGGATCCAAGCTGTATTGAAATATGCATCATCAAAACCGCCAATGCGCATTTGCACATCGTTGAACTGGTCGATGCGATAGTAGGCTGTATCAGCCCCTTGCACAACCCACACGCCTGGCGAATTATCGACAACAGCGTTTGTTGTGAGAACGCTCTCGACGCGTTCTTGTTCGGAACCGGGTGTTTTCGTGCCGTTGTCGTCGGTATCGTAGGTGTTGTAGGTAAAGGTGCTACCTGTGCCGGGAACCTTGAATGACACTGGGGTATTATCTGGCGATGTTGTGTCGGAGCACGAGGAAAGGACCAACACCGAGGCGAGGATAAGGATGAAGTGTTTCATATGGCGCAAAATATGAACCAACGTGCAACCCATATATGCAGTACGATTAACTATTTTCCCCACTCGTAACATGTTCCTGAAAGTCGATTCCTCATCAAAACGAGCATGAAAACATATATCAGCAAGCCCTTTACTATCGCGTTGTGCGCAACGCTTACCCTTCTGCTCGCAAGTTGCGGCGATCGAATCGTCGACGGACTTTCCAGTCCGGGATTTCCGCAGAACGGAGAAGTCTTTATCGATGATTTCACCAGTGATCTCATCTATGCTGCCTTCGGTGGATCTGATGTTAAGGCGTTTCAGGTTGATTATGCAACCACGCACAACAGTTCCAAAGCATCAATGCGATTTGAAGTGCCCGATGCAAATAGTCCACAAGGAGCTTATGCAGGGGGCGCCTATTTCAGCAGAACAGGCAGGGACTTATCTGGATTCAATGCTCTAACGTTTTACATCAAAGCAACACAGTCAGCCACGATTGATGTGCTTGGATTTGGAAACGACTTTGGTGCATCAGCCTACCAGGTAGCTATGAATGCGCTGCCTGTGAACACAAACTGGAAGAAGGTTGTCATACCAATCCCTGACCCTGCCAAACTGAAGGGAGAAAAGGGATTGTTTTACTACTCAACTGGACCGATCAACGAGAAAGGCTATACATTTTGGATTGACGAGGTTCGATTTGAGTTTGTACCTGACCTCGGTACATGCTTCGGCGCTATTTGTAATGCAGAGGACAAAAAGATACCGACAACTGAAAAAGGTGCCTCGATCAGAATTGAAGGGCTGCAAGCAACAGCTAGCTTGCCAAACGGTATAAATCAAACGATTGCAGCCACTCCATCATACTTCACGTTCGAATCATCAAACGCTGCAATTGCCACGGTCTCTTCGCAAGGAATCGTACAGGTGTTGGATTCCGGTAATGCAACGATAACAGCAAGATTGGGGGCAAACAGGGCAAAGGGTTCTCTGGAGCTATCGGCAAAGGGAACTGCCTTAGCCCCTACTACTCAGGCGCCGACACCCACAGTGGAAGCAGGGAATGTGATTTCGATGTATAGCAATGCGTACACAAACGTTCCGATTGATACATGGAATACGCGTTGGCAGTTTTCGACCACGGAGAGTTCATTTATCAAAGTCGGCAACGATGATGTGATCCGTTACTACAATCTCAATTTTGTAGGAGTGGAGTTTTCTGCAAATCCGATAAATGCAACCGCGATGACGCTTTTTCATATAGATGTTTGGACACCTGATCCAACAGCGGCTCCCAATAATGTGAAGGTGATGTTAGTTGATTTCGGTGCAAATGGCGTCTATGGTGGAGGGGATGATGTATCGCATGAGATCACCATCAGCGCACCAACATTACAGTCAAACAAGTGGGTTAGTCTAGATATTCCTCTAGCCAATTTTACTGGTCTGACCACCAGGGCTCACCTTGCTCAACTTGTTCTATCTGGAACAGTTTCGAATCTTTTTATAGACAATGTGTATTTATACAAGTCTGTATCGGCCCCCTCCGCACCTGCACCAACTCCGACATATCCTCCAGGAGATGTGATCTCGATTTTCAGTGACGCATATGCTAATGTGAGCGGTACAAACCTCTCACCTGATTGGGGCCAAGCAACTGTCGTAACACAGCCAAAGATCAACGGGAACACAACGTTGCTATATACAGGCCTGAATTATCAGGGGATACAACTGGGTTCCAATCAAAATGTGTCGCCATACGGCTATCTCCACCTGGATTATTATTCAGTGAGCGCTACTACTCTGCAGGTCTTTCTCATCAGTCCCGGCCCTGTAGAGACCCCTTACTCACTTTCTGTACCAACTGGTTCCGGCTGGAAAAGTATAGACATACCACTTAGTGCATTCTCCCCTGTTGCCCTTTCAAGCGTGTTTCAGCTCAAGTTTGTCGGTAACGGCAATGTGTATATAGACAACATATTGTTCCGTAAGTGATGACGATGTGGTTCTTCATTCCCTCAGCACGAAAAAAGCAACATTCATGAAACAGATACGTTCATTCTCCTTCATCGTTCTCCTTCCGCTCGTCATGCTATTGTCCGGATGTGAACAGCAGCCTGTTCAAGTGCTACCGCAGAGAGCTTGGACACTAACGTGGAGTGATGAGTTTGATGGCGCTTCAGGAAGCGGACCGGACAAATCGAAGTGGACCTTTGACATAGGCACCGGAAACAACGGTTGGGGCAACAGCGAGCTTGAGTACTATACAAACAGACCTACCAATGTTCAGTTGAACGGAGAAGGGCAACTTGCGATCACTGCTCGAAGAGAATCTTTTGGCGGCTCTGGGTATACTTCCGCACGGATAAAGACCCAAGGGTTGTTCAGTCAGACCTACGGCAGGTTCGAAGCAAGACTTAAAACACCAACTGGACCTGGTATATGGCCAGCGTTTTGGCTGCTTGGTGATAACATCAGCGAGGTTAGCTGGCCTCAGTGCGGTGAGATTGATATCATGGAGCAGAGAGGTCAACAACCTGCTGTTACACACGGAAGTGTGCACGGTCCGGGGTACTTCGGAGCAAACGCCAAGACAAAGCCATACGGGTTAATGTCAGGAAGATTTGATACCGACTTCCATGTCTACGCAATTGAATGGGGCGAGAGTTACATCGATTTCTTTATCGATGACTATCTGTTTCAACGAATCACACCTAGTGACCTTACAGGTGAATGGGTGTTTAACAAGCCGTTTTTCATGATCCTCAATGTTGCTGTTGGTGGCAACTATGTCGGGTATCCAACGAAGGATACGCCATTCCCGCAATCGATGATCATCGATTATGTAAGAGTCTACAAACAGTCATGAAAGAGAGTAGAATAGCGTCAACACCGGACACTGTAGGCCCCCTCGAGATTGTATGCATAGACAATGAGGAATACTTCAAGATTTCCAATGTAGATCGCATGCCTGCATTCTTCATGAGTATTGTAAGCGATTCCAATCATTGGATGTTTATCGCCAGTAATGGAGGTTTAACAGCGGGTAGGACAAATGCCGATCATGCATTGTTCCCCTATTACACCGATGATAAGGTAACCGAATCCAACGAGCATGTTGGTAGTAAAACAATCATACAGGGCAATTGGAATGGGAAGGTGTTCAACTGGGAACCCTTTTCGGTCAGAAGTCAGCAATTCAACACAGAAAGAAACCTATTCAAGCATCGCTTAGGCAATTCGATCATCTTTGAAGAGATCAACCATGATTTGAATTTGCGGTACTCATATCAATGGTCTACAAGCGACAAGTACGGATTCGTAAGAACGTCTGTCTTGACAAACCATTCAGACCATGAGCAACAATTGCGCGTGCTCGACGGACTTCAAAGTGTTATGCCAGCTGATGTTGGAAGCGATTTGCAGAACACCTTCAGCAATCTCGTCAATGCCTATAAGTATTCTGAACTACATGTACGCTCTGGACTTGGGATATACGCCCTTAGCGCTCGGATCACAGATCGAGCTGAACCGAGTGAGGCATTGTATGCAAACACGGTTTGGTCGACGGGATTGGCAGAATCAAACGTGCTATTGTCAGCAAAGCAACTTGACAATTTTCGTCATGGTCTACCAGTTGCTACAGAACGCCAAAACAAGGGTGATGTTGGGACATACCTGATTTCATCAACAATCATGCTATCGGCGGGCCAGAGTACAACATGGAAATGCATAGCCAATGTGCATCAATCCCAGTCTCACGTGATTGAATTGATTGATGCAATCACGACGAATGTTGACATCAATACTGAGGTAGAGCATGACATCAACAATGGCTCACAACAATTGTTGAACAAAGTGATGTCTGTAGACGGATTCCATGCAAGTGGAGATGCATTGATAGACAGTCGGCACTATTCCAACTCGCTATTCAATGCCATGCGTGGTGGGGTTTTCCCAAGCAATTACATCATAGACAGGCAAGATTTCATTGCATATGTAAAGAGCTGCAACATTGGCGTACATGATGCATTGTATGACTCTCTCTCTGCGTTCCCAGTCACGTTTACCCTCCACGAGCTCAATACGCAGATCGATGGGTTACGTAACACGATGTTTACCAGAATTGCATTAGAGTATCTACCTCTGACGTTTAGTAGAAGGCATGGGGATCCGAGCCGTCCGTGGAATCGATTTTCAATCAACACGAAGAATGCCGATGGTTCACTCAAGCTAGATTATCAGGGGAACTGGCGCGATATCTTTCAGAACTGGGAGGCGTTGGCTCATTCATATCCGCTGTTCCTCGAGGGGATGATCCGAAAGTTTCTAAATGCCTCAACGGTGGATGGGTTTAATCCTTATCGGGTGCAAAAACATGGATTTGATTGGGAGATCATAGAGGCGCACAATCCCTGGTCGTATATAGGATATTGGGGCGACCATCAAATCATTTACCTCCTGAAGCTGTTAGAATTGCTAAGAGATACACAACCAGAACGGATGCGATCTCTGCTTCAAACTGAAGGCTTCGCATTCGCATGTATACCCTACAGAATCAAGTCGTATGACGATATCGTACTGAATCCGAAGAGCACGATAGACTTTGATCATGAGCTACATGATGCCATCACCACAGAAATGCGAAGCATTGGTGCCGATGGTTCACTGGTCAAGTCTGCTCTAGGCGATATCTACCATGGACATTTCGTTGAAAAGATCTTAACCACACTGCTTGCTCGCCTAACCAACTACATTCCAGATGGCGGTATTTGGATGAATACCCAAAGACCTGAATGGAATGATGCCAACAATGCTCTGGTGGGTAACGGCATGTCGATGGTCACATTATGCTACCTTCATCGTTTCATCCTCTTCTTCAAAGAATATGTCGATAAGAACGAAAGCCTCACTTGTCTGATTTCAGAAGAACTGTCCGAGTATTTCACATCCACATCTTCTGTGTTTGTTCGATATCAGTCTAACGTATCAGAGATTGACGATGAGCTACGACGGTCAATGATGGATGAACTTGGTCACATCGGGAGTGCCTACCGAACGAGGGTGTACGGCACGTCATTTACGGGTAAGAAGGAGACATTATCTTTTACAGAGATTCAGAGGTTCTTTGATAGTGTTCTCGTACATCTACGATCTAGCATCAGCAAGAACAGAAGGCCGGATGGATTGTATCATGCCTACAACCTGCTCACACTGCAGCCGGGCAAGGCCAGTGTTTCATGTTTACCAGAGATGCTTGAGGGTCAGGTAGCTGCGCTAAGCTCGGGATATGTTTCTGCGGACGAAGCCACTGTATTGTTGGATGCTCTGAAATCAGGCAATCTCTATAGGCCGGATCAAGACAGTTACATGCTCTACCCGATCAAAACTGTGCCGGGATTTCTTGAACGCAATACTATTCCAAACGAGAAGGTCAACAAATCAGCACTGCTGATGAGTTTGCTTGCCTCTGGGAACTCCGACATCATCCAGCGTGATGTTCACGGCTGTTACCATTTCAACGGGAGGTTGACGAATACCCGTGAGTATCAAACTGCGCTGCACGCTCTCGACCGTACTTATCATGAAGCATTGAAATCCGAGGAAACATCTCTTCTTGAGTTGTATGAATCAGTGTTTCATCACAAACAGTTCACAGGCAGATCAGGAACGTTCTTTGCGTATGAGGGAATCGGCTCGATCTACTGGCATATGGTATCAAAACTGAGATATGCAGTACAGGAGATCTACACCAAAGCAATTGAAGATCTGGAGACCGAAGAGACAATTCATGGACTGGGCAACCATTACAAGCAGATCTGCGACGGGATAGGGGTCCATAAATCTCCAAAGACATATGGTGCATTCCCAACCGACCCGTATTCGCATACGCCCTTGGGTAAAGGAGCTCAGCAACCCGGTATGACAGGTCAAGTAAAAGAGGATGTCATATGCAGAATGCGCGAACTAGGAGTTTCTTATCGCAACGGGACGATACGATTTACTCCTAGCATGATTTCTTGTGAGGTATTTCTACAGCATGAATGCAACATCGATTTTCGAAATGTACACGGTGAGAAGCATGAGATCAGTCTTGCTCAGGGATCACTGGGCTTTTCTATTTGCCAGACACCAGTGATATATAGGCTTACTGACAGAAATGAATTGACGATCTGCAAATCTGATGGGAGTATTGAGACATCCTCCACATTGGAGTTGTCGGCCTCAGACAGCAACAGCGTTTTCTCTCGAGATGGAAGCGTTCAACTGATTCATGTCGAGCTCAACAGATTCGGCCTATCTTCATGAACACGCTTGATAGGCGTCAGGTAAGCAGAGTAACAGTTATTATCTGTTTATCAATAGCATCACTGTTCCATGTGCAATCGTCAATCGCCAAGCCAATGTTTTCAGATACGAATGCTGGTGGGCCCATAAGAGTCTTCGAGACCTCTGCTGCGGGTCATGCATTGTCGCATGTTCCGCTAACAACCTCGTGTTCTGATGCGATCTCGATACAGGTAGATCCACATGCCAGACGTCAGTTCATACTTGGGTTCGGGGGATCATTTACCGAGTCATCAGCTCATGTGTTGAATGCGCTCAGTGCAAAGCAGAGAAACAACATCATCAACGCGTACTTTTCCGATGAGGGGGCTCGTTACTCACTCACAAGAACTCACATCAATTCTTGTGATTTTTCACTTGGACATTATGCCTACGCAATGGTTCCGGGAGACACATTGCTGCAGCATTTCAGCATTGACAAGGATCAGAACGACCTGTTCCCGATGATAACGGCAGCTCAGAAGGCCTCGTCCGATGGTTTTCGATTGATAGCCTCTCCTTGGACGGCCCCACCTTGGATGAAAGACAACAATAGCTGGATTGGTGGAAAGCTCTTACCAGAGTATCGACAGACGTGGGCATTATACTATGCCAAATACATCAAGGCATGCGCAGAGCAAGGCCTCCCCATTTGGGGAGTAACGGTGGTTAACGAACCACATGGGAACGGAGACAACTGGGAGAGTATGCTCTTTACTCCCAAAGAGATGACAGACTTTGTTCAGGATCACCTTGGACCGACTCTCAAGCGCGAAGGGCTATCTTGCGTCAATGTATTAGGCTATGATCAAAACCGCGCAGGCTTGAAGGAATGGGTTGATGAAATGTATCGAGACTCCAACTCCACTGAGTTTTTTTCCGGAACTGCTATACACTGGTACGAGAGCACTTTTGACTTCTTTCCAAACGAACTGCGTTATGCGGCAGAAAAGGCACCTGGCAAGTACCTCATTCAAACTGAGGGATGCATTGACGCCGAGATACCTCGTTGGAGAGACGCTGTCTGGTATTGGAAAGAAGAGGCTACTGATTGGGGATGGGACTGGGCCCCGCAGGATCAAAAACACCTCCATCCGAAGTATGCTCCTGCACACAGATATGCGAGGGACATCATTGGATGTCTTCAAAACAATGTCCACGGATGGATCGATTGGAATATGGTACTTGACCGACAAGGCGGGCCCAACTGGGCTAAAAACTGGTGTATTGCGCCTGTCATTGTTGATACTGTAAAGGACGAGGTGTACTTTACGCCCCTGTATTATGTCATGTCGCACTTCAGCAAGTTCATTCGACCTGGCGCACAAATCATTGCCAGCACATGTCAGCATCCAGACATCATGGTGATTGCAGCGGAGAATCCTGACAGGTCGATCTCCGTTGTGGCCTTCAATCCAACAAAACAACAACACACACTGCGTGTCGAGCTCGTTGATCAACAAGTCTTTGTCCCAATCGACGCACAGGCACTTCAGACCATAGTCTTTCCTCAGAGATAGCATACCATGACAAAAACATCAACGACAAAGGTTCCTCTGTTACAGAAGATGGCGTTTGGATCGGGCCATCTCGTGAACAACCTGTTTCCTGGCTCACTGGGTGTGTTTTCATTCTTCTTGTTAACCACATATGGAATGGATCCTGTCTTAGCAGGTCTCCTAGGTGGCATACCAAGAATCTATGATGCAATCACAGATCCCATCATGGGCTACATCTCTGACAATACCACATCCAAATGGGGTAGAAGGCGCCCGTATATTTTCATAGGTGCAATCACTAGTGGATTGCTGTTTGCCGGGCTGTGGCAATTGTATGCTGAGAACTCACAGACATACAACTTTTGGTATTTCATGATCTTCTCGTTGCTCTTCCTTACCGGGAACACGATTTACTCAACGCCATTGATTGGCTTGGGTTATGAAATGACTTCTGATTACAAGGAACGAACAAGACTCATGGGATTCTCGCAGACAATTAGTCAGCTAGCCTGGATGATCGTGCCCTGGCTATGGGTCATCATTGCAGATCCAGACATCTACCCCAATCAGGCAGTTGCAATCCGCAGCCTCTCAATCTGGGTCGGAGTCTCATGTTTGATTCTCGGCATCATGCCTGCAATCTTCTGTCGTGAAATCGATCAGGATGCGATCTCAAATCGTGATACCATCACGATGAAGAACCTTGTTCAAAACGTCAAGGGGCTTTGGCGGAACATGAGATTGATCTTTAAGAACGTGCCGTTCGTGAAGTTATGTATGGCTACGTTTCTTGTATTCAATGGATTTCAAATGGTTGCCTCGTTCAGCTTCTTTATCATCGTCTATTATCTCTTCAATGGAAGTGTCGAGAACGCAGGCAATTGGCCGGCATGGTTCTCTACAATCAGTGCCCTGGCGACAGCTTTTTTGATCATCCCGGTTATTACATGGATGTCAAACACTTGGGGTAAGCGAACCGCATTCCTGGTATCTACAGGCATATCGATTATAGGCTACGTGCTGAAATGGTGGGGATTTACTCCCGACAATTTGTGGATGATGTTTGTTCCCATCCCCCTGCTTGCTTTTGGGCTAGGTGGTCTGTTTACACTCATGATGTCTATGACGGCAGATGTGTGTGACTTGGACGAGCTCAACAATGGCATGCCCAGAAAGGAAGGGACATTCGGGGCTATTTATTGGTGGATGGTAAAGCTAGGACAAGGATTGGCTCTGGTCCTTGGCGGATTTGTACTAAAACTCATTGGCTTTGACGGCGCAGCCGCTGCTCAAAGTCCTGAGACCATCATCAACCTCCGGCTGGCAGACATCATTATTCCCTCGCTGACGGCCGGATTGGCCATCATTGTGATGTGGAATTACGATCTGAATGAAGAAAAAGCCCACGAAATCAAGGCCGAACTGGTAAAGAGGCGTGGCGAACTGTAACCACCATCATCGGGAACGGTTCTATCTTTGCCGGTGTTTCGTAAGAATTCCCAATCATTTTCCCAAGTTACAATCATGAAACAAGCACTACTGCTTTTCTGCTTGATGTTTGGCTGTGTTGGACTGTTTGCCCAACCAACAACAAGCGCTCCAACATCACCAACAAGAAATGCCGCTGATGTCATTTCTGTTTATGGTGGTGCCTATACCGGCATAACCGGTGTGAATTACAACCCCAACTGGGGTCAGTCCGGTGCTGTCAATCCTGCCTTTGACCCAGGCACAGGGGATGTTGTATTGGCATATACCAATTTCAACTATCAAGGAACTGCTTTCGAAGGAAACGCACAAAATGCTTCTGAGATGGAGTATGTTCATATCGATGTATGGACGAGCAATGCTACTGTCGTAAAGTTTACGCCAATCGACAATAGTGGCAACGGCGCAGGCGAAGTGTTGGTTGATGTGCCACTGACAGCCGGACAATGGAGCAGTGTAGACATTCCAAAAAGCGCCTTTACGGGTATGTCTTGGAAGTCTGTGATCCAACTCAAGTTTGATGGTCAAGCCGGCGTGTCACCATCGGACATCTATCTGGACAATATCTATTTCTGGAAGAAACCAGCAGCTTCGGGCGAAGACGCAACGTTGAAGGATCTTAAGGTTGATGGCAATTCTATTCCTGGATTCGCGCCGAGTGCTCTCACGTATGCGTACGGCGTGCCAGGAGGGGGCTCGGTTCCGCAGATCACACTTGCCACGACTAACGATGCCAACGCCACGGTTACCAAGATCACTCAGGCAACAGCAGTTCCTGGTGATGCTACAGTGCTGGTAACTGCCGGTAATGGTACGACTACGGCAACCTATACCATCTCGTACTTCTACAGTTCACCGGAAGACCCTGCACCAACTCCAACAGCAGCGGCTTCATCGGTATTGTCAATGTTCAGCAACGCATACACAAACGTTGAGGTTGACACATGGAGAACCGATTGGAGTCAGTCTACGTTCGAAGAGACATCCATCAAGGGCAATGCAACGTTGAAGTACACCAATCTTGGATTCAATGGCGTAGAAACCGTTAAGAAGTCAATTGATGCTACTGCCATGACAACACTAAACATGGACGTTTGGTCACCGAACATCACCGTGTTCAACGTGAAACTTGTAAGCTTCCTGGGTGACGGTTTTGGTGGTGCAAACGGCGACTCCGAAGCAAATCTCAATGTGAATCTCAAGGCCAACCAATGGAATCAAATCAGCATCCCATTGAAGGACTTCACAGATGCTGGCCTCAAGAGCCTAAGCGATTTGAGTCAGCTGATCTTTACATCAACACCGTTCGGATCTGGCATTGCCTTTGTAGACAACGTCTATTACTCAAGTGCAACAACCGATGTGAATGATGAGCAGATTGGCGCAATGAATGTTTATCCGAATCCTGTGCACGTTGGCGGTACGTTGTATTTCAGCAATCCGGTGAAACGTGTCGAAGTGTACAGTGTAAGCGGACAGTTAGTTCTCGAATCAGGTGAGCAAAACGTTACACTTGCTGGACTGCCACTTGGCTCATACACTGTAAAGTCAGTTGACCATCAAGGGGCTGTTTGTATTCGTGCAATCATCGTCCACTAATCACAACTCTTTCGCAAACAATAAACGCCCCTTCTCCATAAAGGAAGGGGCGTTTTTTACAATGACCACCACTATGCGAATATTCGTCATCTCCTTTGTATGCTTTTTGTGCTGCTGCCCCATCCTAGCTGCCAAGCAAGATTCCATAGCACTGCGTTCAAACAACGAACAACATACTCTCGTTGTTAACGGACAGGAATTCTTTATCAAGGGAATGAACTGGGATTACTTCCCCACCGGTACGAACTACTCGTATAGCTTGTGGAAGCAACCGGATGCCACCATCAAGGCCGCCTTGGATTATGAGATGGGATTGCTGAAGAATATGGGTGTCAATGTTATTCGGCAGTACACAGGCATACCATCGCGATGGATTTCATACATCCATGAGAGATTCGGGATATACACTGTACTGAATCATACCTTCGGCAGATATGGACTTACAGTGAACAATGCATGGGTTCCCAATATCGACTACGCGAATGCGGAGATTCAGTCAATATTGCTGAAAGAGGTCGTTGAGATGGTGTCTCAATACAAGAACACTCCCGGCCTACTGATGTATCTCTTGGGAAATGAAAACAACTACGGTCTGTTCTGGAGGGGTGCCGAAACAGAAAACATTCCAGTAGAAGACAGACAATCAACAAAAGATGCCGTCCATATGTACAGGCTGTTTAACAACGCTGTGCAAGAGATGAAAACAGTTGATTCGAAACATCCGATAGCCGTCTGTAATGGCGATCTACTCTTCCTTGATATCATAGCAAAGGAATGTCGTGATGTTGATGTGTTGGGCATTAACGTCTATCGGGGAATCTCATTCGATAATGCATTCGAGAGGGTGAGCAAAGAGTATGGGAAGCCATTAATGTTCACTGAGTTTGGTGCGGATGCGTTCAACACGCAAACAAATGCCGAAGATCAGGAATCACAAGCGAAGTATCTGGTTGGCAATTGGAAGGAGATCTATGCCAATGCCGCAAGAAATGGCAAAGCTGGTAACAGCATAGGTGGGTTTACCTTCCAGTTCAGCGATGGCTGGTGGAAGTATGGTCAAACCTCAAACCTGGATGTTCATGATATCAACGCCTCTTGGTCGAATGGCGGATATCAAAATGACTATGTCGCTGGCGAAAACAACATGAATGAAGAGTGGTTTGGCATATGTGCAAAGGGTAAGGTCAATGACCAGGGATTGTACGTGCTCTACCCTCGTGCCGCCTACTATGCGTTGAAAGAATTACACTCATACGATCCATATGGCACGTCGGCCGATGCCATTCAATCTAAGGTAAATGAATCCACGATCATCCAGTCCATGCTCGCGGCAAATGCTGATAAATCAGCACGTGAACAATCCAAGAATGCCATTTATCTGAGCGATCTACAAGCGAACTTCACCACATTCAGCACGGGTGGAAGTTTGATCAGCACAGGACAATCCAAAATCACCAATCCGACGGCGTATCCTAGGCGACTTGGTTTTGATCACATGCAATCATTCAATGTAGGTGTTACTGCAAAGCCTGCACCGAATGTTACAGCTAACGTGCAGTTCAATATTCTCGGTAATGTGGCTGAGAATCCAATCGATGAAGTATTCTATGAAAATCGTGGCAGACCGATCACGATCAACAATCCTAACGGGACACAACAGAACATTGTCAACGATCGGATCCAACTCTACAAGAGTAGTTTGTCGTGGAACTCAACGTATATGAACCTGACTGGTTTCTACAGAACAGGACACTATCACTGGGGATATGAGGGAGACTTTTTTGGGCTGTATCCAGAGGCAAACTATGGACCCAACATAGACATCTACTCAGCAAACACCCCGTTTGGTTTTGAGATAGAAGGCAAGAAATTCCTCAAGGGGCTCAAGGTTGCCTTTGGTCCAGAATTGTGGTGGGGCGCAAACCCTGCGGTCTTGGTCAAATACAGTACAACACTCTATAACACCGACATTACGGGGATGTTTCAAGAGGACCTGATGCAACGGGACAATGTGCAAAGTTCATTTGCCGTTCCTGTTCCCAAGACGAGAAAGGCAGCATTGAATCTTCAGAAGAAGTTCGATAACGTTGGAATCTCCATCGGTGGATTGTGGGGAGGTCAGCCATTGAATGGAAGGCCGTTTCAGTTGATCAGGGGCGACGTCAACAATTATGCAGTGTATGAAGACACCATACGATCAACAGATAACTTCGGTGGGAAAATCAAAGTAACGTATGAGAGCTCGTTGTTCAATTGGTACGCTCTCGGTTCGTATATGGGATTAGTTGCAAATGGTGGTTATGACAACACAAAGACATTTACTGGGTGGCGATTAAAGGATATCGGCAGCGGTAACATGATGAACTTCCTGTCAGGTTTTACCATGAATGTTGGAACACTGCAGATTGCACCAAACATGCTGTGGCAAAAACCATTGGAGGGCCCAATCCCATCGTGGGTTCAAGCTCCAGCCAGACCACGAAACATCTTGGATGATCCATTTTCTGTGCGATCAAACAGAGAAACAATCGCCGGAGAACTTCTCCTGACCTACGACCCTACCCCGGCAACGTGGATGTACGAGTGGGACAACGATAGAGCAGAGGATGCAACCTTCGCAGCGAGTGTAGACCTTATGTACCGTCATCTGCCCACCACACAAGACGCTGCCATTGGAATCTTATCGAATGGCAGAACCACGTTCGTGTTCCCTGGCGCAGCGCCTGCACAAGACCTTTGGGAGGTGACAACACGCATCGTTTCGAAAATCAATCCAGAACTCGGATTTATCCTGAACCTGTATGCTGGGAACGGACAAGCAAACGGAAGTGATACAAGAACAATTCAACGCTTTGGTGCAGACCTCCGTACTATCTACAAGCAGTCAACGCTGATCCTGTTCTGAAAACCCAACGACTGGGGTCCATTTGATTATCACCGTGACTTCAACCTCACGTTTCCTCTGCAGCTAATGGCCGAGCTATCAACAGAACTTGCTAAGCCCGATTGGTTCATGCTTCCAGGAACAAAGATTGGTATGCGAACAACGTACCGAACGTTAGACAAATACTCGCCA
>JBKCLO010000109.1:0-1896 GCA_046300675.1 Ignavibacteria bacterium
AGTGCGCTTCGCACCTCATCACGCATGTGCTCGATTGTTCGGTCAACCATGGCTGACCAAACATCACCACTGTCTATCAGTTCATTATAGTTCACACAATTCTCAGCACCACGCCTTGTGCGCACCAGGCGCGCAGGTTGGAACTCATACCGATAAGCCTCATTGGTCTCACAATGCTCGGGCTGTTCCAGGTTTTCGCAGGGCACGTCATCAGTAAAGAGCGACGTACACGGTGTAAAGTCTTTGTACCTCTTTGTTGTTGGACACCAATACGTTGTTACGTAGAACGGTACATTGAAAGTGCGGAACGTAAACTCGCATGTCTTTCTTCGCTCTGTCGTATCCACCAGATAGATCGTGTGTTCGAGGTCGCGCCCACAGTTTGCGGTACCAACAACGATCGTATCAATGCTGCTCACAAACCCACGTGGCACCAACGCCGCCTGCACTACATAGGTGCGTGTTGGTATGTCCATGCCTGGAGTTGCTGTTGATGCTGCGATGTCAACCTTCCACCGTGTGTATCCGTCTGCGTCGGTTACACGCGTGAGCTCGGCATCGCTTCCCAACTCGCGGATGCGTATCGACGAGCGGACAGAGTATATAGAGTCGAGCCTTCCGAAGAACCTGATCTTCTCCGGATCTCTCACAAGAGTGCGCGCAGTTACCCGCAGTCCAACGACAGGATCTTTTCGATCATAGAGCTTACGATAATAGAGTCGATACTGACGCACACCGCTTACTGTGCGATCGCTGGAAAACATGATATAGTGTCCGCCTGGCGTAACCACCGGATGATACTCGTGAGAGCCTTTCATATTCACGCCAGCGGTGGTAAGGGGCTTGGCAGCTCCGCGCGGCAGCCCAGTCGAGGGATCCAGCTCGACTGTGAATATATCTTGGTCTCCATCTTTGTTGCTGGAAAAGTAGAGCGTTGTGCCGGCAACAAATGGTGATGACTCGTGGTCATTTGCACTGCAGATTGATTGCAGTAACAGTGGCTCCGACCATCCCTGACCATTGTATGTGGTCAAGTACAGATCGGCCACACCAGAGCCGGGTTTGCGTCTGTCAGATGCGAAGTACAGCGTGGTATTGTTTACACCAAACGCTGGCGTGTCTTCCCATGCATCCGTGTTGAAAGGTAGCCGCTCAGCAGTCCACGAGTTGTCTGCCTGTTGCTTGGCGAGATACAGGTCGTTCGATCTGCGTGCAGAACCCTTGACGGGGCGATCAGAGACGAAGACCGCTCGTGATGGATCGCAGGGGTGAAACGAAGGCACACCATTATACGCAGCAACGGTGTCATTGAGAGCATAACTGCCAATGATCCTCGGAGTTGTAAATCCCTGCTGAGAACCATTTGACAGGGCAAGCACGCGCCTACCATCATCGCTTGACGTTGTGGCAAGAGTTAGCCATGCCTCATGCGTCGTCCCAAGATTGCGAAATGCTAACGCATACACATCAGAACGCCCGTTGAGATTTGGATCGAGAACAACGGATGCACTATCGGCAGACGCAACAGTACATGCGAGAAACAGAACCAGGAACGCACTCATAGGTTGAACACCGGATAGCAGATTTCTAAACATACCTGTGGCAGCGCCACTGCGCCGGGCCGATCAGGGCCAATCGACTGAATCCAGATTAAAGCGCACTGCTTGCCGCCAGCCCCCTGCTTGACATACAAAACAACATCGCCCTGACGAAGTCCACTAAGCGTTGGGGTCCCTGCCTGTGATCCGGCCTTCGCACTGCTGCAGATCGACTCGGCAAGCATCGGGTATGTATCGCAGATGTTCTGGCCCGGCAAGACCGCAAAGTTCGACGCAACTTGATAGAATGCTCCAAACGCCTGACCCAGAATGTTGGTACCCGTGGCAAGTGTTACTG
>JBKCLO010000110.1:0-1633 GCA_046300675.1 Ignavibacteria bacterium
TCCCAGCTGGTACTTTTTTAGTCCCGATGATGAAGTATCAACATCTCCGAGTAACAACTAGACAGAATGTGCTACGGATGTGAACTTAGCGTCCACGCAACACGCAACTTGAGTTCCGATCGTGTTACTCTAGTAGTACCATACGACAACAACATGACACAACAGCGCCACCTTTCTCGCAATCGACAGTGGGTCGCATAGCTAATCGAGCGCAAAGTCACAACAAATTGTGACCATGAGTGCCTCCGAAAAGCATGAAGTGACTGCAACATTCATAACCATTTACGGGAGGACGTCATGCGCAACTTCATTGCAACACTCGCAATCGTAATGCTCAGCTTCAGTCTGTCTGCTGGCACCTCCCATGCCGATACCTCTGGTGCGCAGCAGTTCATCAAGGAGCACTACTTCCGGCAGCTTCCGGGGCACATTGTGAAACTTCCCTGGGATGAGTTCCGTAACTATATCGACCGTTATACGCGGCTCATGTCTCCCGAAGAGCTTGCCTACAGGGAGAATTCCCTCAAGGGGCTTAGCACAGGCAGAATTGGAATCCGACGTGACAGCAATCTGATGGGATGGACGGTTACGCACGTCGTGCCCGGGGGGCCTGCCTATTATGCCGGACTCCGATTAGGCGATGTGATCTACAGTGCCGACGATCTCGCTATCTCAAGTGTTAGCGAAGATTCATCTCACCGCCGTGTAACAGGTCCAGCAGGTACAGGCGTTACAATAGAGTACATCCGCAATGGCAAGTGCCGTCGCACAGTGATCCATCGTGCAGACATTCAAGAGGATATGGTCTACTGCCTCGTGCAAAACCGTACGCTCAGCGTGCGCATTACGCAGTTTGGAGTTGGCGTTCATGATGCATTTACACGAGCAACGGCTGCAATCAATCCGAGCGACATTGATACATTGGTCTTCGATGTCCGCGATAACCCAGGCGGTTTTGTTGACGAGACAATCAAGCTGCTCTCAGAGTTTATCGAGGCTGGCGACACACTGATTGCTGAGCAATATCGGCATGACGTTGATTATCGATATGCCGAACCCTTCGGCCGCTGGCGTGGTTCCCATGTCATTGTTGTCATGCAGGATTCCAACTCAGCCTCTGCCAGTGAGATGTTTGCTGGCACGCTCAAGGTGCGCCGCAGTGCCGTCATTGTTGGCACGACAAGCTATGGCAAGGGGCGAATGCAGCGCATCTACGCTGGACGCATCTATCGAGCGATGTTTGGCGATTCAAACATCGCTGGCATAAGCGTAACGATCGGCACATATCTGGCAGGGGGCATCCTGCCCGTTGATAGCATTGGTGTTCTGCCCAATGTAGAGCATGTTGCGCCTATTCGTAAACAAGGCAAGCTACCAGATAGCTTTGACGTGCTTGGACTGCGGCTTGCTGTCGACTATCCGAGTAAAAACCTTATCGACAGCGTCAATGGACTAGGATATGGTCAAGTCGCGACGATTATCTGGGGCGACCGCGTCGAGGTGAACAATGCCCTTGAAGATCTCGCAGCAGTCCGACATAAGATCCCCACTCCGATATGGCGCTGCGCGGCAAATCATGATACGCTGCCGACAGCATTCAATCGCTCAGATGAGGAGGCGATTCGTCGTAAGC
>JBKCLO010000111.1:0-1175 GCA_046300675.1 Ignavibacteria bacterium
CTGCAGCAGGACTCAACACAGGCGGACAGATCGCCCCTTACCGGAGTGAACATCACACCACTTGAGCGTGCGGCACGTGTTGCCCGTGCTGGTGGTGTAGACTCGGCCTATATCGAACTCTTGCTTGCAGATAGCCTAACCGCGTTCGATGCAAAATACGTGAAGAACAACGTCACCAACTTCGCATCCAAAGCAGATTACTCGCACAACTTCTCACAAGAAGCCGTGAGCAACGTCCGCGAGTTTGTGAAGTCGCACGACACGACGCTCCAACGTGCCAAGCAACGCTTTGGCGTGCCTTCAGACGTTATCGCCGCACTCATGTGGGTGGAGACCAAGCACGGACGCATCACAGGTAAGCACCATGTGCCAAGCGTGTTTTTATCGGTACTGCTTTCGTCAGAACCAGAGTACCTGGAATCAAATACTCAGGTTGTTCTCAAGGCCAAAGAGCTCGACTCTACCAAGCACGACAGCGTCTATAGCTCCATCGAAAAGCGCGCACAACGCAAAGTCACCTGGGCCACATCACAGCTCAAAGCACTAGCGACAATCCAGAAGAACAAGACCATGAACACCCTTACGCTACGGGGCTCGTGGGCAGGCGCATTCGGCTACACGCAGTTCTTGCCATCATCGTACCTCTCCTGGGCCACGGATGGTGGTGGTGATAGGGAAATAGACCTGTACAAGTTTGACGATGCCATCTTTAGTGTAGCCAATTACTTGGACCGCGCAGGATGGGGCGAATCAGACGCACAGCAGCGCAAGGCAGTCCATCACTACAACAACAGCGACGACTACGTCAATGCTGTCCTGAAACTTGCGAAGCTGAGTCAGGAGTAGGGGCGAGCCGGTGGCTCGCCCGAAAGGGACAGGAGGGACAGGAGAGACAAGAGGGACGAAAGGGACAGGAGGGACAGATCGACTTTCCCGCGAACGCGGGAAACCAAATTGTAAGGGCGAGCCGGTGGCTCGCCCGTTTGCCGTCAGGATAACGTAAGGTCCCTCGTCGCTTGCCATCGAAACAACGCGAGGTCCCAAGTCGCTCCCCTCCTCGGGAAGACGCAGAGCAAGGTGAGAGTGGAAATTTTAGAGTTTACGTGGTTGTCACAATCGAATTCGTTAGCTGCACAGTATTGTACAGTCAAACAATTAAAAAAATAAGGAGGTTA
>JBKCLO010000112.1:0-1430 GCA_046300675.1 Ignavibacteria bacterium
GATGAAGCGCACAACGAAAAATCTCGAGTCAAGTCAGTGGGCGTTTGTCGACACCTATGCCGCACTGCTCTACAAGACGGGTCAGTACGACATTGCAGAAGAGCAAGCTCTGCGTGCAATCGACATGGGCAAAGAAGCCAAAGCAGACGTTTCGGAAACAGAAGAGCTGCTTAAGAAGATCCGTTCAGCAAGGGCGGGCAAGAAGTAACGATCATGAGCAAGGCCATTGTTTTGTTATCAGGGGGCATGGATAGCTGCGTAACAACAGCACATGCCATCAATGCAGGACATCACGTATATGCTCTGCACGTGAACTATGGTCAGCGTACCCAAGAGCGCGAACTCAAAGCCTTTCGCGACATCTGCGATCATTACAACATTGAGCACCGCCTCGTTGTCGACATCTCACACCTGGCCGCAATCGGTGGCAGCAGTCTAACAGACCGGCAGATGCAAGTGCCGAGCAGCGAGCAGCGAACAGCGAACAACAAGCAGCGAACAGCGAGCAGCGAGCAGCGAACAGCGAGTAGTGTTATTCCCAATACCTATGTCCCATTTCGCAATGCGAACATCCTAGCCATCGCGACCAGCTGGGCTGAGGTTGTAGAAGCTAACCATCTTTACATTGGTGCCGTAGAGGAAGACTCATCTGGATATCCCGATTGCCGCGACGTCTTCTTCCGAGCATTTGAGCAAGTGATTCGCACCGGCACAAAGCCGGGCACTAATATCACCATTGAAACTCCCCTCATTCATTTGAGCAAGGGGCAAATCGTCCGCAGTGGACTTAGCCTGCAAGCCCCTTTACATCTATCATGGTCGTGCTACTCCAACGAAGATCTCGCATGTGGTGTGTGTGATTCCTGCACGCTAAGGCTAAAGGGATTTGCTGAAGCGGGAGAGGAAGATCCGATAGGGTATCGATAGGGACGGGAGGGACAAGAGGGACAAGAGGGACAAGAGGGACAGTTAGAGATTTTGTTTTTTGAGCGTTAGGATGGCACGACGCAGTACCCGCTTGAGATTCCTGCCTAGCTCGTTCACTTCATTGGTATCAACTGGATTAAGCAGCCGTGGTTCACACGACAATACTTGCAACCAGAAGCTACATTCGCCAAGCTCCTTTTCTGCAATCTTGAGCTTGTGCAGTAGGTCTTTCTTTGACTCTGCATACCGACTCTCTCTAATGTTTGCACCGACTGATGTGCCACTTCGATAAAGCTGAATAAGCGAGTTCTTATCGCCGTTGGAGTGCGCCATCTTCGACAGGCACAAGGCACGTATTGCTACAGCAAACCTAAATGATAAACTATCGAGCGGACTTTCATTGTCATTGTTCATTGTGATGCATGAGTTAGTGAGACATTGCACTTCATTATGCTTTCTCAGCACCATTTCGTGACCGTCCCTACGTCCCTCCCGTCTTCTTG
>JBKCLO010000113.1:0-12579 GCA_046300675.1 Ignavibacteria bacterium
AGGCGGTATGAAATGAGATGCCCCGAAATGCGCGTGTATATTCTGTCTCTCTGAAATTGTCTCTCAATGGATTTGCTGTATGTTTGCCCTTACAACTAACGACTTCAATCGCACGTCTTCGTTCCCGTACGGTGTACTAAAACAAGAGTGCGATAGAACGCACCCATCAGCTCAGAATAACGTAGAGGCCCTCATGAGCGAGCGCCCAGACATACGTTGGAAGCAGCGATACGCAAATCTCTTGCAAGCCCACGCCCTTCTTGAAGAGGGATTAACACGCGGCATTGGCAATCTCAACCAGCTCGAGAGAGAAGGTCTCGTTCAGAGATTTGAGTACACCTTTGAGCTTACATGGAAGACGCTCAAGGACTACTTGGAGGCCAGTGGCATACCTCTTACGATCTCCACGCCTCGCGAAGTGCTCAAAGAAGCATTTGCCGCAGGAATCATCACCAATGGATCACTGTGGCTGCGAATGCTCGACCATCGCAATCTTCTCTCCCATACCTACGACGTAAAGAGGTTCGATGAGGCAGTACGTGCGATAGACACAGAGTATGCGGCCTTGATTCGCGACGCTGTGACCTTCTTTGCAGCAAGGGGCAATGAATGATGTCGCTTGGTTTGACTGCAAATGAGCTAGGACTCATCCGCTCCGTGATCTCGCGCTTTCCGCATGTAACACGCGCGATTGTCTTCGGCTCGCGAGCAAAGGGCATTCATAGGGAGACTTCGGATATCGACATTGCTGTTGATGGGAACATCAGCCCCCTAGAAGCTGAATCCCTACGGGGCGATCTCGAAGAACTCCCCATAGCAAATCGTTTTGATGTTGTGTCGTTGCCACACGTCACAAATGATGCACTTCGTGAACACATTGAGCGCGTTGGTGTAGTCATTATTTAGCAGTTGACTGCATTGCACAGGCAATAGCACTGCCGAGCTTACTTCATGCTGTCAAACCACGGCTTCGTCTCGACGAGCGGTCGGACAAAGACGCTGCGATGATCAGCACTGTCGCCTGCATTGTGATATGTTGCTTGAGCATGATTGGGCCGAGCAAACCGCCTCAATCTCAGGCCCTACATCAACTTAACAGAAGCAGGTTCGCTAACAGAGTGTATCACTTGACAAACTCTATGTAATCGACTTCAAGCGAAAACGCGCCTTCCTTCTTTTCGGTTGTTATAACTCCCAGCCTAACAATACCCTTTAAAATGGACGGGTTTAGCTTGTTACCTGTTGGCTCGCCGATCTGATACTCCTTGAAGTCCTTAAAGTAGATCGTAGTCTCTGTCCACGTATTCTCTTTTGAAGTAGAGAGTTCACCCTTGAAGTAAGGCTGAGTCCAGTTACGGCTGTTTTCCAGAGTAAATGCAAATCGTTGATTCGTTGATTTGTATCGAAGGCGCACGCCGCTGTATTCAGACAGGTCGAATCTGTTGAACTTGGTTTTCACTGAAGAAAAGCCCCCGTAATTGTCCAGCGAGATATTCCCCGATAACACCATGGAGGTGTCTGTGTATTCAAGGTTGGATATTGTTACGCCACCCATGACATTGTCGGACAGCACAACCCAATCCTGGACCTGGTCTGCCGTTCGGCCAAGATTGATCGTCGAGTCTGGTATGGACGGATTGATGGCACTCCATGCCACTAGAAGTAAGAACGCTGTTTTCATAGGATTTAGGCCCAAATGATTATCAAGTACATGCTGCTGATCAAGAACACGATTTATTGTAAGAAGATTCTATCCAGTCGATAGCAATGACACTACGACATGTATTACGCGTAGGAACCATTGGAACAACTCTCTTTGTTCGGCCGTGTATATAACTCACCACATGGGAACGTCAATGAAAAAGAACATCCTCGCAACGGCCATAGTGTCGTTGCTGACAATGCTGACCGTTCACGGTCAAACGGCCAAGGTCCAGGTCATTCACAACGCGGCGGATCCATCGGCGGAGACCGTTGACATCTACGTTGGCCCCTTGAAGGCCTTGGACGATTTTACATTCCGCACTGCCTCGCCATTTGTCGACCTCCCGGCAGGTACGCCACTTACGATCGCTGTTGCACCAGGCAACAGTATGTCGGCTGCCGATGCTTTGGCAACATTTACGCTCACACTGGAAGCAAACGGTACGTACGTAGCTATTGCGAATGGCGTGCTACAGGCAAGCTCCTTCGCCCCCAATCCGGGTGGTGCTGCAATCGGATTCAATGTGTTCCCTATCGCCAATGCACGCACCAACAGCGAGAATCCTACGTCTGTGGCGATCAAGGTGTTTCACGGTGTTACAGATGTTGGCGAGGTAGACATCTATGCTGGTGAGAATAAGCTCCTGTCAAATGTTGGATATGGAGTATCATCAAACTATCTAACAGTTCCGACAGCCGCCTATGTACTTGGTGTAGCACCTGCAGGAGGCCAACCCATCGCTCGCTTTACAGCCGATGTATCGAATCTCGGCGGACAGGCCATTACGGTTTTGGCATCAGGTTTCTTGAATCCGGCTGCGAATGCCAATGGAGCGGCATTTGGATTGTTCGCAGTGCGGAGCACAGGCGGAGCGTTTATCGAACTACCTGCTGCCCCAGCGGCCGAGAAGGCACGCGTACGAATCGTGCACAATGCTGCCGACCCTGCAGCAGCAAAGGTAGATGTGTATGTCGATGGTGCACTTGCCGTAGACGATTTTGCATTCCGCACTTCTACTCCAGTTCTTGATTTGGATCCTGGCAAGAACTATCTCATCGGTGTCGCACCAGCTGCAAGTATGTCGGCCGCAGACACAATCAAGGCTTTCAATGTTGCATTGCCTGCTGGAAACTACGTTGTGTTCGCAAATGGCGTCATTCAACAAGGCTTCGCACCAAACCCATCGGGCTCGAGCATTGGCTTTACGATTTATCCAGTCACCAATGTTCCAGGTGCTGCATCAAATGAAAACAACATCGACTTTGCCGTGTTTCACGGCGTAACAGATGCACCAGCAGTTGATGTTCGTGTTGCTGGCAACAACCTTATATCAGCACTTGAATACGGCAAGAGCTCAACATTTCTGTCTGTTCCTGCTGCTGATTATGTAGTTGACGTTGCTCCGGCTGGTGGGGCAGTATTGAAGTCGTACAATGTTCCTGGTATAGCAATCAAGGGGCAAAGCGCTATTGTATTCGCAAGCGGCTTCCTCAATCCAGCAGCAAACTTGAACGGTGCGGCTTTCGGACTCTTTGCTCTCGTCGGTACGAACGTTGTCGAGCTCACAGAAGCTGTGACAAGTGTTCTTGAAGTATCGGAACTTCCAGGTGCTTCGGTTACCCCAAATCCAGCATCTGCTGACGTAACAGCGCGCTTCGTGATGCCTACTGAAGGCGTCGTCAGCATCCGCGTATACGATCTCGCTGGTGCACTCATCACCGAATCACGACTACAGAACGTTAGTAGCGGTGTGCACGCCATGCCAGTTGCGCTAAACAGCGTATCAGTTGGTGGCTACGTCATGGTCATCGATGCTGGCATCTATCGCTCTGCCTTGCCATTTGCCGTAACCCGTTAACGCAAGACTTCAAGCTTTATCATCGCACAACGAACGGGCGCTCTACCCATGGTAGATCGCCCGTTTTCGTTTGATATGGGTATGACAAGAAAGGGGGCTACTTAACCCCAACAACCACTGTGCCTGTAAATTTCTTGTCTCGCCTACTGCAGACAATGGTAAGAAGGTCTCCCGGTTTTGTCGAGGCAACTGCCCGTGTAAAGTCAGCTGGTGATGTTGGCGCGGCGCCATTGATTGACACAACAACATCGCCATCCAGAAGGCCTGCGTTGTCGGCAGGACCGTATCGCTTTACCTTGTCGAGAAGAAGAGCAGCCCCTTCGCTGCGGAGACTCATTCCAATGTAGGGCCGTCTTGGCATATCACGCACACGTTGCTTGAATGGCAGCTCTAGCGTATCGAGCGTTACTGGTAGAGATACAGTGTCGCCATTTCTTCCGAGGCTAACCGTAATCGTCTGGCCCGGACGAAACAAGGCCATGTGTTGGGTGATGTTGTCGCGTGTTCGCACGTCTAGACCATTAAACGACCGAACGATATCGCCTACCTTGAGTCCGGCTTTGTCTGCTGCGCCCCCCGGCTTGACCTTGTCGATAATCACAGTTTCATCAACGCTGTGACGATCGATTGAAAGAGCGGAGTCGAGACTCTCAGAACGGGCAGACACACCAAGACTTGGACGAGAGATCTTTCCGTCTTCGCGGAGATCGGCATAGACGGCTTCTACGAGATCTGTCGACAACGCCAAGCCATACCCGATGTTGAAGCCTGTCTTCGAAAGTATCGCTGTGTTGATTCCTACGAGGTCGCCCTGTATACGGAACAGACCGCCCCCTGAGTTTCCGGGGTTGATAGCAGCATCTGTTTGGATGTACTTTGTAACAGAATATCCGTCATCATTGATGTCATCGCGAACAAGCGCAGAGACAACGCCGGATGTGACGGTGAACTTCAATCCCAGAGGACTCCCAATGGCGATAACGAGTTCACCTAGACGCACTGACTCAGGTTTAGCGATTGTTGCTGCCTGCAGGTTCTGTGCATAGATGCGGAGGAGTGCGAGATCTGATGATGGATCTGAACCAACTACATCTGCGAAATAGCGTCTACCATCATGCAGCGTAATGAGGATTGAATCTTCATCTACATCATCAACAACGTGGTCGTTGGTGAGAATGTACCCATCATTGCTTACAATGACACCGGAGCCTACACTACCTTCTGGCAGTGCATCAGGATCAATAGATCCACCTGATCTGGCAATATGTTCCTCGAAATGCTTAAGTCGCTTCCGTGTAACCTTGCTTAGTCCGACGTTGATACTCACGACCGATTTCTTGCACTTGTCTGCTGCTGCTGCGTAGGCAGAGCTCAACACTGCAGCATCGATGGTCTGGGCAACCCCATGCTCAGCGATGAGTAAGAATGCCACAACCAATGCAAGCGCCAACTTAGAAGTCAAACTTCTCACCTTCTCTACGTTGTTTCGGCGCTGGGAATGGTTTGTAGGAGCCCTTCCAATACTTCGGGTTGAAGATGTTCTCTATTGCAGCCTTTGCGGCCTCGACATATGTTTCGCGGCCCAGTTCGGTAACTGCATCATTAACCGCCATGCTGAGTGATTGATTAGCAACATTTGGCGTGTGTGCATTCGAGACAATGCCATAATAGGCCGAACTCCATAAGATCTTGCCTGACTGTACATCAACGAGTGCGACGCTTGGAATAAAGAGATAGCCCTCTGTGTATTTAACACTCACGATCGTTGTCCGTGTGTTGAATGAACGTGTCGTTTCCGTACCACCCAAACGCTGCCAACGCTTACACAACGTATATGTCATCATGAAGGCTGCGTCGTAGCCCGCACTTCTTGCATGAGACAAGATCTGATCGCTAGATACGTAGCCTCTGTGCGGCATATCGGTTGCTGCCTCTGCATCGTATCCGCGCTCTTCAAGTTGGTTCTTCATTGCAAGAGCAAGTTCAAAGCTTGGCCCCGCATTTGAAGAGTCTGTTTTGACCTTAAACGGAATCTCGATCTTCTCGGGATAGTTGCTCGGCGTAAACCCGTATACATCAGTTCCATTGGGGCGCGTTATCAACGACCCCGTATACGGAAACGGCAGGATATTGAAAGGCCACAGTGCTGCGATGTGGAGTCCGCTCATCTGCATGCCAACAAGCGATTGAGCCTTGCCATCAGAAAGGGCGTAGACACCGATCTTCTTGAACTTCATCGCATCAAGATTGGCAACCTTTTCGGTCTGATAGTGCATGCCTTTTTCATTGAGAGCAAGCCCGTAGCATCCACTCAGCATAACAACAAATGTCGCATAGATCGACACTAGTGCAAACCTCGTCAGTGGTGTGTTCTTCATTGTACACCTGTCAGATAATTGGGGCGGTTGAGATTAAGGGCCACTTCAAACTGCAGACCCAGTCGGGCATACGCCTCATCTGTGAGAATGGCTCCAGGTACTCCAGAGTACGTCTGCATGCCTTTACCCAACTCGAAGCAGGGTCCAGCATTGACTACCAAAGACCCCAACGGCACGCGAGCAAGCACACCGATTTGCAATGTGTAATAAATAATGTTGCTTTCATTCGTCGTAAAATCACTGCCCTTGATCTCTCGATCTAGCAATCCAATAGTTGCATCGAAAACAAATCGTGCACCTACGTTTTCCGCAGATCCTGTACGAACCGAAAGCCCCACACCCGTGCGTGTCTCGCTAACAGTAAGAGGTGTGGTTGTACCACCGTAGTAATCATCAACTTCGGCCGTCGTAGATGCCCAGCCATACTCAAGAACTGCTGCAACATGACCATCACGCCCCACTGAACGGGGCATCAGGCGCACATATGTTGCTTCCGGACGCATTTCAAATGCCGCCTGCCAAGCATCATAATACACCATCAGTCCGGCTCGAGTAGAATTCTGATAACTCGACCCTTCTTCTGGCTTACCTGTCAACGCAAGGTTACCATACCCTACCACGCCAAACGGTGCCGGCACGACGGCTTCGTGCCATTCTTTGGGATCATCAAGCGTGTAAGGATCCGAATATTCGGACTCTTGGGCAAGAGCGCATGTAGACATCAAGACGAATGCCAATAGTCCAAACGCCATATCGCAGGTTGGTAAACGTCGCAAACATTCTCTCATGCCAAGCCCCTAATTGTATACATCGACCAGTCTATCTCGAACAAAAATAGTTACCCCTTCTTCTCAATCCACACGGCAAGCTTCTTGTAAGGGGCTAAGAACATCACAACAGCAAGCAAGCTCATACCAACCATGATGGCAAAGTAAGACTGATTGCTCATCGTTTCGTAGTAGGCTCCGATAAAGCCAGCCAGATAATTGCCAAAGAAGCTCGACAAGAACCAGACTCCCATAAACATGCTTACCATGCGCACAGGGGCAACGCGTGACACCATGGCCTGACCAATCGGCGAGAGATAGAGCTCGCCAATCGTAAAGAGCAACACAACGCTTGTAACCCATAAGAGGTTAAGCTTTTGTCCATCCTGAGCAACACTTGCCACATACATCATTAGACCATAGGCTATTGCCATCCATGCACAACCAATAGCCATCTTGACAATGGAGCTGGGCTCTTTGGATTGCTTGCGCTGCCACGACCACAACATGTTCAACAATGGGGCGAGCACGATGATGAAGAATGGATTCAACACCTGAAACCATGTTGATGGAACCAAATAACCAAATAGATTCCAATCTGTCTTTTTATCAGCCCACACTTGCAGGGCATTCCCCTGCTGCTCGTAAACACCCCAGAACAGAATATTGACAAAGCAGAGATAGCCTATGACGAGCAGTGGACGTATCCAATCCTGATCATTAGGTGCTGTTGTAGTGTGTTGGGCACCAACGGTACGACTCTCCTCTGGAAGATGCTTACTACCAAACCAGTAAATAATTGTACCAACGAGCATTCCTACGCCAGCTGCGCCAAAACCCCAATGCCAGCCCACTGTTTGACCAAGTGTTCCGCACACTATGGGTGAGAAGAAGGCACCAAGGTTCACGCCCATATAGTAGATCGTATATGCACTGTCTACACGTCGATCACCCGGCTGATACAACGAACCAACCTGCGCAGTAAGATTTGGCTTGAACAGTCCATTCCCCATGATGAGAAACACAAGAGCAATAAGAAAGGCCTCTTCAAATGCCATCAGGAAATGACCTATTGCCATCAGAAAGGCTCCCGTGTACACAGCCTTTGTCTTACCAAGCACTCTATCGGCAAGCAACCCGCCAATAAACGGTGTGAAGTAGACAAAGCCAGTATAGAGACCATAGATCTGGGATGAGATGCCCTGAACTGAGAGCTTGCCAAAGAGCATCTGAAGCAATCCCGCCAATGCAGAATATCCAATGACATGCTGAGAGAGCCCCTTCTGAGGGTCAAGCAAGTGCTGGATCATGTATAGTACAAGCAACGCCCTCATGCCGTAGAAGCTGAACCTCTCCCACATTTCCGTAAAGAAGAGATAGGACAGGCCAATTGGATGACCCAGGAATTCTCGCGTTGTCGACGACATGGTGTTCCTCAGCGAACAGGTATTGTAACAAACATGACGATTCTTGCAGGCCTACAAGATACACGCGATCACGGCACAATGAACGCACCGGATTCTGTGGGCACAAACTGTGGGGTGTGCGCAATAACAACACTCTGGACAAAGCCCCCCAACAGATTACACACCCGCACATGTTTAGGAAGGTTGCTGGGCGCTGTCTCAATCCATGAGCCCCCTATCGTGCGCGTGACACGAATCGTTGGCTGAATGGCGTGTTCATCAACGGATGTTGCCTCATCGACCTCATACGCACCGATTGACGGAGGTTGCGCGAATGGCCTTCCATCGATGTCGATTGCCGACTCTGTAGATGCATAGCCCGCTCCTCGCAAGGGGCTTGCAGGCAACGGGCGAACATCGCCAGTTGCATACGAGCGCAGAAGCGGATCTTGTCCGTATAGGCTGGCTGTTTCTGTAAGCAGCGCTTCTTGCGGACGTGACGACGCGGGTGCGTCTACGTTATACCAGCAGTTATTGCGCAGCGTGAATGATGATGGTTCTGTGTTGCTGCCAATGTTCACATGACGTGATATCGATGAGCGAAATACCACAAGATTGTTCTGAAAGATATTGTTGCCGCAAGGAAGGAACCGTGATGAATCAACAGTTTCTTGAAGAATGCGGATCACCCATCGAGCAGGATCAATGATCGTGTTGTTTGTTACAGACACACGCACGCAACCCACATAAGCAATAGGCGCGATGGAACGAATGAACACGTTTGCTACAACAAGGATGTCTGCTGCTTCGAAGGGGGCATCGAGCGGACGAAAGAACTGCAGTCCGGTAGAACCTCCAAGGTTGACTGCACGCTGACCACCATCAACGAACCAGTTGCGCTCGATACGCAGGAACCGACACCCACCCTTAGCCTGAATACAGTTCGAACCTTGACGTCGGAAGGTGTTGTTGCGAAACACGCCATCGTGACATCCCACCATGTCTACCCCACTGCCCCCTGCAGATCCATCTTCAAAGATGCAATTCTCTACAACAAACGAATCGAGTCCCGAGAGCTTGAGCTGGTCATTATTGCCAGTTGCCGCCATGGCGGCAAACGTGAGATCACGAAAGGTGATGTGATGCGCTGGGGTTTCAATTGATCCACCATCATCACAATTCATTCCGTTAGCTGTCTGCCCCCTTACTGTGAAGTTCTCAATCACAAGGTGAGAGCAATCCGAGAAGTGCATCGACTCCGAGCCACCATCAAAAACAACTGCGTCACGCGATTCACCGCGAATCACGATTGGGTCGCGCGTTGTACCGGCAATGTTCTCAATGAAGAACGCTCCACGATACTGCGCCGCATGCAGCAGCACCGTATCCCCCGGACGCGCCTGCAGACAGGCTGCGCGAGGGTCGGTGTACTGACGGCCGGGTCCAACATGCAGGACATCAGCACGTGCCGCTGCGGCCAGAGCCATCATGGCTATCATGACAGCAAGCACCATCAGTTGCCTAGGTCTATGCATATGTACCCCTTTCTCCTGCAATACGTAGCGAATCACGTGCAATATGACCTAATCCTAGATTCCCGATATCGCAAAGAACTACATAGTTGCAGTACAACCGCGATTGTCGATATTGATGTTGATACGATCGGATACACACCAACATTCTCTGAACGAGACATGAAACTCCTCTACCAGTGGACCATATCAATGCCCTTGCTGGCATGCCTGCTCTATGCATCCGGATACATCCACGACAGTGGTGTCTTCCAGGCTATCGCAGGCATCCTCCTGATTCTATCTGTTCTCTCCGCCGTCCATCATTCAGAAATCATAGCCCATAAGGTAGGCGAGCCCTACGGCACAATCATCCTGGCGCTGGCAGTAACAATCATCGAAGTTGCCGTGATTGTATCGCTGATGATCTCAGGGGGCGAGAAGACGGCCGCCCTGGCACGCGACACGGTGTATTCTGCCACAATGCTGATTCTCAATGGCATTGTTGGATTGTGTCTGTTTATAGGTGGACTCAAGCATCGTGAACAACGGTTTTCTGTTCAGTCGGTGTTAATCGGATTGGTGTCGCTTGTCTCGATTGTTGTATTCACATTGGTACTACCAACATTCACAACGAGTGTACAAGGGCCATTCTATTCAACACAACAGTTGATGTTTGCTGCCGTTGCATGTCTCGTTGTCTATGGCTCGTACATCTTCGCTCAAACGGTTCGGCACCGAGAATACTTCCTAACGGCAGCAACCGAGGGTGTCGGCGAGGACGAGAACATCATCAACAAGCGTACGTTTTTCAGCAGTATTGTGTTTCTGATCATCAGCCTGACAATCGTCGTAATGCTCGCTAAGTCACTATCACCAACTATTGAATCGATTGTTGTAGGCAACAACCTTCCAAAGTCACTCGTAGGTATCATCATTGCCGCAATCATCCTTCTGCCCGAAGGTATCGCAGCAATTATTGCCGCCAAGCACAACAAACTCCAGACAAGCCTAAACCTTGCACTGGGCTCTGCATTGTCCAGTATAGGACTTACAATACCAGCTGTATCGGTCGTTTGCTACATCTATAACATCAAAGTAGCACTTGGACTCGACCTGCTTCCAATCGTTCTGCTAACGTTGTCCATCTTCACCGTTATGCTCTCACTCGTTAGCGGACGAAGCAACGTGGTCTATGGCACCGTCCTTCTCACCAACCTCGTTGCATTCGTCTACCTCGTGATATTCCCGTAACACTCGGCACTCGCTACTCGGCACTCGCTACTCGGCACTCGCTACTCGGCACTCGGCACTCTATCTCAGGCTATCGAACCACGGCTTGATATTCACGAGCGAATACAAGTATACAGCACGGTGATCTGCATTAGATCCTGCGTCAAAGGCCTCTGCGTTCTTGTTTCCAATCTCGTTTTGATAGGCAACGGCAATCCGTGAAGAAGCAGCAGGAACTGCTTCATCGCGATAACTGTGAAACGTCCGCAATGGTGTACGCATATGCCATCTGTAGGCAGCCCCATTATCTAAAGCCATCCAAAATGGTTTGTAGGCAGTACGGCTGTCTTCGTAGAACTCTTTTGTAAACACATCTACAACCTTCGACGGCACAGACGTGGCGAATGCCTCGTATGTAGTCCTGAAACCATAGAGATCTCTAGCAACCTTGAGATACTTAGGGTTGATTGACCGCTCGAAATATCCTTTTATCCCCATATAGTTGTCCATTGCTTGCATCAGGTTAGTGAACGCCGCAACTGTAAAGCCCGCCTGAAAGGGGCTCGGGTTATGTAGGTGTTCGGAGACAAAGAGCAACGGATCTGCTGGGCCGGAAGCTACCGCGGCCGCAGCTACAGGTGTATTGGTTAGCTCCAGATAACGCAGAAACGCAAGCGTACTATAGCCCCCTTGCGACCAACCGTTAATAAAGAATTTTCCCGGAGAGATCCGCTCTCTGCGCAACACCTCCATTGCGGCTCGGTACATATCAAGGCATGCCTGCGCTGTACTCTGGGCAACGAAGTAAGAATTGGGCACCCTACTCTCTGCCGATGCGCCAAAGTAGTCTGGGGCTATGAGTACGTATCCTTGCGTTGCAAACTGTGCGACCATGAGCTGTGTCTCGAACGAACCATTCGGATTAGATGGTGTCCAAGAATGATCGAAAATCGTTCCGTGCTGATAGCTGACTATGGGAGCTCCTTGTTCCACATTCTCTGGGATTGCAATGAGTCCATACGCTACCACTGATTTGTTGTTCTTTTCAGGAATGATTGAGGTATAGGTAATCTTGTAGAGCTTAACAGCCTGACGCGCGTCGGCAAAGCCACCGCGAAAATCCGAGCTCTTCATTGTTCCGCCAGTCAAAAAGAGATCCAGCCCCTTATCAACGATCATCTGGATTCTATCCCTGCTGTATGTCTCGACGAGCTCATACTTAAGCAGATCACCAGGGTTCTGTTTGGCATCGACACGCTGCAACAACACAGCAAACACAAGGACTACCAATACTTGGAGAACGAGAATCCTTTTCATGATTTCATCCCAGAATACACTGATTTGTAAAGCACACTCTCCACTCTCCACTCTCCACTCTCCACTCTCCACTCTCCACTCTCCACTTCTATCTTACAATCACAACCGGCACACTACCAGCCACGCCAAGCTGGTCCGATACGACCACCGTGTAGTGTCCGGACGTAAGATCGGATACAGTAAAGGAAACTCCCTGTATACCTTCTGTTACTGCACCAGAGTATAGTGTCGAGACGTACGCACCAAATGCGTTAAAGAGTTTCACCTCGATGTTGCATCCTCGCTGAACCGCCAACGGCACAACGCATGCTTCGCGAACTGGGTTGGGCGCTGGGTCGAGAACTTTGATGCGATAGCGCATCGCCATCTCAAGCTCAACATTGGTTTCGTCGTCGACGGAGGTA
>JBKCLO010000114.1:0-3884 GCA_046300675.1 Ignavibacteria bacterium
CGAGCTGCGAGCAGCCCGGTCCCTCGCACCTGCGGTGCTGGGGATGCCGCTCTAACCATCACAACCCCTCTAACGCGGGAGCGGGCCTTTGGCGCGCCCCCGCTTTTGCTTTACATACACTGCGCGACGCGTCATCCCGAGTAGCGCTAGCGACGAGGGACCTCGCTACTCGCTACTCATTATTACTCCCACGCTCACATCCATCGTTACGCCCGGAACAAACGGACCGGGGTTGGTAAACTTTATTATGACGATGCAATCGATGGGGCTTGTGGCTTGCGCTATAGCGAGCATACCGGGAAGTTCTTCGGAGGGAGAGATCGAGATGGCAGAGCCGGCTTTGATACCGGGGATGTCCAGGCGGACGATCTGTGATGTGCCTGAGAGCATTGGTGGGATGGACACCGACGCGGTGTGAAAGCTTGCGCGTGCAGATGATTGGTCAGCGTCCTTGCGTTCTGCGCCTGTCGATACCTGTTGCTGTGCGTGCGTTCCCTCTTTCCAGACGAACACTGTTTTGCCGTCGGCATCGCCTACGGCCCAGAGTTGGAGGGGGAGCCCCTTTCCTTGTTCAAGGGGCGTCATCTGCGGGAACAGGAAGAGGAAGTTCCCCTTCTGATTTGGGTTGAACATCGTTACCTGACTCTCCCCATTGGAGAGTCCGATGCCCCCACCTATGCGCATAGATGCACCACCGTTATCGCCTCCGATGTTGATCTGAGCAAAGGTGGTTACTAGGCTTGTAAACAGCGTTACAACAAGAGCTATGTACTTCATTGAAGCGTCCTGGAGATGACGCTTCAAACGTACGAAAGAGGCGAATATTTATCGAACAGACATTCGCTTGATCAGCTGACGGAGCTCATCAATTTCGGCTTGTTGCTTGTTAATCATCTGCTGCTGTTCCTGAAGCGCCTTGGTCAGCACTGGGATAATCGAGATGTAGTCTACACTCTTAATCGCATCGGCAGATTTGTCTGTATGGACCGAATTCGGGAGTACAGATTCCAGCTCCTGAGCGATGAACCCCATTTGCTTCATGGAGTAGTCATTGCTCTGGAGGTCTGCACGCTTTTCGTAGCTAACTGGGCGCAGTAGCTGCACAATATCAAGGGCATTAGTAAGGGGCTGGATGTTTCGCTTTAGGCGAGCATCCGACGTTAGCACATTACCTGCTGCGCGAACGTTGACTGATGCATTTATATCACCAACCACATCGAGCTTGTAGGCTGGGTTAATGATTCCAATGCCAACGTCACCAGTAACTTCGATGTTTATTCCATTGGTTTCACCAGACGTGTTAGGAAAAATCCGAAAACGCTCTTCAGTGACGATTGTTGGACTGATTTCATCAATAATCCAATGCCCATCTGCATCGCCGTACTGTATCTGTAATTCTCCGCCCTCGTCTGCACTAATTCTATTCGCAATGATACCCCCAGCTGTCACCCATCCGCTCACCTCCAGCGCTGTCGTTGGGTCTTCAGTTCCAATTCCCACACGGCGGGTTAAGCGCGTCATTGTCATGACCGGCAATCCATACGCGGGAGCTCCACCATCCGACTTGAAGTCCCATGAATCAAGAAACTTAAGCTTGTCACTGTCGCTATTATCAATTCCCATGGACCAGCCGCCAACAGTAGCAACATCCAAACTTAGGTACGCATCACCGGCACTGGATGCGCTACCGGATCCGCCAACACCAACTAACAGAACGGCATTGGCATCTGCGGAATTCGTTGTATTACGAACGAACAAGGTTGGCACGTCCGTTCCTAGATAGGCATTCTCAACATTGGAAGCACCTTGAATTCCCGTCCCCAAAATCGAGAACGGCACCGTACTGGTTGTTGTACCAATTGCAACTTCTACGTGACCGTTAAACGTGAGCTGATCTGTGCTGAAATTGCCGTAGATAAGGGGCGAATTTGTCTCGGTGTTATCTATATACAATGCGTTACTGACATTCCCAGTTGGACCAGCGCTGCTGCCTAGGATTACGTTACCACTGCCCCCTACAATCTTTGAGCCGGCTGTTGCACCAACGATAACATTTGTTCCTCCGGTAGTTAGCGTGCTTGCTACGCCATAGCCGAGTAGTGTATTGGACGACCCCGACGTATGCACACCTGCCGCATCATAGCCCATAACAACATTATATCCTGCATTTGTAGCAACCCTGCTGGCATAAGAGCCTACAACAACATTGTTAAAGGCGTCCAATGATCCGCCCAACGCATATGCACCGAGAGCAACGTTAAAGTTACCTGTTGTAAGTGCCTTGCCTGCTTCCATCCCAATGGCCGTATTACCGGTGGCTGTTGTTGACGATTGGAGAGATTGATAGCCCATGGCAGTATTTCGAGTTCCCGAGGTAATGGACTGCATTGAGCTCAGACCAACTGCCGTATTTTGTGTTGCATTAGACAGCGAACCGGTAGTTTGGTGACCAAGGATCATCGACCCAGTAAACTGCGCCCCTTCTACCTTGGCATCACTCAAACCGTCAAGGCTGGAGGCAATAGATCCCCAACTCATCGTACCACTACCATTGGTGGTAAGTGCCTGACCACTTGTACCATCAGCTGCTGGCAAGGTGTATGTGACGTTCACACCTTGCGCCTGAGCTTTGAATGCCGTGTAGTTCGAACCAGAACCTGATGGCTCTAAGTATCGCACTTCCGAGGCTGCTACGCCTCCACCAACCGTGACATTTCCTGTTGTTGTTGTTGTGCCGTTAAACGTCAATGCATTTGTGCTAAAGTCACCATAGATCAGGGGAGTGTTAGTAGTGGAATTATCTATGTATAGAAGATTTGATGCGTCTGACGCAATGGAAAAACCGACATTGTAACCAATCAACACATTACCCGAACCAGTAGTCAGAGCGTAACCTGTCGCGCGACCTATCAGAACATTCTCTGCGCCAGATGTGATAGCGACACCTGCATACGTGCCAACAGCAGTATTATAATTTGCGCCTACTAGGGCACTTAAAGCATTAGCGCCAATTGCTGTGTTCTCATTGCCGAGGGTAAGTGCATTGAGACTATTATATCCCAATGAAACATTGGCACTTCCCCCAGTGAGTGCATTCATTGACAACATTCCAACGGCTGTATTGTACCATGCTGAGCTGAGAACTCCAGTAGTCCTGCTGCCCAGTTTCATTGATCCGAGGAAATTGTTGCTAGACTCGCCCTCCAGCTTTCCATCACTGAGACCATTAATGCTTGCACCGCCCGACCCAGGATTGCTTGTCGACGTAAGTAGATAATGCGTACCAGCCGACAACGCAGGGATCTGCACAGCAATCGTTGAGGAAGCCGACGGTAAAATCGTCGTTGTATTTGCCCCGTTGCGCAGCTGGATGGTGTTTGTTTGGGCAAACGCAGAAGCTAGTGCAAGCACAGCGAATGAAGCAAGAGCAAGAATCTTTTTCATGACTATGTCCCGATAGGAATTGTCTCAAAGATACATTCTATCTACTCGATTTCGATCACAGCCCAGTAGGAGCCGGTGGCCTAGTTGATCTCAATGAGAGCCCAGTAGGAGTTGGCCATCATCGTTGTGGTGGGGGAGCCACCGTTTTTGTTAAACGTCAATCGGACGTTTCCGGCACCATCAGCATCGGTCTTGAAGATTCCTTCAATACGATAGTGATATACGTTGCCCTCCATATTGCCGTTGGGATTGATGACTGTAAAATCAACATTAGTGCCGGTATCTTCCTTGTATTGTGGCACGCCGGTTGTGTTGGCTGGACAATCTAGGCATTCGATGGCGCACGCGACGTACGTTCCAGCATCAGGGCTTGCAATGCGGATCTGGAAATCATCGTCACTGCCGCTGGTGCCACGCTTGATGGCGAATTCTCCTACAAC
>JBKCLO010000115.1:0-9029 GCA_046300675.1 Ignavibacteria bacterium
ACTGCTCAAGCTGTTGCGCCAGATCTTGGCGTTCTGCCGCACGTTGCTCTCTGCGCTGGTCAATGGTCAGACTCTGGCTCGTTAGGCGCTGCTCGTCGGTTGTCAGCGTCTGCTGCTCGCCCTGCAGGCGCACCATACGAATCTCTACAGCGCGCACCTCGGCAAGACGCTCAGTGTTGTGAGTTTCTGCTGCTCGCAGACGTTCCTCGCCATCGGCAATCGTTTGTTCAATCGAGGCAACCACGGCTGTTGCATCTGCGATCTGTGATTCCAGTGCGGTTACATCGGCTCCGTGTGCTTGAATCTCTTCGGCAATGCGCTGATGCTCATCATGGAGCGACTGCTTCTGTGACAGGATGTCCTCTACACGACCGCGGAGCGCGTCGATACGCTGCTGCCTATCGTTGCGGATCAGAGCTACTTTACGAACCTCATCACCAAGCCTGCGCAGGTCGATGGTGGCAAGTTCCTGCCGAACCTCGCGAAGCATCGTCTCTGTGGTAGCTATCGATGATTCAAGTTTGGTGACAGCTTCCTGCAGCTGTTCGATGCGCTCGCGGCGTCCAACGCGCACACCTTCGGTCTTCGAGACCGAGCCGCCGCGTACGGCGCCTGATTGGTGCACGATCTCACCTGCCAATGTTACTGCTGTTGCAGCACCACCTGCACCGACGGCACTCCATGCATCTTCCAGAGTGCTCACAATCAGGGTCGCACCCAGGATGCTTCGCAGTGCGCTGCGTAGTTGTTCATCTGTAGACACAACCTCTGAGGCCCAGCCGATGACTCCGCTGGACGATACATTTGCTGATGGAGCTGTCGATGCCGGGATCGTGTCGCGACATAGGAATGTTGCCTTACCGACACTGTTCTTCGAAAGTGCGGTTATGGCCTGTTGAGCTTCCTGACGGTTGGCGACAACAAAATAGCGTCCTGCCTCGCCGAGTGCCGCCTCGATTGCTACGCGGTACTCTTCCTGCGTGTTGATCACCTCTGCAAGAGTTACACGATCGCCGCTAGGCTGCCATTCGTTTGTGTTGAGAAGGAACTTGCTGCTCTCCGTCGTATCCACAAGTCCGGTCAAGAACTCCAACGATGCATTGCTATGCGCAAGTGCTGAACGATAATCTTCGAGTTCCTTTTGCAGGTCATCGCGACGCTGTTCAAGCTCGCGCTGACGTTGTTCGGCGGTATGAAGTCGGTTTTCTGCATCGGCGAGCTGCTGCTCGATGTTCGGCAGGTCTGCCCCCTCTCGAGCTATCTGTTCTTCGACCTGTCTCATGCGTTCTTGAGCCTGCTGCTGCTGCTGCTCTACATCGCGGCCGCGCCTGTTGAGCGCATCAACTTGCACGCGCGATCTGTCTGCCAAATTTGTGCGCTCGTTAAGCTGCTGCTTTGCTGCGGCAAGTGCTTCGCGATGCGAGGTTGCTTCTATGCGCGCTGCATCTACTACATTCTGCGCTTGCTGGAGTCTGTCTCGATGATTAGCAATATCGTCGGTAACAGTCGCATGTTCCTGCTGAAGAACGATGATGCGCTCGCGCACCGATTTGAGTTCTTCAGAGGTTGATGATTGCTGATTCTGCGATTCATCGTTCTCACGATCGAGGCGCTCTAATGCACGCTGTGCAGAGGCCTTGCGCTCGGTAACAACGGATATAGCCTGCTGGATCTCTGCAAGAGCAGTGCGTACGTCCGTCTCAAAGGCCATAGCAGTGCGCAGCTCTGCGTCTGTCTGCACATGTTGTGCCTCTGCGTCAGCCACCGCCTGCTCACGCTGCAGAATGCCGTTCTCACCTTGCTCGCGACGCTCTCGGATGCCCTGCACCACTGATTGCAACTGAACAAGCAGCGCGTACTCTTCGGCGTACTCAAATGCAAACAACAACCTGTCGAGCTCACGAAGCTTTGTGGAAAGTTCCTGGTGCTGACGTGCCTTCTCCGCCTGACGTCCCAGGGAGTTCACGGTTTTCTGCACTTCACGAACGATATCCTGTACACGAGCAATATCGCGCTGGGCCGCATCAAGCTTGCGCTGTGCTTCCTTTCTTCGGGCCTTGTACTTGGTAACGCCGGCAGCCTCTTCAAACAGGTGCCTACGTTCGTCTGCCTTGTCGGAAAGAATGGTCTCGATCATCTTCAACTCGATAACGGAGTAGGCATCAGAGCCCATTCCGGTATCCATAAACAAGTCTACAATGTCACGCAGTCGGCACTGCGTCTTGTTCAAGAGATATTGAGATTCGCCATTACGGAACAACCGACGTGTGATCACCACCTGTGAGTACTCTGTTGGCAGAATTGCCTTGTTGTTCTCAATTGTCAGGGAAACCTCGGCCATGCCAAGGGGCTTGCGTGTGCGCGACCCGTTAAAGATGACCTGATCCATCGAATCAGCACGCAGCATCGACGTCTTCTGCTCGCCGAGAACCCAACGAATTGCATCAACAACGTTGGTCTTACCACAGCCATTGGGCCCTACGATCGCAGTTACACCATCGGTAAAATCAAGGTCGGTCTTCAAGCCAAAGCTCTTGAAGCCAACCATTTCAAGTTTAGAGAGATACATGGGGTCAATTTGCGACGCGGATCGTTATCCACATCAACCTAGTTATCCACAGATCAATCTCGACGCCTATTCACATACAACATCAGGAACAACGATGCAACAGTCGTATACAATGTTGCGGCAAGTCCGTATTGCAGAAAAAACAGCCAGAACGACACCTGCATCGGCTTGATAAAGAAGAAGCTGTAGATCATGTTGTGGAAGAAGCCGCTCAAGGCCACAACCAACAGAAAGTTAAAGCTGCCGATGAACTGCATGCCATGATTTTCACGGTAGAAATATCCTGCAACAAATCCGGCAACGGTCTTTGCAAGCGCATTGGTCCCGATTACATCGGTAGAGACAACATCAAACAGGAGTCCGCAGAGAAAGCCTGCTATCATTCCCGTGAATTGGCCCTCAAAGATTGCAATGAATACCGTGAGAATCAGAAGAAGGTCGGGCGTAACTGAGCTAACCTGCATAAACCGCAGGAAGACCACATGAACAACACTCAAGAGCAGCGCAATAACACCATAGCCGATGTATCGCAACACCGGATTGGTGACGTATTCGGATCTGCGTATGTCGAAGTTCAATGCCATGGTGTTTGCTATGGTGTTGCCTTTGGACGCACCGGCTCATCGATCTTCCGTTCAAGGTTGATGCGCTCTGGATCCGGCCGTGCATCGACAATATAGATCTGTTCCAAGGTTGAGAAGTTCACCGATGGCTGCACGACCACACGATGGAAGAGTGAATTAGGCTCGTCTTCTACGCTGCTAACTTTACCGATCACAATGTTTGCAGGATACTTCGAGCTGTACGACGAGGTCACGATAACATCATAGACTCGCACGTCCAGTGAGCGCGGTACATTCTTAAGCACAAGGATATTCTCACCTTCCCACTGTATCACACCATCAACGCGCGTTCGAAGAACCTTTGCACTTACGCGTGTGTCTCGGTTGATAAGTAACTCAAGAACGGCATAATGATCCGATGCGCCGATGACGATTCCCACAAGACCTGCATCGTTGATGCAGCTCATGCCCTCGCGCACACCATCGGACTTTCCCTTGTTGATTGTGGCATAATTGCGCTGCTCGGTCGTTGTCTTTCCGACGATGTCTGCCGCGATCAGTCCAAAGTCGGTGTATTGCGGCAGACGAAGAAGTTTTCGCAGAGTTGCATTCTCTACAATTGCCTGACGTGATCGCGCTACTTCAACGGCAAGTTGGAGGTTCAACTCACGAAGTGCCGTGTTCTCGCTCTTGAGAGCAACTGGATTAGGGATCCACGAAAAGGCTGACTGTATCCAGCCGATCGAGCCAACGATCACCGCACGAAAACCGCCAAGGTCAGACAGATTGCCTATGCTCATCAGCGAGAACGACATCACCACCAGCGTACTTAAGGTAATGTAGTTCCGATAACGGACAACGAATTCTATCAGTCCGCGCATTAGTACCGTTTAGATTTGATCAACACCGACGAGTATGCATCAAGGTCTTCCAACACTCTGCCAGTGCCGCGCGCGACTGCAGTCAGCGGATCGTCGGCAATGTGCACCGGAAGACTGGTCTCGCGGCGCAAGCGCTCATCAAGTCCCTTGAGCAGAGCACCGCCACCAGTAAGGATGATGCCACGATCGAAGATATCAGCAGACAACTCTGGCGGTGTCTTCTCTAACAATGCAAGAACAGCTTCAACGATCGTTGAGACGTTTTCATTCAGAGCAGAACGTATCGCCTCGCTCGAGACGATGATGCTCTTCGGAGTACCCGACACCATATCGCGCCCCTTGACCTCGATCTCGATCTCCTGCGGTAGCGGCCATGCCGAACCCACGTTTACCTTGATGATTTCAGCAGTGCGGTCTCCAATCAAGATATTATGCTGTCTCTTAAACCAGTTTACAATCGAATTTGTGAGCTCATCGCCAGCAATGCGAATCGACTCTGCAACAACGATCCCTGAAAGTGCGATCACAGCGATCTCGGTTGTTCCACCGCCGATGTCAACAACCATATTGCCCATTGGTTCATGCACGTCGATGCCAACACCAATTGCTGCCGCCATAGGTTCTGCAATAAGATGAACTTGTTTAGCACCGGCATGTTCTGCAGAATCGCGCACTGCGCGCTTCTCGACTTCTGTGATACCAGATGGCACACAGATCACCATGCGCTTTGCCTGCGACATCGTTGTCGATGACTTGTTGATGAACGCACGTAGCATTCCTTCGGCGATTTCAAAATCAGCGATGACGCCATCTTTGAGCGGACGTATCGTTTTGATATCACGGTGTGTCTTGCCTACCATCTTTTCGGCATCATGTCCGATGGCGATGATGTTCTTTGTCGTACGATCAAATGCAACGATCGACGGTTCGTTCAACACAATGCCCTTGCCCTTTTGCCAGATCAGCGTGTTGGCAGTGCCGAGGTCGATACCTACGTCGTTTGAGAAAAATCGAAAACTCTTCATGCACGAAGTTACGAACTCCATCTATCCTTTTTTTGGCAGATTGCCGCGATGAAAAGAATTGAACGTACCCGCCGTCTGGCTGGGCTGGCTGCTCCGTTGGCTACTTCTCAAGTAAGCGATATGCTAACCGTTGCCGCAGATACGGTGATGGTTGGAGCGCTTGGTACGACCGCCCTGGCGTCTGTGTCGTTATCGGCCTCGAGCGCCACTATTGTGATGCTCTTTGGGCTAGGATACAATGTTGCCATCACTCCGCTGGTGGCATCAGCATGGGGCAAGGCCGACCTGGAAGGGGCACGTTCAGCGCTCCAAGCGGGAGCGCGCATCTCTGTGATCGCTGCCTTAGTCCTGGTGGCCAGCATGTTGGCTGTAAGTCCGTTCTTATCGGTCCTAGGAGCTCCGGCCGATGTCACAGAGGCCGCGATTCCCTACTTCCGCTGGTATGTAGGCAGCTTTCTGTTCCGCTTGCTCTTCGGGATCTTTAAACAAACATCAGAGGCAATTGGGAACACCAAACTGCCGATGTTGATTGCACTGACGACAAACCTGCTGAACATTTTTTGCAACTGGTTGCTGATCTGGGGCATCGGCGGACTGCCCGCCATGGGTGTTGAAGGTGCAGGGTTGGCAACGTTCATCTCCCGAGTGGTTGGACTGGTGATTGCCTGGTACCTCTGGAAATCCTTAGACGGCTTCCGCCTCTTGCGTGAGGCACGATCAATGCGTGAGCAGGTGTCGTCTGCTGCACGTAAGATCTGGAGATCGGGCACTGCTATCGGTGCACAGATCACGATGGAGGTTGTAGCCTTTTCGGCGGGTGGCATCATGATCGGCTGGATCGGTGCTACTGAGCTTGCCTCACATCAGATTGCACTCAACATTGGGTCGATAACATTTATGGTTGCCCTTGCTGGCGGCTCTGCTGCAACGGTCACCGTTGCTCAAGCTCGCGGCCGCAGCGATTGGACAGAAGTACGCGCCGAGGCCTTTACCGCCATAGTGTTTGTGACAATGTTTGAGCTGGTTACTGCTCTGGGTATCATTCTCATGAGAGGAATCTTGCCCGCCATCTACATCGACGACCCATCTGTGATAGCTCTTGCTGGAATTCTGCTCATCTATGTCGCTGCGTTTCAGCTGTTTGATGGCGTACAAGCCGTTGGGTTGGGAATCCTGCGTGGACTTGACGATACAAAGATCCCGACGCTTATCGCCTTCTGTTCATACACACTTGTAGCCCTGCCATTGAGCTATGTTCTGAGCACTCAAACGAGCCTGCGCGAGCAAGGTGTCTGGATTGGCTATGTTGTTGCTTTGGTCCTTGCCAGCATCAGCTATGTGATACGAATACATCAGCAAACGAAAAAGGGGCAGGTGTCGTAACACCTGCCCCTTTTGCTATTCGTCTATTGACTGAGTGATTAACGAACGCTGATCGTGCGTGAGTTAACACCGCTTTCGTCTGTGAAGCTAACCATTACAACACCTGTCCATGCCGAAGCATTGATGCGAAGTGTTGAACCGTCTGTAACCTGCGAAGCAAGTACGCGGCCCTGAAGATCTACTACCGTTACAACCGTTGAAGGCTGAACTTGTGTGAAGACGATCTGGCTGTTAGCTGCATCGAACCATACGCGAGCAAGTTGTCCGATTTCGTCTTCAACGCCTGTTGATGTTGAAGCTGAAAGGTTAGCAACGTTGTCTGTGTTGTCTGTAGCATCTGATGTGATCGTGAGCGTGCCCGAAGCGCTGCCAAGCGTAGATGACTTGTAGCAGAGCTGGCCAACTGCCTGTGAACCACCAGCAGGGATTGTGAACGGAAGCGCTGGAACCGTTGGGTTCGAGAGTGTGAACTTTGGATCGCTGACAGCAAGATTCGTGATCGTAAGATCTACGTTACCTGTGTTCTGGATCAGCAGACCTGGGTCTGGCTTACACTTTTGAACATCAGCGGCAACTTCACCAGCATTCCAGTCTTCAACAGTGATGCGTGATACGCCACCCTTGCCGCTGAGGGCGCAGGTTACATTACCGCAAGCTGTTTCAACTGTGAGCAGATCATCGTCGCCGTTCTCTGAAGCAACTGTTGGCGTGTAGCTAAATGCGATGTCATGTGTGCCACCGTTAGGAGCAATGTTCACAGGAACATTGTTGCCAGCTGTGATCGCAAAACGTGAACCAGTGCGCAATGAAACGTTCGTAAGAACCATCGGGCCGTCACCGTTGTTCGTGATCTTGACAGTGCCTTGACCAACATTTCCAACCTTTACAAGACCAACGTTCACAGATGAAACTGAGATTGCTGGTGAAGCAGCTGCGATGTTGATCGACTGCTGTGTGAGGTTGTTCTTCCAGTCAAGAACTTCGATTACGCAGCTTCCTGCCTTCGATGGATCCTTAAGTGCAACTTGGAATGTGCACGAGAACACCGGATTGTCCTTCGGGAAGGTCTGTGTTGTGATAAGTGTCAGCGTTACGTTTGTCGCTGATGGGTCGAGCGCAAGACGAATGCGCTGAATACCGCTTTCAACCTGATCCTTTTCACCTGGCGTTGGCTTCGGTGGGTTAGGGTTGTTACGGAGCTCCGTGGCAGTGAACTCACGAACACCGCAAGGAAGCGATGTCGCTGTGATGACTGGAGGCATCGTATCGATACCTGGTGTCACTGTCTGCGTACGATCGCCGCCTGCTGCCGAAGCGCTGATGGCGAGTGCGGCAAATGCCGCAAGGAGGCAGAGTTTATGCATGACCAAATCCCTGAATGATAAATAGTGTAGAATTCGTTGTTTGGGTGGTTGCTATTATACGAACAGAAAACAATTAGACAAAACAACAGTTTTACCCAATTGCGTATGTCGCAAGAGCCCCCTACCGCATACAAATTGACTATTTGTTGCAGTCTTTGCAAGAGGTCGGGGAAAAAAAACGGGAAATCGTAGCTTTGCAGTATGAAAATCGGACATGTCGAGGTTGAACAAGGGGTGCTGCTTGCGCCCATGGAGGATGTAACAGACCTACCCTTTCGGCAGGTATGTAAACGGTACGGGGCTGACATCGTGTACACGGAGTTCATATCCAGCGACGGGTTGGTTCGAGATGCACGTAGGTCTATGGAAAAACTACGACTTGCGGAGAATGAACGTCCGGTTTCGATCCAGATCTTTGGCGGCGACGAAGATGTGATGGTCGAGGCGGCCCGCCGTGCGGCAGAGGCTGGTCCGGACTTCATAGATATCAATTTTGGCTGCTGGGTAAAGAACGTGGTCGTGCGCAATGCAGGAGCTGCGCTGTTGAAGGATCCCCCGCAGATGCAAAAACTGACCCGGGCAATCGTAAATGCAGTGGATAAACCCGTTACCGTAAAAACACGTCTTGGATGGTCAAAAGATTCGATCGTGATCCTCGACGTGGCACGCATGATTCAGGATGCGGGGGCCGCAGCCCTCACTGTTCATTGCAGAACACGAGACATGGGGCACGACGGTGATGCTGATTGGAGCTGGATCCCTAAGATCAAACAGGTTGTAGACATCCCCGTGATTCTCAACGGCGATGTGCGCACCCCGGAGGATGTAAAGCGCGCATTCGAGCAGACTGGTGCCGACGCGGTGATGATCGGCCGGGCCGCTATCGGAAATCCATTTGTGTTCCGCAGTGCTAAGCAATACATGGCTACTGGTTCCTATGAGGAGATATCCTCCAGGGAGAGAATCGAGACATGTCTTGAACATCTGCGCCTCGAGCTCCTGCACAAACCAGAACGTCGTGGAATTCACGAGTTCCGCAAACATTACGGGGGCTACCTTAAGGGCCTGCGAAACAATTCACAATGCAGACAGGATGTTGTCCGCTTCGAGACCTATACGTTGATCGAAGAACGAATGATGGCATTTGCCAATGAACTCGAGAACGCTGATACGGCAGCTGCTGCATGACGAGCCCCGTCGAACATGTGCTGCTTGAGTGTCTGCATCGGTATCAGGTTGCAAAC
>JBKCLO010000116.1:0-1047 GCA_046300675.1 Ignavibacteria bacterium
CAGTCGCAGAGTTTCGTCGAGTTGTAACAAGTACGCTAGGTCAATCTGTTTGTACATCTTACTCGAACACAGTCACGGCAACGTTTAACACTGTAACTGCTGGTACAATCGCAGGCGATCAGACTATCTGTATCAACACAACCCCTGCACCATTTACTGAAACTTCAGCAGGAACGGCTTCCGGTGCAGTTTCATACTCTTGGTCCAGATTTGGGGTTGCCGTTGGTGGTACTGCTGCCACGTACGCTCCAGGAGAGTTGGGGGAGAATCCCGACGGGGGAGAAAACCGGTATAAACATACATTCCGTCGTACTAAGACGAGTACCTTAAATTCGGTAGCATGCCAAGCAGAGAGCAACACGGTGACCGTGACACTCATACCCAGGGGGACCGTCGGCACTATTAAGATCGAGGGTAAAAACTTCGACGAAGCATATAATGGGGAAATTTGTTACGGTGGAGATCCTCCAAATATGGAAAATCGTTCCTACCTCGACGCAGCTACGGCAGGTTCAGGTCCTGGAGTGCCCGCTGGCAGTATAACTGGGTATGTGTGGGAAAAGAGTACTCAGCATGAAGATTATGGGTATACTGTCATCGATGGTGCTAGCAGTGCATCATATGATCCGCCACCAGGGTTGACAGAAACAACCTATTATCGCCGCAGATATATTGCAACACACGCTAACGCTACTCCAGGCGGCCCCAGCGTCCAATGCATCGGTAATTGGACGTATCGTATTAAGATCACAGTAAATCCGCTGCCGACGCCATCGATAGCGGTAGACGAGACATCTGGCGCAGCCAACAATGATGGAACGATCTGTAACGGTGCCAGTGTGACGCTGACAGCAAGCGGCGCAGGTGGTGGAGGATCATACTTGTGGAGTGGTGGCTTAGGCACGAATTATGCTGTCACGGTAACACCATCATCAACGACGACATACACGGTAACGGTAACAAATGCCAAAGGCTGTGTTGCTACAACGAACACAACGATCACGGTCAATCCACGCCCGACGGCAACAATTTCTGGCGGCGCTACGT
>JBKCLO010000117.1:0-2006 GCA_046300675.1 Ignavibacteria bacterium
GTACGAATGCAGTACTTGGAACGACATCTATCACAGGAGCAACGACGGTTGTAGGCGCAACAAACGTCAACGCCACAGGCACGGCAAACACGTCAATCGGAAACTCAACAGGCACGATAGCCCTTACGGGTTCAACAATCACAGCCACGGGTTCAACAACGATTGCCGGCACGCTGACGCAGACAGATGGTACAAAGCAGGTAACGTTTGGCGGTAATGTCGACGCTAACAACGGTGTTGATGTTAAGGGTGCTAACCTCACGGTTAACAACGGCACGTCGAATGTGTTTGTAGTAGATGTAACAAACGGCAATACCTCGGTTGCTGGACTTCTTGGTGCCGATGGCAACTTCCGTGTTGGCAGTGCCGGAGCAAACAACTTTACAGTTGCAGCATCTTCGGGTAATACATCAGTTGGCGGCACACTCGGCGTTACAGGCGCAACAACACTGAGCAGCACACTCGATGTAACAGGCGCTACAACACTTAGCAATGCGACGATCAAGATGACTAATCTTGGCTCGAGTGCAGCAAGCGATGAGCTGTTGTCAATTGATGTAGCATCAGGTACTATTCGCAGGGGTTCGGCATCTACAATTCTCAACGACGATGTGTGGCTGCTTGATGGAAACACACTTGGTGGCACAAAGACACTTGGTTCAAATGATAACCAGGACATTGCATTCGAGACAAATGCTACCACACGCTTGACTATTGAGAAAGATGGAAAGATCACTCAGAATGGGGCAAACCAGGTAACGTTTGCCGGCAACGTTGATGCAAATAATGGTCTCGACATTCAGGGTGCAGATCTAACAGTAAACGATGGTACATCGAACGTCTTTACAGTCGATGATGCTACGGGTAATACATCGATAAGTGGCACACTCGGTGTTACAGGTGCAGCAACTCTTTCCAGCACACTTGGTGTAACAGGAGCAGCGAACCTCAATGGTAACGTAACGCTTGGCGATGGTGGAGCTGATGTAATTACGGTGAAGTCGAACAGCGGCCTTGTAATCAACACTGGAGCAGCTGCAGACATGACGATCACAGAGTCAGCACTAACGCGCAGTGGTAGTATCGCTATAAATCCAGGCACAGGTAATAACCTGACAACAAATGGTGGCCTCACAGTTGCAGAGAATGCAACGATTTCAGGCACGCTTGGCGTAACTGGTGCGACAACGCTCAGCAGCACACTTGGTGTAACTGGCGCAACAACACTTAGCAGCACACTTGGAGTTACGGGTGCGGCCTCGTTTGATGACAACGTAACGCTTGGTAATGCATCTGCAGATGCGGTAACAATCAACGCAGCAACAGTAACAGCAGCTAACCTGCCAACTACGGGCACAACGTCAGACAATATCGTGCTGAGCAATGCGGGTGCTCTTCGCACAGCGACTGTTGCAAGTATCATTAATGGCAGTGCATGGAAGCTTGGTGGCAATACAGGGATTACAAATACCAACAACATCATTGGTATCACTGAGACGAATGCAAATTCTCTGCGGTTCTACACGAACAACACAGAGCAGCTTTCGATCACATCAGCCGGTCTAGCAACATTTGCTGGTAATGTTGATGCTAACAACGGTGTCGACATTAAGGGGGCAAACCTGACAGTCAACAACGGTACATCAAATGTGTTTGTTGTGGACGTGACAAATGGCAACACAACAGTTAGTGGAACGCTCGGCGTAACGGGTGCAACAACACTTAGCAGTACACTTGATGTAACAGGCAACGTAGCTGTCAACACGAGTAAGTTTACGGTCACGGCGTCTAATGGTAATACAGGCATCGCAGGAACACTGACAGTCGACGGCGCAGGTGATTTCAACTCGACATTGACCGCAGATGGAGCAACGAACCTCAATGGTAACGTAACGCTTGGTGATGGTGGAGCTGATGTAGTTACAGTGAATTCTACCAGCGGCCTTGTAGTTAACACTGGAGCAGCTGCTGACATGACGATCACAGAGTCAGCGCTAACGCGCAGT
>JBKCLO010000118.1:0-2986 GCA_046300675.1 Ignavibacteria bacterium
TGAGTTGGGCATCGTTACCTACGCACCTAAGACCAACCTTCTCAAGCTTGTATGCGTGCGCGGTGGCACTCCAGATGTAACGGGTGTTACAGAAGAGGAAGCGCCTGTCACACATGCTGTCTTCTATCCTAATCCAACAACAGGTATCGTTACGATTGATGCTCGGGTACAACGGGCATCGCTGTACACAATGGATGGACAGCTTGTGCAAATGGTAGAAAGTACTTCACAGTTCTCCTTGTGGGAACAACCGGCCGGAGCCTACATCATCGTCTACACAACAGAACTCGGCGTCTCTTCAACCGTTATCATCAAACAGTAAATGAACATCAAGTTACTTCTCGCTGCAGTGCTGCTCGTGGTACTTCATGGTTCCAGCATCGCACAAACACACACGATCATTCTTGGCCGTCCAACTGATAAGTCCATCACCGCAAGTATCGTCTTCGATGCAAACGTTGATATGTATGTTGAATACGGGACCACGCGCGGACAATACGCAAGTAAGACAGAGACTCTATCAGCAAAGCAAGGGGTGCCTGTTCGCCCCCTTCTCTCAAATCTGACAGCCGATACGCGCTATTACTATCGTCTGCAATACAAGAAGAGCAATGCCCCGAACTATACTGCAAGTCCGGAATACATGTTCCAGACGCAGCGAGCAAAGGGCAAGAAGTTTACGTTTCTCGTAGAGGCCGATGAGCACCTATACGACAAGAAGGGGATCGATGCGATGTACAACATCTGCCTCGATAACCAGGCAAAAGACAGCGCAGACTTCCTGTTCTCACTCGGCGATACGTTTGGTGATGACCATACACCAACAACGACAACAAGTCAGGATATGGACGACCTACACAGGGACTACTTGGATCACCTTGGCCGTGTCTGTCATTCGATGCCGTTCTTCTTCTGTCTTGGAAATCACGAGGGAGAAACTGGCTACTATCTCAAACAAAACGCACCAAACAACATTGCTGTTTGGGGTACGCTCTGGCGGAAGTACTACTATGCGAATCCGATACCCGATGACTTCTATTCGGGCAATACCATTGTAGAGCCCCATGGAATTGAGCTACCCGAGAACTACTACGCTTTTACATGGGGCGATGCCTTGTTCGTTGTGCTTGATGTTTATCGTCATTGCGATGTAAACGAGAAGCCCCAGAATTGGGACTGGACGCTGGGTGAGGTTCAGTACAAGTGGTTCAAGAAGACCCTTGAATCGAGCAAAGCGAAGTACAAGTTTGTGTTTGCGCATCATACGCGCGGACAAGGACGTGGCGCTGTGGTAACCGCGAAGGGTGCTGAATGGGGCGGATACTCGAACAAGGGCACCTACGAGTTTGACAAGATGCGTCCAGGATGGGGTGAGCCTATCCACCAGCTCATGGTCAAGAATGGCGTTACGATTTACTTCCAGGGTCACGACCACCTCTACGCCAAGGAGGAACTCGACGGACTTGTCTATCAGGAAGTACCAATGCCGAGTGACTCAACGTATACCATTGGTTATGAGGCCAATGCTGATGCCTACACAGACGTAACACTAGAAGGTGCTGGACATCTCCGTGTAGACGTTGGAGATGACGGTGTTAAGGTTGACTTCGTTCGAGCATGGATGCCTAAGGATACGGTAGGCGGCAAACACGTGAATGGTGAAGTGGCTTACACCTACACGGCTAAGGCACGACCAACCGATGTACAGGACTATACGCCGCGTATTGACGTGCACATCACGCCGAACCCTGCATCAGACGTTATTACTGTGCGCACACCGTATGAGGTGTCAGCTGGACACACTCGCATCTACGACATCATGGGTAATCTCGTGATAGACACACATAGCGAACAGATTGCTGTAGACCATCTTGCAAGGGGCATGTATACCGTTACCGTTGACGTCCAAGGTCAACAATTCACAACAACGATGATTTTGGGTCAGGAGTAACTGCATGAGGCTCTTCTTTGTACTGCTGCTCTGTTCAGTAGCTACTCTCGACGCACAGAACATTGTCCACACCGAAATGGTGGGACGACCAACGGATAAGAGCATCACCATACAGGCATTCTTTGATGCCGATGTTGATGCACGCATTGATTATGGTACAGACCGCGACGCGCTCACTTCAAGAACGAAGGCTGCCACATTCAAAGCAGGCGAGCCTGTAGAAATTGTTGTCGACGGCCTCACACAGAATACGCGCTACTTTTACTCGCTGTCCTATGCCGCTGCTGGGAGCAAAGAGTTCAAATCGCAACCTGTGCGAACCTTTGTCACTGCACGTCCCAAAGGGGTTCCGTTCGTCTTTACGATTCAGGCAGATCCACACATGGATGAGCAGAGTGATTCATTGGTCTATGCGAACTGTCTCAAGAACCAGTTAAATGATGCCCCCGACTTTATGATGGACTTGGGCGACATTTTAATGTCGGATAAAATGCAGAACGCATCGAAGCAGATCCCACGTGACACCGTGACCTATCGCGCCCACATGATGCGGAAGTTCTACGAGATTGCATGTCACTCAGTGCCCCTGTTCATTGCCCTCGGCAACCATGAAGGTGAAACGGGATGGCTTAACAACGGTAATGGCAATAACGTTGCTATATGGGGCACGCAGGATCGCAAGAAGTACTTCATGAATCCTGCACCTGATGATTTTTATACTGGTGATACTACGAACCACGCTGTTATTGGTCTTCGTGAGAACTACTACCGTTTTGAATGGGGAGATGCTCTCTTTATCGTGATTGACCCATACTGGTACACGAAGCCAAAGCCAGACTCACTCAACGGATGGAGATGGACGCTTGGTAAAGATCAGTACGATTGGCTCAAGCGCACACTTGAAGAGAGCAAGGCAACATTCAAATTCATCTTTGCACACCAGTTGGTAGGGGGCGACCCACTCGGGCGCGGTGGCGTAGAGTTTGCAGATCGCTATGAATGGGGCGGCAAGAATCTCGACGGTACTCTAGGATT
>JBKCLO010000119.1:0-16501 GCA_046300675.1 Ignavibacteria bacterium
GCTGATTGCGGATTCACAGCGTTCTGCTGCATCGAACGAGCAACGGCTGGCCCAATCACAGGACATCCTATCTGAAAATCAGCGTTTCATCGCTGAGACACAGTTGACGATCAACGAAGGATTTATCAATGTCATCGGCAATCAGAAGCAGATTGTCGAGAATCAGCACACTATCATCGCGAACCAGAACACGATCATATCATTATTGAAAATGATCGTGAACGCTGAGGAATAACATGCGCTTGTTGACTGGTCTGCGATTGTATCTCTTCTTTGCCGCCATCGTTGTTATCGGCGTTGCCGTCTACATAAGTTCCCCGGAGCGACTAGAGCAAGTACTCGCATGGTGGCCTGCATCCGTCACCATGATCGTTGGTTCATTCATTGCCGGCGCAAGCGCTGAAGGGGGCGGAGCAATCGCATTCCCGGTGTTCACATTGATACTTCAGGTCTCACCTGAAGACGCACGCAATTTCTCATTTGCGATACAAAGCATTGGCATGGTATCTGCCAGTCTGCTCATCATAGGCAAAGGGATTCCGATCGAATGGCGGGGCATCGCCTTCCCTGCACTTGGCGGCGTGATTGGGATCATCATTGGAACGTATGCCATCATTCCTCTGCTTGAGCCCGTCACGACAAAGCTGTTTTTCGTGTCGTTGTGGATGGCCTTTGGCATTGGACTCTGGCGCGCCAATCGCAATGCCTCGCGAATTGTTCGCGCTGGTCTTGGTGCCTCGCTCGTTGGTGGTGATGTATTGCGATTAGTGCTAACTGGATTGGTGGGCGGTGTGGTTACGGCCATCTTTGGAAACGGTGTAGACCTTGTTACGTTCTGTATGCTGACTCTCTGGTACGGCGTTGATGAAAAGGTAGCAACACCTACATCCGTTGTGTTAATGAGCATCATCACGGTGGCGGGTTTTTTGTTCCATGGAGCCGTCCTTGGCGATGTCCAGCAGAGCACGATTCATGCATGGATAGCAGCTGCTCCTGTTGTACTTGTCTTTGCTCCACTTGGAGCATGGGTAATCTCGCGCTGGAACCGTCTATCTATAGCAAGACTTCTCTACACGATCATCGTGGTGCAACTCCTCGGAGCCATCGTTGTGCTTGGTGCAACGCTGCCGAACATTGCGCTTTGTTTCGTGGTAATCACTCTTGGCACAGCGGCAATGAAGCTTATCGATAGGACAAGCAAGCCTATAGCTTGAGCATCCACTGGACCATCGGTATTGGGAATGACGACCAATTCGAGTTGAGCTCCAGGTTGAGGAAGTTACCTTTGTACGCGGTAAATCCGAACTGAAACGCTGCACGCGGACTGTAGCGCCAACGCAGTGATGGCGCAATGATGATTGTGGAATATGTTTCAACATCCGTGATGGTGCGGTAGCTGACGAAGTAATCCTCGCCATACGACAGATACGTTGCATTGGTTGGCAGTTTCGCCCTGCCTGCATCGGAGATAAAGAAACCATCGAGAACAAAACTCATCGTGCTCGTAATCTCGGTTACAATCCCCACGGACAACCAAACGCGAGCGGTATTCAATCTTACATCCACACTGGAAGACAGCGTATCGACCAATACCTGTCCGGTATAAGGGTCTACTCGGCGGTACTCGCCATCAAAACGCAGCACATCATTCAGAAACGTGACATATCCGTAGCCTGCACTTACCGACACGTTGTTGCGGGAGTCGCCCTTCGTTATCGACACCAGCGGCATGGCAATGCCGGCGCTCGGGGCTACACTTCCACCCCAGCCTACAAAGCCCCCTGCAGAAATGTGAAAATCATCTGATGAGCTAAACGTGTAGTTCACGCGTCCGATAATGGGTGCTGCTATCACCGATGAGAGCAGCCCTACAGACAGGCGCTCGGAGAGATACATCTCGAAGTTGGTGCTAAACGGTGTGATCTGGATATGGCCCTGGTCTGGCTCGTGCGGCAGTGCGCCTTGGGTAAAACCGTAGTACGATCCGAATGGAGCGATACCCATGTCGTCCCGAGGCAGCGCCTGTGCTGATGCAGCAACGGCGGCGCCGATCCTGCGTATCTCATGCTTCGGCACGTACAGGCGTCCGCTCATAGTACTGATGACAACCTCACGAGCATCAATGGATATGATTCGACCAACGATGGTCGATCGATCATTCTTTTCGATCTCGACAATTACTGTTGAGTCTGCACGCGATTCTTGCGCACGAGTAATCTCCGCGGCGCAAAGCACCATCAACATGGACAGGATGATGTGTGTAGTTCTCATGGCATTACATCTTTACAAAAAGGCCAAAGGTCGGGAATGGTACTGCACCCGACTCATTCAAGTTCCCGTTCCTTACAATGTAGAACGGGTATCCAACCTGGAATGCCGTGGAGCTGGATGCGAACCAACGAATCCCCGGCGAGGCAAACATCAGAGTGCCACGCGTGTCGCTGACCTCGGGAAGAATCATTGAGTCAAAGACAAATGCCAACCTGCCCCAGATAGGCGTGGTGCCTGCAACCGATAGCAAGGCTCGCGCGTCGGGATCGGCATCAAAGGCCACAAGACCATAGCCAACTGAGACGTTAATATTGCTGAGTCTGGTACCATACGTCACGGATGCATACGGCAACGCAAAATAGAGGTCTGAAGAAAGCCATACACCCGAGCCAGCCAGCACACCAACAGCACCATGCACGTTTTCGCTGATCGATGAGCTGTACTTCAGAGAGCCAACGATGGGCGCTCCAATCCAGGTGGTAAGGACACCTGCTGTTACATGCTTCGAAAGTGCAAACTGAAAGTCTGGGCCGAAAATGTTGAAGAGGATGTACGATCCATCCTCGGAGTTCGAGAATCCATTAGTGGTCAGAAAATACCGTGTCGAGAAGCGGTCCTGTCGCTCATCACTGGCAGTTACAGCCGCGAGTGATGTGTAGCCCCCTTTGATGGTGGCGACAAGATATCGTGGTATGACTACTGAGCCGATCGACGTTGAATCTAGCCGCACCTCGCGATCATCTTGTGAGACAAGTTTGCCGAGATACTCGGAACCATCCTGCTTGACCACCTTGACGTAGGTACCCAGCAGTGGCAGGCCGTCCTGTTGCGCTTGAGAAGCCGCCACAAGAACGAGTAAAAGACATAACGTTAGAAGTGCTTTCATGGAAGGTCCGCCGTAGAGTAGTCGGTTCAAGCATGCAACATAAACAAGAAGGGGCCCACATGGGGCCCCTATCATAATGCGTATATGAGCTGGATACTTACCAACACTTTTCCATTGGCACATACTCCATACCAAAGGCTTCGGCAACAGCTTCGTAAACGACCTTTCCGTCGACAACGTTGATGCCAAGCTCGAGTTCCTTACTGGCCTTACATGCGTCCTTCCAACCGTGGTTGGCAAGCTGCACAGCGTATGGCAATGTTGCGTTCGTGAGAGCGATCGTTGATGTGTATGGTACGGCACCCGGCATGTTTGCAACGCCGTAGTGCACAACACCGTCTACAACATATGTTGGATCGGCATGTGTTGTTGGCTTACATGTTTCAACGCATCCGCCTTGGTCAACTGATACGTCAACGATAACCGAGCCTTCGCGCATGGTCTTGAGCATGTCGCGTGTAACCAGGTGCGGTGCCTTTGCGCCGGCGATCAGAACGCCGCCGATGACGAGGTCTGCTGTTTTAACGGCCTCACGGATATTGGTCTGGGTAGACATCTGCGTGATCACGTTCTTCGGCATCACATCATCAAGATAACGTAGACGATAGAGGTTCGTATCAAACATCGTAACGCGCGCGCCGAGGCCCGCGGCGATCTTCGCAGCATTGGTGCCAACGACACCACCACCAAGAACGATAACGCTGGCTGGCTGCGTACCCGGAACACCGCCGAGCAACACGCCACGTCCACCCATCGGGTGCTCAAGATACTTTGCTCCTTCTTGCGAGGCCATACGCCCGGCAACCTCCGACATCGGAATCAACAGCGGCAATGAACCGTCTGCCTTTTGAACTGTCTCGTATGCGATACATGTCGCGCCGCTCTTGACCATTGCTTCGGTAAGCTCGCGTGATGCCGCGAAGTGGAAGTAGGTAAAGAGTGTCTGCCCCTTGCGGATCAGATTGTACTCGGGAGCAATCGGCTCCTTGACCTTCATGATCATGTCAGCTTGAGCATAGACCTCAGCCGCTGTGTCGATGATCTTGGCGCCAGCTGCGATGTAATCATCATTCGTAAAACCACTGCCGTTTCCGGCATTTGTTTCAACGATCACATCATGACCGTGATGACGCAGTGTCTCTACGCCGCCTGGGGTGAGAGCAACGCGCTTCTCACTCGGCTTAATTTCCTTTGGTACGCCAATCAACATAGTGTGTTCCTCGTAGAACGAATAGGTTGGTGAATATCAATTTTAGGCCTGCAAAACTGCGAAACGTTCGTCAATTGCCGAACATATAGGCCAGAACAATTGCCAGCGACGCCACGGCAATCAGTGTTTTTGCATAGGCCGGACGCATACTCTTGTGCCAGAGTGGCACGGTTACAAGCTTCAGAACCAGCACAATTGCCACAAAACCAGCCAGTTCGGCGCCCAGCCATATCGCCCAGGCATGTATCGGCATAATCGTCCACCAGGCAACGACATGCTCGCCCCCTGCCACTCCCTTAACGGCATCTCGAATGGGATACTGATGGATCGGACTACCCAGAGCAAACAACACAGCCGCGACGAACGCGATGCCATAATAACCCATGGCCTTGGCCATGGGCCTCTGAGACGCCTGATAACCCATGGCCTTGGCCATGGGCTCCCGTGATGCCTGGTAACCCAGGGCCTTGGCCATGCGGTACGCCACAACACACAGCGCGCCGCCCATCACAAACGCATGCATGATGAAGGTGCGCGATAGCGATAGTTCGCCAAAGTGAAGTCCCAAGATTCGTGTGATAAAATCCCCAAGGGGCGCCTCGCGAAGCTCATTACTCACGATGGTGCGCGAGATCATCGAATACACGTCATCTGGGAGCACGCGCCCCGTCCATGCCAGAGCAAGCGATAGCACAGCAACTCCGATCGACATCAGCCACTGTCGTGGGTTGCTGGCATAAGCTCCGGCAAAACCAAGAAGAGCGGCCCAGATAATACTCGTTAGCACGAGGGCCGTGGCCGTGTGCTGATGCATGGCTCGGATAAAGCCGCCCAATGGAGCGTTCTCAAGTGCTACATGCACGCTGCCTGCGGCCACGCTGGGCACGAGCTCTCCCGGGCGCGCGGGCACCAGAGCTGTGCGTCCGGGTAGGTTGAGTGTGTCGATGAACGTACCTATCGTATCAAGACGCAGCGATTGTGTGATGGTAAGGGGCTTACCGTCAACGGTGCGGGCGGGTGCGTCCGAGGGCACGTAGTACATCGACATCAAGATGCCGGTGACGGCTTGGATAATGACAAAGCCCACAACAAACCAGCCAGCATGGTTGGCGATATGTTGGAGACGTTGCTGTTGTGCTTCGTTCATGATGTTGCACCGGTGATGTGCACGAGTAGGTCCCCGTTGTCAAATGCGCAGGTGTAGCGTGTAAGCGGCACCGTTGGCGGACCCGCCACGGGTTTGCCGTTAAGATCGAATGCGCCGCCATGGCATGCGCAGGTAATGCGTCCGGCCTTGGCGTTGTATGCGAGCGGACATCCCGCATGGGTACATGTTAGGTCAAAGGCGATCACATCCTCTGTTCTGCGAACCAGCAACACAGGCTTGCCGTCCAAGTGGACGGTTGTGCGGGCCCCTTGCGAGAAGACCTGATCTAACTGGCCAATACGATACGTTCTGCTTGATGTATGCTTGTCGGTTGACAAGAACTTCTGAAGTCCAACAGCCGACCCAGCAACGCCAAGCAGCGCAACAATCGATCGCATCCACGACCGTCGGTCCATTCTCTGTAATTTTGTGGATTCCATTTTCGTCCGAAAGTTGATCATGCCTGTTCCATTGCTGGACCTAAAAATACAGTACCAAGCACTCAAGACCGAGATTGATGCCGCGCTTATTCGCGTTGCAGAGTCGCAGGCCTGCATTCTGGGTCCAGAGGTTGATGCCCTCGAGCGCGAACTTGAGGCCTACCTGGGTGTTAAGCACGCCATTGGTGTCTCGAGCGGAACCGATGCCCTATTGATGGCGATGATGGCACTGAACATTGGTCCGGGCGACGAAGTGATCGTACCAACGTTTAGCTTCTTTGCAACGGCCGGTTGCGTAGCGCGCCTCAATGCAACTCCGGTGTTTGTGGACGTCGACAACGTGACCTATAACATTGACGTAGAACTTGTCCGCAAAGCCATCACACCGCGCACCAAGGCCATCGTGCCTGTGCACTTGTTTGGTCAGGCGGCAGATATGGACGCCCTGATGGCGCTCAGCGCAGAGTTCAACATCCCGATCATCGAGGATGCGGCTCAAGCTATAGGCACGCAGACAGCAGACGGACGCCGCGTTGGCTCCATCGGCCACATCGGTTGTTTCTCATTCTACCCTACCAAGAATCTCGGCGCATTTGGTGATGGCGGCCTCGTAACAACCAACGATGATGCAATGGCCGTGCGCCTGAAGCAGATTCGCAATCATGGTATGGAGCCCCGATACTACCACAAGACAATGGGCGGCAACTTCCGTCTTGATGCGATGCAGGGGGCTGTCCTACGCGTTAAGCTCCCTCACCTGCCGTCATGGCACGCTGCAAGGCGCAACAATGCTGCGTTGTACACAAAGCTCTTCATGGAGGCAGGCGTGAGCTCGGGTCCGGGCGCATCTACGTTTGGTCCGGATGATCTTGTGCTGCTTCCCAAAGCCGTGCACGAGGGCACATCAGCCGACAACCACATCTTCAATCAGTTTACGATTCGCTCGGCTCACCGCAACGCTTTGCGTGCGCATTTGGCAGAGCTCGGCATCGGCAGTGAGATCTACTATCCAGTGCCGTTCCATCGTCAGGAATGCTTTGCCAACCTGAATTGCATTGACGAAGATTATCCAATCTCGAACTGCCTGGCGGCAACGGTTCTCGCATTGCCGATCTATCCGGAATTGCCAGAGTCGCATATTCACGAAGTTGTGAGTGCCATCGTTGCATTCGAGAAATCGATGCACGAGCACACGTCGGAGTGTCCTGACTGTGCTGAATGCGGTACGACGCAAGCGTAATACGAGCCCTACTCTATGATGCAGTTCAACTTCCAATCGATGGGCGATCTCGAGCAGGTTAAGCAGGAGTTCATCCGCAAGCAGCGCATCAACGGCGCACTCCTGGGCGGCTCGTTGCTCGTGGTAGGTATTGCGATGATCATGGCCCAACTGGGCGAGCCTTCGCTCTGGACGCAGATCCGTCTCTGGTGGCCATCGCTGGTGATCTTGTTCTTTGCAGTTCGATTGCTTGCAGGAATTGGTTCTGTGAAGTGGACGCTTATCATGACGGTAATCTTTGGGATTATACAACTGCAGAAGCTAGACGTTGTAGGTTCGTTTTGGGGATTGTTCTGGCCCCTTATCCTTGTCGTGATCGGTATTTCCATGCTCATAAAACGTTTCCAGCGTCCAGCAGTAAAGCCGGATGAGAACGTTATCTCCGGCGCCGTTGTTGAGTACACCGACAACGATCAATAAAGGCGCTTATCATGTCCGTCCAGCCAGAACGCATCCGGGATCTTACGCCCGATAGACCCGCATCTGCCCATGGTCCAGTTGTGTACTGGATCAACCGCGACCGTCGCACACGCGACAACTGGGCCCTGCTGTATGCGCAGGAACAAGCCCGCGATCGGGGCATGCATGTAGAGGCCGTGTTCTGTCTGGTGCCCACGTTTCTTGATGCAGCACTGCGTCAGTATGACTTCATGATCAAGGGGCTCGAGGAACTTGAACAAGAGTTGCTGGAGCTCAATATCCCATTCACACTTTTGCTCGGCACGCCCCCTGAGGTGCTCTCCCCCTGGATCGATGAGTGCAAACCATCACTTGTCGTAACAGACTTTGAACCTCTGCGCATCAAGAAGCAATGGCTAGATGGTGTGATACATGCAACATCAGCCCCCTTCCATCAGGTTGACACACATAACATTGTCCCCTGCTGGCACGCATCACCCAAGCAGGAGTTTGGCGCGTACACGCTGCGTCCAAAACTCAAGAAGCTTCTACCGCAGTTTCTTGTAGAGTTTCCCGAGGTTGCAACACAAGACGCATCGCACGCAGAGGGTCGCACGTCCATAGACTGGTCGCACGTGCGCTCGACACTGCGCGTAAACAACTCAATTGCCCCGGTAACGTGGATCACACCCGGACAGCGGGCCTCAGAGGCATCGCTCAAAGAGTTTGTTGGACGAATAGAGACATATCGCGATCGAAACGACCCCACAAAGGTTGGGCAGTCGCGCCTCTCCCCATACTTCCACTTTGGTCAGCTTGCTCCGCAGCGCGCAGCGCTCGAGGTATCCCGCATTGGAAGCTCGGGGCAAGAAGACGACCCTGTTGATGCCTTCCTCGAAGAATTGATCGTTCGTCGCGAGCTCTCCGACAACTTCACGTATTACAACGACAACTACGACACCTTCGCAGGCCTTGCTTCGTGGGCGCAAGCTACACTCAATGATCACCGAAGTGACCCACGAGACCACCATTACACGCTTGATCAATGGGAGCAGGCATCAACTCATGATGAGCTCTGGAATGCCGCACAACGAGAGCTAGCAACGACGGGCCGTCTGCATGGTTACATGCGCATGTACTGGGCAAAGAAGCTGCTCGAGTGGAGTTCCACGCCGGAGGAGGCTCTTGCCTATGGCATCTACCTCAATGATGCCTATGCACTGGACGGACGCGACCCCAACGGCTATGTTGGTGTGGCATGGAGTATAGGGGGCGTGCACGATAGAGCATGGTTTGAACGTCCTGTGTATGGCAAGATCCGATACATGAATGCCAACGGATGCGCACGAAAGTTCGACGTCAAGACCTACATTCGCACATATGCTAACAACACGCTCTTTCCGTAGTCTCGTCCTCTTCCTTGTTCTTGCCTGCTCTGCAACACTGCTGCCGGCACAAAAGGCCTATGAACTTACGTTAGGCCGGGGTATCAAGGAGTACGATCAGTATCTGCTCAAGACAACGTATGATCAGCAGACACGCACGAGTTATTACAGCGACAACCTTATGCGTGGCGATACAACGGATAACATTTCGATCATCTTAACCGCTCAGTGTAAGGTTATCAGTGTTACCGTTGATGGCCAGGAAAAGGAAAAGCACATTACGATACGTGACTTTCAGTTGCGCACGAATACAGACACCTTCGAGGTTATGGCAACAGGTACGAAGATTCGCTGCTGGTTCTCTGATTCCGGCAGTGTCTTCACCGTGGATGACATTCCCGTGCACGACACCGTTGCAGCACTTCTGTCAAATGTGGTCTTGGGCGAAGGGGGCTCGCGCACCGGCGATGTGCTCGATGCGAAGAAGTCTGTTGCACTTGGCCAGACATGGAAGATGAACGTCAAGGCCTTTCGCAAGGTCCTCGGCAAAGAGCAATCAAAGCTGATGAAGAAGCTCGATGGAACAGTGAGCTTCTCACGCATCGACAGCACGGGCGCGCAGCCGACAGCGATTGTAACTGCGCGTGCAGAAGCACCGTCGTTTTCGATCAAGGTCCCTGGGGCTGATGCCCCAATGACGGGTTCGCTTGTCGCGGAGTTCTCCTACGAAGTGCCGCTGGACAACCGCTTCCCGCCCGTGGCGCTTAGTACGGCAACGACGCAGAACTACATTGCTGTGCAGGGACTCAACAAACTCGAATCGCGCGTGTTCACAAGGCGTCAGTCGCAGTTCATTCGATGACGTCGCGTCACGGGCAGGCACTCCTTGCCCTTATCGTCTGCGCTCTGCTCTGGAGCACAGGGGGCATGCTCATCAAGACCATACCGCTCTCGCCCCTTGCCATCGCTGGATCGCGCAGTGCTATTGCTGCACTCGTTATGCTTGCCTGGCACCTGATGCGTGAGCGTGCGTTTCGTCCATCGTGGAGCATGGCACAGATCGGCAGCATTATAAGCTACACCCTCACAGTTATTCTCTTTGTCATGGCAACAAAGTTCACAACTGCTGCCAACGCCATTCTTCTGCAATACACCGCACCTGTCTGGGTTGCACTGTTGAGTGCTGTTGTTGCCCGGGAGCGACTGCACAAAACGGACATCGCAGTTGTTGCTGTCGTGATGGTAGGAATGATCGTCTTCTTCCTGGACACGATTTCGCCCGGCGCCATGACGGGCAACATCATTGCCGTTGCCAGCGGCGTAGCCTTTGCTGGCGTTGCGCTCTGCATGCGGGCCCAACGCGGCACCTCGACAACCGAGAGCATCATTCTTGGCAACATCCTCACTGCTGTTGTTTGCCTGCCCCTTGCCGGCTCGCTGGCAGTTGATGCAGACGCACTGACACGTTTGCTCATACTAGGCGTCTTCCAGCTGGGTATCTCGTACATTCTCTACGCATGGGCCTTGGCGCATGTATCAGCTATTGAAGCCGTCTTGATTACCGTGCTCGAGCCCCTTCTCAACCCGATATGGGTAGGGCTGGCCACTGGTGAAACACCTTCGTCAACGGCGATCATTGGGGGCGTCATCGTGGTATCTGCCGTTGTAGCCCGTAACTTTGTGCATGCCAGAACCGCTCACACCCAATCAGGTGCGTAACGCCATCCAGGCGTCGATCGAAACCAAGCAGTTGCTCATGGAGCAATGTTCCGATGCAATCCATGCATGCGGCACGGTGCTTGCGCAGGCGGCACGTGAGAACAATTTGATCATGCTCTGTGGCAACGGTGGCAGTGCGGCTGATGCTCAGCACATCGCAGCAGAGCTGGTTGTGCGTCTGCGTAGCAGTGTTAACCGAAGAGCAATTGCAGCCATGGCCCTAACGGTAGACACAAGCATCCTTACGGCTGGTGGCAATGACTTCGGGTTTGACCGCGTGTTTGCGCGTCAAGTAGAAGCCTTTGGCAAGCCGGGCAGCATACTCATCGCCATCAGTACAAGCGGCAACTCTGCCAACGTGATCAAGGCAGTTGAACAAGCCAAGACGCAGGGCGTAACTGTTATCGGCTTGTTAGGGGGCTCGGGCGGCAAGCTGGGCTCCATGTGCGACGCCGCAGTGTGCGTGCCCTCGGACGTTACCGCGCGCATCCAGGAATCCCACATCCTCGTGGGCCACATCTGGTGCGAGATGATCGAGGAAGCCATCCTCCCGTAGCCCATGTTGGATTTGTGAGCAATCACTCATGCTTTTGTGAGCAGTAGCTCACAAGAACTATCACGCCGATTCAACTCCTTACGCAGATTCTACTTACACTCTTCAGTGCGTGCATGGGAATCGATATCCTTGAGACGGACGAGATATTTTCCAGTTGGTTGTTATACGAATCTTAACACGCTCTTTGGTATTTACAATTCGTCGTGTATTTTCGCAGTCCCTTCACGGGGGTCGCCAACTTAGCTCAGCTGGTAGAGCAGCTGATTTGTAATCAGCAGGTCGCCGGTTCAAGTCCGGCAGTTGGCTCCAAGATTTATCGCAAGGCGAGCTATCCAGCTCGCCTTTTTTTATTCCCCTACATTTGCAGATGCTTACACTTACGTTGAAGCCCCGTGAAGAGCGGCGCATCAAGGAGGGTCACCTCTGGGTTTACAAGGACGAGCTCACCGAAGCCCCCGAATCTGCTCCCGGAACCCTTGTTCGGGTATGTGCGCATGATGGTGCTTCACTCGGCACGGGATTCTACAACCCCCTATCCAAGATTGCCGTGCGCATGCTGGCGTGTGAAGAAGAGCACGCCGAGACAGCGTTCTTTACAAAGCGGATCCGGCAGGCACAGTCCCTGCGCGATCGTATGCTGCCGAATGAAGAAGGCTATCGCGTGGTGTTCGGCGAGGCCGATCTCTTGAGCGGACTCATCGTTGATAAGTACAACAACTACCTCGTGCTGCAGATGCTCTCTGCCGGCATGGACTCGCGCAAGCCCCATATCATTGAGGCCTTGCGAGAGATCTTCCCGGACGTAACGGGTATCATCGAGAAGAACACGGCCCAGACACGCAAGAAAGAAGGACTCGAGCTTATCGATGCCGTTGTCTGGGGAAGCGTGCCCGATGTTGTGCGTTTTCGGGAAAACGGACTCAATCTTGAGATCAATTTGGCCACCGGACAGAAGACGGGATACTTCCTGGATCAAAAGATCAACCGCCGCGTTGTGGGGTCGCTCTCACGAGGCAAGACAGTCCTTGACTGCTTCTGTAATGTAGGGGGCTTTGCACTCAACGCAGCCCTTGGTGGAGCATCCGAGGCTGTGGGAGTTGACAGCTCGGCGCTGGCTGTTGAAGCTGCTACTCGAAACGCAGACATCAACAATCTTGCAAACTGCAGGTTTGAAAAGGCAAACGTGTTCGACCTCTTGCGCGAGCACGTGCAGCAGGAACGCAAGTGGGACATCATCGTGCTGGACCCGCCGTCGTTTGCCAAGTCGCGCTCGGCAATTCGTGGCGCTCAGGCTGGGTATGCCGAGCTGAATCGCACCGCCATGAAGCTTTTGCCGCCCGGTGGACTGCTCGTTAGTGCCTCGTGCACGCAGCTTGTGCCCGAGCACGACCTGTTGGATATCATCTACCGGGAATCTGCACGAATCCGAAAACGTTTGCGTCTAGTGCACCGCGGATCCCAAGCGCCAGACCACCCGGTGCTGCTGGCAATGCCCGAGACACAGTACCTCAAGTTCCTAGTGTTCGAAGTGGCTGGCGATCCGTAACATTGCATCGGGAACAATAGCCATGATGGATTTCGAATTCGACGACGAACCTGAAGAACTCAACAAGCAGGAGCTTGATGAGACGCTGCGTCGTTTTCGAGAGTCGGTGCGCAGTGGGAATTGGCAACATGGCGGGCCTAGTATTGAGTCCCTTGAGACCATCGTACAGTACTGTCTCGAGACAGCAAAGTACGACGATGCACTGGCAGCTGCGAAGATGTGGACCGAGAAAGCCCCTTACTCAACGGATGCCTGGCACAAGTGCGGGATGACGTACGGCACGCTCGGACGCTGGCAAGAAGCGCTTGATGCGTATGATCGTGCTACGGAGCTGGACCCAATTGACGTTGAGATCACCGTCAATCGCGGCATTGCACTCGAACAACTTGGCAGACTGCGCGAAGCGAAAGAAGCGATTGACTCAGCCTTAAACATCGACCCGGCAAACCTCGATGCGCTTTTTACAAAAGCGGTGATCTTCGAGCGTCATGGCAAATTCGAAGAAGCCATTAAGATCTTTGCATACTTGTCGCGTCAGGATTCGCACCAGCGCGACGCCATGTTCGAGCTTGCTATCTGTTATGAAGGTCTCGAGCAATACAACGAAGCCATTGCCATCTATGACAAGCTCATCGAGACCGATCCATACGATCAGAACGCCTGGTTCAATCGTGGCGTGATATCTGGTAAACGGGGCTCGCACCGCGAAGCCATCCGCTGCTATGATTATGCCACAACCATCAACAAAGACTTTGTGAATGCATGGTTCAACATGGGCAATGCCTATGCGGGAATGGGCCGTAACGATGAAGCGGTCGCCTCATACCGCGAGGCACACAGGTCGGATCCAACTGACGTCCAAGTAGTACACAACCTAGCATCATCGCTTGAAGAATCGGGCAACTTTACCGAGGCAGTTGAGTACTTTACGAAAGCCATAGCCATAGATGCCAACCATGCTCAATCGCTGTATGGAAGGGGCACGTGTTTCGACGCTATGGAGCAGCACGACAAAGCACTCAATGATTATGAAGCAGCGCTTGTGATTGAGCCTAGTTACTCGGATCTCTGGTATGCCAAGGCCGATGCGCTCTTTAACCTGCGGAGAATGGATGATTCTCTCGTAGCATATCGTAAGGCACTTGAGCTGGCACCGAACGACGCAGAATGTTGGTATGATTATTCGTCGACGGTGCTCGAGATGGGCGATGTACTAGAAGCCCTGCGCGGCTTTCACGAGTGCATACGCATACAACCGCAATGGGCAGATGCATACTACGCTACCGCAAAAACACTCTGCGCTGCAGGCCAGCCAATTTCGGCAGTGCCGTTTCTGCAGAAGACATTTGAACTTGATCCAACAAAAGTAGACGAATTCGCTGCCGACTTCCCGCTGATCGCGGGTCCACTCGGCATGGAATACCTTAAACACGCACTCGAAAACGATTCACAAGGAGATTTGTAATGCCATACGATCCAATGCTTGTTCAGCCAATGCGCGAAGAACTCACGAAGCTTGGCGTGAAAGAACTACTTACTGCAGCCGACGTCGATACCGCCATTGCACAGCAAGGCGTAACGATGGTTGTTGTCAATTCCGTTTGCGGCTGCGCGGCCGGTGGGGCTCGCCCGGGTGTTGCAAAGGCACTTGAGCACGCCAATCGTCCGAACCACATTGTTACCGTGTTTGCCGGACAAGACCTCGAGGCTACAGAGCGCGCTCGTTCGTACTTCACGGGAATGCCGCCGTCAAGCCCAGCAATTGCGCTTCTGCGCGATGGCGAACTCGTGGGCTTTATGCCACGTCACCACATAGAAGGTCGCTCACCCGACATGATTGCGGCTTCACTTACATCAGCCTTCGACGAGATCTGCGCCAGCGCTTAAGACACTCGTCCAGCAATCCAACAACTCATCCGCCAGCTTGTGCTCTGGATACACATCCAGCATCAGCTGGCGGAACTGTTTTCCGTGGTCCATGTGCACCAGATGGCACAGCTCGTGAACAATCACACTTCTGATGCAGGTATCTGGCACCTTGATTAGGTGCTCGTTGATCGTGATTACGCCTGTGCGTGTGCAGGAGCCCCATCTGCGCTTCATCTTGCGGAGTTTGAGTCCGGCATAACGCAGTCCATGCACCCCGAAGAACTGGACATATTCGCCGATCATTTCTTCGAACACCTGCTGCGCTTGGGCCCTCTGCCAGTTCTCGACCCACCTGAGGCCGGCTTCCTGACCACTAACGCGGGCTGGTACCGACACATCGGCCCCCTGCCAACCCCATGTGAGCAAACTCCCACGATGGTAGAACTGGCTGGCATGCGTACGTTGTGGAACAATTAAGCGTCTGCGTTCAAGTTTCTCAAGTTGGGCCGCTATCCAGGCCTGCCGCAACACGAGAAATCTCTCGATTTCGTACAAGGGTGCCCGTAAGGGGGCTCGCACGACAACCCTGGCGCTTAACTGAACTTCTACGGATATCGTCCGGCGCTTGCTTCTAAAGAGTTCGTACGAAATCATGGCTGAGGTAACATTTTTACCCGTTACGTGTTACTACGAGTTGATGCAGAGTCCATTTAGCGAATATACCGACACCGAACTCTATGCGCTTTTGCGCACGGATAGACGTGACGTTGCCTTTGCTGAACTGTATTCGCGTCTGTCACAGAATGTCTTTGCCTATACAATGCGTGTTCTTGGCGACCGTGATCGGGCCTACGATGTGTTCCAGGAGACGTTCATGCGGCTGTATCAAAGTGCGGACCGGATCAGCTACCTAGAAAACGTGCGTGCCTATACACTCACGATCTGCAGAAATCTGTGTCTCAACGAAAAGAAGCGTGCGCAAACCCAGATGGTGGAGTTTGACGATACGCTCTACAATCCCGGCGTATCCCGTGAATCGGACCGTCAGGAAATGCTCAAGCTGATTCACATGGCCATGGAGCTTCTGCCCCATGATATGAAGGAAGCATTCGTGCTGCGAGAGTATGACGGATTGTCGTACCAAGAGATAAGCACGCTGCTAAACATCAAGCTGGACACAGCAAAGGTTCGGGTGTTTCGCGCGCGACAGCGCATCAAGGAGATCCTTGAACCGTATCTAAATGAATTTGCAAAAGAGAACGAATAACTAGAGGCCATCATGCCCTCCACATATAACGAACGCATACACAACCTTCTCGATGGCGAGCTCGACTCAGCAAGCGAAGCCGTGCTCTTCAGCGAGCTTGCAGAGAACAGCGAACTCCGATCAGAGTTCATGCAACTCCTTGCCATCCGCACAGCGGTCCAGCAAGACAGAGTAGCGTTGATCCCACCAGTTGCCCTGACAAGCTCCGTGTTTGCCGGACTCGGCATTGCCTCGCCCCTTGCCGGAGCAGCCGCAGGCGCCGCAGCCGGCGCCGCAGGAGGTGCTGTGGCAAGCACATGGCTCTCAAAGATCCTCGTCCCCGCCGTTGCAGCCCTGGCCGCCGCCGGAATCACATATGGGATAGCAGCGAGCAGCGAACAGCGAGCAGCGAGCAGCGAACAGCGAGTAGCGAGCAGCGAACAGCGAGCAGCGAACAGCGAACAGCGAGCAGCGAACAGCGAAGGGGCATCCGAGATTCGTCGTCTACGTGGCGAGGTTGCGCGCCTTAGCAGCGAGCTGGTCATGTC
>JBKCLO010000120.1:0-1201 GCA_046300675.1 Ignavibacteria bacterium
GTATTGTAATGGAGCTAACACGACGACGATGCTAAGCGTAGCACTCACGGGTGCCCAGCCATGGGCACTAACGTATAGTGATGGTGCAATTACGACGAACGTAACGGGCATCACCTCGAGTCCATATACGTTCAACGTATCTCCAAGCAGCACGAAGAGCTATACTATTACGGCGCTGAGTGATGCCAACTGTACTGCCAACGCCGGAGACCGCACGGGCACAGCAACGATAACAGTCCAGAGTGTCCCGACAGCAGGCGAGATCGCCGGCACCCAGACGATCTGTAATGGCGGAGATCCAGTAGCCTTTACAAGTGAGACAGACGGCACAGGTAGCGTTGGTGCAACAATTACATATCGTTGGGAAAGCAATACGAACCTTTCGGCACCATCATGGAGCACGGTCGGAGGTCAGACTGCCAGCACATACGATGTGCTGTCAGGATTGGCACAGACGACGCAGTACCGCCGTATTACGATCTCAACACTTAATACTGTTGCTTGTGAATCAGTAGCATCAAACGTGTTGACAGTAACCGTCCAGAGTGTCCCGACAGCAGGCACAATTGCCAACAGTCAGACGATCTGCAGTGGCGGAGATCCAGCAGCGTTTACAGAAAGTCTAGAAGCTCTAGGTTCTGGAGATTTGACGTACCGCTGGGAGCAGAGCACTACAAGTACGACATCCAACTTTACAACGATACCAGATGAGACATCGAAGACGTATGACGTACCGTCAGGTTTGACCACGACGACATACTATCGCCGTGTGACGATCTCGACACTCAACAGCGTTGCTTGTGAATCAGTAGCATCAAACGTGTTGACAGTAACCGTCCAGAGCGTCGTCCCGACAGCAGGTGAGATCGCCGGCACCCAGACGATCTGTAATGGCGGAGATCCAGTAGCCTTTACCAGCGTAGCAGGAACTGGTGATGGAACGATTACGTACCGTTGGGAGATGAACACGAACATTGCGAGCCCAAGCTGGAGCGCAATAGGCGGTGTCAGCACAGCAACGTATGATCAGTCGTCACTGACAGCTACGACTCAGTACCGCCGTATTACGATCTCAACACTTAATAATTTTGCTTGTGAATCAGTAGCATCAAACGTGTTGACAGTAACCGTCCAGAGTGTCCCGACAGCAGGCACAATTGCCAACAGTCAGACGATCTGTAATGGCGGAGATCCAGTAGCC
>JBKCLO010000121.1:0-6902 GCA_046300675.1 Ignavibacteria bacterium
GTCCACCGGGGGCGCCGCCGGCGCGCCCGTTGACCTCCCCCATAAAACATGACGCGCCGCGACATCCCGAGCGCCGACGGCGCGAGGGACCCCATGGTACTGCGACAAACAGCGGACGAGCCACCGGATCGCCCTTACATCCTGGGCACCCGCTTTCGCGGGTGCGACGACTGTACCCCCGTACCCTTGCGCACCCTCGTACCCATGTGGTCCCTCCTGTCCTGTCCCTCTCGTCCCTACCGTCCCTCTTTGGACGAGCCACCCTCTCGCCCTTACGTATTCAACACGATCCCGACCGGACAATGGTCGGAGCCCATGACGTCGGGAAGGATGAATGCGTTCTTGAGTGATGGGCGCAGTCCTGGAGTGATCCAGAAGTAGTCGATGCGCCAACCAACATTGCGGTCGCGGGCGCGCGTGAAGTAGTCCCAGTAGGTATAGTTGTCGGGCTCGTCGGGATGGAACTCGCGGAACGTGTCGAGCCATCCAGCGGCGCTCATGTTGTCGAGCACTGCACGTTCTTCAGGTAGGAATCCGGTGTTGGATTCGTTTTCTTTCGGACGCGCCAGATCAATGGGATGGTGCGCGATGTTGTAGTCGCCACAGATTACGATGTGCTTGCCCCCTGCCTGCTGCTCTTTGCAGCGTGCTAGGAGCGCGTCGTAGAACTTGAGCTTGTACGGCACACGGGAGTTGCCGGTGGAGCCGTTCGGGAAGTAGACGTTGTAGAGAATGAAGGAGCCATAGTCGAGCTCGAGGATGCGTCCTTCTTCGTCGAATTCTTGGATGCCGAGGTGTTGGTTGACGGAAAGGGGCTCCGTGCGGCTTAGCACACCGACGCCCGAATAGCCGCTCTTGCGCGTGCATGAGTGCCAGTAGGTGTGATAGCCGTGTTCCTTGACCTCAGTAGGGATCTTGTCTTCGTCTGCCTTGGTTTCTTGGAGACAGATGATGTCTGCCTTGACCTCGTCTACCCAGTCTAGAAAGCCCTTCTTCATCACAGCACGGATGCCGTTCACGTTCCAACTAATCAGCTTCATCGTCCGGCCTTGAGTTCTGTCATTGTAAACAATGATGTCAACTCGTATCCGGCTTCTTCAAGCTTGCCGCGCCCGCCTTGCTCACGGTCGATCACGCAGACAACTTGGCTCACGATAGCTCCGATAGATTTTAGGTCGTTGCCAGAGATGATGACTTGTCCGCCAGAAGTGATCACGTCTTCTACGATCAGTAGCTTTTTACCTTCAATCGGCGGACCTTCCGCAAGCTTGCAGGTACCATAGTCTTTGGCTTTCTTGCGCACAAAGACAGCCGGTATACCGGTCTCGAGCGACAGCGCAGTTACAATTGCAAGTCCGCCCATCTCTAGTCCAGCAAGGTATTCCGTGCCCTTGGGCACCATCGGTGCCATGTGCTCTGCAATTGCTTTGAGCAGCTTCGGATCGCTCTCGAATTGATACTTATCGAAGTACTCGTTGCTCGTAATACCGCTGCGTAGCTTGAACTCTCCCGTCAGGTGCGCAACGTCGTAAATAGCTTGTGTTAGGTCGTGCTTTGTCATGGGGCAAATCTACTGCTCGTAAAAACGACAACGGCACGAGCTGTTGCCCGTGCCGCTGTGGTGTGAATAACTTTTCGTTCTTCGTTATCGTGTGATCACCAACATGGTAGACGTGCGATGTCCGGACGAGAACACTGTGGCAGTGTATACTCCGCTTGCAAGCGAGGATAAATCAATATTCATCGACGATGCTGCGGCCGACTCACCATTGCGCACCAACACGAGAGAGCCGGCAGCGTTGACGACTTCAACCCTATCAATTTTTGTTGATGCACCGACGGCTATTGTGACAGTTTGTGATGTAGGATTCGGATAGAGACTTACCACTGGTTCTGAAGATTCCTCATCTACCGATACTGGATTGTTCTTGTATACGGTAACATCTGATACATACGAGACGTCGAGTCCGCACTCATTTTTGATCACGCACACGTACTTACCCTCGTCTGTTATTGCAGCTGCAGCGATTGTTAGTGTCGGTAGTGTTGCACCAACGATGTCCTTGCCATTACGCTGCCATTGATATACGAGAACAGGTGTACCTGCACCCTCAACACGCAGAGTTATGGGGTCTCCTTCTTTTACGCGCAGTCGTGGAGCTGGATTCAGCGTGAAGCTTGGTTTAACGGCATTTGTAATCGTCACAACATCAGATGTTGCGGCCTGTCCGCAATCACCAGTTACGCGCACAGCATACTTGCCGGGCTTTGTGGTTGCATACGTGTTTGCAGTAGCCAGTGCAATTGGCGCGCCATCACGCAGCCACTGGTAACGAAGTGTTGTTGATCCAGATGCAGCAATGCTAAACTGGAAGAATGTACCTTCGCACAACACGTCTGTGCTTGTGCCGTTTGGAGCAACGGGCTGACGCAGAATGGTTGGCATCGGACGCACCGAAACGGTGACGTTGCGCGAGAAGCGGCTGTCATTCGATGGGAAGCCCGTTGCCACACAGATGTATTCTTGAGCATCAGCAGCTGTTGCCTTGGTAATGCGCAGCGTTGGACTTGACGTACCGCTGAATCTGCCACCATCGTTTAGCACCGTACCATTTGCGAGGCGCCACTTGTACTGCACACCTACATCACCTCCGGTGGACGAAGCGCGTGAGGTTAGCGTGATAGTATCTCCTGGGCAAACAACTGTATCGGCGGCCTGTTCTGTAAAGGCGATTCGCGGAATGTATACGCGCGCATCACGTGTGCGCAGGCTACTGCAGCCCCCTACAACTGTGCAGTAGTAGCGTCCGGATGTATCAGCAAACGTGACGTTGCGGATGGTCAGTTTGTTCGTTGTAACGCCAGCATACTTTGCGCTATTGGCAAGGGGCTGACCAGCCCTGAACCACTGGAGTGTTTCCCCTGCCGTTGATGTGGCTTCAAAATCCAGGTCAACTGTCAATCCTGCATCGATCTGTGTTAGTACGCGTGGCTCGCGCGTTATGCGAGTGCGCGTAAAGAGTGTTAGTACTGTTGGCTTCGTGCTTGCTGGCAGACCATTTGCTGGTGTGATCGTGCACGTATACGTGCCTGCCGCAGAGCTGTTGATAGCATCAAACGTGTAGGTAGCCGATGTGGCACCGGCAATGTTGGTGCCGTTGCGACGCCATTGGTACGACAGTGAAGGTCCTTGTGCTGCCACCGACAGCGTTATGCGATCACCAATACATTGCGTGAGCGCAGTTGCCGGCTGCGTCAGAATACGTGCAGTCTTGAGCTGCATCACACTCATCGTACCGCTGATCTCATTGCCGACCAAAAGAAGATCAGTGTTATTCGGGCTTGCTGTTGATGGGATGTGACAGATCACTTCTGGACCCAAGTCTCCAACTGTGCCGTTATCGACATTTGCGAGGCTCGGTGTGACAGTGAAGTTACGTGCGTTAAGATAATCAGAGTACGTCGGAGCAATCACGTTAGAAATGTTGTACATGAACACACCACCGATGCGTTCGTTGCCAACGAGGACGTATGTTGAATCATTGAGAACCGTTGACGTGATTGCCTCTGGTTCTGGACCCTTGTTATCCGAACGGTCGTCCATCGAGTTCGTCGTATGCCCTGCGTTGAAGTTCGAAGGATAGAATGCTGCAGTGCGAGTCTCGAGCTCATTACCCGAGTCCCAGATCAGATTTCCATCTGCATTCCAGAGTGTAAAGCCACGTCCACCAAGTGTATAGATCTCATCAAAGACTCCATCGCCGTCCAGATCACCCATATTCGTCACCACGTTCAATCGGCCCAGCTGTGGGTTCGACTTGAGGGATGGGAAGGCATTCAAGATCGAGGCATCGATAGGATATGTTGCGGCACCTGCCCGCACCTCTTCGATGAACGTTCCCCACTCACGAGCATCACCTTCGTTGGCTGTTGCAAGGTAGGTTTGGCCACCAATCGTAACAGCTGTGATAGCATCTGGCTGGTACATGCCGTAGACTGGCCAGTTACCGATCTTTACTGCAGCTCCCGATCCGGCCGCATTGTCGCGGTCGCTTGGGTCGAGTCCATTCGGACGATCAAAAGTGATGATCCCCAAGATTGGGTCATTCTGAGATACGGTGATGCTCCCATTTGGAGGTGACGGAAGCAGTGAGCCCCCTACACCAAAGTCGTTATCGTTTACGACAGCAAAGGTCGTTGCATTGATGCGAGCAATACCTTCAACCTTATCAACGGAACCGTATCCTGCACCGGGAAGGTAAACGCTCTTCTTCTTGACAACTGGCTTTACACCAGCAGCAGCGAGTTCTGCAAACGTGCACTGCTCAAGTGTCTTACCTGCTGGGAGAGTAGGTGTTGTTACCGCAAGATTTGTTGCGCCCTTGAGATTGATCTCGAACACATACTTGCGAGCACGCAAACCTGTTGCATCATCGCGCTCAACGACAAAGAACTTGCCACCACCGAGAGACACGGCATCGCCGATCTTGTCGCACGACCCCGCCTTTTCGAACATTGGATAGAGATACTCACCAACGATCTGCTTTGTAACAACATTCATTGCGATGATACGGCAGAACGTTGATGCCTTTGAAGTCGCGTCAGTTGCATTATCTGGATTATCAATCGGACTCTGGATGAATGCATACAAGATGTCGCCTTCGATAGCACATGCCTCGAATCCACGGTTAGCTCTGCGCTGCGCATACACAGCAGGCAAAAGCTCATTGCCGTATGTGCCTGCCGCAGCACCAACAGATGCAGCTGTGCCGGCAGGAATGTACCGATCGATCAGCTTGCCAGTGTTGGTGAAATTGTAAATAGCTGGACGATACTCATCGACCATCCACCATGTGCCTGCGTTGTCGACCACCAGACCCTCAAGGTCAGCGCCAAATGGGTCGTTGGCAATATCGTTGCCAAAGAGATCTACTGGAAGTTCATCTGTATATGCAGTGCCTTGTGCTCCTGCCTGCAGATTAGGAAGACCAGTGATTGGTGTTGTGCCATCAGTGCGAGTAAGTTTTGTTCGATTAAGCACCGTAAATGCACCGCTAACCCTATCAAGTTCAATTCGAATAACTTCGGCTTGGTAGTTCGGCAGTGCAAACGGGCGGCGTGTTTGACCACGAATGACAAGGGGCTCGGCATTCGGTCCGCGATCCGGGTGAGTTAAGAAACGAAGCTTTGTTGAATCTGCGCCATACCCGTCGAACCATAATCCAGAGAAACCGCCCATGAGAATCTGTTGTCCAGCAGGAGTTGTACCAAGCACCGGACGATTCGACCAGGTGTAGTTCGTTGATCGTGGAAGCCCCTTGCTGTAGTCTTTCCAACCCAGAGGCATCACGCGCAGGAGCGCTGCATTGTTGATATCGATCACAGCAATGGCATTATTCTCTTGCAGAGTCACATAGGCTGTAGCGCCGTCAGGCGATATCGCGGCATATTCCGGCTCAAGATCTTGTGCAACAGACGAGAAGATCTTTGTGCCAAGCGAGTCGCGGAACCCGTATATGCGAACGCCAAGTGCGCGAAGAGAGTCTTGCTTTCCATTGAGCGATGTGAACGTAACCGTCTGAACGGTTGGGCTCGTGGGATTTGTCACGTTGATGATCGAAACGCTGCCTTCGGGGTCAACAGCATAGTTGTTCTCTGGCTCTGCCTCATTGCAGACGATAACGCGCTGTCCGTTGGGCGTAAAGGCCAACATATCCGGCAGCGCACCAACGATCACCTGCGAACGTAGATTCCCCGTCATGTCGAGGAAAACGACCTTGCCAGGATTTGACTTCAGCACCGCATCTTCAAGTGCAACAGCAACGAGTCCATTCTTGACTGCAACGCTGTTAACCTTGCCACCAAACGGTGTAAGTGCTACATCACGTACGATCGTTGGGAGTGCTGGATTAGCGATGCTCACAAACGTAAGCTTGTTAGCAAAGGCATCCGACAGGATAGCTATGCGCGATGCAGAGTCATACGTGACAACCTCTGCAGAGCCTTGATCAAAGGTCGCAGGGCGTTGCGTATGACGTGACAATAGCTGCAGGATGTTACCTTGCGTTGGCGTTTGTGAGAAAAGCTCTGTTGGCAGGAGACAAATGCTCAGCACAACACAGAGTACACTAATGCGTCTCATGCATCTACCTTGATATATTGAGTGCGGAAGAATTACGGCACGAAATTCCCGCAACAATGTATCGTGTGTGTTTCCACTTTGTAAACTTTGTGCAACGGTATTACGGAATTACTATGCGTTATCGAATCGTAACAATTATGATCATCGTAGCCATGGGGCTAACCTCATGCGCTTCAGTCGGAGACTGCCTAAAAGGTGTTACGGTGCAGAACTTCAGCGTTACGCTCGACAAGGGCATGTGCTTTGGACAGTGTCCGGTGTTCAATGGCTCTGTGTTGGGAGACCGTAACGTGATGTATAACGGCATCCGCTTTACCGAACGCGAAGGCATGCACAAGGGCACGGTATCAGAAACCGAACTCTGCGACATCGTAACAGAGATTCGAGAGAACGACATCATGTCGCTCGATACGAACTACCGTGAGAACGTTGCCGACGCCTCAGAAACAGAACTCCGCGTTGTCTATGCCGGCAAGGTCAAGACCTTCCGCTGGAACCTCTCAACACCAGCCCCCTTCAAGAAACTCGATGAGCTGATGATCAAGCATACGCACGAGAATGGAACGTTGAGGAAGTTTTAGTCCCTCTCGTTATCTGACAACCCCAGAATACAGAAACGCAATCCCCCCGGTGAGTTCTTCGTAGGTGCAGTCGGTAAGGCGGCCGGTTGATTGCATGAGGGCGGTGAACTGCTCTCTACACGGGAATGCTGCCGCCGTTGTTGGCAGGTATTCGTAGGCTTTTCGGTTGCCCGTGAGGA
>JBKCLO010000122.1:0-6528 GCA_046300675.1 Ignavibacteria bacterium
TCAAACTCTTCGTTGTAGAAGCTTTTGATGCTGTTTCATTACCGATTGCGTCGTTTACTTTTCGATTGACGGAGTAGATCTCTAAAAACCTACCCTCTCGTTTGCATGTTTCTTCTTGCTTCCTGTTGTCAAAGAACACCACCAACACTTTGGCCGAGTCGGCCCGCCTTGGCGCCCCATTGCGCTGCTTGGCTGCGCGGAGGGGCCACAAACATACGGGGAAATATTGAAATAGCAAATGGTAAGTGAGAAAAAGTTGAGAAAGGTGCGAAAAAGTTGGGTTGGTTCATGTGGAAAACGCTGGTCGTGCTCGTAAAAGCCGTATTTTTGGTAACTGCGGAATTGTATTGTGTATTGAGAACGTCGGAATATTATGGCAAAACCACTAAGCATCTTGTTCATCACGAGCGAGATCTACCCGTTTGTCAAAACGTCGGAACACGCCGATGTGTGCTATGCGCACTCTCTTGGTGTACGCGAGGTAGGGCACGATATACGCGCCATGATGCCGAAGTATGGTTACATCTCCGAGCGCAAGAACCGCATCCATGAGATCAATCGCCTTCGCGACCTGCCGATTCCAGTTGGCGACGAACCACACCTGGCCACGGTAAAGTCAAGCTCGATCAACAATCCACGCGTTAAGGTACAGTCCTACATAACGACAAATACGGACTACCTAGACGTCAACAAAGGCATCGAACACGATATCACAACTGGCAACGAGTTTCCGAATAACGACGAACGTTTCATCTTCTACAGCCGCACGGTCCTTGAGACCTGCATGCTGCTTGGGTGGTTCCCTGAGATCATCCACTGCATCGGCTGGCAGGCAGCGCTGATCCCAGCCTACATACGAACACGTTATCCGAATGAGTTTAAGAAGACGAAGATCGTCATGACGATCACCGACTTCGATCAGCAGGGCGTGTTTCCTGTAAAGTCCTTGAAAAAGACCGGTCTGCCAGACGAAGTTCTCGAGATCGGCAAGTACAAGAACAAAATGAACTTCCTCCGCATTGGCATGGCCTACGCTGATCGCGTAACTACCACGTCTCCGGGCTACGCAGCACATCTGTTAGGGCTAAAGGAGTTCAAGGACAACTGGACATCGCTGTTGAACAAGAAGCCGTTGCTGGGCATCAATCACGGTATTGATCTTCTGCATTGGAATCCAAAGACCGATGCCTTCGTCAAACCGAAGTTTGATGCGAAAGATCCATCGAACAAAGAAACTGCTCGCGAGGCCCTTCAGAAACTCTGTGGTCTTGCGGTTGACGGAAAGAAGATGGTCGTAAGCTATGTAGGCCCCCTTCGTGAAGACCGCGGTGCCGATGCGTTCATCGAGGCCATCCCAGAGATTATCAAGCTCGGCGCCCAAGTGATCGTTGCCGGAGACCTCGTTACGCCGCTCAAGAAGCAGGCAGAGGCTATCGCTAAGAAGTTTCCGAAAGATGTGCACGTCCGCATTATGGACGAAGAGTTTCTCCACCACGTGATCGCCGGATCTTCTATGTTGGTCAAACCTTCGCGCCATGAGTCGTGCGGACAGTTCCAACGTATTGCTCTGGCCTACGGTACCATCCCTGCCACAACGGCAGTTGGCGGCATTGCTGAAGGTTTAGTCGATGCCGACGCTTCTGAAAAGGGCAATGCGTTTATCATGAAGAAAGGCGATGCGGCAGATATCACCAAGACCGTTAAACGCGCACTTACGCGACATGCCACACAAGAATCTTGGGATACGATCGTTGCCAATGCCATGACCTCACCCGTGGGGTGGGCAGCCTCGGCAAAGGCATATGATGAGTTTTATCGCACTCTTGTGAAGGAAACGAAGTAACCGTGCCTCCTCGCTTGCGCATGCGCTGGCTAAGCCAGTGCTTGAGCATCTTGTGCCTGCTTTCTTTTACAGCATGCAACGATGCCCCGTCGATCATCGGATCTGAAGTTATAGATCCCACAGATTCCACGTTCGCCGCTTCATTGGCGAAGGTAACCAGCGACTCATTGCCAATGTTTTCCGGTGATTCAACACTCACCGAGCGGATCTTGCTGCCCCTTCGAAGCAGCATTGCAGGACCCGTTCTTTTAGGTTCACATGGCGCCTCTGAGGCACGCGTGTTGCTGAGTTTTGCCACTGATGAATTCGCCATACTGGCAAAGGACACGATCGACTGGACGATCAACATCACAAAGGTTGATACGACCATCAACGGCAAGGACACAACGATCGATAAGATCAGTACGACGAAAAAGTCGGTAGCAGATGCCATACGCGAGGATTCGTTGTTTATCTCACTCGCACAACTGCGCATCAACGGCGATGCAACACCCTATCGCTTCGGTGATACACTCGATAACGGCGTCTCGTTTGGCGTCTTCGAACTCACGAAGAACTTCAGCGCGGTTGCAACGTGGGACAGCATCTATGATGCCAACGGCAACACGCCTCTGTACAATCCCTACGGTTTGCCTGTCGGTATGTTCGTGAACACGACGTTGATGCCAACTCTTGATGAGTCGATCGGCAATCCGAACTCGGCATACCGTCCCGACATCTATACGGTGAATGAGTCGGGCATTCCTCTTGCGCGCATCTCGATCGACAAAGACTACATTAAGCGCATGTTCAAGCTGGGTACCGATTCTGCCGGACGCGAGAAGATGTTCGGACTTGCCCTCCATCCAATGGGAATGGGCTCGATCACCCGCTTCGATGGAACAATTACTCTGCAGGTAAACTTCCGCAAGCTCGGTTCAGAGTCACTGCCGATCATTCGTCGGTTCGCTCTGACAACATTCAACATGGTGCAAACCCCAGCTGCAAATGCTGATGAGGCAGTTATACAGGGCGGACGTAAGCATACCGCACGTGTACTTGTGAATCTGGATCCTATTGACAGTGCAGCAGTGATCTTCGATGGCGAGCTTGCGTTCCCTATCGACAAAGAACGTACCGTGTTCGGAAGCAACGTGCAAGACCAAGGTGTGGTGGTCTATAGCCCCCTTGAAAATGCAGACACCGTGGTGTTTGCCGCACGCATCTCTGCAGATAGATCGAAGATCATTGTTTCCAATTTTGGTCAGCGCTTTCGCCGTATCGAGTCGCAGACAGTCTCGGTAGGCACGCTCGGAATGGGCAGATTCCTTGAAGAATACGTTCAGAAGCCGGGCAAGCGTCATCCGATCTACATTGGATCGCAGACAAATACGCGATTGGACCGTATCTACCTGCAGCGATCTTCAAATCCCGCCGGACAGCGTCCGTTCTTACGCGTCTACTATTCACGACAGGCGGCACCATGATAAAAACATTTATCATTTGGATGTTGATTGCCTGTTCATGCTCAGCCGCGTTTTCGCAAGGGGGCTCGAACTTTTCGTCGATCGGTATCGGTGATATTGTGCGCTCTGTTGGCGCACGATACGAGGGCATGGCTGGCACAGCCATTGCAATGCCAAGCCTGCAGGGTATAAACGTTGTCAATCCTGCACTACTGGGTATGTCTCCATTTACCCGTATTCAGACCGGCTATCGCTTCGAGCAGCATCTTATTGAAAGCTCGCAGGGTCCGACGGCTCAGACCAATGGCGAGGTAGACGGATTGCTGGCATTGTTTGCAGTTGACACATCAATGGGACTCGGCGTCTCATTTGGCGTTCTGCCGTATTCGAACATTGCCTATACCACAACCCGGGAGTTTACAACCGCAGGTCCGCAAGGCATACAACGGGGCTCCAGCGCGCAGTATGGCAGCGGTGGTATCTCCTCACTCTATCTCGGCGCCTCGTATCGAATTGCAGGCATATACCTGGGCGCAAGTGCTCAGCCATTGTTTGGGCAGATCAATTACTACGACGACAACATTTTAAGCTCGGTTACGAATCTGTCCTCCTTTACACTGCATACCAAGTATCTGATGACGGGCGCGGCATATAGACTCGGTGCCTACACTGAAGTGCTGCCCGCGGTAAACGTTGGAGCATACTACTCCTTCGGTTCTTCATTGTCGTATAATCGATCGCTTGCTCAAACTGTGTATACACGCGAGATATCGGACACCCTTAATCTGCGTGGACGCGAAGAATATACCTTTAGGACGGACACCTCCAGCGGTGCCAGCCCACTGCCCTCCATCATTGGAATCGGACTCTCCTATCGCCTTGGCCGCACTCAAGTAGGACTCGACATCGAGAGCGGCAATTACGCCGGAATCACGATCAACCAGCGCAGCGATGCAACTCTGGGTTCAATGTTCCGCGCAAGCCTTGGCATATCTCAACAGGCTGCAGGGTATGCGCCAACATTCTTCGACAAATGGGGCTATCGAGGCGGTGTTGGTTACACGAAGCAGTACTTTGTGTTTCGTGGACAGGACGTGCACGAATTCTACGGAACAGTTGGTGTAGACTTCCCACTTGGACAAAGTGCAACTGTAGACGCGGCCCTTCAAGGGGGCTTCCGTGGGTCTAGTAACGGACTCTATGAGTACATCGGCAGGTTCTCTGCAACAGTAAGTATCGGCGAGGTTTGGTTTAAACCATTCGCACGCGACTGACCTTTCGTGCGGTTGATTACGAACGAACACGCTTGATGATGTTCGACGTAGACCTTCCCTCTAGCAGTGGGATCGTGATCACGACACCACCGTTTGCCTCAACAGCATCGGCTCCAACGATTGTATCGCGCGTGTAATCGCCCCCTTTTACCAAGACATCTGGCAACAGTGTCTCAATCAGACTCTGGGGTGTATCGTCGTGAAAGATCACTACGTGGTCTACACACCTGAGCCCGGCCAGCACATGCGCCCTGTCTGATTCCTGGTTTACCGGACGTTCCGGCCCCTTGATCCGACGAACAGAATCATCGGCGTTCATACCAACCACAAGCACATCACCGAGAGCACGCGATGCTTCGAGGTACATTACGTGTCCAGCGTGCAGTATATCGAAGACGCCGTTGGTGAATACCACCTTACGGGACGCGGCGCGAAGTTCGCGCTGCAAGGATTCAATCTCTGCTATGGAATTCAGAATCACGTCCGCATGCCCTATGCTGGTAATGCCGACAAAAGGTCGGCTGCGGTGATGGCAACGATACCAGGCTCCGATACAACGTGTCCAGCAGCAATGTTGGCCAGTGCGGCTGCCTCGCGGACGTGCACACCAACGCTCATCATCGCGGCAAGCGTCGCGATCACAGTATCACCTGCTCCTGAAACGTCCGACACGTTCATAGCGCGCGTCGGCACTGTGCTGAGCGTTCCGTCACGTTCGATCAGCATCATGCCCGCGGCACCAAGGGTGATGAGGACGTTCTCACATTTAAGCGTGTTCCGGAGCGTGCGGCCTGCCTTTTCGATCTCTTCCAACGTGGTAAGCGGCATGCCAAGTGCATCCGAGGCTTCCTTCTTGTTCGGCTTAAACACAGTGCAACCAACGAAGTCAAAGAAGTGTCGATGTTTTGGATCAACGAATACGGGGATGTGCCGCGAGCGACCGAGCTCAATCACAGCATTGATAAGCCATGGTGATAGCAGCCCCTTGTCGTAATCCTCCAGGATGATTCCCTTTATCGCGGTATGCTGAGTAAGGCGCGTTATGATGTCTTGTGCAACTTCCTCGGACACATGTTCGCGCGTCTCGTTATCGAGTCGTGCGATATGCTGACTGTTGCCGATGATGCGTGTCTTTGTTGTTGTCGGACGCCTGCCCGATGTTGCGATGGTATCGATACCTAATCCAGCCTCGGCGCACAACATGCGAACATGTGCTCCAGCGGCATCATCTCCTACCACACCGCACAGCACCGGCTTAGCGCCAAGGCCAAGAAGGTTTGTTGCAACATTAGCCGCACCTCCGAGATGGGCAGACTCCCGTTCTACATCGATTACGGGTACAGGTGCCTCGGGTGAGACTCTGTGCACACTTCCCCAGAAGTAGCGATCGAGCATAACATCACCAACAACGGCGATCTCCGCGCCACTTAGGGCAGCGAGATGCGCTTCTGTGCGGTCACGCTGTACTTCATGCATTCTGCAGTGTCCTTGATCCCATTTCTCTATCGAAAAGATAGATCGACGGTCCATCAGAGCCCACCATTCGCAGACGCTCTATGATATCGACCACCGTGGCTTCTTCTTCGACCTGCTCGTTGATGAACCATTGCAGAACGATCTGCGATGGAAGGTCTTTCTCCTGAAGCGACAACTCGTAGAGCTCATTGATGCTGGCGGTGATCTTTTGCTCATGCTCACGAACCCGCTCAAAAACATCAAGGGGCGAGCTGTACGTTGCCGTGGGAGAGGCAATTGCGTGCAGTACAACTGCTTCACCACGGTTGTGGAGAAAATCCACGAGTTTCATAGCATGCTGGGTCTCTTCATCCCACTGCACCCGCATCCACGTGGCAAAGCCAGGCAGGTTGTTTTCTGTGAACCATGCAGCCATACTGAGATAGACGTATGCGCTTTGGAACTCTGCCTGAATCTGCGTGTGGAACGCTTGAACGAGATTTGTCTTCAT
>JBKCLO010000123.1:0-9959 GCA_046300675.1 Ignavibacteria bacterium
TGCAACGCCACATCCATCGATGAGACAGAACAAACAACCAGCAGCCGGGTTTGGCCTAATCCAACATCAGGTGAGTTGCATCATGACGGTACAGATATCACAATCGTTAGCGCAATCGGCCAGGTTGTTGTTTCAACCTCGGCTCAAAGACTGTCAATTGCTGACCTACCTGCTGGTGTTTATCATGCCGTTGTCCGCAACGGCGAATCATCTCGAGCCACAGTTGTCATCAAGCAGTAGTTCAATACAGTACCCTTTCGTGTTCGAGCAAGAGCCAAGAGACACAGTTTTGGTTCGGCTGGCCGACGTTGTTCCCAACCTTTTGTGCGACGTGCGTTATGCCACGGCAAACAACTTTACAGGTCGTATTCTCTATAGCTCGGACACGTTGTATGCGAGACAGGTTGTGGCGAGCGCTCTGGCAAGAGCTCAAGAGTATGCTCGCGTCTACAAACTGCAGCTAAAGATATTCGACGCATATCGTCCGCTAAGTATACAGCGGCTCATGTGGAGCATCGTTCCAGACGAACGATATGTGGCAGACCCAGCAAAAGGCTCACGTCATAACCGTGGTTGCGCCGTTGATCTTACACTCTGCGACATGGAGGGTAACGAGCTCGACATGGGCACTGGATATGATGAGTTCACGGAGAAGGCGGCTGCTACCTACAAGATTCTATCCGACGATGTTCTCAACAACCGCCGACTGCTTGATGACATCATGACCAGGGCGGGCTTTAGCGTTCTCCCATCGGAATGGTGGCATTACGATATCGTCGGATGGGAGCGTTACGCAATCCTAAACGAGTAGCCTCTCCTGACAGGCGTCGGCAACAGCATCCCATAGAGCTATCCGCTGTTGCAGTGCTCGTTGTGCAACCACAATCGCATCTGCATAGTGCCGCTCGGAACTCGAGCACAGAACTTCTACCATACGCTCTGCCAGCGGACCATGGTGTCCTCCGTCTACCTCTACATGACGCTCGAGGTAATAACGCAAGTCGTCGTATCGAGCTCCTTCATTACGCTCAAGCGTATCGAGGATTCCGAGGAACATCGTAGGTATGATCTCCTCGCGTCCAAATGTGAACACGCTGGCTATTTCATGGGGCTTACCACCCGCGATAACATCCATCGTCCCCAGTACAAAATCCTGCGCGGCCTTCGGGGTGCCAACAAGCTGCATTGCATCTGCAACTGGAACGCCCCTTACAACATGATCAACAAACGCTGTTATGGCTGTTGTTGAAGCACCAACTTCACGCATTGCTTCCAGGTACATCTCAAAGTGACTTGTTCGCGCACCGTGACGGTTAACGTCACTTTCTTCGCCTACGACAATTTCGTTGATCAGAAATCTGGTTTCGGCATCACCCACTGGAACCCACGGTATCGCGGTGCACGTAAGATGCTTTTGCAGGGCTTTGAGAAGAGACATAAAGTCCCATACCGCCCAGACGTGATACTCCATAAATCGCGCGATGTTCTGCGTCGACGTCATCAGCGAATACAGCCTATGGCTCTCTAACTGCGTCCGCTCGCCAGCTATATGCGTTGCTATGTGTTGTACGTTCATGGCTCCAGAAACGTTAATGCTTGATGCGGGGTTCCAACGTACGGTTCGTTACTATATTTGAACGATAAACCTATGCATACACAAACCTAGAAAGATCCAGTATGAAGCGTCTTCTACTCACGGCATGCATTATCGCAGCCACGATGTCAACAGCTACCATGCGTGCAACCGATTTAAGCATCGGAGCAACAGTCATCGCCAAGGCTGGAATCAACACCGTCGTCCCAGATGGCACCAAAACAGATCTCAACATCAACAGCCTGCCAGATATCAATGCCTCCATTCTGTATCTGTTTTCCAGTGGTTCTAACACTGGTGTCAACCTCGATTTAGGCTATGACACATATTCGTTCAAGATGCGGCCAGAAAGCGATGCAGGTTCAAATGATAAAACGACATCGATAAGCACATACCACAACTTTTCTATTGCACCATCCCTTTACCTTGGTGGCTTCCAACTAGGTTTCGCATACGGCATCCCTATGGGCTACTCTGAGAAGTCAGTTGATGGCACACTTAACAACACGTCTACGATTGAGGCGCTGATCGGCAAGCCGAGTTCAACGTTCGAATTGCGGCTAGGTGCAGTAGTGCCACTGATGCGAGGTAAGACCAGTAGCCTTAACCTTAACATCCGTGGTGGCTATATGCTTACTGGCATGCACAGTGGTGGCCCGATCACCGATGATGACTTTATCCCTAAGGCAGCATCTATCGGTGCTGGTCTTAGCTACTACTTTAGCGTTGGGAGCTAACCCACGTACGCCGCAGTTCGGCACAGCGGTTTAACAACCGTCCTAACGGAGAATCATTTGTGTAAGGGGCTCGCATTCCACGAGCCCCTTCGCCTATCCAGTCTATGCTAAGCACGCCTGATTGTCCATCAATCAATGCAGCTGCTTTGCGTGCACGCTGTTCTGAGATTCGTTGATTGATGTTCTCCGGACCCTTTCTGTCTGTGAAACCAATCACCACAGATGAAACGATCCTAGCCGGGCGCAGTGGTCCAGTTGCTGCGATGAGAGATGCACCTTCGAGAGTCGGCAATGAAAGAATGCGGACAATGTTAGTGTGTTGAAGGGATGTCAACGTGTTCTCTGCAACGCTTGCCCGCGCTATCACGCTCGACATTAGCCTTGGCTCGTCTGGCGAGGATATCTCACATCGCGTATTCTCCTCTTCGGCATCGAGAATGTCGCGTGCCTCGCGCAGTGCATATGTGCAGGCTGTAGGCGACATTCTTTCGGTCGACGAAACTCGAAGTCGCCCAGCTTCAATACCCCAATGCAACTGGAGATACTCGGAAACTACTTGCGCCCTGGCATAACCGTACTTCATGACAGCACTGTCAGAGGCTCTCCCATTGATGTAGCCATTGATGAGGAGGTGGGCTTCGGGATACACTCTCGACATCCTGTATCCAATCACATCGAGAAGATGTCGATGTAGCAATTCGTGGCGCTTTGTATACGTCTCTTGCGTCCAGGCTGTATCAACTGCACGTTGAATGTCTTTGTCTGGTGCAATCGCATGCGACCGTTCGTCGATGTTGCTTGTGCCGGGAACGAAGAATATATAGGGAAGTAACTGGTATGCTGTAGCATACTCAATGAGCACCGGATCCTTTACCGTAGGCGGCACCTCAACCTGCACGGGCGCTAGAACTCGTGTCGGTGCAGGCTCGAGCGCGGGCACCTCGGATGGCGCAGGTTCGATAACGGGGGCTGGTTGAACAGGTGCTTCCGGTTGTGCAACTTCAGGGATCGGATCGGGGGCGACCTCAGGTGCCGGTTCCTGCATCGCGACAATCTCTTTAGGGGGCTCGGGCACTATTGTATCCGAGGCGCTGTAAAGATCGAAGAGTATCCCTACTGTTGCTCGCACGCTGAATGCCGTAAGACTTCCACCGCCAGACTCCAACACTGGATCAATGCCAACATTTGCTGTTACGTCGTAGAAAAGACGGGATGATCTGTTGTTATTGTCATCATAGCGCAGGCCGGCAATCAGGCGGCCATGCGCAGCAGCGCGGCTCGTGATATCACCGGCTGAGACATCACGTTGCGGACGTCGACTGTCGCTCAGGATCTGCGATGCGTCGTCATCAAGATTCTCATATTGATCATACTTCATCGACACGGCAGACATCACACCAACACCAACTGAAATGCTCCATGGAGACGATGCGCCGAGATGAACGTTGGCTAGGCCGGAGACATCAAGTCCAATGCTGGTAACATCCAAGACGTAGGTCGAGTATGAAGGATAGACCTTGTTGCCGGCTGACGTGCGACGCAGCGTCCAGCCGATCTGATCATTTGTCCACAACACATCCCGTGCGCCCCCTACCATAGCCCGAAGGCCAAGGGATGCCGCCGGATGTACATCAGCCAGCAGCTCCAGGCCAAGATTTGCTCCGAGGCCGGCTCCGAGACCAAAGTTGCTGCAACAGACGGGAACATCTGTAAGAGATGGGAAGCTTGCATATGGGATATTGATTGCGCCCTGCGCAATAGGGCCAACTGACACGCGCTGCGCATACAGCAAGGGACACCACAGTAGTAGTGTTGCAATTACGTAGGGCATGTGACGGCGGAGCAGCATGAACGGACGTCAAAATACACACCCGCTACAATAAGGTCGTTGAGGCATGCGTCTGCATAGGGAGATTACACACCATCACTCCAACGCATGCGAATTGCTACTTCCTACATAATCGGCTGTTCTCAACACACACGGATTGGAGGTTGCTATGCGTTTCTTCATTGGTGGAATCCTCGGCCTTTTTAGCGCAGTAAGCGTTTGGGCATCTGAGTCTCCTCGGCACTGGGGTCAGTCCGACAGCATGAAGACGTTGAATCAGGCAGCAATGGCAAACGAGCAAGATGCTCGATTCACACGAGCCATTGGGATCATACTCGATTCGACGAATAACGGGATAATCATATCGGAGGTGTTTCTCGACATGCCGGCCTATAGTGCAGGTCTGTGCAAGGGAGACAAGCTTCTTGCCATCAACCATCGTCCGATCGCGTCGTTGATTACTGCAATTGCACTCACGCAAAACATTAAGGCCGACTTTGTGATGGTTGACGTGCAGCGCAACGACATGCGCATCTGCCGTCGTGTAGAAGTCCAGGATGGACGTCCCCAATTCATCGGAGCATACCGGGATGGCCGCACACTATCGCTTGCTGTCAGCTTGTTCGCCAACAACACTGCAGAACAGTTCTCTGATATCGTCAAGCACTACTCACCGAGCGACCTAGACACCGTGATCCTTGATCTACGCACGACTGTAGGGGGCTCGCGGCATGAAGCACAAAAGATCGCCCGGCTGCTCGGCGGCTCTCAAAATCGTCGAGATCATGACATCAAGATCATTGTTCTTCAAAATGAGTTTGCACCATCTGCTGTTTCTGCCCTTGCAGAAATGCTGACGCAGCAGCGTGAAGCGGAAGTCTGGGGTAAGTCTACACGAGCAAGCACTGCTCCGGACGTGAGTGGTCCGAACTTCACGACAGCAGGATCAACGCAGCCAGAACTTCCTGCATATGCAGCAGCGTCATCAGCACCCGTGCAATGGAACATGGCAGACTTTCGTGAGCGCCATCCCGTTCCAAGCACTACGGCCCAGCAACACCCCATGATGCTGGCTCACAACAACATAGCGCCCCTTGTATGGGGTATCAACGGTAATGCGTTTGCTGCAATGAACCTTGTGCGCTCATCACTGTAGTAACAGTTACTTCAGCGCCAACCCTGCGTCGAGCAGCTCATTCACCATCTTCAGTGATGGAGCTTCGGCATAGAACCGCACGAGCGGTTCTGTGCCCGAAGCACGAATGAGGAGCCAGCCGTTCTTGACGTAGAACTTGTAGCCATCGGTAGTATCCATGACCTCGACCTTGTGCTTGCCGATCATCGTTGGCTTCTTTGCGCAGGCTTTCAGGATGGCTGTCTTGGTTTCGTTGGTAACGTGAACGTCGCGTCTGCGGTAACGATGCGGACCAAACTCGGCATCGAGTTCATCACAGAGTTCTTTGAGCGACTTCTTGGTAACGGCCATCATCTCAAGTAGCAGAAGTCCGTTAAAGATGCCATCGCGCTCAGGGATATGCAACGATGTACCCAAGCCCCCTGACTCTTCACCGCCGATGAGGATCTTCTCTTCTGTCATCAGCTTGGCAACATGCTTAAAGCCAACCGGTGTCTGATAGATTTTGATCTTGTGCTTCTCGCAATACGCACTCACCATTGACGTAAGCGATACAGTCTTAACAACTGCACCCTTCATGCCCTTGTACTCGCGCAGATACTTCATGAGAAGCATGAACACGCGGTGTGGATCAACAAACGCACCTGTGTGGTCTACCGCACCAACGCGGTCTGCATCACCATCGGTTGCAAAGCCCATGTGTGCTTTATGCTTCTTGACGGCTTTGGAAAGGGGCACGAGGCACTCAGCAATAGGCTCTGGATGATCTACTTCGCCGAAGGATGGGTTGTAGTCACCGTGAATCTCGACGATGTCCGGCAAAATGCTCTTCATAAAATTGATGCCAGCCCCGTGCATCGGGTCATACACGATCTTGAGCTTGCTCTTACGAATAGCCTTGATATCGATTTTCTTTACGATGTCTGCTATGTATTCTGTCTTCGCATCAAAGAGCTTGATTGCCTTTGATTTCACATAGACGTCGAGTGTCTCGATCTTGAGCTTCGGCGCAACTCCGTTGAGTGCGGCAAGCTGATTTTCGACTTCAGCGATCTGTTCTGGAACGGCCGGACCCCCAAACGATCCCTTAAGCTTGTATCCATTGTACTGCGCAGGGTTGTGCGAGGCAGTGATCACAACACCAAGCTGCGCTTTCTTCTTCTTTGTGTGGAACGACACCTGAGGAGTCGTTGAGATCGTATCCGTGAGGTGCACCGTTATGCCGTATGCCGCAAGAATGCGCGAGGTCTCAATCGCAAACTCACGAGAGAGGAACCGCGTATCGTGTCCGACAACAACACTAGCCCCCTTCTTCTTGATCGACTTTACATACTTGGCCGTTGCATGTGCGACAAGTCCTAGATTATCGAATGTGTAGTCGCGGGCTATCACGCCACGCCATCCGTCTGTTCCGAATATGATGCTCATACGTTGTTTCCGTTGGGCACGATGTATCGTGCCTACCATTGTTGTTTCCATTGGGTACGATGTATCGTGCCCCTGATTACGATATCGTCATTTCGCCGGCATATTCCGCTGCATCGCCCAGGATCTGTTCGATGCGGAGGAGCTGGTTGTACTTTGCCACGCGATCTGTGCGGCAGGGGGCTCCTGTCTTGATTTGTCCCGCGCCCAAAGCCACTGCAAGATCTGCAATTGTTGTGTCTTCTGTTTCACCCGAGCGGTGCGACAAAATCGCCGAGTAGCCGAATCGCTGCGCTAATGCAACGGCATCCATGGTCTCGGTGAGTGTACCGATCTGATTAACCTTGACCAGGATCGAATTGGCAACGCCCTCAGCAATTCCCTTAGCAAGGAAAGACGTGTTCGTCACAAAGAGGTCGTCACCTACAAGTTGAACCTTGTCTCCGATAGCATCTGTAAGAGCCTTCCATCCTGACCAGTCGTTTTCTCCCATGCCATCTTCGATGGAAGCTATCGGATACTGCTCAACAAGTTTAGCATACCATTCAACCATCTGCTCTGCCGACTTCTTCTCTTGCGTGCTCTTGTACATCACATACGAACCATCCTTGACCATCTCGCTTGCTGCCACATCGAGTGCGAGTACGATGTCTGTACCTGCCTTATAACCAGCCTTTTCGATGGCTTCGAGAATAACATCCAGTGCTTGCTCGTTTGAGCTTAGAGAAGGGGCGAACCCTCCCTCATCTCCGATACTCGTGTTAAGCCCCTTACCCTTGAGTACGCCCTTTAACGCGTGATACGTTTCTGTGCCCATGCGAAGTGCTTCAGAGAACGACTCTGCACCAACGGGCATGATCATGAACTCTTGGATATCGACGTTGTTGTCTGCGTGACGTCCACCGTTGAGGATGTTCATCAGGGGCGTAGGCAGCATCGAGGCGCGCACGCCACCGAGATATTGAAAGAGCGGCAGACCATGAAACTCTGCTGCAGCCTTTGCAACAGCCATCGACGCACCAAGCAAAGCATTTGCACCCAAGTTGGACTTGTTCTCTGTACCGTCAAGCGCAAGCAGGATCATGTCGATCTGACGTTGATCCGATGCATCCATACCAACGAGTGCTTCGGCAATCACGCCATCAACGTGCTCAACCGCCTTCTGCACCCCTTTACCAAGGTAGCGAGCAGCATCGCCATCACGAAGCTCAACTGCCTCGTGCTCGCCCGTGCTCGCACCAGACGGAACCGCTGCTCGGCCCATAGAACCGTCTTCGAGCAGAACGTCTACCTCGACGGTTGGATTACCACGTGAGTCTAGGATCTCGCGTGCAAACACATCAGTTATGATTGACATAAAGGGGCTCCGTGGAATACGTTAGGTACTAGGTACGGGAGTGGTTCATCATGAAGTTGATAGGACATCGAAGCGAACAGCATCGATTTGTTTTGCGAGGCGAATATCAAGAATCGTGATACCGCCTTGATCGTGGGTACTGAGTGTAAAGCGCACCTTATTCCAACCAAACAGATGTATATCTGGGTGGTGGTCCATCTTCTCTGCAAGAAGTGCGGCGGCATTAATAAGCCCCATAGCAGATGCGAAGTCTGCTGCTGCTACCTCACGAACAAGAGTGGCGCCATCGCGGCGCCACAGAGGAATGTCTATGAGATGTTGCAGCAGTTCGCTCTCAACGAGTGGTGTTGGGCGTGCCATGCAAAGTAAACTTAGTTAAGATGTGCGTTCAGCTTTTCTGTGATGTACGTCTTTGGTACAGCGCCTACGATCGTATCAACAACAGCGCCGCCCTTAAAGATTAGGAGTGCGGGGATAGAACGGATGCCGTACTGCATGGCAACGCGCGGGTTGTTGTCGACGTCTACCTTTGCAATTGTAGCCTTACCAGCATACTCTGTTGCGAGCTCATCAACAATCGGAGCGATCGCGCGGCAAGGACCGCACCATGCTGCCCAAAAGTCTACGAGGACAACGCGTCCTGATTCGATCTCTGCTGAAAATGTATCATCTGTCAAGTGCGCGGCGTTTGCCATGGGAAGTGAACCTTACTGCGATGTTGTTAAATGTTCATTACCGACGAATCGTATGACGAAATTACGATTTCTTCCGTGTTCGCTACTCGCTGCTCGCTGCTTGCTGCTCGCTGCTCGCTGCTCCCATTGCCTCGATGATCATGGCGATTGTAGACGTGGCATGGGCGAGGGCTTCGGGAGTACTGCTATTATCGATGACGAAATCTGCCAGGCCCCTTTTCTGTTCCATGGGCATTTGCTTGTCGATGCGTCGTTGGACCTCGTCTTTGGAGACGCCAGATCGGGCTATGACACGATCGATGCAGAGTTCTGCAGGGGCATCGACGACGACGATATAGTCGAACCCATCTTCGAGGTCTATCTCGTAAATCAGGGCGCTTTCGATGGCAACAACTGGTGTGCCTTTCTGGGCTTCGGCTTCAATGGCCTTCATGTGCACATCAAGCACATGCGGGTGTACGATGCCGTTGAGCGTGTCGAGGTTGCGCTCATGCTCTGGGAGGGGGCCAAACACAAGCGAGGCAAGCAGTGGGGCATTGACCCCGTTCGGGGTTAAAATGTGCTCACCAAAGGCTTGTGCCAGCTCGCCTCGCACTGTAGCATCTACTGCCATGATCTCTTTTGCTGTTACATCGGATGAGTACACGACCCAGCCCCGTTGCTGTAAGAGCATAGAAACAGTAGACTTACCTGTACCGATACCGCCAGTTATTCCTACGAGTGTCATATAGCAAAGCTACAACAAACACCCTCTTTGTACGCACATGCTTCGTAGTTATCAACACTTTCGTATGTTTGTGGCTCTGAAATATCAGATGCACCGTTCGTCTAGGGGTTAGGACACCGCTCTTTCACAGCGGTAACACGGGTTCAATTCCCGTACGGTGTACTAAAACAAGAGTGCTATAGAACGCACCCATCAGCTCAGAATAACGTAGAGGCCCTCATGAGCGAGCGCCCAGACTTACGTTGGAAGCAGCGGTACGCAAATCTCTTGCAAGCCCACGCCCTTCTTGAAGAGGGATTAACACGCGGCATTGGCAATCTCAACCAGCTCGAGAGAGAAGGCCTCGTTCAGAGATTTGAGTACACCTTTGAGCTTACATGGAAGACGCTCAAGGACTACTTGGAGGCCAGTGGCATACCTCTTACGATCTCCACGCCTCGCGAAGTGCTCAAAGAAGCATT
>JBKCLO010000124.1:0-9841 GCA_046300675.1 Ignavibacteria bacterium
CGTTGATGGTCATGTTGCTACCCGTCACGTCAACTACTAATGCATCGCCATTACCATTACCAATATTGGTTGCGCCATTGAGGTTCGTCACGCCAGTAACAGTGAGTGAACCGCCAAGTGAAGTATTATTTGCAACCGTAAGTGTATTGTCGAGCTGCGTAGCACCGTCTACTTCAAGTGTTCCCTTGGCGTAAGTATTGCCAGTTGGGCCGTCTACTGTGAAACGGTCTAGGTTCACCGCGAAATTGCCAACTACATCTAGTGAACCAGCAAACTCTGCGTTTCCAGAGATCTGCACCAGCAATCCACCAACCTGATTAAATGTGCCGCTAACGGTTGTTCCTGCTGGATCTACCGACAGGTAGGAATCGCTTGCTCCATTGTCTGATGAGATTACGACAGACTCAGCCGTTGGATCAAACGCGACACTCATGTCGAGTGCGCCGCTCTTGTAGCTAAGACTACCGCCAGCATTTGAAAGAGCCAATTCCGTTCCGCTTGTGAGCGTCGATCCTGCAACTGTTCCAGCTTGGATTGTGTAGTTATTTGGAGCTTGAGCTTCAGTATTACCAATTGTTTGGATAAGTCCTGTGCCAAGTGCATTCAGCTTGACACCGTAATTGGCAGCACTTCCGTTGATCGTAACGACATCAGCAAGTCCAGCGTTGGTGGTGAATATGAGCTGGTTGTTATTGCCAACATTCACATATCGATTTGATGATGTTCCTGAAGCGCTTGCACCTGCACGCGTGTCACTGCCCAAACGCACCTTACCGCTGGTGTTTTCGTTATATGTAAGACCTTCGTTGGCACCAATCAGCGACGTGAGAGACGAACGTGTACCAACATTCGAGCCGTTGATCATCACGAGATCTGTGCCAGCAGCTGTGTTGAGGCCGTTGACAGTCAGTGTGCTTGAAGAAACGTCTACAACAACTGCGTCTCCGCCGTTGCCGACGTTGACAGCACCGTTGAGTGTTGTTGTCCCCGTAACCGTTGCACTGCCAGCAACCGTAAGGTTGCCGTTTGTTGAGAGCGTGTTACCCGTACCCGGGTTGAGTGCGATGTTGCCAACGCGGCTCAGCGTTCCAGTTCCGTTATCGCTCAAGCTTGCATCTACGATGTTGTTACCACCGACACCCCAGCGCGTCATGCGGTCCTGTGTGCCTGTTCCCGTTACAATGTTGTTGATGGTACGAGTTGCTAGAACACCACCTGCAGTGCTCATGACGAAGTTGTTGCTGGTTGCTGTTGTGCCGAGATTAGGCATCGCAACATTCGCCGCATTAACAGTTACGTTGTCTGCAGCGGCATCACCGAGTGTTGTGTTGCCACCTACAGTCAGATTCGATGAAAGATTTGTGTTGCCTGTTACTGCAAGAGTGCTGTTTACAGCAGTTGCACCGGCAATCGTCGTTGCGCCGCCGATAGTTACGGTACCCGATGACTGAATGATGTTGCCTGTGATCGTCGTGTTGCCGTTAAGGTTCGAAGCCCCTTGAACGTCAAGTCCGTTGTTGGCATCCACATTACCGCTGAAGGTTACCTGTCCGCCACCGTTCTGCGTTATTGTTCCAGTGATCGTCGTGTTGCCGGCAACTGTCGTCGTGCCAGTGATGTTCGTGTTACCGTTAAGAGCGATCGTACCCGTACCGCCAGCATTGATCGTCGCACCGTAGTTGGCAGCTGCGCCGTCAAGAACGAGAACGTTGTTCAAGCCGCCGTTTGTGGTAAAGGCAAGATCGAAGTTGCCCATGTTCACGTTGCGATTCGCCGTCATCGTCGAAGCTGTGGTCGTTGTTGATCCTAGACGGATCATGCTGCTGCCACCTTCGTCATATGTGATGCCGTTATCGGCTGCGATCAATGTGTTAATCGCTGTCTTCGAAACAATATCGTTGTTGTCAATCACAAGCAGCGCAGTTCCAGGAGCGTTAGCCAAACCTGTAACTGTCAGCTTGCCAGTTCCACCGCTTACGTCAATTGTTACGTTATCGTTCGTACCGTTACCCATCGTAACGCTGCCGTTCATCGTAGCGTTGCCCGAAACATTTAATGTGCCGCCAACAACCGTATTGCCAGTTGCAACGCCAACGCTGAATGCCGTACCACCGACAGTGAGGTTAGCACCGGTTACATCGAGTCCATTTGTAGCGTCCACATTACCGTTAAACGTAACCTGGTTGCTAAGGCCATTCTGTGTGATCGCGCCCGTGATCGTTGTTGCACCAACTACCGTTGTCTGACCCGTGATGTTTGTGCGTCCTGTCAGGTCGATTGCGCCCGTGCCGTTTGCATTAACAGCAACACCATAATTCGTGGCGTCACCATTCATAACAATGAGGTTAGCCGTGCCGTTGCTTGTTGTAAACGTAAGGTCGCTAACACCCAGGTTCACAAAACGATTTGCTGTAAGAGGCGAGATGAGATTTGTCGTAGCACCCAAACGTACCTTGGCAGATCCTGCTTCGTTATACGTCAGGCCATTGTCTGCATCAATCAGTGATGTGATTGGCGAACGTGAGACCACGTTGCCAGCACCAACCATGACAACGTCTGTACCAACTGTAGTAGGCAGACCCGTCATCGTCATGCTTCCTCCTACACCGCTTACGTCCATGGCGACAACATCGCCATTACCATTACCCATCGTCACATTACCTTGCAGTGTAGAATTACCAACCACCGCAAGTGAGTTATTCAGTGTTGTTGCGCCAGTTACGCCAAGTGTGCCAGCAATTGCTGTGTTACCTGTTCCCGGAGCGACTGTGAAGTTCGTGCCACCAACCGTAAGGTTGGCACCCGTTACGTCGAGTCCATTCGTAGCGTCTACGTTACCAGCAAATGATACCTGGTTCGATGTACCAGTTTGCACAAGTGTGCCAGCAACAGATACTGCACCTGTTACGTCAACGCCGTTGTTTGCATCGATGTTGCCCGCGAAGGTTACCTGATTTGTAGAGCCAGTCTGCGTGAATGTGTTAGCAACAACAGTTGCGCCGTTCAACGTAACTGCTCCGCTCTGCTGCGTCATTGGTCCAACAACGCGGATGGTTCCGTTAAGTTCTACATTGCCAGCCCCGTTCGAACGCAGTGTTGCACCATAGTTCGCTGCATCACCATTCAACCACAGGATATTGGCAAGACCACCGTTAGTGGTGTAGTACAAATCGTTGTTACCGAGGTTTACATAGCGGTCAGTTGTAAGGGGCGATCCAAACGTTGTCGTTGAACCCAAACGTACTCTGCCGCTTGCATTTTCGTTGTACGTGATGCCGTTGTCAGCATCGATAAGAGCTGTGATTGGCTGACGTGACACGGTGTTCGTGCCGTTGATCATCATAACGTCAGTTCCAGCGACCGTTGGCAGACCGTTAACCGTGAGCGATCCTGCACCACCACTAACGTCGATCGTGACGTTGTCTCCAGTGCCGTTGCCCATCGTTACGTTGCCATTCATTGCGGCATTGCCCGTAACAGCAAGTGTGCTGCCAAGAGCTGTCGCACCTGCAACTGTCAATGTACCGCTAGTAGCAACATTGCCATTGCCGACACCTACTGTAAAGTTCGTACCACCAACCGTAAGGTTGCCGCCCGTTACGTCAAGTCCGTTTGTAGCGTCAACATTGCCGCCAAACGTTACCTGTCCGTTACCTGTCTGCGTTACAGTGCTTCCAAGAGTGGTTGCGCCCGTAACACCGAGTGTGCCTCCAACTGTAGTGTTGCCTGCTACTGCAAGTGTTGATCCTACCGCAACGTTGTTCGTTGTTGTTACACTGTTGAAGGTAACGTTGCTTGTTGTAGCGATGTTCTGCGGCGTAGAAAGCGTTATCGAGCCAGCACCGTTGGTAACGATGACTTGGTTAGCAGTACCCGTGATTGTTGTTGCAACCGGTCCACCAGCAGCATTACCAATCAGAATCTGACCATTACCCATCGGTACGGTCTCAAGCTGCCCATTTACATTGGTACGCACACCAGCGTTCGGTCCAAGCGCGGTGGCAGATGTTGTGAACGTTGCTGTCGAAACTTCGAGTTCGCCATTGGCCTTGCGTGTTACAACGCCAGATGAACTCGCACCTGTACCAACGTTTGCAATCTTCACTGCAGCTGCGTTGATCGTAACCGCGTCACCGGCGTTATCACCAAGTGTAGCGTTACCATTTGATACAAGATTGCCGTTAACCGATGCATTGCCGTTGACTGTAAGATTACCACCAGACGATGCCAGAACGTTGCTGTTCGGCGTCCACGTGCTTGTGGCAGCATCCCAACGCAGTGTCTGATCGTTTGCTGTACCTGGACTTGTTGTTGAGGCGATTACAATGTTCGGACTGTTGTATGAAATGCTGATGCCTGTACCGGCAACCAGACCACCAACACCAGGAGCAGTTGTTGCACCAGTACCAATGAACATCTGTCCGGCACCAAGCGCTGGAGCTTCTACGATCTTACCAGCGTTTGACCACATCAAACGATTGTTGACAAGGGCCGTGCTTGAATTCGTACCGCCGTTTGCGATCGGCAGAACACCCGAACCAACATTTCCAATGTTGAGGTTTGTGATCAACGATCCATCACGCGCCGGGAAGCGTCCAAGCCCGTCGAGCACAACAACGTTGTTGGCTGCGTTGATGTCTGGGTCTCCGGCAAGGAATCCTGCGCGGATGTTATCAACGATACGAGCACCTGTTGTGGCGCCAGTGTTAAGGATCGGATTTGGATACGAACCGGCAAGATCTCCGCCCGCTGGTCCAGATGGAGGCAGCGTTGTTGGAATGGTTCCTGGCGCAAGGTCCTGCGCCGTGATCGTACTGTCTTGCACCTTCTGTGAATTCACCGCACCATCAGCAATCTTTGGATTGGTGACAGCGCCATCGGCAAGCTTTGGCGTTGTTACAGCACCGTCGATGATCTTCGGTGTCGTGATCGCATTGATGCGAATATTTGGATTCGGATATGTGCCCGTAAGGTCGCCACCAGCGGTGACGATGTACGGGAAATTCGAGATCGGTTGCACAGTGATAAGGGAGATACGACCCTTGGCGTCAACCGTGATACGCGGGATGTTCAGTTCATCACCGTATGTGCCTGCTGTAACGCCCGTTGGACCGAGCTTAGGGGTCGTTATTGCGTTGTCGGCTACCTTACCTGTTGTAACTGCTCCATCGGCCAGTTTGAATGTGTTAACCGAGTTATCGCCGAGCTTGTCTGTAGTCACCGCTCCATCACCAAGTTTCGGAGTTGTAACAGCTCCAAGTGCGATTGATGGGTTAGGGTACAGACCTGAGAGGTCGCCCCCTGCCGGACCATTTGGCGGAAGGGATGTTGGGATAAGTCCTGGGGCAATCTTCGAAGCTGTGATTGCACCATTGACGATCTTGTTTGTCGTTACCGAGTTGTCGCCAAGTTTACCTGTCGTTACAGCACCATCAGCAAGCTTGTCTGTTGTGATAGCACCGTCACGTACGTCGATCGTCGTGTTAGGTCCAGTTGGATTTACAACATCGATCGTATTCTGAGGGCTCGTCAGACTCGTGATACCCTGAACAGTGATCGTAGACTCAATAAAGATGCTGTCGCCATCGCGCGTCACAGAAACGCCATTACGACCCGTGATAACGAGATCTCCCTGGCCGCCGTTCAGACTACGGACTACGCCAAGAGCATTCGTATCGACACGGCTAGCTGTTTCTGCACGTTCAGCACGAATCGCATACGGCACAACGGCCATACGCGTGCGTGGGAACGGCGGCTGCCCGGCAATCGCTGCTTCCAAATACACTTGCGTGTTAAAGAAGTCAACGCCGGTAAGGGGCACAACAGAACCTAGATAGACGTTAAAGAGGCCTTTAACGATCTGAGTCTGCTGAGTCTCCTCCCAGAGCAGATTTCCACCCACCGGCGCATCATATATGCGCAAAACGAGGCCGTACTGGCCGTCGTTCAATGGCTGTCCATTTGGAAGCGTCAATAATCCTTGGTAGGATATCTGACGCTCAATCTGCGCGCTGGCCACAGATGAAAATGCCGCTAGTGTGCCCAGCGCAAGAATTGCGACTAAGCTAGAGCGTAGGAAACGGTTCATGTGTCTGACCATGAAAGTGTTCATTTTCGTTATCGCGTAATGTTAAAGCTCTGCATGCTGCGGTAGGGAGCCCCTGATCCAGAGGTCCCCTCAACTTCATACAGATATGTCCCCGACGGCAATGGTGCCCCATACTCATCCACTGCATATATGGTGACCTCCTGCGCTCCGGCTACGGATAATTCCGCTACCACAGTACGCACAAGCTCGCCTAGCAAATTGTATACCCGAATTTTTGTCTCCCCTTCCATAGGGGTTCCAAATCGGATATTCGTATATAATGTGAATGGGTTAGGGTAATTGCTGATCTGTGTTACCTGGTTGTCTTCGGTGTCGTCATCAACGCCTACGAGCATCCATACGTCTGGAACCCAGAAGCCTTGATAAATAGTTGTAGAATTCGCTGCGACCTGCGGCGAGATAAGCGTTTGGCCAATAGTAGCAGAAATCGCTGCAGAGCCCGTCCCAGCAGGCGCTACAAGGCTTCCGCCCGATCCGATAACAGACCAGCTTAGTCGAGGTTGTGCAGTTGCGGGTACGGCAAAACAGAGAATGCCGACCAACAACAATGCGTATAAAGGACGCATTTGTCGCTCCATAATCTTTCCAATCACGTACAACCTACCACATACAACGGCATATTCCAAATCAACTTCGGTATTTCTTCTGGGTAGGTGTGGATATCTTCTTCAGGTTTGTGTGGAGAACCACACCAAGGACTACGCGACAATAATACGTATTACTACGTAATAAACAAAGCATACCTGTGGGGCTACATAAAAAAATGGCACCCACGTTGTGGATGCCATTTGACAATACTGTTAAAATCTTTTACGCCTCATAACGGTCTGAGGTGGGGCAATCTCACTGGGTACCCTCGTACCCTTGTACCCCGTACCCCGTCCCTCTTGTCCCTCTTGTCCCTCTTGTACCTACATCAGTACCCCAGATAAATGAACATATTCAAATTCAGGCTTTTCTGACGGTTGTTAATGGCAGTATGGGCGCTCCCGCTGTTTACGGTTACGTTATGACTGTGCGTCCCGTTGCTGTCGATCGTGATACCGGTACCAGAGACACCAATCACGTCTGGATGACTGCCTGGGATGGTCGTAAACTCGTTAAAGCTGCTTCCGAAGCCGGTATCGTCTGGTTCTACGCCGTGATTATAGGTGTGGGAGTGCCCAGGATCGGTAATCGAGTGGATGTGAGCCCCATTGGAAGTAGTAACACCTGATAGTGACGGTAGGTTTGATGCGGCAATGAATGTCGCATTGCTGCCCGAGCTGCTTCCTACTGGCTCAATCCCTTCGCCTCCGGTATTGAGTTCGTCCCGATGTTTAAGGATCATGTCACGGGTATCCGGCAGGTTGCCCACAAAGCCGAGGATGGCAGCATTGTTCTGTGCCGTGGCCGAAAGTGAGGCGAGTGACTGACCGTTCAAACGATACCATCCATTGTGGTTGGCGGTAGCATAGGAGTACTTTACGTCGCCCATCGTTGCAACTGTCGTATATGGCAGCCTACCTGAGGGGTCAAGCACCACAACGTTATTGGCGGTGTTGATGTCGGGGTCGCCGTTGATAAACGTTGTTCGAACGGCGTCAACAACACGGCTACCAGCGGCGGCTGTGGTTGCCAGAACAGGGTTGGGGTAGCTACCGGCCAGATCGCCCCCTGCCGGACCCGATGGCGGCAGTGTGGCAGGGATAGTGCCGGGTGCTAGGTCCTGCACAGTTAATGTGTGATCCTGAACCTTCTGCGAGTTCACAGCATCATCTGCAATCCTATCATTCGTTACAGAGTAACGTGCGAGCTTCTGCGTTGTAACGGCTGTGTCAAGGATCTTTGATGTAACCACTGCGTTGTCGCGGATCAATGGGTCAGGCAACGTCCCTGTGAGGTCGCCCCCTGCTGGCACGATGTATGGGAAGTTCTGCACTGACCGATTCTCTATCGCAGAGATTCGACCTTTGCTGTCGACCGTGATCTGCGGGATGTTAAGCTCGTTGCCGTACGTGCCCGCAGCAACACCGGTGGTCGAGAGCTTGATGCTTGAGACGGAGTTGTCTGCAATTTTGGCTGTCGTTACTGCGCCATCCAAGAGCTTGGCACTTGTAACAGCAGCATCAACGATCTTCGATGATGTGACCGTATTATCTGCAAGTTTACTATTCGTAACAGCAGAATTGGCAATCATCGGATTAGGGTATGATCCTGTGAGGTCGCCCCCTGCCGGACCACTTGCAGGAAAGCTTGATGGGATAACGCCTGCAGCAAGCTTTGATGTCGTTACAGACCCATCGGCCAGCTTGCTGTTGTTGATAGAACCATTGGCGATCTTACCATTCGATACAGCACCATCTGCGATCTTGCTTGAACCTACTGCACCTTCTGCAAGTTTTACGGTTGAGATTGCGCCGTCTCTGACGTCCATCGATACTGTCGGACCAGAAGCATTGACAATGCGCAGTGTGCTTTCACCTGTTGTGATCGTTTGAATACCTGTTGGTTGTGCAGCCAGCTGGATGTACGAGACGTCTCCCTCCTGCACAACGAGAATTCCCGAGCGTCCGCTGATCTGCATTGCGCCATCTGCACCGTTGATACTTGTGACCACTCCCGTTGCATTTGATGTGAGTGCATCTGCTGAGTCTGCACGAAGCGAGTTCATCGCATACGGCACCATAGCCATACGTGTTCGTGGGAAGGGGGCTCTGCCGACAATTGCAGTTTCCAAATAGAGTTGACGTGCTGTACTGATGCCTATCATCGGCTGTGTTTCACCGAGATACACACTAAAGAGCCCCTTCTCTACCTCTGCGGTCTGTGTCTCCTCCCACAACAACGCGCCACCAGTTGGCGCATCAAACAATCGAAGGATCATCTGATAATCACCATCGGCAATCGGACGTCCATCTGGTTCCGTTAGTAAACCTTGGTACGATATTGTACGCGACACCTGAGCATGTGCTGTGTGAGTGCAGATCAGACATGCAACGATACACGCTGCAATGAGTGTGAGTTGAAATACTCGATTCATAGTTGTTCCCGTATGTGGTGATACATTCTTTATGGATAGCAGCACAACGTGCTACTTGAGGATCGTGACGGTAGTGTATGCACGCATGCGTGCGCCAGCCTGGTTGCGTCCGGCTACCAAGCAGATATACTGCCCAGATGAAAGGGGCACATTATCATCATCATTCGACGTCAGCTCGATACTATGCTGCCCCACCACGAGTGCGTCTGCACGAATCGTGCGCACGCGAAGTCCAGCCAGCGTGTATAGCGACACCTCGATATCACTGACGACATCATCAGCAATCTCAATGCGCGTAGATGTCGAGAATGGATTGGGATATGCATGAAGCGGCTCTGCCGGCTCCAACTCATCAACACTTACAATCGAACTCGGCCACGGGACCCAAAACCCTTCATACCGATTCAGGCTCTCCTGCTGCACATGCTGCGAGATCAGCGCCTGTCCTACTGTAGAAGACAACTGGTGATTTGTCTGCAACTCTCGCGCATGACACATACCACCGCCAGCAATAACCGAAGACCGCAGGACAATCTCCTGCGCAAGAATTGGGAATGCACTCAGCATCATCCCACATGAAACAAGCATCGCTCGTGAACTACACATTGCCTTTCCTCCTAAATACATGGAAGGCTGCAATGCTATGGCGCACAAGAGAGAGTTGTGCTACGGCAAACGGGGCGGAGGGGAAAGGGACGTAGGGACGGGAG
>JBKCLO010000125.1:0-1020 GCA_046300675.1 Ignavibacteria bacterium
CTCTTGGCAGCAACCTTGGATTCTTCCTAGATCTCTCCAATGGTTCGCGTCTGCGCGGTAGTGCATCACGCATTGCTCAGACCGACCCCACGCTTGGTCGCACGCTAAAGTTTACCATCGAAGACAGTGCGTTCTTTGACCGCTACATCGGCTACGTTCAATATCAGTCGGAGTATCTTCGCATCCGCTACGGACGCGAGGCACTACAGTTTGGGAACAGTCCCATCGACAACCTCGTGCATTCCATGAATGCCCCCTTGCTGGACGGACTCCTTCTAGACGTACCGTATAAGAGCGTGCGCTTTACGATGACACATTCAGCTGCAAACGGACTCGACACGTCGGGCAAGGCCGTGCCAGGTAAATACATCGCTACTCATCGCATTGCTGTCGAGCCAACGTCATGGCTTTCTGTTGGACTCAACGACATGATCGTCTATTGGGGACGCGGATTAGACCTGGCCTACCTGAACCCACTCGCGTTTTTTGTCAGCGCTGGACTCAGCACCCAAGAACGCAATCAAAACGACAACTCGCTCATCGGTGCAGACATCACGCTGCGTCCAGTTAAGGGGCTTATGCTCTACGGATCGCTCATCGTAGATGATCTCTCATACACATCACTTGGCGACACCTCGATTGCCGGAAACAACAATAAATTTGCTTATCAACTCGGATTGTCGAAGTCGTTTGGTCAAGAAGGGGCTGCATCCCGCATAATGGTCAGCGCCGAATACGCCCGCATCGACCCGTTCACATATTCCCATCGTAGCATCAACGCATCATACACATCCTTTGGTGCGCCCCTTGGCTACGACATGCAGTCGAACTCGGACCGACTTGCACTGCAGCTACGTTACTGGCTTACACCACGCACCTACGTGCGTGTAGACGCAGACTACACACGTCATGGAGAGAACCTTCTTGATGCCAACGGAAACCTCATCATGGGCGAGGACCCACGCTATCCTGGCTCGGGCATTCAAGTCCCCGTAGGCAACGTAGGGGGCGACATCCTCC
>JBKCLO010000126.1:0-2279 GCA_046300675.1 Ignavibacteria bacterium
TACGTTTAATCTCGTGCCCTATTTCACGCAGATGTATCCTGATGGCTTGCCGGTATACGGTGTAATGCTTGGGGCTACCTTGTTGGCGATGGTGGTGAGCTATTCACGCGAACAGGTACTTTCTGCCCATCTGAGCAAGCTTACAGCAGCGTTCTTTGACGGCATGGGTTACGGATTTGCCAAGATCATCTCGATCATCATTGCAGCCGGGTGCTTTCTTGCAGGACTCACAAAGATCGGGCTGATCCAGGCTGTCTCACTGATGCTTCTGGGTGATTCTACGTTTGCAGCGATTGGGAGCCCCTTGGCAACATGGCTCATGGCCATGATGAGCGGCTCGGGTACAGCTCCTGCGGTATCATTTGCACAGGCAGTGCTGCCAACGTTTGTGCAGGCTGGACAAGTCGCCACTGCGGTTCTCCTTGGTGCTCTTGCTGGGTTTGGTGCCAGTATCGGACGAACGATGTCGCCAGTGTCGGCAGTGATGTACTTCGTAAGCGATCTTAGCAACTCCGAACCTCGAGAGCTGATTCGCGTGGTCGCATTGCCTCTAATAGCGGCACTGGCAACCGTCATCATCTACGGACTCGTATCTTCGTAGCCCATGGACCTGATCTACGCAGATTATGCCGCTACGACGCCTACAGACCCTCGTGTTCTCGAGGCGATGATGCCGTACTTTACAAATGACTTCTACAATGCGGCGAGTACCCACCAAGGTGGCCAAAATGTTCAGCGTGTTGTTATGAAGGCACGCATGGATATTGCACGTCATCTCGGCGGTGTGATGAACGAAATCATCTTTACCTCGGGCTCAACCGAGGGTATCAACCTTGGAATCATTGGCTCGGCGCGCGCAGCAAGCAGCGAAGGGGGCTCTGGACGTCGCAAGGTGGTTACCATGTTGACTGAACACGCGGCCGTGCGCGATGCAGCAGAACGCTGTCGATTGCTCGGTTGCGATGTTGTCTACCTACCGGCAGACAGCGAAGGGCGTGTGAGCCTCGAGGCAGCAAAGGAACATATCGACTCCGACACGATCATCGTATGTGTTATGATGGTTAACAATGAAACGGGCGTTGTGCAGGATCTTAAACCACTGTCGGACATCGCGCACCAACATGGTGCGTTGTTCATGACCGATGCCACGCAGGGGTATGGAAAGCTGCCGATCAATGTTGATGACTTGGGAATCGACATTCTAACACTGTCTGGACATAAGATCTACGGCCCAAAGGGAATTGGCGCGGTATACATTCGACAGCGTAAGAAGTTCCTGTGTCAGATAGAGCCGATCATGTATGGTGGCGGACAGGAATTCGGCTTTCGCAGCGGCACGATCAATGTACCAGGTGTTGTCGGACTCGCACTTGCAGGCGAGATAGCACTGAGCACGTTGGCCGAAGAAGCTCAGCGAATCAATGCCTTGCGTGAGCACTTTGAGCGTGAGGTATGCAAACTGTCCGGCGTTTCGATCAACGGAGCAGGAGCATGTCGAAACTACAACATTAGCAACGTGCTGTTCAGGCATGTGGACGTGGATAGAATGATGTACGACATGCCCACAGTTGCCTGCAGCAAGGGCAGCGCCTGTTCGTCTGCTAAGACAAAAATGTCGCCTGTTCTTTTCGCCATGGGCCTTACAGAGGAACAAGCCAATGCTTCGCTTCGTTTTTCTTTTGGACGCGATACAACAGAACAGGATGTCAATCGACTATTGCAAGAGATTCATCAAGCGCACGCGCGCCATTATAAACCATAGACCATAAGCCCCACCTATGTCGGATACCAATCTCGTCGGCAAACTCTCAGAAGATGTTACCTCGATCAAGGCACAGATCGGTAAAGTTATCGTGGGTCAGGCCGATGTTGTAGACCAGCTGCTCATTTCATTGTTTGCGCGCGGACATTGCCTACTTGTAGGCGTTCCGGGACTGGCAAAGACGTTGCTTATTCGTACGCTTTCAGAGTCGATGGACCTTACGTTCTCTCGCGTGCAGTTCACACCCGACTTGATGCCGGGTGATATCACGGGTACTGAGGTAATCGAAGACAATCTTTCTACCGGACAAAAGACATTTCGCTTTGTTAAGGGGCCAGTGTTTGCCAACATTGTATTAGCAGACGAGATCAACCGTACACCGCCAAAGACCCAAGCTGCACTTCTCGAAGCGATGCAGGAACACAGTGTGACGGCATCTGGGACCACATATCAGCTCGCACAACCATTCTTTGTTCTTGCGACCCAAAACCCTATTGAACAAGAGGGTACGTATCCG
>JBKCLO010000127.1:0-6051 GCA_046300675.1 Ignavibacteria bacterium
ATGCTAAATGTATCCAGCACAACGCCCGCAGAACTCAACATCGTAAACCGGAGATAATCGATATCCGATGATTGTGGCTTCATGCCGAAATTGTAATTGCTCCGCATAACCTGAAGACCAGGCGACCCAGCTAGCACCGATTGCTCATACCGCGTTGTATCTGGATCAATAGGTTGATCGGGGAATGGCAGCATAGATACTGGATAATAGTATTTGGTTTCAGATTCAACCGACGTGCCCGTTGGCGATTTCTTGAGCCAACGCACACGTACCTGAATCGACGTTGTGGTGTCGAAAGATGTAAGATTAAATGTTGCTCGTGCCCGTGCAGTGTTCGGCACTGGCGACCCCCCGGGATATGTGTATTCCGTTACGACCTCCTGTGTAAGCCCTCCTACCTGCTTGCTAATTGGTTGTAACCCAAGTTCCAAAACGTCAGACACGGCCGTTCGATAGGTGATGAATCGAGAAGGTTCGAGATTCAGCACGAATTGAGATTCTGGTGCGCGACCTTGTTGGAACGGACCCCAGCCCTGCGATGAGTAAATCCAATTGTTCGTGCTCTCCCCAGAGAGTGTCTTTTGAACCTCGACCTTTGCCAATTCTAAGCGTGTAGAACGCGCTACGCCGCATGTGGTCGTGCGGACGAGTCCGTTGATGCGGTAAGGCGCATTATCGGGAGAGAGCGTGTTAAAGTCGAACGACGGCAACACGATCGAATCCATGCGTGGACGTTGAGAGTCGAACATGAACGCAGTCTTACCAGACTTGTCAACGATAGAGATAGAATCGATAGAAACAACGGCATTAAGATTGGTGATCACCATCTTCTGTTCGAGATTCTTCAACGTAGTATCGTTAATCCGATACGTGGGATAGGAAAGTCCAAGAGGTATGTAAAGGTTGGGATTGGTGCGCAATGTAAGTGGCGCGGTTACCAAGACACCTGTAGATGGAAGCGTCATATTCTTTGAATACAAACGTGCCCGTACTCGCTGTGTTGAGAGAGGCAGGTCTTTGATCTCATACAATGTGTCGGCTGCAGAGCCAGACCTAGCACCAATTGGCTCTGGAACGATTCGCATCGTCTTGATGACTTCTCCAGCACAATCGAGTATCTCCAGCCGTACTGAATCCACAGCACACGGACGGTTATAACCAACGGTACTATTCACGTCGTTTGCTCGCCAACGCACAGCTAACTCAGCAATGTCATTCGACCCTTGCAGGAAAGGTGAATTGTCAACAGAGGGAGGAGTTGTCGCATAGTTCATCTTGCGGACACGTAGCGAAAGGGGCTCGCGGAAACGTGTAACGATTGACTTTGTATAGCGTATGCCCCCTTGCGGACCTCCATCTGTTATGTAGCGAACTTGCAGCGACGATGTATTAAACGTCCGAAACGGAAAACTGCCCGACACACGTAATGTTGAATCATATGTCAAACGATACGGAACTGGATAGGCGGTAGAGTCGATAACGGCACCAGTATCATCAAATGACAACACTTGGACCTCTAATGTTTGTGCCGGCAGCTTCGAAAAGATGAGCTTTGAGTCGAGTCTACCTATTCCCCGAATCAATTGTGTTGACGGCTCTATGTCCCACTCCATCAGAATGGTGTCGATAGGGGGCTCTGCTCGCATTGAAAGCGTATCGGGGCGCGTGTTGATAGACCGTACAACTGCTGCACCTATATCGTCGGAAAGAGATGTAACAGGTGCAACAGTAAGCACAGAGTTTATTGGCAGAAGACCAGCATCAAAACTGAACGTAACCTCTTTCTGGCCCTTCGCTACGGGAACAACGGTTTGCACCAGTGCGGACGTATTTCGTGTGCCATTTACCCGAAACCGAACACCTGTTGCGTCAGGTGTGATATTGGCAAACTTGACCACGACGGGCGTCTTACGAGTAGCAATCAGAGTTGAATCCAACCGAGGCGAAGATGTCAGAACGCCTGGCGATGGTACCATAAAGATGGGATGCGACAACCGTTCTTCAGCATAAAACTCTGTAGTCTCAAAGATTACCCTTGCAGAGAGAGGCAAATCACTCGTTTGAATTCTCGCACGACGCGTTATGTCAGCGCCGTATTTGTAGCTTGAATCCGGCCAGTAGACAACAGAATCACGTGAATTCACTTTCTGAAGGCTCACCTCGGGCGAGACATAAAGAGGCATATCTGGCTTTGTGGAATCAATAATCATGAACTTACCCCGACCCGACCAACCAGGTAATCCCGTATTCCGCACGTCGGTAATACCTGGAGTGATGGTGGCTGAGTCGCCCTGCGTATACGAGCCCCATGAATCAGCTACGAGGAAAAACCTAGACTTGTCACGTACATCAAATCCAAAGAAGAAATCTGGCGCATCGTCACGCTGATCATTGACCGCCCGTGTACGAACGACGTAGGTTCCCAGGGAGAGATCTTTGGCATTAAACGTAATGGAATCCGTGCTAACAAACTTGCCCGGCGCAGCTTTGATTGTATGTTGATTCAAGACCTTTCCGGATGCGGATGTCAGAAGCATCTGCACTTCGACAATGCGGGGCGGTAGACTATCAATGCGTAAAACATAGTCCTTGTTTTCGCCGGGTGTAATGGGCAGTGCGCCATTGATCACGTGTACCGGCGGTGCATCGTCAACAGTGAGTGGTATGTCAAATCTCGAATTCGGAAAGACGGTTCCGAATATGCCGCGGACGGTGAATGTTGTTCCTTTGGTAACGTTGCGCATGTTGTAGGTAACACTTGTGCTGTCTGCGCCACTGTTGTATGCCAAGGTGTCGCGGACGAATGTTCGAACCTGCCCATCATCGGCTGTGTAATGCATGGTTACTTCAACACCTGTGCAGGCAGGTCCCAGCCCCCTTATCGTAAACGTATTTGGCATGTCGACGCCTCTGCGAAACGGACCAAAGCCCTTGGATGCGGTTACGACAGCTACTGGCACAGAGTCTGGGATTACGAGATCTTGTACATATCCGCCCTTGGGGCCGTCTTTGTACACCACATTTGCTCTTACGCGCACACCACCCGGCCAAGGATTGATGTCAAACTCAAAACCATAGATGACATCTGGGAGAATTGATGGCACTTTGACAGTGTCAATAAAATCGGCCATTTTCTTCAATGTATCGCCGTTACTTCCCAGGAGCATCAGGGATATGTATGTCGACATCGGCGGAATCCGCGTGATTCCAAATGCCCCCTGCTCTCTGCGACCGATCGTACGCGTGCGTGGCGTTACAAAGTAGCTGCCTTTGCCGTCTGGTTCAAACAATGCATAAATCGCTTCTGTGAATTGGATCGGGAACACACGCGTTACGCCGTACGGCGTTGGACTGAACTTGTTCCGCAACGTAACCGTAACTGCAAGTTGAGGTTCCGGATTGGCAGGAATCAAGTTTGACATCAGTGGTCTTGATGAAAATGCCTTTGCATTCTCACCCTGTAATGAGTCAAGCACACGATATGTACCGCCATCATTTGTATACAATATCCATCGATAATACTCTGCGGTTACATTAGGATCCGTGAGCACCACATTGAAAGTTGTTACTGATAATCCAAGCCTTGAGAAAGGACCTTTAGGCGTAACATCGAATTGTGCGTTTGCGTGCGTGAAGCACATCAACGCCGCGATGATTGAAAGTAGCAAGCACTTCATCGGCAACCTCTCTGCAATCGTGTTCTTTTTACTAAACATATCTACTGTCTGCGGTCTGCTGTTGAAAACAGCGATTCCCTTATCGAATGACAACATGTGCTCGCGTCCGTCCGGCTACGACAAGGTATGCCCCTTTCGCGAGCGTTGAAATGTCGAGCGTTACCGATGTTGTTGCAACTGACATTGACTGTTCAAGTACCACACTACCTGCCAGATCATAGAAGCGAATCACTGTTGCTTCTGAGTCGATCCCAGATATCGTGAGTTCATCAAGTGCTGGTTGAGGAGCAACGACAAGCGAGCCCCATGCAGACTCTTCAAGAACGGATGTTGGATCTTGCTTGTAGGTCCTGAATCCACGGACATTGCTCCACGAGCCCCATCCTGATTGATTCTTTGCTCGTACACGCCACGTGTATATGTTGTCTTTCACGAGACCGGTGATGGCCTTTGTAAGCGTGATCAACGATGTGTCGCCGTACACTACGCTGTCTCCGAGCGTTACCTCGAGATGATAACTCGTTACTTCTGCAGTGGCCTTCAACCACGAAAGGCGGACGCTGTCGACGTGCAGGCGAGCAGTATCTGCTGGAAGAGTGAGCTCTACCGTGGTTGGAATTGGCAGGTACCTAAATGACCATCGAGATGACCAAGCGCTCCATCCTGAAACGTTTTGCGCCCGCACTCGCCATGTGTGCCAAGCAAGGGGCTTAAGCATGCGCAACGTAAGGTTTGTATCTGTTATCAGCGATTCAACAACAAGTGTTGTTGTGTCCAGCTTTACCTCTATCTGATATGCTGTGATCTCTGGTGTTGATTGTCTCCATGACAACACAACGCTGTCTTGGGATGTCACAAGGGCATTGGTTGGCGCCAACATCTGCGGTGTTTGCGGATACGGTACAGTCTTGAACTGCCATATCGGAGACCATTCGCCCCACCCTGAAGCATTCTGTGCCATAACGCGCCAGGTATGACTTGTGGACGGGAGAAGCTTGAATGACAAGAGTGTGTCGGCCAGTACTGAATCTGCTATCACTGTTCCGACTGCGTTATAGAGTTGCACTCTGTATCGATCTACAACTGGTGTGCTGCGCTGCCAACGAAGCACTGCCGTGTTGATTCGAAGCTGTTCAGTATTCGACGGCGACACAAGCATCACACGTGATGGAAATGGCAACGTGTTGCAGATGCGGCCATCAGACCATGCTCCCCAACCTGATACATTTTTTGCCCGCACGCGCCATACAAGAGCACTTGCAGGGGGCAATGTGCCTACCGCACGCAGTGTATCGGTGATCGTTGAATCATTGTAGATAGCCACACCGTTGTTGCGCACTTCTAAGTGATAGCTCGCAACCTGCGGTGTTGACGGCCTCCACATAAACTGCGCCTGATTTGCCATTAACTGATTGCCGTCGCTGGGCGAAACCAGCGCAACCTTTGCCGGCACAGGCAAAGGGGGAGGTGCAAAAAGTGATTCATAGGTCTTTGCATACGAATACTTGTTACGGTTAACCTGTGTTGCATCCCAGTTGATAGACCAGGTCATCAAACCACGCAAGCCTGGGTAGCCCCCTATCTGCACAAGAGTGTACTGTCCTGGACGTGGCCCCTCTCCCTTGAGGTAATTGATCGCAGCGGTAATCGTTACTGAATCAACATATCCCCCACCGGCGGCGTTAGTGCTTGCTGGCAAACCAACAGCGACCTTGGATGCGGGGATACCAGCAAATGCGCCTCCGGGGGCACGAGCAGTAAAGCCTTTGATGACAGCTTCTGTCTGCGACACGATAAAGTCGGCCGTACCCTGTGTGTAGATCTGATTATCGATACCGTACATCGTGCCGCTGTTGTAGAGCTGTACATGGATAAGGTCCAGCGAGTCGCGCAGCGCATCAACAATCGGAAGGTATCCACCCCAGATACTTCCGTACCCCGACATGCCGCCCTGAATGTAGGCTGTCTCAGGTGCGAATGTGAGAAGGAGCTTGCGATTGTTGGTAGCACGATAGTTGGCCATGATCGTGCGGATAGCATCAATCAGATTGATCTGTGCTGCACTTTGTGGGGCTGCGATGGTTCCACCGTTGACAAGGATCGAAGCGCCATGTTCGATATCGATGTCGAGTCCGTCGAAGCCGTACGTGTTCAGGATGTTGCCAATCGACGTCACAAACGCATCGCGATTCACAGTTGTCGTCAAATCAATCGTGGCTGTTGCGCCCCCTACACTCAGGATCACCTTCTTACCTGTTGCCTGCACATTTTGAATGCGCGTCTTGAACTGCTGCACCGTACCGCGATCCGGCGCAAAGAGCATTGTCATGTCGGTATTCGATGTAGGTACCGCAAACGCAACCGTGATCACATT
>JBKCLO010000128.1:0-1457 GCA_046300675.1 Ignavibacteria bacterium
TAGTAGGCGCCGATGAATCCAGCGAGGTAGTTACCAAAGAAGCTGGACAGAAACCATACGCCCATAAACATGCTTACCATCCGCGCAGGGGCTACCTTCGACACCATTGCCTGACCAATCGGCGATAGGTATAGCTCTCCAATCGTAAACAGAAGCACAACACTGGTCACCCACAAGAGATTGATCTTCGTATCACCCTGGGCGATGTTGGCAACGAACATCATCAGCAGAAACGCCACTGCCATCCATGCGCAACCGATTGCCATCTTTACGATTGATGAAGGTTCTGACTTTCGTGAGCGCTGCCAGCCCCATACTTTATTGAGCAATGGCGCAAACACGATTATGAAGAACGGGTTGAGTGTCTGGAACCACGATGATGGAACATCAATTCCGAGCAGATTCCAATTCGTTTTCTCATCGGCCCATACCTGCAGGGCATTACCCTGCTGTTCGAAGACGCCCCAGAAAAGGATGTTCACAAAGCAGAGGTATCCAATCACTAAAAGGGGGCGAACCCAGTTTTCGTTCGCGGCTGCCTCCGAAGCTTTTGCCTTGATGACGTTTTGATTCTCCTTCGGCAGATGCTTCGTACCTCGCCAATACACAAACGTGCCAACCAGCATTCCGATGCCTGCAGCAGCAAAGCCATAGTGCCAGCCTACCTTTTGGCCTAGAGTTCCACAAACGATTGGCGAGAAGAACGCACCAAGGTTAACGCCCATGTAGTAGATCGTGTAGGCACTGTCAACCCGTGAATCACCAGGCTGATACAACGACCCCACCTGCGCCGTAAGATTTGGTTTGAAGAGTCCGTTTCCGAGAATCAGAAACACAAGTGCAAACAAGAAGAAAGGTTCAAATGCCATCAGAAAGTGGCCGATGGCCATGAGAATAGCACCGGCGTAGACGGCATTGGTCTTGCCCAAGTACTTGTCTGCAAGTAAGCCGCCGATAAAGGGCGTGAAGTACACAAACCCTGTATATAGACCGTAGATCTGTGAGGAAACTCCGATAACCGAGAGGTCGCCAAAGAGATAGCGCAGCATGTCGGCAATGGCCGTGTAACCAATAACGCTATCAGACAGACTCGGGTCAATAAGCAGGTATTGTGTCATGTATAGCACCAGAAGTGCTCTCATGCCATAGTAGCTAAATCGTTCCCACATTTCTGTGAAGAAGAGATACGACAGGCCAATTGGGTGACCCAGGAATTCTCGCGTTGTCGACGACATGGTGTTCCTCAGCGAACAGGTATTGTAACAAACATGACGATTCTTGCAGGCCTACAAGATACACGCGATCACGGCACAATGAACGCACCAGATTCTGTGGGCACAAACTGTGGGGTATGCGCAATAACAACACTCTGGACAAAGCCCCCCAACAGATTACACACCCGCACATGTTTAGGAAGGTTGCTAGGCGCTGTCTCAATCCATGAGCCCCCTATCGTG
>JBKCLO010000129.1:0-21726 GCA_046300675.1 Ignavibacteria bacterium
CATTTATGCGATCGTCGGCAGCTCTCGCGAATTCAACGTCTTCGAGCTTCAACGCGCAGTCGGCAGAGCCGACGTAATTGCTGCAACGAACATCGCAACCGCAATGATGAATTCCGACAGCCAGGAACTGCCTATCATCTCGATGCTTACACGCTTTTTTGTGCAGCTCTTTCGCCTTGTCGATGCACGGTCGTTAACCGACCAAAACGCGATATCGGCGCAAACAGGCATCCCCGCGTGGACGTTGAATGAACATCTCGGATACGTCGACAAGCTCGGTCCGATGCGCATCGAACGGGCCCTTCATCTGCTGCGATCAAGCGAGCGAACGATCAAATCAACCTCCACCCCGGCAATGGTCGTAGTACAAACGTTGATTACGCGGATTCTTGATAGTAAATAGGTGGCGCACTAGGCTATCTTTGCACGTGCAATCTCCTTTGGATAATAGAACACCTGAGCAGTGTGCTCAGCAGCAGCTGGATGCCTACAACGAACGCAACATAGATGCGTTCGCTTCCGTTTACGCTGATGACATCGAATTGATCGCTCTTCCAAGTGGAGAAGTATTCTGCAGCGGCATCAAAGAGCTCCATGCTCGATATGCCTATCAGTTTGAACAGCACCCCGATCTGCACTGCAGGCTTGTCTCGCGCATTGTGTGTCCACCATTCGTTATTGACGAAGAGGAAGTCTCTGGACTGCGCCCAGACGGCAACGTGCACGCCGTGGCTACATATGAGTGCCGCAGCGGGAAGATCGCTAGAGCTTGGTTCCTTCGTGAGGAGACTCCGTGATGACGACAGAATCTGCACCACACGGAAACCTTGTTGCCGACATGCACACCCACACCACGTGCTCCGATGGCGCGCTGTCGCCGATTGAGCTGGTTGAAAAGGCGCATGCCAAAGGCTTCGGCAGCATAGCGATTACCGACCACGACAACATGGATGCCTACCGTACGCTGCTGAATGGGGGCTATAACGGCTCGGTAAATGTGATCCCGGGTGTAGAGATCTCCTGTTATGATTTTGGCAGAGAGGTTCACATCCTGGCTTACTTTCTCGATCATACAAGCGAAGAAGTTCAGGCATACGAGAAGTTCTATCGTGAAGATCGGATTCGCAGAGCTCGCGAAATGGTTCAGAACCTTAATGCATGCCGCGTGAATATTTCCATTGAGGAAGTGTTGGACGAGGCCAAAGGTGCCACCGTCGGACGTCCGCATGTTGCTTCGATCCTTGTCCGCAAGCAAGTTGTAAGTACTATCCAGCAGGCATTCGATGTGTATCTCGATGTGGGCAAGCCTGGATATGCGGCAAAGACCCCGTTTCCGATAGCCAAGGCAGTTGAGATGGTTCACAGGGCAGGCGGCATTCTCAGTGTCGCTCACCCGGGTAGGTATTTCACCAATGCCGAGATGTGTCTGCAACTGATTAATACGGGCGTAGATGCTATCGAAGTCTATCACCCCTCGCATTGGTACGTCACACGAGAATTCTACCGCGTGCTGTGTACACAGCACAATCTGCTGGTCACTGGGGGGTCGGATTTTCACGGTACTCGGGAATATGACGACCAGAATTTTGGTGTGTTCGGTGTAACCGAATCTGCACTGAAACTGCTCGAACATCGTCGGGATACCGTGAGAACATCATTGCCAGCATGAACATCAACGACGTAACATTTGCAGACCTTGGCACAGCCTCCGGCAGTGGGGCGCGCATCGGCATCGTTGCAGCCGCATGGCATGATAACATCGTACAAGAACTTATCAACGGCGCTGTAGAGACCTTGCATCGTTATGGCGTAGACGACGATCACATCAGACTCTACCGGTGCCCAGGCACGTATGAGATCCCCGTGGTGGCGGCAACGCTCATTGATATTGACGCTGTGGATGCCGTGATCACGCTTGGCGTGGTTGTCCGCGGAGAAACAGCGCATTTTGAGTACGTGGCCTCGCCTGTTATGCACAGCCTGCAGGAGTTAGCCACCCAAACAGGTGTGCCATGTATTGCAGGGATTCTTACCACCGAGAGTATTCAGCAGGCCTGGGATCGTGCAGGGGGCTCTGCTGGACATAAGGGACGTGAATCAGCGTTGGCTGCTCTTCACATGGTCAATCTCCTACGCGCAATTCGCACATCGTAATCAACGTAATCAACATTGGTAGTCCGTATGCTACGACCCGCCATTGCAATTCTGATCGTGGCCCTCGCACATGTAGCTCACGCACAGCAAGTCTATGTGAGCGATTGGTATACGATCTCGTCTACCCGCGAGGTACGCGACGCAGATTCCGATAGTGACGGCTCGATTTGGGCTGCTACCTCTGGTGGCGTCCAGCGCACGTGGATCACAACCGGCAGCAGCGCCAAGTACGACAACGTCAACGGCCTGAGCACGCTGGATTGCTCCTCGATCTATTGCGACAAACCTACCGGCACCACATATGTTGGACAGCGGGACGGATCACTTGACCTGTTCAATGCCTCTGCAGATAGCTGGGAACGGATCAGTGATATCCAACGTGCCTCGCAGTATCCAAAACGTGCGATCATCGACTTCGCACAGCGCGGAGACACCATTGCTATGGCAACTGAGTTCGGCGTTGTATTGATGAATGGACGTACGCGGCTGTTCATTGAGACGGTCGACAGGATCGGCGTCTATCCTGAGAAGTCAAAGGTACAGGCACTTGCTTTTGTCGACGGCACAATCTGGGTGGTCGTTAACGGCTCTTTAAGCTCTGCACCGCTGAACATTCCTACGTTACGCCTACCCTCTGCATGGCGTCTGATGTCTCAGCAGGACGGTCTGCCGGACTCGTCCGAACCCATTCTGCACCTTGCCGCCTCGGGGTCGACATGCATGGTAGCTTCGGCTCGCAATGTCTACCGTTGGTCCTCTGGCAGATTCACGCGCCTGCAGACAACAGAGCAGGATATTAACGGCCTGAGCATCGACAACGATGGTTCGTATATCGTTAGCACCTCCAGCGTAATCTCCAAGAATGGGGCTGCGATTGATTTGGAGAGCCCCCTACCATCGGGCGTTCTTGGAAGCCGCCTTGTCAGGGGGCCCGCAGCAAACAGCATGATCGTTGCCTTTGTCGCAGATCAGGGCCTTGGCTGGATTCTCGACAACAGGTACGTTTCGAGATACGACACCACAACTCCTCGTTCGAACCAATTCACTGATATCAGTATCGATACCAAGGGATGGATTTGGGCTGCCACACATACCGATGGCGGCTATGGTGGCCAGGGTGTTCAATACTTCGACGGACTGGTATGGAAGTCTCTTACGACCTCCAATGAACCACTACTGCGCACTAATGGCTGTTACAGGGTAAGCTCTCTGGCAGATGGTTCAACATGGATAGGCACATGGGGCCGCGGCGCGATCAAAGCCACACATACCGATGCTGGTCTGATCATCACAGCACGCAATGCTGGGAACTCATCGCTTCGAGGCATACCGGCTGATTCCAACTACATCCTCGTTTCGGAAGCAGCAATGGATAAGTATGGCCGAACGTTTCTTCTCAACGAACAAAGTACTGATAGACTTCTAGCGGTGGCTGATAACGCTGATTCGTGGAGTTACCTTCAGAATTGCGCGAATACGCGTGAGAATCTCTATCGCTCGCTTGCTGTTGACGGCAATGGAACGGTCTGGTGCGGCAGTCCCGACAGCAGAGGGCTTGTCGGCTACAATGATAAACGTACGCAGACAACAGACGACGACGTATGCAACAAGATCGTCAGCAGCAACTCACAGCTGCAGGACAACGTCGTAACATCGCTTGCAGTCGATCAGAATGGCGCGCTGTGGATAGGCACCGCCAAGGGGCTTTCCGTGATCTCCAGCCCATGGAACTTGAGCAATACAGCCATACCATACGTCCGGCGTGTCTCGGCAATGTCCACCACGTACATCAACGATGTATTTGTGGACGCACTCAATTACAAGTGGATCGCTACCACTAACGGCGTGTTTGTTCTCGACGAGAGCGGCATCGAAGTACTTGCAACTATTACCACAGCAACTGCTCCGCTGCTTGATAACAATGTGCGCTCAATAGTAATCGATCCTGCAACCGGACTTGCCTACTTTGGAACACTCAAAGGATGCAGCGTAGCTCGAACCTCATCTATGCGTCCGTTGCAAACATTTGATGTACGGTGCTATCCTCAACCATTTCGCATAGGAACAGACCCCCAGATCGTGATAGATGGTCTCGGGCCGGACTCAGAAGTACGCATCATGACGCCGGGTGGAATACTTGTATCTGCCATAGCGGCGCGTGGACGTCAGGCTCTATGGAACGGGCTCGACGTAGCCGGCAACCCAGTTCCACCAGGAATCTACATTGCCAGTGTTTCAAGCGGAAGTACTGGAACGAGTGCAGTGGTCAAATTCGCTGTTAGCAGATAAAAAAAGGGGCCAACGAAACCGTTAGCCCCTTTTTCATTTACCTATGTGCGGAAGACGGGACTTGAACCCGTACGCCCTTGCGAGCGCCACCCCCTCAAGATGGTGCGTCTGCCAATTTCGCCACTTCCGCAGAGGGCCACAAATCTAGTGAACCGCTCAGAGATGGCAAAATGGAATGTTTATCAGCGCACTACAGTCAACGGAACAACGGTCCGCGCGCCGTTAACCACAACCGAGCACAGGTATGAGCCCGATGCCACGTTGTTTACAGGGACGCGAATGGTTCCCGGCAACACCCTATCGGTGTATACAGTCTGAACAAAGCGGCCTTCAGCGCCGTAGAGTTCAACGTGCACAAGAGCCGGAACAGCCTGTTGCCATTCCAATGTAGTATGGCTTGATGATGGGTTCGGCGAGACGGTAACGTGTACCGGAACCCGACCATTGTAATATTCTTCGACGCTCGTAGCACGCTGCAGCACACCAATCGGTAGGATGCGATCTTCGAGCACTGATTCGGTGTCCTGTGGCGTGCCGCCGAACCAGTTCTCGAGAACATCAGCATATACGCGCCTGAAGTCAAACTGATAGCGCACATCACCATTTGAGTCGAAGTTCTCTAGGTCAGGAGACTGACCGTATACACCCGCGCGCACGCTGTTGCCGAAGACAAACTGCACTGAAGAAGCTCCGTGGTCTGTACCCCGGCTGCCGTTTTCATATGGCCTGCGACCAAATTCGGATACCGTCATACCAACAACCCGATCGGCGAATCCTTGCGCAAGAGCATCCTGCATGAAAGCGCCAATACCTGTTGCCAACTGCTCGAGCAAATACGGATGGATACCGCCAAGATTATCATCCTGTTGCTGCACGTGCGTATCGAAACCACCCATTGCAACCATGTAGACCTTGGTGCGCAGTCCACCACTGATAAGACGCGCTACGAGCTTCATCTGCTGCACAAAACCGTTGTCGGTGTAGGAAGCAACATTCTTGCCCTTGTCGAACGAACCTTTGACCACTGAAGAGTACTTATCGCACTGCTCAGCAACCGTACGCACAAAGTTGAACTCACGTCCATAGCGTGTGTCTTCCGGCATCACTGCCATGTCTGGAGACATGCCCTGGCCGAGCTCAAAGAACTTCTGCGGATCCGTCAGAGCAATTCCAATATCTCCCTTTGGACTCTGCAGCAACATCGAGAGCGTTCCGCCAACCTGCACGGCAATTGGATCATCTGGAAGTACTTCTGGGAAACCATCGATCTTTTTGGACCAGTACCGGCCTAGCCAGCCATCGAGCAGACGCTTTTCGGGGTCTGAGGAATTGAATCCGCTGAGCCATATATCTGTCGAACGGAAGTGCGACAAGTTCGGATTCTCATATCCAATCCCCTGGATCACCGCAAGACGTCCGTCTTCGAACATTTGCGGGATGCCATATCTGTCCTTCGGTGCAAGCGAGGGGTGCATGTAAACGCGCGAGAGCACGTTGATGGCCTTATCCTTGGCAACGGCAATCGTTGGTCGGATCTTGTAGTAGGCATCATTATCGACAGGCAGAATGGTATTAAGTCCATCGTTGCCGCCGAACATCTGAATCACGATCAAGATTCGATCGTCATCCATGTTGAGCTGCTGTGAGAGCTCGAATGGCGAGAATGCGCGAAGTGGCACACCCCCGAGCACTTGGGTTCCTACTGCTGCAGCAGCGGTAGTAGCGAGAAAGGAGCGACGTTTCATCGGTTAACCTTTACAGTCAAGTTCAGTGATAGGGGGCTTAGCACAGTTGGAAATCTGGTGCAACGGCCATGGCTTTAAGAAGAAGCTTGAAAGAGCGTGATGCACTTGCAGCTTGTTGAAGTTTTTCTGCCCACGTATAATCGGGCTGACCCTCGAGCAGTGTGGCCTTGTAGTATGCAAGTCGCTCGGCGCTAACGGCAACCGGCAACATATAACGAGCAACCTCTGCTACAAACTTATCAACCTCGTCATAGCTCGGAAACTCCTTGATGAACTCCAGCGCCTTTGCATCGGTCATGCTGTCGATGGCCCTGCGTGCAAAGTCACGCCGACGCGGATACGTGTTGGTGCTGATCCACGTGCGATAACCCGGCCAGCCTGCAACATTGGGCGCATCGTACAGGGTCTGATCCATTGTGCGGATAGCCCCCTGCAGATCAAGAGCCACGATCTGACCGTCATCAAGGCGCAGCAGTTTTACAAGCGAGGTTACGTATTCGAGTGGTGTCTTGATCTGCGCGCCACGAAGCGCCGGATCAAAGAAGTGCGCGCTTGTGAGGATCTTGCGGAACAGCGGTCGAAGTTTAAAGTCCGAAGCGCGAAACTCTGCGGCCAACTCGTCTACAACGAGCGGGTCTACTTCGCCAGCCGAGCTGTACACGAAATACAGGTATACCTTACGGGCCATGAAGCGCGAGATGGCCTCCGGACGCATGCGGAACAGAATGTTGATGAGCTCCCCTACCTCCTCGTTACGAACCTGGTAGGCTGTGTTGTTATCTGTAGTGCGGGCCGGAATGGTAACACCCATGAACTCCTTGGCACCGATATCGTGCTTGTTGGCATCGAACCACGGCACATACATACCATTAGGTGCTGGCTGATCGTTGAATCGTGAAGCCTTCCATCCGGTGAGCACACGAGCCGCCTGCTGAACATCGCCCTCGGTATACCAACCAATGCCAGTGGTATGCAATTCCATCAGTTCGCGTGCGAAGTTCTCGTTTGGTCGTCCAACCTCGTTGTACGTTCCGCCAAGGTAATGCAGCATCGCATTATCAAGCGTTACGTCAAGCGCCATTTTGCGGAACTCACCAAGACGGTCGTTGCGAAGCATCAGATACTGGTTGTAGATGGACTGCGGAACCAGGTACTGTTCGTCAAAGCTGAACTCTGTTACCCAGTGACTCATCCAAAACATCGTGATCTTCTCGATCGCCGTTGTGTCTCGCACCATGGTAAGCATCCACCAGCTCGAGAGCTTTGCATGGTTGCCACGCCACCATGCTTCAATAGCAAATCGCGTCTGAAGGTCTGCACCCTGAGGGTTCTCGGTGTGTTCTACCATCAGACCCGATACCGGATCGCGCCACTTGTTGAATTGAATTGGCTTTTCAAGATCGGGCGGCGTGTCGGGACCCAGCAGCGCGTCTACCACTTCAGCTGCGGTCTTGCCCACAAGCTTTTGAGCATCAGGCACCGAGATACCAAAGCTCATTCTTCGGTAGAGGTGGTAGATGTCATCTAGGGTAAGAGGCTGCGTGTACTCGTCAAGTCCACCTTGGACATCTAGCGGAGCCCCGTCAAAAGGACCCGGGCCGCGTTTGCCGTTGCGCACCAGGTTCGTAAAAAGTTCTCGTCTATTCATCGTACCCTCAATGGAGTAGTGATCTGCAACGAAACAGTTCGGCAGTAAAACCTGCCTTCTGGAATTGAATTATCGTACGGTAACTGATCTGGACCAATACCCCTAACCTCTTGAATATCAAGAGAAGGGGCAATCGAACGTACGAAACTTTCTACGGATTTCGCACGGTCTTGTGAAAGCTGCATGTTATGGTCCCGTTCTCCGAGTTTGTCGGTTGTGCCAACAATACGCGCCGTGCTGCCTTGCCCTGTGGCGCTCTTGACAACACGCTCCATCATTTCTCGGTTTTGCTCCGAGATGTCGGAGCGGTCATAATCGAACACTATAAGGCTTAGCCGGCTTACTTCGTAATTGCTCACCGTCTTACGCAGTGAGAACTCTTTTGTTGCCACGGCCGGTTCCCGGTCAACCTGCTCAACTTCCAGTGTTGCGACGAGTGTGTCTATTGTTCCCGTTACCGGACCCAACTGATTGGTCATTTCCTGACTCAGGTCAAACGTGAGTGTTTCGGGCGGCAGAAGTTTGCCCTGCCTCGACCCAATAGGCTTTCCGTCGTGCACGACCGAAAGTTTCCATCGTTCAGCTCGTTCCGGGTTTCTGATCGTCGTGCTGAAGTCGTGTCGCGACTGAACCGGCACGTACTCGTTAAAACGCGTATGAAGTATTGGGCCAAGCAATGACTCATCGGTAGACGAGAGCTCTACACGCCTGTTCTCCGCAGCGCCTTCTGCGTATGACTCACGCGATGGGTTCAGCGGCTTGCCCGCTGTTCGCACGACAAGTCGGTCGGCCGCAACGTTCCAGCGCCCGCGTAGATAATCTGCTACTGTCTGCGCGCGGGCAACAGCGATTGACGACCGCTCATCACCGGATGCACCCTCTGCAACATCGGTTGTGCCGGTGATCACAAGTTTACCCTTCGAGTTCGACCGCATGCGCGCGCCAACAATGTCCAGTATTCGATAGTAGATCGGAAGCGTCTCTTTCGGAAGGCCCTTCTCGTCAAATGTCGATGTCTGATCCGTGAAGCCGTACTTAGCCGGCAGCACCGCAGATGCTGAATCAAAAAACAGATACGGCAGTAATGGGAACGTCTGCGTTACGACGGTCTCACGAATCTCAAGGGGCATGGTCGATAGAGACGCGATAACAGCTGGAGCAGGTTCGGGCTCGCTTACGACTTCCGCAATTGGCGGTGGTGGCGGTGGAGGAGGAGCAGGAGGAGGTGGTGGTTCCTCGGACTCACGCATGCGATACCGTATAGCGATACCAGCGCCGATCCACGACTGATTCCACGTCGTAGAAGTTGTGAGAGAATTCAGTCCGTAGCGGTAGGAAACCTCCGGTGCGATCTCTACCTCTTGGGTTAGGTCGTATACAAATCCGATGCCGCCGCCTACACCCATGGATGTACCTAAACCTGGGAACGTTCCCTGGCCGGTTGTGCGGACCTGCCTGCCATCTGGGAACAGAACACCTTCAGGACTTACGATCTGCTCTGTCTGGCTGTACGACTTGTCCACGAGTGGGTTACCAGCATCAAACGACGCACGAATAAAGATCGGAACATCCTGAAGCGGACGGCTGCGCACGTGAACTTCGAAGGCTACATATCCAAGTGTGCTTTCGAATAGATTTTCGCGTACAAGTGGCACATACTTCTGCGACACCGGATCAAGCACTTCAAAACCTGCCTGAGTGCTTACCGTAAGCTGGGCTGGACGTTGTTGGAAGGTGATGCCGGCACCAAACTCTAGTGCATCACCGAAGATGGCATAATCTCCTGTTAGGCCAACATACAAACCGGGCGACACACCGTTTGAGAATGCACCGCAGTCTGGATCATTTGAACCGAGAATAACAGGTATGGTTGACTCGTTGGAAACATGCAGGTACCCGCCACGCATGCCAATAGAGGCTGTTTGTGTATGTAACAGCAAACTCGAACAACACAAAACCACAGCAACGGTGGTTACAATTCTCATGCTTTGTCCCTCGTGCAGTACTATCGTGTCGTTTATGCAGTAGACAACGACACTCTACCATCGGTGAAACTACTGCAAACAACAACGGTAATCAACCAGGAATTACGAACGCCGTCTGGTTTCGTCACAACAATGCCAGACGCACACCTGTGATGATCGAAAAGCCAATAACCGTGGCTGCCATGAGGCGCTGAATGAGCAGGAATGTTGACTGTGGCAACCGCGAGCGGAACCTGAGAACAATGCTAACAAGAGTTAGAAGCCACAAGACATTGCCCAGACCAAAGCCTACGGAAAAAAGGCTCCGTTCTGAGAGGCTGCTCCCGACAAGGCCCAGCCCCATGATGTATGCAGACATCACAACAAGTGAGGGTATGAAGGTTGGGTTGGCAAGGTTGGCCAAAGCGTAAGCCGCACCAGTAACGAATGGACGTCCGTTGGCACGTTTCGCCTCTGTTGCACCGTCAATGGCAAGCTCAACTGGGTTACGAAACTGATAAATCCCTACCGCTCCAACACCAATGGCAACTGCGAATCCCGCCACCAGCACCACCGGACTGCTGGAGGTGTCGAACTGCAACCACGAGGCTATGCCCGCCGATGCCGTCATCGCAACAAAGCAATACAGCACATCGAACAAACCCGCACCAAGCGCGAGCATGCGGGACGAGCCGACTCCATGCTGGAGCCCACTGCGAGCAGCAGCCATTCCTATCGGTCCCGGCGGTATGGCCAGCACATATCCAACCACAAGCCCCATACATAGTGCAATCATGATTCAAGAATACAGCTAAATTCCGACTTCAACCAGATACCCACTTATGACCACTCCGCAACAATCAACAGCTCCGGCATTACTGCCACGGTTAGGAATCTTTGCAACCACATCGCTGGTAGTAGGAGGCATGATCGGCTCCGGAATCTTCCGTAACCCTTCTGCCATGGCAGAGTTTGTGCATTCGCCGCACCTTCTGCTTATGGTCTGGGTGGTGGCAGGAGTTGTTACGCTCTTTGGCGCGCTTACTAATGCAGAGGTTGCAGGGTTGATTCCCGTTACTGGCGGACAATACCAGTACTTTCGGGTGATGTACGGTGAGTTTGTTGCCTTCCTGTACGGATGGGCGTTGTTCGTAGTCATCCAGTGTGGGTCCATTGCCTCCATAACGTTTGTGTTTGCTGAATATGTCGACACACTCGTGCCGCTATGGGACCTGCCGGAGAATGTCTGGGAGTCGTGGGCCATTCACCTGCCATTTGCAACGATCTTCCCGCTCAAGAGTATCGGTATCAAACTTCTGACGATCGCAGCTGTTGGCATGCTCACGATCATCAATGTTCGGGGTGTTCGTGAAGGGGGCTTTGTACAATCCCTGCTCACGTCTGCCAAGGTTGCAGCAATGCTCTTCCTTGTTGCCTTCGCATTTATGAGTCCGGCAGGTTCTGTCAGCAACATCACTGCCCCATCGGCAACAGCCGTTCCTGTGGGCTCTGCATTGATGCTTGCGCTTGTCATGGCAATGAACAAAGCACTGTGGTCATACGACGGCTGGAACAACTTAACGTACGTCAGCGGCGAGGTCATCGATCCACAGCGAACTGTTCCACGGTCATTGATTTTGGGCACAATAATCTGTATCAGCGTCTACGTATTGATCAATGCTGCATATCTGATGATTCTTCCCATCGACCAGTTGGCTGCATCAACGCTTGTTGCGCGCGATGCTGCGAACCTGATGATCGGCTCGGTGGGAGCAACGTTTGTAAGCTGGGCAGTGATCATATCCACCATTGGCACATCTAACGGAACAATTCTGGCGAGCTCACGCGTGTATTACAGCATGGCCAAGGAACGCATGTTCTTTGCCTCTGCTGGACGCATCAGCGAAAAGTTTCAAACACCGGCACGATCGCTGATCTATCAGTTTCTCTGGACGTCCGTGCTCGTGATGTCGGGCACGTTCGACATTCTGACAGACATGCTGATCTTCATCAGCTGGGGGTTCTATGCACTTGGTGCCTACGGCGTGTTTGTTTTGCGCAAAAAGATGCCCCATGCCGAAAGACCATATCGGACATGGGGCTATCCAGTTGTTCCTCTTCTCTTTATCGGTTTTGCGCTAGCGTTTCTTATCTACACAGTTCTTGCCGACCTGCAGCGATACCAAGAAGGCATGAAAGCCCTCGAGATCACATTGCAGCAAGGTGCCAATACCCCAGCTGCCGACCCCGTGATCATCAATTCACTCTGGGGAACCATTCTGATGCTTACAGGAGTACCATTCTATTGGTACTTTAGACGGCTACAGAAGAAGACCCAATGAAACCTGCATAAAGGCAACCTCGGGCTCGCCTGCGGCGCGAACGAATTGATTGCTCCAGATCTTCTTGACCTCCACATGGGGTTGCAGACCGAGCAGGTCAAGTCCCACGGAGAGTCCCAATGCTGCACCTACATCATTTCGTGAATAGTCGATGTTACCGATGTTGATGTTGTACGGCTTTAGATCGTCCGAGCTGGTCGTCAATCCCACCTTACGGTAGGTGTAGACCATTTCGCCAGATATCCCAACGCGAACGATAGTGTTGATCGGGAACCAGATCGCTCCTGCTGTCACAGGCACATAGCTGGACGATGTGAGAAATGTTGGTACGGTAAGGCCGGCTACCACTACGCGCTGCTCTTGATTGCGAAAGAAGTTGATCGAGGCAGTTCCCTGCAAACTGAAACTCTCCGACAGTCCGATGCGCAGCTTGGCTCCAAGATGCGTGCCAACGTCTCGAGCAGCACTGTAGGACTCCTTGACGCCGTCATCAACAAGCTTACGGTAAACATTACCGACATCTGCATCCGGCACACTGCCACCAAAGAAGAACCCAAGCCTAATGCCTTCGCCCGAGGCGGCTACCGCTTGCGTGGATGGCCAGATCAGGGCCAGTACTACTACCGCGATACACGCGTTCAAAACCTTATGCGTCCGATTCATCACTGGCCCCTTCAAGAATTTGTTGTTGTAGTCCTTTGGTAAACTTAACACTTGGTACTTTTGTACGTATGAAAACATCCATGCTCTCTGCTCTGTGTGTTTTATTGCTCACTGCAGCATCAACAGTTGGCCAAGTCATCCCGCCCGCACGAATTGGCGTCTCGGCTGGACTTACCATCAACTCCCTATCGCCATCAATTGCTGTCTGGCGAGCAACCGACTCGTTGAGCAGTGCGCTGGCCCCGTTCCGCGTCCTTAACGACACCGCTCGTTTTCTCAACTCAGGCTCTGGAATGGGCGCTTCATTTGGCATCAGTGGCGGCATTCCGCTTTCCAATACGATTCATCTTGCCGCCACGATCGGATACCACACTCTGCCGACCTCGATCACCACTGAGCAGCGAATTCCCAGTGCAACGGCCACACATAACCTATCGTTGTTCTCCTCAATGCTGCAGATCGCACCTCAGGTAGAGCTCTATGGGCTCTTTGGTGGTCTTTCGCTACATCCGATCATTGGACTTGACATCGGCATTCCGCTATCGACAAGTGAGTCTCGCTATACCACGATCAATGAGCAGAACACCTTCTCTGAGCAGTTCATTTCGCAGGATGCACCAATTGCGAATACCTCCACACGAACTGCGCTTCTCTTGGGGGTCGGATACACCTTTACGGTTGATTCGAACATCTTTGTTCAGCCGCACATCACGTACAGTCACCCGCTAACGAACATTTCGAGTAGTGCCGCATTTAGTCCTACAACGATTGCACAATTGCGCATAGGCGTATCGGTTTTTCTTGGATTTGTATCATCATCGCCATTGATCAGCGAGCGAGAGCCCCTTACCGGCAGTATGGAGAAGATCACCGGTATCGACAATGAGAACAGAGAAATGATTGTCTCGTCGATCAATGTCGAGGATGTGCGTTACAACGAGATGTTCCCGCTTGTGCCCTACATCTTCTGTAATGAAGGGGGCCTGCCAGACGAAGCACAGCAGTATGCAACCTACAATGCCGTCAGTGGCAACTTTGTCGTTGAGTCGCTCCCACTCGATGCGTTAGAGGTTAACAAGAACCTATTGAATATTGTTGCTTCTCGCATGAAGAAGTATCCGCAGGCAGCACTAACAATCACCGGTACAACAGACGGAAAGAAGGAATCAGTGAACAAGAGTCTGGCCTCATCTCGTGCCGAGTGGGCAAAGACATATCTCACAGAACAATGTGGCATCGAGCAGGCACGCATCTTGGTAAAGTCATCGACCCTGCCAGCGCTGCCATCAGCACCAAACGATCCAGACGGAATCATTGAGAACCGCCGCATCGAGCTTTCGTCGAATGTGCCAGACGTACTTGCACCGGTCTTGCTGACGGCCGACAACCAGCGCGTTGCCAACTATGATGTTATCGTATTCTACCCATCGGTAAGCGACACGAACATTCACTCGTGGACGCTAAATGTAACGCAGGCCGGACGCAATCTGCGCACACTCAGCGGCAGTGGTCGTCCGCAGCCTATTCGCTGGGCCATGCGAGCAAACGAACTGTCTGCAGCGCAGGTGCCGGTGGACTACGACCTCACCATTCGCCGTTCGGATGATGACACGACTGTTATCGCAGGATCAATTCCAGTAGACTACATCTCGAGCGTCCGCAAGAAGACCGAGAACCTGCCAGATAAGACCGTTGACAAGTATTCGCTGATCCTCTTCGACTTCGATGCGGCAACACTCGGTCAGGAAAACCAGAGGATTCTTGAGCAGATGGTTCTGCCAAGTATTTCAGCCATTTCGAAGGTGAGTATCGTTGGGTATTCCGACCGTATCGGAAACGATGATTATAACATGAAGCTCTCTCGGGAACGCGCAGAGTCGGTTCGAGCGTTTCTCCAAAGTCGGGCACGTGATGCGCGGTTCTACACCATGGGTGTTGGTGAGACCACTGAAGTGTTCTCAAACAATTCCCCTACCGGACGCCAGCTATCACGCACGGTGCAGGTCATCGTGGAAACGCCACGGCGATAACCTTTTTTCTCATCTGCACATTCAAGGGTCGTTGTGGATTATAAGTATTTGATGAACATTGATTCTCCGGAAGATCTGCGCAAGCTTCCCGAGTCGGAACTGCGTGCAGTGAGCGATGAGGTGCGTGAGTATCTTGTTGATACGATCACCAAGGTTGGCGGACACTTCGGTGCCGGCCTTGGGACAGTCGAGCTCACCGTTGCACTGCACTACGTGTTTAACACGCCCCAAGACAAGATTGTGATCGACACGGGACACCAAGCCTATCCCCACAAGATCCTTACCGGCCGCAGAGATACGCTTCACACGATCCGTCAGAAGGATGGTCTTTCGGGCTTCTTGAAGCGCAGTGAAAGCATGTTCGACGACTTCGGCGCTGGTCATGCGACCACATCGATTTCAGCCGCTCTTGGTATGGCTGCTGCTCGCGACCAGTTGAAGGAAGACTATCGAGTGGTGGCTGTTATCGGCGATGGCGCGATGACAGGGGGCTTGGCATACGAAGCGATGAATAACTGTGGTGTGATCAAGAGCGACATCTTGGTTGTGCTGAATGACAACAACATGTCGATTGCACCAAACGTATGGGCACTTTCGAACTACTTCTCCGAACTGTTTGCTTCTGAACGGGGCAAGCGTTTACGCGAAACGATCGGTTCGATGACCGACAAGATGGACGGCTTTGGAGACCGCATCAAGTCGCTTGCTCATCGCATCGAAGGCGGCATGAAGGCCGTTATCACACCGGGGATGCTCTTTGAAGCATTGGGCTTTCGGTACTTCGGTCCAGTAAACGGACATAACGTGAATCAACTTGTCACGATGCTCCAGGGCATTCGCGACATGAAGGGTCCGATTCTTCTTCACACGATCACGCAAAAGGGCAAGGGATATGGTCCTGCAGAGCGCGACAAGCAGTTTCTGCATGCCATCGGCAAGGTAGACAAGATCACCGGCAAAGCTGTGCAAGCTGTCAAGCCGGCCGTTGCGCCCCCTCCTACCTACCAAAAAGTCTTTGGCGATGCGATGGTTGAGATCATGTCTACCAACCCCAAAGTTGTTGGCATCACTGCCGCAATGCCCGATGGTACGGGGCTCGACATTGTCCAGAAGAGTTTCCCATCGCGTGTCTATGACGTAGGCATTGCTGAAGGACACGGCGTAACCTTCGCTGCCGGCCTTGCAACACAGGGTGTTGTGCCCGTTGTTGCGATCTACAGCTCCTTCTTGCAACGTGCGTTTGATCATATCGCGCACGACGTAGCATTACAGCACCTGCATGTTGTGTTTGCGCTTGACCGTTCGGGTCTTGTTGGCGCTGATGGTCCAACCCACCACGGCGTTCTCGATCTTGCGTACCTGCGCATCATTCAGGGCATGGTTGTGATGGCGCCAAAGGACGAGCAAGAACTGCGCGACATGCTCTACACAAGTGTACATTCATATACAGCCGGACCAGTTGCAATTCGTTATCCACGCGGTAACTCCGTGGGAGTAGCGATGCGTCCGATGCAGTCAATCGAAATCGGCAAGAGCGAAACGCTTCGCACTGGCACAGACGTTGCGCTTATTGCCATCGGCAACATGGTCGAGAAAGCAACAAAGGCAGCCGAGCTGTTAGCAGCCGACGGCATCTCTGCAGAAGTTGTCAATGCACGCTTTGTAAAGCCCCTTGATACAGCAATGATCGACGACATAGCAAAGCGTGTTGGACGCATCATCACGATAGAAGACGGTCAGATTCAAGGCGGCTTCGGCAGCACCGTTGCAGAACACATCGCGCAGCATCACCATGAAGGCGTTGACCTACTCATGCACGGCATTCCTGATATCTACGTTGACCACGGAACACAAGATGAACTTCATGCTGAGCTGCGTCTCGATGCAAAGGGCATCGCAGAAGTTGCGAAGGATTTTCTTGGGTCTGTTGTCATCCGCACAGTGGTGACCGATTACTGATGACAAATGACTGATGACGAGAGATGATTGAGAGTCATTCCCGCTTTCGCGGTAAAGACGATATCCGATACGTCATTGGTAATTCGTAATTAGTAATTCGTAATTCGTAACTTTGCGCCTCCCGATCCCGTAGCTCAGCTGGTAGAGCATTTGACTTTTAATCAAAGGGCCTTGGGTTCGAGTCCCAACGGGATCACAGAAACCCTGCTGCGCTTACCGCAGCGGGGTTTTTTCATTTTTACCGCGTTGTTGATTCTCAAGGGCGATTGCATATTGCAAGTAGCTCAACAACCTTCCGACAATACTACCGGCATCTCTCCTATGAAAACAACAGTGTTGTTTCTGCTATTACTGGCATTTTCAATCGAATGTAATGCTCAGGCACGTCCGAAGAAGATTCTGATAAAGAACATCATGGTTTTCAATGGCATAGACAACCGGATATTCAAATCGGATATTCTCATCGATGGACCAATGATTGTCAAAGTAGATCCTGTAATCACACTAGATACGATAAACGATGTAACCATTATCGATGGTACTGGCACATTCGCGATGCCAGGTATGATCGATGCGCATTCGCACCTCTTACTCGAAGCACTTCCCGTTTCCTCATTGTACACAGCAGATATCAGTTACATGAGTTTGCTTGCTGCACATTTCGCTGAACGGCAATTGATGAGAGGATTCACAACAGTGAGAGATATGGGTGGGAATACATTTGCTCTTGCAAAGGCGATCGACGGGGGGTTGGTTAAGGGTCCGAGGGTCTATCCAAGTGGGGCCGCCATCTCACAAACAGGTGGACATGGTGATTTTGATTTACCAACTTCAACACAGGCGAACGGTGAATTGTCGTACCTATCACAAAATGGGATGACAGCAATAGCGGATGGATACGACGAGGTTTTGAAACAGGCCAGAATTCAATTACGACAGGGGGCTACACAGATAAAGGTATGCGTAGGTGGCGGAATCATTTCGATGTACGACCCGATAGATGTTTCTCAGTTTACCGAGCGTGAAATCAGCGCAGCAGTGCAGGCTGCTGAAAACTGGGGTACGTATGTGACGGTTCATGCCTACAACAATGTTTCGGTACGAAGAGCCCTAGGTGCGGGAGTAAAGTGTATAGAGCATGCTCAGCTGATCGATGATTCAACGGCGAGATTAATGGCAGAAAAAAATGTCTGGTGGAGTTTACAGCCCTTTTTGAACGACAATGATGTTACACCATATCCCGAGGGTAGCTCGAACTGGAAAAAGCAACAAGAGGTCATAAAGGGAACAGACAATGCCTATAGGATGGCAAAAAAGTACAACATCAAAGTCGCGTTTGGCACAGATCACCTGTTCGATTCAAGTACAGTCGACAACCAGGGCCACATACTGACTAAACTGAGTACCTGGTACAGTCCGTACGAAATTTTGAAGATGGCAACCTCCGATAATGCGGCTCTCTTACGAATGTGCGGTGAAAGGAATCCCTATCAGCTCGGACCAATTGGCGAGATTTCCGCCGGCTCTTATGCCGACCTCATTGTACTAGATGGGAATCCCCTTGATGATCTTCGTCTAATAGAACAACCCAAAGAACATTTCAAAGTGATCATCAAAAATGGCATCATCTATAAAAATGAGTTGAGTAAATAGAACAAGCGTGCAGAGTTACAACTGCTCGAATGCGATTATGGGGAGCAGGTCAAGACCCGAAGCCAACTCCGGTCTGAGGAAACACTATCTTGAAAACGACAGCGACTCGTCTTGCGTTTGCAGTAGCCGCGCCTCAATCGTGTCGAGATAGCCACGGTTACGCAACTCCTTGTAAATCAGATTTGCCAAACCATACTCGCCTTCTGGACCGTGGATAGATGCATGACGCTCGGACTTGAGTTTTGCCAAGAGCTTGCCCAGTTCTGTTACGCCATCTGGGGAGACAATAAGACTTTCAATCTGGCGGACATAAGCCAAAACGCCATCACGGACGGCATCGCTATTACCGGTTATGCAATCTGCTCGATTAGGCCGCTGCACCCACTGATTTGACTGTAATGAGAACACCCCCTTCTGTGAAGTATACTCTCTGACAGGCTCTTGCGCATAGGGCTCAACATCGTATCCCATTACTTTGATCTTGTGCGTTCGCACCCACAGTTTTTGCTTCGCTGCCACGAAGTCGGCAAACAATCTTGCGTCGCAACTGATCTTGCTCACATTGACAAGCAAATGCACATCAATGTCTGACTGCGCGGCATAGTTGTAGTTGGCGTTGCCTCCAACAAACACGACGTCCAAGATTGCATCTGATGGAATTTTTAGCTCAGCTTTCCAAGCATCGGCAAAGGCAAGCAAGGCAGATCGAACCTCGGGCTTGAGTAACTCGCCATCCCAAAGCGTCTGGTTCAGCATGTCATGGCAGCGCAGTGTCGTCTGATACTGGCTGTCTGCCTGGGTTGTCTGTGCGGCAATCGGCCCCATCAACACGCTGATGGCAAACAGAACAATCATGAAGGTCTTCATAAAGAGCACGGTATACGTGAGCGGAGAATATTTAGAGCTTGTTGCCGTAAGGTCGAAAAGCTTGCGGGAGTGTAACTCATTACACCCACGTCTGATGCTGCAAAATGCATTACAGGAACACACGTAGGCCGTTGGTATCTGCGCAAGTTGGCCAAAGCGTGCTAACTGGTTACTGCTCGAATAAGAATGTGCATGACTGCCCGCATATAATCTTACATGCAGTTGGCCACCGGGCAAAGTAACACTAAATCCTGTATTGCCGCAACTTCAATAGCCTCCTTCACATTTCCCAATCGCACACCACCAGAGATCATTGCAGCGGCCCGTCATGGGGCTTTGAATCTGCACCCGACTGCTCTGCAAATGCGCTGCACTAAATTTTTAGTCCGAGAATGAAGATTGAACCTAGTGGCAACACCTATGTGGTGTGCCGCACCAGTGTGCTCAGTCGACGAGGCCCGGGACCGATTTCCGAACGCGTTTATAGCGTTTTGTTACATCACCATTTATTCGTGGATCCTGCGGGTTAACAATTCGCACGCCGCTACCGGGTCGAAAGTCAAGTCGCCGCAAGTCCGTACTCAGAGATGTAAGCGTGCGGTCGCTGTCAAACACATAGACAAGATTCGTAAGGTCTGCAATGGTAACCGAGCTGGTCTCATCACCGTAGTATGGCCCCTTCCCAGGCTTATCCCCGGGAGCTCCAATTGGGTTAGAGACGCTCCGCATAACCGACATCATGGCCGCTTTGGCTTCAAGAAGATCACGTGGCTGCAATTCACTAAGGTAGGCATCAAAGAACGCAGCCCTAACGTAACGATTGATGCGACCACCATTACCCGGGATGATCGTGTTGCGCGTCGCAGTTGCCACGTCAAACGGATAATCTCTTTGTTGAATCGTGCGACTTTTGTCTATGTCTAGATTAGCAAAGACTCGCACATCGCGACCCTGATAGATCTTAGCAACCCCTTTCGAGCTGTCAGGGTACTCCACAACCGCGGAGTTACCAAAACGGTCCTCAATAGTAAGTGCCAATCGGATGGTGAAGTTGTCCAGGAGCGACGCAACAGGCTGAATTTCAGCAATAAGCGAAAGAGCCTCTTCCACCGTAGCAGCGTTATCAAGGACATATGGAACTAGCAGGCCCATGGCTACGCCCTTCAGACGCACATCACGTGTGCCATAGTCACTCGGGAACAGAGCTAGAGCATGCGACGAGAGCCCTTTCTCGTTCATGCCATCCAACACAACAAGATTCTGGTTGGCTACCACCACACTGCCATAGCGCGAAGTCCATGTGGCAGGGTTTTCAGTAACAACTACCGTTTCACCTGAATTGGCTCCAGACTTCCGCAAGCCGCGTGGCATTACTAGTAGTGTTGGATCCGAAGGATCTTTGGTGTTCGAGGCGTTGAACCAGTCCTGCGTTCTTCCTACAAGCACTGCAACGGGGTTGTCATTCCAAAGCACTCTAGTGCACCCAATCGGACAAGATTCGTCGTCTAACGGAGTTTGACTATCTATGCGACTCTGTGCGTCTGCGTTAAAAGCAGACGTACTGAATACCACAAGTAGCATCAATGTGCCGAGGCGACTCAGCATTCGCTTGCAATACCTCATCATACTACCGTGCGAGATTATTTGGCTATCAGTTTGTTGATGGTTAATAATACCAATATTCTTCGCCATATGTTTGCTGTGTGAACTGGTTATCAACTTGTATACTTCCTGCACTGCTTACGTTTGCGATTGCAGCACATGCGCAGCCCTCATTAGTGAGTGTTCGTGGGAACATCCGCAGCTGTTTTGCTGTGCGGATTCTTGACCGGCAATCGCCAATCGATTCTCTGCTCGTTGACTCGATGCGTATACCGCAGGGGGCCGCTGTGTACCTTATGTGCATGGCATCAAAGGCAGACGTGATGAGTGCAAGTGTATCGATTGGTGATGTTACTAGTCTGGCCGGCACATGGCGTCGAACAGTTGTGCTTTCTGCCGATGATGATCTTGTCCAAATTTCTCCCATCGAGATCTCGCCCTTTGACACAGGCGATCTCTACCAACTTATCGTGCCGATTGTTGCCGACACCGTTGTGATCGACTCCGTTGTTACAAGCATTGCATGGAATGGACGCAATGGCGGCGTGATTGCTATTGAAGCACGTGTGCTTGTATCTGATAGTGGACGCATTGACGTTTCTGGACTCGGCTACCGCGGTGGCCTTCGCTCCAATACTGGCGGAAGCTGTGGCATCATTCAACCGTGCGACCCATCAACCAGCGACCGCACAGCAGGCAAGGGAGAATCAATACGTCTTCCCATTGCATCGTGTGCGAATGGGCATATCCCATGGGCTAATGGAGGGGGCGGAGGAGATGCGCATAATGCCGGCGGTGGTGGTGGCGGCA
>JBKCLO010000130.1:0-1031 GCA_046300675.1 Ignavibacteria bacterium
GTCCCTCTTGTCCCTCCTGTCCCTCTTGTCCCTCTCGTCCCAGCCTTCTCTACCTCTGCACCACCATCATCCCGCGCATGGGATAGCGGCTGCGTGCAACGATGGTGTAGAAGCCTTCGTCGAGACTGCTCACGGCCATGCGCGAGCTGATGACACCATTGGATGCAACATGCGCTGTGGTGGTGGCCACTAGTTCGCCGGCCAGGTTGTAGATGTCGAGTGGCACGCTGCCGCCTGCTCCAAGTTGAGGTGTTGTGCTGGTTGCCGTTGTGCGGCACATCAGCGTTACCTCATCTGTGGCAGGGTGCGGCCAGACGTGGATGCGTTCGGCAGGTATCGTGTCCTTGATCATGCGCATCGTATATCCATCAATCATGCCCATCTGACGGGCACCTGATGACAGAGAGCTGCGCGCAAACGGTTCTTTGTGGGCCGACATTTCAACGTCCTCTGCAGGCAGCGCCTCGGGGGCTGTCGTTGCAAGCACCAATCGATAGCGCTCATTCGGGTCTGTGAGCACCGTCCACTGATAGTGCAGCGGCTCCCTGCTCGGTCCCGATCCAAGCATCTGACCCCGCACGCCGAGCACAGGCAGCTCGATGATCTCTCCGTCGCGCTGGCGCTCAAGCTTTGCCTGGGCCATCGTTGCTGATGCTCCCTGCGTTTGTGTCTTGAGCTCGATCTCAACGATATCCTCGGCATCAAACCATGCTGTGTGCATGCGAGCGCTGATGGTGGTATCATCCCAGAGCAGACTGTAGTGCTTGCCGCCGATGAGAATGTCCGAGAGCAATGCGTCAAACTGATCTGAGCGGTACCCACGCCATATGCGGTCGCGCGGGATGAACACATCATCGGTCTCCTTAAAGAACCCACGCGTGCTGCGGTCAATATCGGGCGTTGGCAGGTAGAGTGCATTGGAGTAGACTGCTGAGACGTCGAGCTGCAGGGCAGACTCGCTAAAGCGTCTGTTCTTGAGCAGCGACGGACTGTGAACGATGCTGTGACGTGCCGCCACGTGAGGCATGCGC
>JBKCLO010000131.1:0-3670 GCA_046300675.1 Ignavibacteria bacterium
ACCTGCAGACTTTGCATCGCTCAGTCCATCCAAGCTTGTTACACTTGATGGAGTTGTCCAACTCAATGCGCCACTACCGTTTGTCGAAAGGACCTGTCCGTTGGTACCATCGGCCGTAGGCAGAGTGTAGTTGATATTCGCTGCTTGATTTCCTGTTGTAAAGCTGGTTGTATGACTGTCGTCACTATCCGTAAACGTTAGTCGACCGTTCGTGATGTACAACGCCGTAGACGTACCAGTGCCTGTCCCAGTAGCAGCGAGCGTAAGGGCAGTTGCATTTTTGTCCGTACCCGTGGCAGTTGATGTGATCAAACCACCAAGGGCAACTTGCTCAACAGCAGTTGCTGCATATCCAACATTGAACAGGTAGTTGGTTGCAGAAACATCGAGTGAACTCTGTGTCGATGTTGCACCGTACGTCAAAAACGATCCCGCAGCCCCACTCGACCCCGGATTGGTTGTCGAGGTAAGCAGATAGTGCGTACCAGACGACAACGCAGGGATCTGCACCGTGATCGTTGAGCTGGCAGACGGCAGAATCGTTGTTGAGTTGGAGCCGTTACGCAGCTGCAACGTGTTTGTCTGCGCCAGCACCTCTGCGCCAACCATCGACAAGGCGACGACAAAAAGTGTCGATATTACATTTCGCATGCCTGTTCCCTTTACTTTTTCTTTTCCGTCTTACCAGCTGGTGCAGCTGGCTCTACTGGCAGTTCACTTCCACCAATGCCAATTGTTCTGAGCTTCTTGAGAACCGTAAGCTCCTTCACCGGCAGAGTTGTTAGCGGATTGTTGTGCAGATCTATCTGCGTGAGTTCTGTGCATTGTCCGATCGATGCCGGAAGGCTGCTGATCTCATTATCTCGCAGACTAATCCGTGACAGCTTCTTGAGATTTCCGATTTCGTTCGGAACCGTTATGATCTGATTCTGATTCATCATGATCACCCCGAGCTCCGGCAGTGTGCAAAGAACCTTCGGAATGGTCGTGAATGCATTACCGCTGAGTTCAATCAAGGCCAGACGCTTCATTTTTTCTACGCCTTGCGGGAGCTCTGAGAGCCCCTTGCCCGTAAGAACCAGCGACAATACAGAATCGGGCTGCGCGAGAGCTGAATCAAGGCTTGTAAAGTAGCCCTTTGGAAGGGGGCGAGCCTTGCGTTGCTTAGGCGCTGCTGTCTGCGTCGACTTTGTCGAATCAGCCTGTTGAGCCACCACGAGCGACGGCGCAAACAGCAAAGCATATACAACTGCACATATGCAGAGTGAAGAAACCTTCACGTTGAGTACCTTTTCTTTTCAAATCCGAACAGAAAAAAAGACACTCAGTACGCCTCCCGAAGGAGGCGTACTGAGTTGGAGATAGACTTAGTGACGAACCATGATTGGTGCGCTGAGGTTAAGGCCTTCAGGACCACTCACATGGATCATGTATGCACCGGTGATCAGGTTGCGCGCGTCAACTGTGATCGGCAGATGCGAGTTCTTGGAAACTTCTCCTGTGAATAGCACCGAAACTTCACGTCCTACTGCGTCATACAAGCGAACAGTAACCAGACCTGCATAAGGTACGGCTGCTTCGATTGTAAACTCAGACTCTGCTGGGTTCGGGAACACACTGATCGATCCTTCTTCAATGTTGATCTCACCGGCGATAACATCTCCTTGGTTACCCTTTTCGAGAGTGTTCTCTACATCTTGGTTAGCCGAGAAGTACTTGTTACGGAGATAGCAGTACACAGCATCACGTCGAGACGGTGTTGCATCATCTGTCATAACAATCTCGGCGATTTCACCCTTGAAGTAGTTCGCACGTCCTGTCGTTATGATCGCAGCACCATCAAAGTATGTGCGATTAACACGTGCACCTACAGAGATGCGGTTCGCTGCGCCGATAACTGGAGTGGTCAGCTGCGTGATTGGGAAATTTGTGCTATTGACGTGTCCCTCGTTTACCTGTGCAGTTGCCTTATCGACAGCAAAACCAACACGTCTGTCTGTGTGATCCCCATCGAAATAGAGCTGAGCGATATACGTGGTGTTAATCTCTGCAGCATTCGTAGTGTTGAATGTCGCATACCTGGCCTGACCATTGTTGTCGTATACGTTCATTTCGATACGATTGCCGTCATCAAGTCCAATGCTGATACCTTGATCTTCATCACCATGCTTGTAGATGATAACGTCGGCACCTTGCAGGGTGCTTGGAGTACGGAAGACCACGAACATTGCCTTTTCACCACCAGCGGTACTACCGTTGATATCAGCCGTAGTGTTTACTTCCAGATACTCATCGACACCATCAAAGTTCAGGTATGCATTGGTGTTGAAATACGTCGTATTTGCTGTACGCGACTTGTATGTAGGCTTTACCCCATCCAGACCACTGTTAGTAAGGTTAACCGTAGTCTTGTATGGGTAGAGCGTAGATACGCGTGTATCGGTTGTTGATGTTCCTGCGTCTTCAGCTTTCCATCCCACAACTACCTTCGTGGAGTTCAGCGGGGCATAGTTGCCGAACTGAACTTCACCTGTACCAAAACCAGCATCGTACTTGTCGTTTACATAGCGTGCAACGTCGTAGTATGTTCCTCCGTTGTTGCGATCCGTGTTTTGGAGTCCACGAAGTTCATCGCTCGAGCTGTTCTTGAACAGCATTCGCTCGGTTGCAACATTACCTGAAGAGCCCGAAGGAATTTCGAAGAACCTTCCGGTTACATCTCCAACCTTCATTTCAAGGTCAGTTACCGTCTTGGTTCCTGAGCCCGTCATGTTGAACATCTTCAGACCTGTTGTGCTTGTATGGATCTTCGAGGTTGGAGCAAGAGCACATGTGCCGCTCATGCTAACAGCAACACCCTGGATCGTGAACGCACTAGTCTTGTACACATTGATCGCCGATGTGATCGTGTGCGTCGCATTAGCAAGGATGTTCACTGTGCTCGAAGCATTGTGCACAGCTCGCTGGATGCTACCAGTTGATTTTACACCAAGCGTTGTAGGAGTCCAGTTGCTGAATGTTACTGAGTCGGTCGTTGTATACACGAAGTACGGGTTTGCGCCACCAGACAGCGGGTTTTGACTTGCCGTCTGCGCTTGAATCGTCATCGACTTGTTGACTTCAACCTGCGATTCAGTTGTTGCACCACCAGTTTTGATGATGATAACATCGCCTGCAAGATTGACCGATATAGCCTTAGCGATCGTTGCTAGCGGAAAGTCAGATGTACCGGCATTTGCATCGCTACCAGATCCTGCGTGCACGTATAGCGTTGCATCGTAGACGATCACATCAACACTCTGCGAAGCTGTACAACTATTCGCGTCAGTAACAGTAAGCGTATATGTTCCTGTATACGACGATGGAGCACTTGCCTGCGACCAGTCTTCAGTCGACTTGGTAAACGCACCGTCACCAGTCTTTGTCCATGCAAATGTGTATGGCGATGTACCACCAGTTACCGTTGCATCTACACTAAGTGTCGAGCCATACGTTACAGCAGGAGCAGAGATACTTGAAATCGCAAGTACTGACGGCTGCGTCACCTCATAACTCGATGTCGCCGTACATCCGTTCGCATCTGTTACTGTAACTGAATATGTTCCCGCTGTCAGGCCGCTAATGCTCTGTGTCGTCGTCGAATTGCTCCACAGGTAGCTATATGATGCAT
>JBKCLO010000132.1:0-8291 GCA_046300675.1 Ignavibacteria bacterium
GGCTACTTCAACGAGGTAGTTGCCCGCAAGGAAGATGCCGATGATGCCACCGATTGATGCCACAAGCGGGATCACCGAGTTGCGCATGGCATGCATCCAGATAACGCGGTTCTCGCGAAGCCCCTTGGCATAGGCCGTGCGGACAAAGTCTTGTCCGAGCGTGTCCAGAAGCGAGTTCTTCATGAGCAGCGTGATGGAGGCAAATCCGCCAAGCGTATAGGCAACTGTTGGAAGCACGAAGTACCATGCACGGTCGGCAATCTTCTCGATCAGTGTGAGCGTTTCATAGTCGTTGGACTGAAAGCCCCCTGTCGGGAAGACGGCAAGAACCGAGCCACCACCGAGGAGAACAAGCAGCACAGCGCCCAAGGCCCATCCTGGTACCGAGAAGGCAATAAAGACAATGCTGGATGAGATCACATCAAAGGGGCTACCATGACGCAAAGCCTTTTGGGTGCCCAGGTAGAAGCATACCACATACGTGATGATGAAGCTGATGAGTCCGAACTGCAGCGACGTCGGCAAACGATCGGCGATGAGTTCTGTAACCGGCTTGCGGTACTGGAACGATGTGCCAAAGTCTGCCGTGAAGATGCCCGAGATGGTGCGTTGATACACCCACACGCTCTTTGGTTTGGACGATGGATCGAGGTACCAATCGGTGAGTTCTTCGGTTGGATTCTCTGCCGAGAACACAGCGAGATCTCCGCCTGCCTTCTTCTTGACGATGACCCGGAAGCCCCCTCCCACATTACGGGGCTCGTTGAGTTCGGCCAGGTAATCGTTGGTTGGACGAGGCAGAAGGCCAAGCCACATGAAGTAGCGTTTCCAGATTGGTTCGTTAACCTGGTAATAGCGCTGAAGGGCCTCCAGCTGACTCGGCGGAATGGACATGTTTTCGGAGCCAATGGCAGAGCCGGCACCTTCAGAGCCTTGTCCCTTGCGAAGCGCGTTCAGCTGCTGCTCGTAGGGTCCGCCCGGTGCAAACTGCACCAGAAAGAACACCACAAACGTTGCACCAAAGAACGTAGGAATGGCAAGGAGGATTCGTCGAATAATGTATTGCAGCATGTCTCTTGCAGTGCCTTACTTGAAGTCGCGCCAGTAACGATACTCCTTGATAGTCTTCTCACCACCAAGGTCCTTCTTTTCCTTCTTGGCTGCAGCAAGTGCTTCAACCTTCTCTGGATCGCTCCACCACGTCAGACCTGCTGAACCGTAGACAAAGCTCAGCTGCGCATAGCGTCCAAGACCGTACTCCGGCATGCCGAACTTATCCCATACACCAAGGCGGATACCCTTTGGATTCCACCAGTAGCTCTTCATGTACTCGTTGTACGTGATTGCATCGATTTCCTTGATGATCTTGATCTGATCTGCAACAGTGAATGTTGAGTCATAGACATCAAGAAGTTGGTCTACGCGGGCATTCTTAAAGCCCTGGATGTTGTTGTTATCGTTCTTGTCGGCCAGCGTGCTCTTGAGCGAAGTCTCTGGGTTTGGTGTCAAAAGACCCGAGTAACCGTACGAGAAGATCTGGAAGTTGCGCTCATCAACATTTTTGATGATAGCGTTCCAGTCCATGTGCTTGAGCTTAAGATCGATACCAACCTTCTTCAGCTCTTGCTGATATGGTGTAAGCCAGCGCTCTGTGTCCTTTGTGATCGACATCTCGAGCACGAATGGCTTGCCATCCTTAACGAGCAGACCCTGCGCGTTGCGTGTTTTCCAGCCGGCTTCAGCAAGAAGTTGTGCAGCCGCTGCTGGATCAAAACTCATCTTCGGGTTGTTCAGGTTAGCATACGGCGTGTTCGGATAGTCTGTGTCAAACGTCTCGTACTCGTTGTACAGGAGCTTTTCAACGACTGTCTCACGTGGGTAGAGAAGCATGAATGCCTTGCGCACGCGGATATCATTGAAGGGGGCTTTCCGCATGTTAAACGTGATGCCCTGTGTGCCCATTGGACCATTTGTATAGAAACGGAAGCGGCGAACCCAACCGTTCTTGATGGCATCATAATCTGTGTCGTTTACCCACCACTCGGTTGTGAGCATGTTAAAGCGGAACAGATCGATCTCGCCTGCTTTGAACTTCTCATACATCAGACGTGGGTTGTTCTTGACCACGACGTAGTTCACATAGTCGAAGTTGGCTGTGTACTTCGCCGTTGGGTAGTCCTTTGCCCAATAGTCTGGACGACGTGTCAGCTTCCAGCCCTGACCGGCCTTGATGTCCTTTTCGTTCAGGTAGTATGGTCCAGAACCGGCAGGCATGTTGAAGTTGTACTTCTCGAGGAATTCCTTACCCGTGAGGTTGCCGATTTCGTGCGCTGGATAGATAACCAGCGACGAACCGAAATAGAGCAGGTTGCGGAAGTTGACCGTCTTGCATGTTACTTGCACGATGTACTTGGAGAGAGCCACAGGCTCTTCGAACTTCTGGTACACGAGGTTTGCAGCAGGCTCAAGGATACCCTCGTCCACCATAAGCTTCCACGATGCCACAACGTCAGCGGCAACCACCGGCTTACCGTCAGACCAGCGAGCATTCGGGTCGATACGGAAGGTAAACGTCTTCTTGTCTGCGCTAACCTTCCAGTGTGTTGCCAGCGAAGGGATGTACTCACGCGTCACTGGGTGCGAGGTCAGAAGTGTTTCGTAGATATAGCCCTTGATCTCGGTGTTCACAACCAGAGATGAGTTTTGTCCTTCCGGACGAAACGTCGTTGGGAACGTCATTTCACCGATCGTGATCTGTCCACCCTTGACGGCGCGCTCATCACCGAAGTACTTCATCTCTTCTGGCTTGACCACGTAGGTTGAGTAGCCGAGTCCTTCTGCAACCTTCTCGAAGCCCTCGCCCCCTGACGTATCAGCAACGCTCTTATCGGCGCCTGGGGGGGTGTCGAACTTCTTCCAGGTGTTCTTGATATCGGACGTCTCGCTTGTAGACGACCTGCGTCCACAACCCGTAACAAGAGACAATGAAACAACTGCGAAAACCGCAAGGCTAAACGTTGCCCAACGCGAGCGGACGACTGTGTACATAGAGACCTTTACAAACTGGTAGTTGACGAGGTTGTCGTAGACGGCAAATATACACCCGCGGCCTAAGCGCAGCCAATACTTGCAGGCGGGTGTGGAAACTGCGAATTTGCGTCCATGAAAACCATCCTGCCAGGCGAACTCTCCCACCGAGACCGTCACCAGCTGCTGTTGAGCGGCGTTTCCCCGCGCCCTATAGCCTTTGTTGGCTCGCAAGATGCAGGGGGCGTGTGTAACCTAAGTCCGTACTCGTTCTTCAATGCCTTTGCGTCCAACCCACCGATCGTGGCCATTGGACCAGCCATTGCTGCTAAGACTGGCAAGGCCAAGGACACCTGGCTGAACATCCTCGAGACCAAGGAGTGCACGATCAGTGCGGTGTCGCACGAGATCGTGCAGAAGATGAACCTCACGGCCGGACCCTACGATCCGTCGGTGGATGAGTTTGAGGTAGCCGGCTTTACCAAGCGTCCGTCTGTTATCGTAGCCCCACCGTCCGTTGCTGAATCACCCTATTCCATGGAATGCAAACTCATGGAAAGCATTGAGCTCCGCAGAGATATTGGCGGCAATGGCAACATCATGCTCTTGGAAGTCGTGGCCTTCCACGTCTCCGACAGCGTGATGATCGACGGCAAAGTCGACCCCCACCGTCTGGACCTTGTGGGCCGCATGGGCGGCAGCTACTACACCCGCACCCGCGACACCTTTGAAGCATCCCAACCCATGCAGGTCTGCATCGGCATGGACGCACTCCCGGAGCATATCCGCACAAGCCCCATCCTTACCGGCAACGAACTTGCCCAACTAGCCTACGTGCCAGTGCTCCCCGTGCTCGATGGCACCTACCCACAGTTCGACAGCACATTCCGGGCCGACAACTTCGAAGTCGAACTCGCCTCCGGCAACCCCGAAGGCGCTCTGTTCGTGCTCCTGAACTCTGCGCAACGTCACGACCGTATCTCCCTGCACCGCATCGCACGCCTGCTGATTACCCAAGGCCGGATTGATGAGGCGTGGCAGGTGTTGCTTGCAGAGTGAAGAGTGGAGAGTGAAGAGTGAAGAGTGGAGAGTGGAGAGTCGTTTGCGCTGCGCACTCGCTGTTCCCCACTCTCCACTCTCCACTCTCCACTCTCCACTAACGTTGCGTCATCCCGAGCTGCTGACGAAGCTCGGGACCTCATATGATTGTATGCTCTCCGTCAATCTCCCACTATCAATGTGCGAGTGTAGACTCCGGCCTCGCTTGAAACGCGAAGCGTATACGAGCCTGTTGCAAGGGATTCAAGATTTACGGGAATCTCTGCGTTGCCTCCGGCATGGAGGCCATGGAATATCTCCAGGCTGCGCTGACCCGTGAGATCGTAGATGGCCGCATCAACCTGTCCGTTAGGAAGGTCAAGACTAACCATTGCTTGTGAGATAGCAGGATTGGGCCGGATTGCAACGTGAGCCCCGTTATGATCACGAGTGTGATCGACGGAAGTAGTAAGACTCTTTGTGATTCCCTTGTAACCTGGCAGGCCCCATTCGATATAGAGCTCTCTGCGGTTCACCACACCATCGCCATTGATCACGTTGCCGTAACCATCGTCAATAAAGAGCCACTTACCCACATCAACCGTTGTTTGCCGATCGGAGTGTCCAAGTTGGCGCCAATAGCAGTCGTCTGTTGAGAGATTCTGTGGCACAAGGTAGAAGACATAATACGACAGCCATTCGGGGGAATTCTTGTCAACCGCAGCATGAACATAGCAGGCAGGTTCGAAGTCCTCATAAAACTTCTTTAGTGTGGCATAGAACGACTGCATTGAACCATCTGGACCTACATTCTTAACACCAACGCCTTTACCAATACCACCATGATTGGCATCAAGATTTGAGTAAATCCAACCTCCACTGCCTGACAGACTCCAATCTTCACGTTTGTTGAAGAAATTGTCTACCTCAGGGTTCTTCGCATACGAACAAGGTTGTGACGTGAAGTACGGATATGCTATGCGAAACTTCTTCATCACTTCTTGTTTTGTGATCTCCTTGCGCCATGTGAATCGTGCATACCTTAGGAATTCTTGGTATTCGCCAGTACCATACTGCGGCACATTCACGTTCCAAAGCTCGCCGATTCGGATCGAGTCGCGTTGCACGCCAGCAATGGTCAGTGGAAACGGCAACTTGTAGGATCTGTTCCAATACACGGCTGCAGAATCATAGACGTGCGCAAAGAGTCCGCGCAGCTCAAACATCGACTTATCGAACCTGTCCTCGTAGGACTTTGGAATACCGATTGCTGGAGGGGGCGAGGTAGACCAGAAATTGAATACACCCGAGAACACAGACCAGATAATCGATGAAGTGGTATTGAGCTGAGATGCAGTTCCGAATGCCTCTGAGATCACACTTCCGAAACTCGCCGCACCTGGGTCTCTGGGATCAAGCTGCATATATCGTGTTACGTCCGCCGGGATACCAATTGTGTAGAGCTTCACCTGATCGATCAGCACCTGCAATTGCAGCGCTTTCTTCGTTAGCGAATCCAATTGATCCCGTGTTGGCTGCTCAGCATGCGCCGAATAGACAAGGGTAAGAAGTGTAACAACCAGTACCAACACTCTGTTCATAAAACTCCCAAGGATATACTAGTATAAATATAACGTGTAAGTGGAGAGTGGAGAGTGGAGAGGACCTTCAAAGTATTAGCTGTGCAACAACGCTGCGCGTCAATGCAAGCCTGCGAGGATTGGAAGATAGCTGTACAAATCCAAGTCCTTCATACCAAGTTGCAGCGCGTTCATCGATAGCGTCAACAACAATGAGTGCCCAAGCGACATCGACAGTGGATGCACGTTTCAACGCGTCGATGAGAAGTAGTTTTCCAACTCCTGATCCTTGATAGGCAATATCAACAGCCAACTGACCAACGAGTAAGGCAGGAATTGATACTTCACTTGGTAGCTGACGTGCGCCGGCTCTGAGGGCATCATGAGTCGTCACTGCTATTGCGCTGAGGGTATAGTAGCCTACTATTTGATGTGAATCTTCGGATTCAAGAACCCAGCAACGTGTGAGCCCTTTGCGTTCCCATTGTGATACTGTATTACGTAAAAACGAGTTCATGCTATCGTTGCCACAGTTGAATGACGTGCGATCATGCACGATTCCATCGAAGGCAACCGTAATCATTTACGTACTCTTTCTATTTGTCTTGCGCTTTTGTTCAAACTCCTTGTAAGCGCGAGCTGCGGAAGTAAGGCGCGCATTGGGCTCGGCGTCGGCCTCCAGCAGTAATCGCAGAATTGAGAATTCCTCGCGCGTAAGCGTAATTGTCTCGGACTCCTGCACCGCTAGGTACCTGATGTAATGTTCGATGGCTTTCTTGACAAACTCCGAGCTTGTCATTTTGTACTTCTTCGAGTAGCTAATGACACGGTTCTTCTCAGACTCATCAATTCGGAGGGCTAATCGCTGACCTGCAGACATAATGTTACCACATTGTTTGTACATTGTTGGTACAATCTAACCAAAAAATGACCTTGTACGAGGGTTAGCCACAGCAGATCTATCACTGGATGATATATGGCCTCCCGAAAACAACAACTGATTGCAATGTTCGGTCTTCGCATATACAGAGAACTCATGGACGTTCTCAAGGAAATGCGAGAAGTGCGCAAAGGCAAGCGCGAACTTGTTTCAATCGAGATCGAAAAGGGCAAACCACTCAGCGACGAGAAGCGCAAGGAAATAGCAGCGCTGTTTGAAAAACAGAGGTCGCGACATGCGTTAACTGAATTGGGCGACCACGTTAACCGTATTAGGGCGACTGCGATAACCGTATTAGGGCGACCACGATAACCGCATTAGGGCGACCACGTAGGGTCGCCCCTACTATCTCACTTTCATTAGCGTCAGCGTTACCTCGCTGCCACCGAAGAAATCATCAGGGGTTTGTGATGCGTTGTTCGTGCGCAACGTTGCGCTAACACGGATACCAGCAGATTGCTTCCACGTAAGTGTTCGACGCAGGTGAAGGGGGCATGGACACGATTGCTTCGTGTTTATCGTCAGGAATTATAGATACCACTATTTACAATTGACTACCACGTAGCGAGTAAGCATGAACAAGTGATACGCTCTTTTGATTGAACAATTCACTCATGAGGTGTGTCATGCTTACAGCCATTGTGTTTCTCTGCATCTTCGAGTGCGATATCCGTCGCCAAGGTGATTGGTTTGGTAATGAGCGCTCAAAAATCGTTATCGAGTGCGTTCCGTTTAATGATGATTATGCATAGTACTTACATGCCACCTGCCAATTCCGGTTCTAGATAAGTCCTCACAAAGGCGACGTCCTACTACTATATTCACATTTGATGCAATATTCATGTAGTTGATATTGTCAGCGATGCAGTGGTCCTCAGGATCGGGATAGTGCAATCCATGACATAGTCTATATCTGTCTTTTCCTCAATGTGTAAGGAATGTCAGGGACTACGTATGGATTCAAACTCACTTAGTATTACGCTGCTTGCTTGGTATTCGCGGAAAACAGCAGTCTGTCAATGATTGCCAATTCATTTTCAGTGCCTTGCGGCTCAGTTGAATATGCCTGCATTGCTGTATCAAGTGTAACCTGAGATAGACGACAAGTGAAACGTCAATAATTGAATGGTGTACTTCGCATGACGAGTCTCCAACGTTAACAGCGCTACAACATGAACCCTCAACGTCTCGACAACTTCCTACGAGTTAACTGCACTCACAAGGAGTTTCAGTACCTATCAACGATTGTGCTATGGAGTGTTCTTTCTTTTGACGGCCCGGTTTCAGGGGATGAAAAGGCATTTCTCATCAACTTTTGCGAGAACTGGCACGTCGAGTTTCGAATTCTTCAGTCAGTTCTGACAGAAAGTCCAAAGACAGTCCTGACATCAAGTCTACATTTGGCAAGTGTGAACCTTGCCGACAAAGGCAAGGGTGTCCTTCTCGAGATCGCGATACTTGCCTGTTTCGCAGATAACAAGATCAATTACGGTGAATTGTTGCTGCTACACCTGATTGCTGACGCGTTGCTGATAGACAGCACCACGTTTAAGCAAGTATACACCAAGATGGTTGGAAATGAGCCTCCAATTCTAGGTGATCCGAGCACAGCAGAATACTATCAGCGAGGACAATCTTCAAGGGAATCTTCATCTTCCTACCAGGGGAATAGGCATGATGACACCTATCACCTGCGAATACTTGAT
>JBKCLO010000133.1:0-1333 GCA_046300675.1 Ignavibacteria bacterium
CATCACGCGTTGACGCATGCCCCCTGAGAACTGATGCGGGTAGTCATCGATGCGGCGTTCTGGATCAGGAATACCTACGGCCCGGAGCATGTCGATGGCCTTGGTGCGTGCTTCTGCCTCGGTGCATTTTTCGTGCGCCTGAATCACCTCGGCGATCTGCATGCCAATCGGAAACACAGGATTCAGCGACGTCATCGGCTCTTGGAAGATCATGGCGATCTCTTTGCCGCGGATCGAGTACATGTCCTCGTATGGGAGCTGCACGATGTCCCGGCCGCCAAAGAGGATCTCGCCACCCATGATACGTCCTGGCGGATCAGGAATGAGCTTCATGAGCGAGAGTGCCGTAACCGATTTACCCGATCCCGACTCTCCCACGATACCAAGGACTTCGCCCTTGAAGATGTCGAAGGTTACTCCGTCAACAGCCTTTGCCCACGTGCCTTCAATGTTGAAGTACGTTTTGAGGTCCTTGACTTCTACGAGTTTTTCCTGTTGCACGTAATAGGTTCCTGAGCAAGCAAAGTGAGGAGATACGCCTTAGCGCAAACGTGAGAAGACCTTTGGATCGAATGCTTCACGGATGCCTTCGCCGATGAAGACCACGAGCGTAAGCGTCATAAACATTGCTCCAAACGGCACAACCACAAGCCAGTACTTCGTGATGTTGCTAAGTCCAACACCAATCATTTGTCCCCACGATGGAGTCGGAGGGGGCAGACCAAATCCGAGATAGTCAAGCGATACAAGGGCGCTGATACCACCAACCACCGCAAACGGGAAGAAGGTGATGATCGGCACAAGGGTGTTCGGCAGGATGTGCTTGATGATAATCTTTGGTGTTGAAACGCCGATCGATACGGCCGCGGCCACGTAATCACGTGAGCGCTCGCGGTAGAACTGCGCGCGCATCTGTGTAGCAATGCCCAGCCAGGAGAAGATCACCAGGAGCACAGTAAGCAGTGTGAACGTTGGCTCGACAAAGCTGACGATGATGATGATCATGAACAGGAATGGCAGGGCCGACCAGATTTCCATGAAGCGCTGCATCAAGATGTCGAGCCACTTGCCAAAGTATCCCATGGCAGCTCCAACGGGAATGCCGATGAGGTATTCGAGGATGGCGATTAGGATGGCAAACGACATCGACACTTGAAAGCCGTAGGCCATACGCGCCAGCACGTCGCGTCCTACGTCGTCAGTGCCGAAGACACGCGTGTTGTCGTTGCCGTCTGTCTGAAACGGCTCGATGAATTTCTCGTTGCCGTTGACCGTGATGTCCTCGTTCGGACTAAACGGATAGAGCGGCATGATCACATAGTTCTCGCTGCCC
>JBKCLO010000134.1:0-2604 GCA_046300675.1 Ignavibacteria bacterium
CACTCTCCACGGGCTTTGGCCCGTGGTTTGTCAGCGTAGCGGGATTCGAACCCACGACCTCCACTACCCCAAAGTGGCGCGCTACCGGGCTGCGCTATACGCTGAAGGCTGCAAAGTTAGTAACTCTGCGTGTTATGGGGCTAGGGCTGCCGATACAGTGCCGTCGCTGGTTGTGATGACACATGTGCGAGCCCCCTGACGTCGTGCGTCTTCGGGAACCCTGCGTACGCCCGTACCCATGTGTACCCTAATCGACTCCTCGCCATATCGCTTGCCCGACATGTCATACCACACGATGGTGGCGTCTGTGTCGCGGTCGCTGGTGATGACAATCGATGATACGCCGTTGACGAGTTGACCTGTGAGTGTAAGGTGTGGACGCTCCACGATGCGCTCTTGAATGTCTGTTGTGCCAGTAACAGTAAAGTCCCAGATGCCGCGTCCGTAGGTGCTGAAGCGGAAGAGGCCAAGGGGCTCTACACGATCCACATGCCAGTAGGTTTGATCCGGTGCGCCTAGCTCGGTCACGTCGGTCCATGAGCTCTGCTGCATGTCGTAGACAAATGCACCAACGTCCGTAGCAGCTGCGATGTAGCGTCCATCATCAGACATAGCAAGCGTAAGCACAAGGCATGGAGGTAATCCAACGAGTGGTGTAAAGGTGCTGCCGGCATCATCACTGATGTATACGGCAGGAGTATCATAGCCAGTGCCACCGATAACGATGCGGGATGGATCGGTGGAATGAATCGCAAGCGCATTGCCGTGGAAGTAGTGTCCGCCAAGCTTTTGTGGACGTGACTTCTTGGTCCAGGTTGTACCGGCGTCCGACGTAACAAAGACGTTGCCGTTTGACGTCATAACGTAACCATGGTTATCATTACTCCGAGCAAACTCGATCTCCGTGATGCGCACATCACCAGCCCCTTGACTGAAGTCGAATTTCAATGAATCAACAACGAGGTCCGTGCTCATAAAGGTGTACGTATAGACATACGCACCTGTGCCACGCTTCGTGCCACCACCCAAGTATGTGGTAAGGGGCTGTGCGTTGCGCATGGCAAGCGGCGGAAGCCAGAGCTGACTTCTCATCTCGAAGTCGCGCATCTTCGGAGACCAACCTGTTTCGTGCTCAGGGATGTACATCACAAAACCCGGATACACGCAGAACAACGACTTGCCGTTGTCGCCCGAGACAAGATGCGCGTAATCACCTGAGATGGTCTGCTTGAAGGAACGTACGCCCCCTGAGTCTACCTGACTGCGCTGAAAGCCCTGGTCTTGTGCGCCGGCGCTGACAACCGAGGTGTTGTTGCGACTGGTGTACGAGCCATAGTACTGACTGATGTTCATGTTCTTGAGCGTGATATTCCGCACGCTCTTGCCGCCATTGCGCGAGATGTATGCGCCACCGTCAGTACAGATGAAGGTAACGCCCTCTGGAAAGCTCTTCACCATTGGGATGTCTGCGTGGAGCTTGAATTCGGGGTTGCCATAATACTCGCCCCAACCGTTGACCTTTGTCCAGGTGACGCCGTCGTCGTCCGTGCGATAGGTGTCTACGCCTCCATAGAGGTAGAATCCGTTTTCGAAGGCAAAGTGGAATGATTGCTCGTCAAACGGACCAAAGCCAAGAGAGCCCATCTTTGTCCACGTTTTGCCGATGTCGTTACACAAGTAAAATCTTGTACTATCTGATTTGACAACAGCCATAACAACAGAGCCGGGGTCGCCCCCTGCAAACAACACGTTGCGCACACCCGACGACGAGCCATGCGGATTGAGTTTCATAAACGTTAGCGATCCATCGGCTTCGATGCTCGAGAGCGTGTCGCCATGCAGCAGCCACGCTTGCTGCTCGCCATCACTCCAGATCTGACGCATGCCATCATACCAGCGCAGACGCTGGAACGAGGCACCAGAATCTATACTTCGGTACAATACATTGCGACCTCTCCACGCAGCTCCGTAGTCCCACTCGTTTCCAACGGCAAGAATCTCGAGGCGTCCACCACGTTTGATCGTAACAGCATTGCTAAAACCGCCCCAGCGCTGCATCTCTTCGAGTCCGGCTGCCTGCGACCACGTGTTAGAGGCGATGTCCAGAAGCCATATGCGCGGAGAGCTCGAGATTACAACAAGACGTTCTCGGCCATCGGGCATACGAATGAGTTTGAGCAGCTGCGGGTCTTCGATGCGCCGTGCATCGGTATGACACTTCCACGACTTGCCTGTGGTGTCGCCACTCCAGATTGTGCCGCCCGCACCTGCAAGCCAGACACGTCCGGTCTTGTGGTCGTACTCGACGTTTACGACGCGTCCAGCTTGATTGGCCGACCCAATCTCGCGCCACGTACCGGCAACGCCCGTTGGCATTCGCTGCGCATCACGCGCTTGCGTGCGCATAAAACGAGCATCGCGCACGGCCTCGTTCACAGCGCGCCAGTTAAAACCCTCGGGCACCGCATGGAGTTGTTCGAAGTATGCTTCCGCCTCGCGTTTGTGGCTCTCGCCCTCGCGCTGCATGAACGGAATGTCTGTTTGTGCGTGCAGCGAGCACGCTATCAGGAACAGGAAGAGAAATCGCATGCGGCAATATACCGC
>JBKCLO010000135.1:0-2062 GCA_046300675.1 Ignavibacteria bacterium
CACTCTCCACGGGCTTTGGCCCGTGGTTTGTCAGCGTAGCGGGATTCGAACCCACGACCTCCACTACCCCAAAGTGGCGCGCTACCGGGCTGCGCTATACGCTGAAGGCTGCAAAGTTAGTAACTCTGCGTGTTATGGGGCCAGGGCTGCCGATACGGTGCCGTCGGTGGTTGTGATGACGCATGTGCGAGCCCCCTGACGTCGCGCGTCTTCGGGTACCCTGCGTAACCCCGTACCCTCGTGTACCCTAATCGACTCCTCGCCGTATCGCTTGCCCGACATGTCATACCACACGATGGTGGCGTCTGTGTCGCGGTCGCTGGTAATGGCAATCGATGATGCGCCGTTGACGAGTTTGCCTGTGAGTGTAAGGCGTGGACGCTCCACGATGCGCTCTTGGATGTCTGTTGTACCGGTAACAGTAAAGTCCCAGATGCCGCGCCCGTAGGTGCTGAAGCGGAAGAGGCCAAGGGGCTCTACACGGTCTACATGCCAGTAGGTTTGATCCGGTGCGCCTAGCTCGGTCACATCCGTCCATGAGCTCTGCTGCATGTCGTAGACAAATGCACCAACGTCCGTGGCGGCCGCGATGTAGCGTCCGTCGTCCGACATGGCAAGGGTAAGCACAAGGCATGGAGGAAGGCCCACAAGGGGCGTAAAGGTTGTACCGGCGTCGAGGCTGATGTACGCTGCGGGCGTGTCATAACCGGTGCCGCCAATCACAATGCGCGATGGGTTTGTGGCATCAATGGCTAGTGCGTTGCCGTGGAAGTAGTGTCCGCCAAGCTTTTGTGGACGTGACTTCTTGGTCCAGGTTGCGCCGGCATCGGTGGTGTAGTACACAAATCCGTTTGATGTTATCGCATAGCCGTAGTTGTCGTTGCTTCGTGCAAACTCCAGCTCTGTAAGACGCACATCGCCGGCCCCTTCGCTGAAGTCGAATTTCAATGAGTCTACAACCAGGTCCGTGCTCATGAATGTGTACGTGTACACGTACGCTCCAACGCCTTTCTTCGTGCCGCCCGCCAGATAGGCTGTGCCGGGCTTTGATGGACGCACCGAGAGTGGCGGTAACCAGAGCTGACTCTTCATCTCGAAGTCGCGCATTTTGGGCGACCATCCTGTTTCGTGCTCAGGGATGTACATCACAAAACCCGGATACACGCAGAACAACGACTTGCCGTTGTCGCCCGAGACAAGATGCGCGTAATCTCCAGAGATGGTTTGCTTGAAGGAACGCACGCCCCCTGAATCAATCTGACTCCGCTGAAAGCCCTGGTCTTGTGCGCCGGCGCTGACAACCGAGGTGTTGTTGCGACTTGTGTAGGATCCGTAGTACTGACTGATGTTCATGTTCTTGAGCGTGATGTTACGCACGCTCTTGCCACCATTGCGCGAGATGTAAGCGCCACCATCCGTACAGATAAACGTAACACCTTCTGGAAAGCTCTTCACCATTGGGATGTCTGCGTGGAGCTTGGACTCTGGATTGCCGTAGTATTCACCCCAGTGATTGACCTTTACCCAGGTAACGCCGTCGTCGTCTGTGCGATAGGTGTCTACGCCTCCGTAGAGGTAGAAGCCGTTTTCGAAGGCAAAGTGAAACGACTGTACGTCGAACGGACCGAAGTCAAGCGCGCCCATCTTGGCCCACGTCTTGCCCTGATCGTTACACAAGTAAAATCGTGTACTATCTGACTTGACAACAGCCATCACCACTGATCCGGGGTCGCCCCCTGCAAACAAGACATTACGCACGCCCGATGAAGGTCCATGCGGATTGAGCTTGATAAACTTGATCGATCCGTCTGATTCGATACTCGAGAGCGTATCGCCATGCAGCAGCCATGCTTGCTGCTCGCCATCACTCCAGATCTGACGCATTCCATCGTACCAGCGCAGACGCTGGAACGAGGCACCCGAATCTATACTTCGGTACAATACGTTACGTCCCTTCCACGCTGCTCCATAGTCCCACTCGTTTCCAACAGCAAGAATCTCGAGACGTCCGCCACGCCTGATCGTCACTGCATTGCTAAACCCGCCCCAACGCTGCATCTCC
>JBKCLO010000136.1:0-1242 GCA_046300675.1 Ignavibacteria bacterium
CAGGGACGTGAGGGACGTGAGGGACGTGAGGGACGTGACGCCCAACAGGGACGTGAGGGACAACAGGGACGTGAGGGACAACAGGGACGTGAGGGACGTGAGGGACGTGACGCCCAACAGGGACGTGAGGGACGTGACGCCCAACAGGGACGTGACACCCAACAGGGACGTGACACCCAACAGGGACGTGAGGCCCAACAGGGACGTGACACCCAACAGGGACAGGACGGACGCCGTGATGGGCGTCGTGACGGCCAGCATGAGGGACGCCGTGATGACCGACGCGAGGGCAGAGACTCCCGTGATGGTGGTGGACACGACCGTTTTGACCGTCATGGACGCAACAGACGCCGTGGTCGTGGTGGAAGAGACCGCGGACACTACCGTGATCATCGTGCATATGACCTTGAGATCGAGCGTGAGGAACGCGAATTGATGCAGGCAGGAACGGTGATCGATGTTAATGAGCTAAAGCTTAAGAAGATAGCAGAGCTTGTTGATATTGCGCAGCAGTTGGAGATCGAGGACTTCGCTGATCTTAAGAAGCAGGATCTGATCAACCGCATCGTTGAAGCAGAAAATGCGCGCCAGATGCGTGAGTCGCAGCGCGAGGGCATCTCTATCATGACAGGTGTGATCGAGATTCTGCCTGACGGGTATGGCTTTATGCGCTCGGCCGACTTTAACTACCTACCGTCTCCTGACGACGTCTATGTAGCCCCTTCTCAAGTGAAGCGCTACGGACTTCGCACAGGCGACACGATCAAGGGATTTGTGCGTGCGCCACGTCAGGGCGAACGGTTCTTTGCATTGATCAAAGTTGATTCCGTTAACTACATCCCATTCATCGAGAACACGCCGCGTCCGTTGTTTGAGAATCTTACGCCGTACTATCCGAAGGAGCGGTTGATTCTAGAGACGATGCAGAACGAGTTCTCGACTCGCATCATCGATCTTGTCTCCCCTATTGGTAAGGGGCAGCGGGGACTTATCGTATCGCCGCCAAAGGCTGGTAAAACGATCCTCTTGCAAAAACTTGCCAACGCGATATCGCGCAATCACCCAGAAGTAAAGCTTATCGTTCTGCTTATTGATGAGCGCCCGGAAGAAGTAACAGACATGCAGCGCTCGGTGAACGCCGAAGTGATTGCATCAACGTTTGATGAGCCAGCAGAGCGCCACGTACAAGTGAGCGAGATGGTTATCGAAAAGGCCAAGCGCCTTGTTGAAGCAAAGCAGGAT
>JBKCLO010000137.1:0-6844 GCA_046300675.1 Ignavibacteria bacterium
CAACAACCACCCCCTGCGCAGCTGTCACCAACGAATCGGCAGCCGCCGACACGCGTGCAGCGACGTCAACGACCGTCTTACCATGCACCTGTTGGGCGGTAACGATGTTGTTGCGCTGCACGCCAAGCGTTTCCGCAAGCATTTCGTAGGAGCGCTCAACATGTCCGGCGTCGGCGCTCGGCGTTATACCAAACGATGCACCTGGCCACGGGAGCATCGAGGTGTCAACGCGAGTTACCCCAGCGATCACGCCCTGCCCCATGCTGACTGTGTCGAATGCTATCATGACCCGAACCTACTACTTGCGCGCGTATTGCACCAGCCATTTTTCTGCCCCATGTGCCGTGTCCAGAAACAACGGGCTTGGGCTGCAATGATGCTGTCCATCGTAGCAACGACGCATCACGCGCCGCGTTGTCACGCCCAATGATGATTAGCCTGCCAGGGGGCGGATGGCGCACGTACACCGCAATACCATGCTCGCGTAAGTGGACGCCTTCTATTGCTGATGGATTGTTCTGTGGACGCATTGCGAGCAGCGCTGCTGTGGCAACAACCCCAATGATCAGTCGCATGAGCGCACGGAGCGCCGTTGCTGAGGTAATCGGCCACAGCATTGCAGTGCACATCAGCAGCGTCAGCGCAACGCGATAGCTTATTGGCACCTGTTCGATCCCTGCCATTGCGGCCCAATGCGCCAGCGTATCAGAGCAGCGTACGAGCATCGCCGTAATCCAAACAAACGGATCGAGCAACGCGCTCGGCAGCGGCAAGAGCACAGCCGCGCTTGTGAGCACCGCAAGACTCAGCAGCGGTATCACGAGCGGATTGATGAGCGCGCCAGCAACTGCCACCGAGGAAAAGGCAACCATGGACGGCAACGCTGTGCCCACGGTTGCAGAGGCACTGAATGATGCCGTCTGAAAGACCCTGCGCAGCCATGACTTGCCAATTCTCTTGGTTGTTATGCGCATCCAAAGTTCGAGATACATGGGAGGCAGGATAATCAGCGAGGCCGTTGCCAGAACAGACAACTGAAAGCCAACATCATAGATCTGCAGGGGGCTGATGCAGACCATCGCAATAACGGATGCACATAGAAGATTGAATGCATACACATCGCGCTGCATGTAGCGTCCGATGAGTGCCGTAACTCCCATAATTCCAGCGCGCACGGCAGGGGGCTCTGCTCCGGTTAGCGCTATGTAGGCCGTCAGCACAACGCACCACAGCACCAGACTGGAGAGCCTTGCCCTGCCCCCTGAGAAGATCATCAGCACTGCCACAACAATGGCAACATGCGAGCCGCTCACGGAGAACATGTGAGCCGTGCCGCTGAGGGAATATGCCTTTGCGTCATCGGGTTCGATGGCTGAACGATCACCAATGAGAATCGCCAACGCCACCGGGTATACATCGTTAGGTAGCACCTGCCGTAGTCGATTACGAACCCACGCGCGCATCTCGTGCAATGTCCGTTGCATCATCCCTGCCCCGGCCACAACATGCACTTGCTTTGCAGTTGCCATAAGCTGCGCGCGATAACGCCGCAGCATAGACGGTTCGTCGATATCGGTTGGCAGTGAATTCTCGAGTGGCAGCCGCACTCGTGCATCGGCGATCACATACTCCCCAACCCTTGGCTCGGCTTTCAGGGTATCCTGCCTAAAAAAGGTAATCATGCCCCGCATGTGAGCGCAATCATACTCGGCACAATCGACATGTCCGTTTACCACAAGCGTCACACGACGTCCGCGCACCCGCACGAAGTCTACCTCCCCCTCCACACGAGCCCTCTGCGATGCTGGTGCAACTACGCCCATCCTAAATGTTGACACAACGCTATACTGTTGCACCTCACAACTCAAGAGCGAGCCAATGGCTAGGCAAGCCAAGAACGACGCATAGCCGTAGCGTCCCCTGCGCAGCAGAAGAACAGCCACAATGACAAGGGCGCATGCAAAGCCCCCTGCCAGCAATAGCCCTTGATCGAGCCTCGCAAGCAGCACGCACGAGCAGCAGATCCAGATCGTTGGCAGCAGAAGTGGAACATGAGAAAGGCGCATCGTAGGTAAGAGGCGCGGGAGCAGGAGAATGTGACAATTAGCCTCGGGCCTTGGCCCGTGGGCAAGAGGGACGGGAGGGACGTTCGCTGTTCGCTGCTCGCTGTTCGCTGCTCGTCTATGTTGATAACTCCCCTCCCCCTGCCCCCTAGCAGAGCGGTAATTTGCTTGCCGGTGTGCCGTGATATGTCACGTTTTATGTGACTGGCGGCACAGACAAGTACAGCAAACAATGTTCAATTACAACGTAGACAACCATGAGTGCAGAAGCAAAACCAACAAAGGAGACGAAGGAAGCCAAGGCAGCAGCCGCTGGCGGACCCAACGACGCGAAGCTGAAGGCGGCGCAATTGGCGATGGAGCAGATCGAAAAGCAGTTCGGCAAGGGCTCTATCATGAAGCTATCGGATGAGAATCCGGTAGAGATCGATTCGATTTCAACGGGCTGTTTGTCACTGGATGCTGCGATCGGTATCGGTGGCGTGCCGCGCGGTCGAATCGTCGAGATCTATGGACCCGAATCGTCTGGTAAGACAACTGTCTGTCTTCAGGTGATCTCTGAGGCCCAAAAGGCGGGAGGCTTAGCAGCATTCGTTGATACTGAGCACGCACTTGATGTGAAGTATGCTCAGCGTCTGGGTGTAGACCTTAACAACCTTCTTCTGTCGCAGCCGGAGTTCGGTGAGCAGGCACTGGAGATCGTGGAGACGCTCGTGCGCTCAGGTGCGATCGATGTTGTGATCGTTGACTCCGTGGCAGCGCTTACGCCGCGAGTGGAGATCGAGGGCGACAGGGGTGATGCGCAAATGGGTTCTCAAGCGCGTCTGATGAGTCAGGCCATGCGTAAGCTCAACGCTGCTATCGGACGCAGCAACACAACAGTGATCTTCACGAACCAGCTTCGCTCGAAGATCGGCGTGATGTACGGCAACCCAGAAACAACAACGGGCGGTAACGCTCTCAAGTACTATGCCTCGCTGCGCATTGATGTGCGCCGTAAAGACGTGATCAAGGACGGACAAGACATCGTGGGTAACCGCGTGCGCGCCAAGATCGTCAAGAACAAGGTGGCTCCCCCGTTCCGCGAAGCAGAGTTCGACATCATGTACAACGAAGGCATCTCGCGTCTGGGCGACATGATCGATGTGGCCGTTGAAACAGGTATCATCACCAAGTCCGGCTCGTGGTTCTCATTCAATGAAGAACGCGTGCAGGGTCGTGACGGCATGCGCAAGCTACTTTCGGAAAATGCTCCGCTGTATGCTGCGCTCGACGTGGCTGTGCGCGAAGCTCTCAACATCCCAGCCTCTGGATCTAGCTCGAAGAAGTAACGATGGGTACGATCACCACTATCCGACGCAACCGCTCGGATGGCGGCAGGTGCTCTGTATTCGTTGATGATGAGTTCCTTGCGGCATGTCCAATCGATGTTGCTCTAGCACTTGGACTCCGCAAGGGGCTTGTCATGACCGACGAGCTGGAGCGGAAACTTCGCAAGGAAGACCGCCGGATTGTGCTACGTCAAAAGTCCTACCGCTTTGCGACGTATAAGCCCCGTACCGAAAAGAATATCCTCGACTTCTTGACCAAAGCCGAGGCAACGCCCGAAGAGATTGACAGCGTGATGTCATGGCTACGCGAGTTTCGTCTCATCGACGATAACGCCTATGCCGCAAGGTTTCTCGAGGCATCGCGCGAGCGTAAGCCCCTTTCTCGCATCATGGCTCGCAGGACACTGCTCACCAAGGGAGTGCCGCAGGATATCGTAGACCGCGCTATCGAGGAGCACTACCAAGAGAACGACACTCTTGAAGGCGCACGTGTTGTTGCTCGCAAAAAACTCCGTATGCTCGCATCTCAGTCGCCCAAGCAGCAAGAGGAAAAGCTTGTGCGATTTCTTCAATACCGTGGATATGGGTGGGATGTGATCAAGCTACTACGTCAGGAACTGCACCAAGGAACACTCATGCTGATCGCACTTTTTGTTGTGTTGGGATCTCTCAGTCTGCCGGCGCAGATCGACACGTCGTGCAATAAGGTGCGCCTGTCCGATGCCATCAACAAGTTCCAGCCCACGACGCAGCCAGTGCTGGGTCCGGAGGGTGAGCTTTACCTTGATCGCAAGTACCATCCCGATAATCTTGGCGGCGCAAACGATCCCGATGATGTATGGGTCTCCTACAACAAGCAGGGTCAGTGGACCAACGCGCAGCTTGCCGACATCCGCATCTTTGATACCGTAATGAAGGCCTACGTTAACGCAGAAGTTGTCTTCGGGATGTCAAAGGATGGACTCCATGCACTTGTTGCTGGACGCTTCATGAAGAACTCATTGAATCTCTCTTTGGCATTCTTGAATCGCACGTCGATCAAAGCCCCCTTCACCGAAGTCGGTGTTGTGGTGCCAAGTCTGAGCAAGAACTTCTTTGCGACGTTTTCGGAAGATATCGGTGCGGTGATCGTAGCTCTTGAGCTTATCGAAGGAAAGGGCGACCTAGATCTGTACGTTATCACACTCGATGAATGCAACGGACCATCAGAGTTAAAGCCTCTCGGTAGCGGCATCAACACTCCTGCCTTTGAGGGGGCTCCATGGATCGCGTGTGACAACCGCACAATGTACTTTGCCTCTGCTGGACGTGAGGACCGTCGTGGAAAGGCTGACTTGTACATGGCGCGAAGACTCGACGACACCTGGCTGAACTGGAGCGAGCCCGTCAATCTTGGTCCATGCATCAACACGACGGAAGACGAAACGGCCGTTTCCCTGCCATGTGGCAGTAACCGCGCGTTTGTGACATCATGGGATCCGCAATCCGACAGGCCCGGAGTATACACAGCGGAAATTCCGCAAGCGCTGCTTCCGTTGCCAGTCAACAACGCAACAATTCGTGTGCGCAATGCTCTGACCAACGAGCCTGTTGTTGGGTGTTACGTAAAGATTCAACGTGAGCAGGATGTGCATACGTGTCGTGGACATCACACGGTCACCGTCGACAAGGTACTGGGTCATGCCACAACCGTCGTTGCTCAAGACACTGCATTGGTCATGACGGCTGTTCCATTCGATGGTAAATGGGTTGGCCTGCCATCACGCGTGAAGAGCGGCACGTCAGATGTAACAGCAGACATCGCAATGGTCCCGACAGATAAGCCCCTTCTTAGTCTCTACTTCGACAAGGGGCAGGCAACACTCACACCCGAATCGCATGCCGCGCTGGAATCTTTGCGCAGCAAAATTGGGTCGACCACACTCCCGTTCGTTGGCATACGAGCCTACACGGACGCCAGCGGCACCCGTGCCTCGAATGATGCCCTTGCACGCGAGCGTGCGCGCATCGTTGCCGAACAGTGCACGATGTTTGTATTCGATGGTGAGATGGGACGCGTAAAGCCCTACGCTGTTGGTGTGGAGATTGTCAACGGCAAGCCCGTCGACCAAGAAGCACCGCAGAGTAGGCGCGTCGACATCTATGCTATCGCGAAGTAAGATTTAGATTCGACGCGAGCTTTCCTCCATCAGGCTTATCCTCAATCACGCGTACGTTCCACTTCTCGCGTGCATGGAGATACATTGCCAACTCATTGTCATCCAACCACACCAGGCTCTCGTCGCGCAGTGGTGATCGCCAGAGCAACTCATTCTCTGCGATAAGACATGATCGCTCGAAACCATCATTGCCTCGCACCTGAAGAACAACCTCTTCCTTGTCAAACGGCTTCCGCTCAAGACGCACTCGCAGGCGTTGCCAATCTTCATGTGTCTCGAGGGCCAGATCTCGCACAATGGCGTTGGCACGATGCATTGCGGCTGTTGAGAAAACAACGGGTATGCGCTTGATAGTATCCATGGTTGCAACTTCCGAGAGTGGACGTGTGAGATCTACGGGCGGCTGTGTTCCAGCGCGCTCAAAGATGCTCCTGATGTGCTCACGAAATGCAACGTCAAAACTCCCCTTGTGCGGCGCGTTGTGCCGCTCGTCGTACCACCAAAACCAGTCCGATGCCTCGACAACTTCCATGATCTGCGCGATCTCTTGTGCGCCCAAACCAGCCCCCTCGAGAGCAAGCTTTGCATCGCGCAAGAGGCTCCATGCAAGGTTGGTTGCAGGCGATCCGATCCAGATCGAGAAGTTGCCATCGATCCATGACCCGGCAGCAAGGCGATCGAGGTGTCGGTGCGTCATGGTGGACGAGACCTCGCCGCATGTCATGCTTCGAAATCTTGTCGTGTCAGAGAGCCGCCTCATCAGTGCATCGAGGAACGGCGCTCCATTACCCTCATAGAATTCCCAACAATTCTCGCCGTCAAGAATCACCGGTATAACAGCATACTCAAGTGCATCTTCACCGAGATCCTCGATGATCCACGTCCTGCGTTCTTCCAGCCTCCGCACAAAGTCGTCCGCCGCATCCTCGGGCTTCCATGACGAATACGTAAAGCCGATGGCATCACTCAGTGCATGGTCTCGAAACAGCACCGAGATATCACCGTGTTTCGTTGACACATTGTACGGGAAGAACGCATCTGTGCGAGCGTAAGCCTGTCCCCGCGACCGACGCAAGTTCTCTTCATCCGTTGCTGTCCACCGAATGCCATGTCCAGCCAGCATCTCGAGTGCCTGCATCGACAAGCTGCCCTCTGCAGGCCACATGCCCCTTGTCGTCTTACCAGACAGCTCCTTCCAATACTCAATCGCTCTGCGTATATGACGCGCAGCATGTTCAGGTGCTCGATATGCAGGCTCTGGCAAGGGGCTCTCGGGCATACACTCGCGCGC
>JBKCLO010000138.1:0-6581 GCA_046300675.1 Ignavibacteria bacterium
TACATTGATTATGTCCGCTCATACAGAGAAAACTTTAACATCAGAACACAACGATGAGTAACAACAAATCGCAAAAGTCATTAAGCTCGGCGCTCAAGATCATCCTTATCAGCTCGAGCATTTGCGTTGTCTTAACCATACTCGCCGCCGTCTTTACCGGTGAGATGCTCTACCTTGTAGCATCCGTACTTTTTGCCGGCAGTGCCATTGCTGGCGTATGGGTGGTGCGTAAGCTCCAGCGAACGTTGGGTCAATGACGCTTCCATCATTTCGTGTAGACGTTCAGATCTCCACGCATCAGGAGGGGGCCGAGCAATACCTTGTATTGCATGATCCATTCGGTATTGCCGAAGGACCCATCATGCTGCATGCAGACATGATCGATATCCTAAGTGTCTGCGACGGCCAGACAACGCTCCAGGAGCTAGCCGAGTCGGCTGGTGTGGAAGCAGACGGACCCGAGATCATGCGCATAGGCGTATTCGTTTCGCAGCTTGAAGAGCTTGGCTACTTCGAGGGGGCTCGCAGTGAAGAACGCAGAAGTGCAGTCATCAGCGAATGGTCTAAGCTCGCCACACGTCCGCCCGTGTGTGCTGGAAGCACCTATCCGGAAGACCCCAAAGAGCTTGCGGAATATCTTGATGCAATGGGTGGGCAGCCGATCAGCAACGAAACCGTTGTAGCCCCTACAATGGCGCTTGTGCCGCACATCGACTTTCGCGTGGCGCCCCATGTGTACGCTGCTGCCTACGAGCACCTTCGGGCAAGTGATGCTGAACTCGTGGTCTTGATCGGCACCTCGCACTATTGGGATGGCGATCCAGTTGTCGTAACCAACAAGCCGTTTGAGACGCCCCTGGGCATCGTGCCGGTGATCGAGCATCCATTCTATGAGCCCCTTGCCGATTTGGCTCATAAGCCCGAGCATTCGCTGGAGCTCCATGCGGTCTTGCTGCAGCATCTTTGGCAGGGACGTTCCTTTGAGATCTTGCCGATTTTGGTAACGCAGTCGATTTTTGCTGATGGACAGCTTGATCGGATTGCATCTGAGCTTCGGGAATTTGTGCGTTCAACGGGACGCAAGGTTTTGTGGCTTATAAGTGGTGACCTGGCCCATGTCGGACGCAAGTTCGGCGACGAACTCCCGGCGCAGATGTATGCAGATGATGTTCGCCAGGCAGACCAACAACTCATTAACGCTTTGGAAGACAACGACCTTGCACAGTACCATGCCCAGATCGAACTCCACAGCAACCGCTACCGCATTTGTGGTCATGCCCCAACAGTTCTGGCGCACAGCATTCAGGCAGTAGGCAAGGGGCGAACCATTGCTTACGACGTATGGAATGAATTAGAAACACAAAGTGCAGTTTCTTTTGCGACCATCATTTGGGATTAATACCCTCCGACCCTTATGTTTGCAAGCTCTGAAAAAACCAATGTGAGACAGGAGCCCCATACGGGGAAGGAAGTATGAATCAGCACGGAAACATTACAGCATCTGTTCGCGACCAAGACGTAAAGCGCGACTGGTGGGTAGTAGATGCAGACGGCCTAACGGTTGGACGTCTGGCTACACAACTAGCAACGCTCTTGCGCGGAAAGCACAAGCCATTGTTCACGCCGCACGTAGACTGTGGAGACTTTGTCGTTGTTATCAACGCAGACAAGGTCGTCATGGAAGGCAAGCGTGCAGAACAGAAGGAATACTTCCACAACACAGGATATCCTGGTGGTGGCCGTATGCGTTCGTTCACAAAGCTTATGCAGACCAAGCCTGAAGAAGTAGTGGAGCTTGCAGTCAAAGGCATGCTTCCGAAGAACACGCTTGGACGCCAGATGGTGAAGAAGCTGAAGGTCTATGCGGGCACTGAGCACCCACACGCGGCACAACAACCAAAGCCGTATGCATTGCCATATCGTCATGTTGGAACGAAGGCGTAACGGAGATAACAATGAAAACCTATCAAGGCACTGGACGTCGTAAAACATCTGTAGCACAAGTTCGCCTCACGAGTGGAACTGGGCACGTGCTCGTTAATCGTCTTCCGATCGAAGAGTACTTCACGGTTGAGAACTACCGTCGTGACGCGATCCTTCCACTCGAACTCACAAAGACGAACGGCCAGTTTGACGTCTTCGTGAACGTGCGTGGTGGTGGTAAGAGCGGTCAGGCCGGAGCAGTCCGTCTCGGCGTTGCTCGTGCTCTTGTTGAATACAACGAAGAATTGCGCGCTATGCTGCGTCCTACCGGAGTTCTCACACGCGACCCACGTATGGTTGAGCGTAAGAAGTACGGTCAGAAGAAGGCACGTAAGCGCTTCCAGTTCTCGAAGCGTTAATACTGAAACTAACAACACATGTGTGGGAATTCCACCGGTGGAGCCAGACGCACGTTTGGTCCGGTGGTTCGAACCACACAAAGGATTCATCCATCTACAACTTGAGGTAGTATATGCCAGCAGTAAGCTTAGAAGCCCTGCTCGAGTCCGGAGCGCACTTCGGACACCTAACGCGCCGTTGGAACCCGGCCATGCGCAGCTTCATCTTCATGGAGCGCAACGGGATTCACATCATCGACCTGCGCAAAACACAAATGCTCATCGACATTGCACGTGATGCAGCCCACGAGATCTCATCTCAGGGCCGTGGTGTGCTCTTCGTTGGCACAAAGAATCAGGCCAAGGGTGCAGTAGAAGGCGAAGCACGCAAGGCAGGTTCTAACTACGTTGCTGAGCGTTGGCTCGGCGGTATGCTTACGAACTTCCAAACTATCCGCAAGTCGATCAAGCGCCTCGGTGCTATCGATAAGATGGAAGGCGACGGAACGTTCGAAAAGATCACCAAGAAAGAGCGCCTGATGCTTGGTCGTGAGCGCGACCGTCTGCGCACGGTGTTTGGTGGTATCGAGGACATGACTCGTATTCCGGGCTTGCTTGTTATCGTAGATATCAAGAAGGAACACCTGGCCATCAAGGAAGCAAAGACGCTGGGAATCCCAGTGATCGGTATCGTTGATACAAACTCAGATCCTTCACAGGTTGATTATCCGATTCCAGCAAACGATGATTCGATCAAGGCGATTGAACTCATTCTTGGCGTGCTTTCGGGTGCCATCGGAGAAGGACGTGACATCGCTCGTGCGAAGGCGGCAGACCTTGCAGCAGCAGGGGAAGCAGTATCCAAGGAAACCGAGGGCGACGATTCAAAGGTCCGCCGTCAGCTCCGCACTCGTAAGTCAGGTGGCAAGGGCGAAGGCTCAGAACAATAATCATCACTGAACTCAAACGGAATTACGATCATGATCAGCCCACAGACCGTTAAAGAACTACGCGAAAAGACCGGCGCCGGCATGGCCGACTGCAAGAAGGCTCTTGAAGAAGCCGGTGGCGACATGGCTGCGGCCATTGAGTGGTTGCGTAAGCGCGGTGCTGCTTCGGTAGCCAAGCGCGCAGACCGCGATGCCAACGAAGGTATCGTACTTGCAAAGACATCAGCAGACGGCAAGACAGCCGCGATTGTAGAAGTAAATTGTGAAACAGACTTCGTTGCACGCAACGAGGAGTTTGTAGCGTTTGCCAATGCGATCTGCGACACCGTGCTTGCAAAGGACATTGCATCAGAAGATGCTCTGTGGTCAGAAGCCATTGGCGACAAGACACTTGCAAACCTACGTGATGAGATCCTTGCCAAGTTCAGCGAGAAGATCGGACTACGCCGCTACAAGCGCATTCACACTGCCGGTGCAATTGCCGACTACATCCACGCTGGATCACGTCTGGCCGTGCTGCTTGAAGTTGAAGGCGCACAAGTAAACGATGCTACCAAGCCCCTTCTTCGTGACGTAGCAATGCAGATCGCAGCTATGCAGCCATCATTTGTTGACCGCTCACAGGTGGACAACGACACGCTGGCCAAAGAGCTTGAGATCTACAAGCAGGCTGCTATCGCAGAAGGCAAGAAGGAAGACATCGCCGAGCGCATCGCGCAAGGCAAGCTTGGTAAGTTCTACGAAGAGAACGTGCTCATCGAGCAGGTATTCGTCAAGGAACCAAGCAAGAAGGTGTCCGATGTTGTTGCAGAGATTGGTAAGATTGCAGGGGGCGACGTGAAGGTCCTGTCCTTCGTACGTTACAACCTGGGCGATAAGCTCTAATCTCTTCCAACCATCGAGAGGTGGACATGACACCGGTGTACAAGCGAATCCTACTCAAACTCAGCGGGGAATCGCTGATGGGCAAGCAGAACTTCGGTATCGATGCTGCTGCACTTCGATCGTTTGCCGAAGATGTCAAAGAAGCCTACGATCTCGGTATCGAGATCGGCATCGTGTTTGGTGGTGGCAATATCTACCGGGGCATGCAGGCAGAGGAGATGGGAATCGATAAGGTTTCCGGAGACCACATGGGCATGCTGGCAACGGTGATCAACTGCCTTGCGTTTCAAAATGCTCTCGAATCATTAGGTGTTCCTACGCGGTTGCTTAGCGCGATTCGCATGGAACAGATCGCCGAAGGTTTTATTCGACGTCGTGCAATGCGCCACCTGGAAAAGGGGCGCGTTGTCGTTTTTGGGGCAGGCACCGGAAATCCATACTTCACAACTGATACTGCTGCAGTGCTTCGTGCCGTCGAGATCGAAGCAGATGTTGTGATCAAGGGTACGCGTGTGGATGGTGTCTACGATAAAGACCCTGAAAAGCATGCCGATGCTGTTCGCTTTGATACGATTTCGTACAAGGAGACACTCGAGCGCAACCTTCGTGTGATGGACATGACGGCCATAACTATGGCCTCTGAGAACAATAAGCCAATACTGGTCTTTAACATGAACGAACGTGGCAACCTACGCAGGCTCATGCTTGGCGAGCCGGTGGCCACAGTTGTAAAGGACATCTAACATGCCAGTCAAAGATATCGTCGACTCAGCAGCACAAAGCATGGCCAAGGCCGTGGAACACGTGCAGAACCAGCTCGCAAAAGTCCGTACCGGACGCGCCTCGGCATCGATGCTCGATTCTGTGAAGGTCGAGTACTACGGAGAGCCAACCCCTATCGGTCAGGTAGGCAGCATCTCTGTTCCTGATGCACGTACGATCGTAATCCAACCTTGGGACCGCACGGTGCTGGGTCCGACAGAGAAGGCCATCCTTGCTGCGAACCTTGGGGTAACGCCGCAGAACGACGGACAGATTATTCGCATATCTGTTCCGCCCCTTACCGAAGAACGCCGTAAAGACATCGTGAAGCAGTGCAAGAAGATCGTCGAAGAAGGAAAGCTTGCCGTGCGTAATGTCCGCCGCGACGCAAACGAGGATCTCAAGAAGGCCGAGAAGACCGAGCACTTTAGCGAAGACGACCGCAAGCGGGGAGAAGACGACATCCAGAAGCACACTGATAAGTATGTGAAGGATCTCGATAACATCCTCGGTGTCAAAGAAAAAGAAGTCATGGAAGAATGATCATGAAGCAAGCCCAACTCGCAACACTACTGACAGCACTCTTCATGAGTGCTGTTGTTGTATATGCCGATGGTGTGAAATTCACCACCATCACAACTTGGAACGAGGCCCTCGAGCTTGCGAAGCAGGCCAACAAGCCAATCTTTCTTGATGCCTACACCGACTGGTGTGGTTGGTGTAAGGTAATGGACAAAGAAACCTTCTCCGATGAGAAGGTAGCTGCATTCATGAATGCAAACTTTGTGAATGTAAAAATGGAGATGGAAACGGGCGAGGGAATAGATGTTGCGATGAAGTATCGCATCAGTGCGTATCCAACGTTCAAGGTGTTTGCCGTTGATGGGTCGCCCACCTATACAGTGATGGGCTACCAAGAGCCAAAGGAATGGCTCAAGACTCTTGAGATGATGACAGATCCATCAAAGGCCCAGACTGCAACGGGCATTAGTTCGCAGCTCAAGCTTAACTACCCTGAATGGCATCGCGGTGCATTCCTCAAGGGTAAGAACAAGAAGATCGCAGATGCGAAGACTGTGCAAGCATGGTTTGATGAGCAGCAGGACAAGTACAGCGAGGTTTCGTGGTGCGTCATCACACGCTATCCGCTTTCAGAAGCACAGCAGGCATGGATCATGGAGCATGAGTCTGAATATCGTGCATTGTATGGTAATGAATTCAACCAGATCGTGCAAAAGCATGCTCAGACAGTGTTCAACTCGGCAGTCGAGAAGAAAGACAAGTCGCTTCTCGAAAAGGCATCAGATCTTTTTACGAAGACAGTTCCTGCAGAAGCAGAGTCCATGCGCGATCGTCTGCAAGCCATGTATTACAGCCGCACAGGCGACTGGAAGCAGCTTGGTGATGCTGTCGATAAGATGTCGCAGGCAGCCGAAGCATCAGCTGCAAGCATCAACGAGTTCGCCTGGAACATGTACGAGAAGTGCGAAGACAATCCATCGCTTGTTAAAGCAGCAGATGCGATGAAGCGCACAACGAAAAATCTCGAGTCAAGTCAGTGGGCGTTTGTCGACACCTATGCCGCACTGCTCTACAAGACGGGTCAGTACGACATTGCAGAAGAGCAAGCTCTGCGTGCAATCGACATGGGCAAAGAAGCCAA
>JBKCLO010000139.1:0-16774 GCA_046300675.1 Ignavibacteria bacterium
AAGCCGGAATACGTAGCCATGAGCACCTAATATGCGCCGCACAGATAGATAAAATGCTAAACGCCCCACACCTAATCGCCAAACCCCTCCCGTACGGGTAAATAGTACACCAAAAGCAGAAAAAACGACCAGTCTACGGCCCAGCCAAAGAGTGCCGTGCCGTTAAACTTTGCCAGAACAACATTGCATGCAGCCAGGCATACAAACATCACAAGTAGAAAGTCCGGCCAGCTTCGTATAAGCGATTGTTTGCGGGACCCAACATGCCAAATGAGCCAGAAAAGGAGTGACACCGTATAGATGCCACCGGAGATCGACTCAGTAACCGAAACACCTTTGCCCGTATCGGCAAGGTAGAGAGGCAGCGCAAGAATCAGAACACCGAGCCAAATCTTGGGATAACGCACCATCATGGCAAGCAACACCAGGCCAAGACATATGGCTGGGAAGAGCCAGGACCAATCGAGATGAATGTTCACTCTGCTATGGTTGTACTGTCCATCATTGTGCGCCAGCCACGAATGATGAGGAGAATCAATATGCTGATGATGCCTATACCAAATCCACTGCCAGCTGCCAGGAGCATACGCTTGGGTTTATCGCGCTTTTCTGCAGGCTCCGGCTTATCTACAACTAGAAGTGCTGGCGAGGTCTTGTTCACATCCAAGCGGGCCTGTTCCAGTGATGGAAGGAGAAAGGCTTTGAGCTTTGAGTAGGCTTCATACTCAGCAAACAATCTCATGTATGTTGCTCCTACACCTGCTGCATCAGTCAAGGCAAAGTTACCCGCAAAACCAGGCTGGGTTTGTGCACGCTCATATTGACCCTGCAGTTCTTTGACCAGTCCCTGAGCCGCACGTACTTGTGGGTCGGCATCCCCATAGTTCTCCTTCAACAGGCCAAGAACCATTTCTTGCTTAAGCAGTTCAGACTTGACATTGGCAAGTGCCTCGGCAGATGCCTTCGCCTGATCAATTGGAGAAAACAGACGATATGTACGTGAAAAATAGTCCAAAGAGTCCGTGATGGACGATAGTATCGAATCCATCATCGCCAGACGTCGCTCCATGTAACGGACAGACTTTTCTGCCTCCATGCGCTGCACGCGATTCGCTATCTCGTTGGCATACGAGACAAACGTATTGCACATCTCTACGGATTTCTGAGGGTTCTGACTCCAGATGGTTATCTCGTAATTGCCTTCCTCGTGCAGCATCACTTCCAGATTATCGTCTAATTCCGAGCGAACGTCGTCCATGATCTCGCCGCGCATACCGTACTCATCGATCAATTTGAATCGATGTATCATCGAATCTCGAATTGTACGCGAAAACAGTAGGGAGATAAACTCGAAGCTCTCACCAGATTTACCGCCCAGTTTGGATAGGCCTATGTCCTTGAGGGTAGAGGATATGCCTCCTAATGCACCTGCAAGACCAGACTCATCAGCTGAAGGGGGCACGCAGTTAATGGTAGACTTGAAATACTGCGGCATAGTAAGCGAATAGACATAGACGCCTATTGTTGTTGCAGCACATAGGGCAAGTACAGTCCATTTAAAACGCAACAGATAGCGGATGATTTCTGCGGTCGGAAATTGTTCCGTCATGACGTGTTCTCAGAGATACAAATGCCAGACAAATTACGCCAAAAAAGGGGCAATACGGAATCTGCAGGCAGATATTGTATCTTGAAATCATATGCAACGACGGGTACTCATCATCCTGCCACGAATTCCATTTCCAGCCCGAGATGGAGCCGAAGTGGTCATGTCTGACACACTCATAGCGATGGCTGCAGACGGCTATGCTGTCGATGTCTTTGCATTGAACCCGCGAAAGAGCCATCGCGATCCCGATGTGCTCGCGTCGTATTGCAGAAAGTACGCTACAGTTGAGATCGATACATCCGTTCGTGCTTTAAAGCTAGCTTCCAAGTTGGTTCGTCATCAGCGTTACAGTGTCGACAATACAACATTGCATTCATCATATTGGGTAAGCCGGTTCATCGACGATAACGCGCTCTTTGAGCTTCTCGATTTTGTCCAGGCCAACGGTCCATATGATGTCATTCATTGCGAGACACTCTTTACGGTGTACTACGGACTTGCATTGCGTGCAATCGCTCCCTGTTCCGTTGTTTACCGCAGCCATAATGTGGAATGGCGGATACAGCAGACCCTGGCGAGCGAATCGCATATCGGTTTTGCACGTCGCTTGATACACAAGCGTTTGGCAGATCAGACAGAACGCTATGAGCGCGGTGTTTCATGTATGGTCGATGCAATTGCATGCATCAGCGACACAGATGCGTTGTGGTACAGTCAGTTAGGCACGGAAGCTTTCGTTAGTGCCATAGAGCCAGGTGTGCGATGCTTCACTGTAAACGAATCAAGAGATTACGAGCCAACGATTGGTTTTATCGGCAGTCTTGACTGGGAACCTAACAAGGTTGGTTTACTTTGGTTCATTAACAACGTAATGCCGATCATGAGATCTCGTGAACCGGACATACGGTTCGTTATAGCCGGACGCAGTTCCGAGAGTTTTATGCGTTCGCTTGCTTCCACAGAGAACATTTGCTGTCTGGGCGAGGTCGCGTCGTCTTCAGAGTTTCTCGCCGATCGGCAAGTCGTGATAGCCCCCTTGTTTAGCGGCAGTGGGGTAAGAATCAAGCTTCTCGAGGCATTTGGTATGGCAAAAGCGGTCGTCACCACGACACTTGGGGCTAGTGGACTCGATGTTCAGCACGGAGTGCATTGCATGATTGCAGACAAACTCGAGGAATTTGCCGAAGCCTGCTTGCTGCTTCTCGACAACGACTCACTGCGCAACACCATTGGCAACAATGCCCATGCATGGGTCAATCAGAGACATTCGTGGAATGTGGCTACCGAAAAACTCATCAGCCTATACGACAGAGTTTCATAGCGCCTTTAGTCTCTCTATCTCGTCGCGTAACTCAGCCGCACGTTCAAAATCTAGCGCCCGGGCGGCCTCCTTCATCTCAACAAACATCTGCTCGACCATCTCATTCCTCTGCTCTGGAGTGAGGTACTTAGCTATTGGTTCGGCTGCCTTTTTGAGTTTTGCTCGTTCGCTATCGGATCGTTTTTGCGTGCGTGATGCCTGAATGTCTGCAACAGAGGTCGATTCAAGAATTTCTTCGAGAGACTTATACACCGTGCGCGGCTCAATGCCATGTTCGATATTGTATTGCTGTTGGAGCACGCGGCGTCTATTTGTTTCGTCCATAACAGCGCGCATAGAACGCGTGATGTTATCTGCATAGAATATCACGAGTCCGTCTACGTTTCGAGCCGTGCGACCTGCGGTCTGCATTAGCGACCGCTCGCTTCGCAGGAATCCCTCTTTGTCGGCATCGAGTATGGCAACCAATGACACTTCAGGTAGATCCAACCCTTCGCGCAGCAGGTTAACGCCCACCAACACATCAAAATTGCCGAGTCGCAGATTCCTGATGATCTCAACACGTTCAAGTGAGTCGACGTCACTGTGGATGTAGGCAACACTGATCGAGAGATTGTGGAGGTAATCTGTAAGGTCTTCTGCCATGCGCTTAGTAAGAGTAGTTACCAGCACCCGCTCTTTCTTTACAACGCGGATTCGAATCTCTTCAAGCAGATCATCGATCTGATTCTTGACGGGGCGAACCTCAATGCGTGGATCGAGAAGCCCCGTTGGGCGGATTACCTGTTCGACAACAACTCCCATGCATTGTTCGAGTTCATAGTCTCCAGGCGTAGCACTAACGTAGATGGCCTGATGTATGTGCCCCTCGAACTCCTCGAACTTTAGTGGTCTGTTTTCCAAGGCGCTCGGCAAACGAAACCCATGCTCAACAAGCGTCATCTTCCGCTGTCTGTCGCCATTATACATGGCACGCAGCTGCGGCAGTGTAACGTGGCTTTCATCAAGAACAAGAAGGAAGTCTTCGGGAAAGTAGTCAAGCAAGCAATGGGGCTTGTCTCCGGGCTTCCGACCAGAAAGGTGCATTGAATAGTTTTCAATGCCTGAGCAGTATCCAACTTCCTTCATCATTTCTAGATCATAGAGTGTGCGCTGCTCAAGTCGTTGGGCCTCGAGCAGCATGTCGTTCTCGCGCAGTTCTTTTAATCGCGAAATGAGCTCCTCTTTGATATCAACCATTGCGCGAGCAAGATTGGATTGTGAGGTAACAAACAAACGTGCCGGATAGAGTAGCACTTTGTCGACCTTGTCCAAGGTTCTTCCATCTCGACGATCTATCCATGAAATAGCATCGATCACATCGTCGAAAAGCTCTACTCTAATGGCCCGAGTATCCTCGTCGGCAGGGATGATATCTACGATGTCACCACGCACACGAAACGTACCGCGGGTGAATTCGAAGTCGTTACGAGAGTAATGAATATCGCTTAGTCGATAGAGCAGCTTCTGCCGCGACACCTCCATGCCGACCTTCAGCAGGAGCAATTGATCTTTGAAATCAGCTTTAGCACCAATACCATAGATGCATGAAACAGATGCTATCACGATAACATCCCGACGTCCCTCTACGAGTGCACTAGTGGCACGCAGACGCAGACGGTCGATCTCATCATTGACGGAGAAATCCTTCTCGATGTATACATCAGTTGTCGGAACGTAGGCTTCAGGCTGATAGTAATCGTAATAGGAAATGAAGAACTCTACAGCATTGTTCGGGAAGAATGTCTTGAACTCGCCATATAGCTGTGCTGCAAGAGTTTTGTTCGGCGAAATGATCAGCGTTGGTCGCTGTGTTTCCTGGATGACGTTCGACATCGTGAACGTTTTACCTGAGCCCGTAACGCCGAGAAGTGTTTGGAACTTCCTTCCGTCGTACAAACCCTCTACCAACTCGGCAATAGCCTTGGGTTGGTCACCCGAAGGCTGATACTTCGTTACAATTGAGAAAGGTGGGTATTCCGAGGGGATGAGTTCAGTTGACATCGTGCGAACGTAACAATATGGTGCGATATTCGCAGGATGGATAGCAACATCTGGCTTAGACGCGTTATGGTAACGCTGCTTGTGGGGGCAATGTTCCACGGGCTGTTGGCGTTTGTAATCTTCGCAGAGATGCCGCAGACAGAAGATGGTCCATCCTATCGCGCTCAGGCATTGAACATACTAGACGGTAGACAGTCATATTTTTTCTTTCCTCCCGGCACCGCACTGGCTGCAGTTCCATTGTATGCCGTGTTTGGTGACTCCCTAACGACGGATCACCTCGTTGCTACCATATTTTGGATTGCCTTTTCCATTGCCTGCGCATGGCTGGCGTGGCTAATGTGCGACAGTAAGAAGACAGCATGGATTGCCACACTGTTTGCGGCAATGCTCCCGCATGGGTTGCTGGCCACGGGGACGATCTCGTCGCAGCCCCTTACAGCTGCTCTTTTGGCTTCGTCGATATGCCTTGGGATTCTGTCCTACCGCAAAGGATCCCTTACGTTGTGGACGGCGGCGGCTGCATTGCTAGCATTTGCTGTACTCGTGCGGCCAGCGACTCTTGCCGTGAGTAGTACCGTTATGCTTTTGCTGATCTGGGCGGCATGGAAACACCATATCTCCGTGGCGAGGGGCGTCAGTTCTGGGACACTGCTTGTTGTCGTGCATGCCATGTTCCTGCTCCCGGTGATGAATCACAATGCGAGCCAGGGCCAGGGCTATTCTGTGTCGACAAACAACGAGTGGAATCTGTTGGTAGGGAACAATCCATACACACCCAATTATAAAACTGGCCACTTTGGACAGCGGACCTTTGATAAGATTGATGTCGATGCACGTGCATACCTCTCGGCGTTTCTCCCGCATCAGCAGCCCGCAAATGCTACGTTCTCAGAACGTCAACAGATGCGCTCTGAGGCCATAGAATACATAGTAGACCATCCACTCCAGTTCCTTTACAGAGTTTCGAACCGTTTTCGCGGATTTTGGGGAATGGACTATACAGCTTCTCGCGAGCTACAGAATGCCTATGGTCTGGGTATCACGCAGACCGGAGTCCTGCTGCTTCTTGAAGGTGGTGGTTTCATTTTCGTATTGCTTTTGAGCCTTTTGTATTATGTCCGAACTGGATTAGATACACGTAACACGTTGACGTATATATTCCTTGCAGCTTCTATAGCTCCATACCTTTTAGCATTTTCTGTTGCCAAATACCACACCGTAGTCCTTCCTGTACTTTTTCCACTGGCTGCCCAAGCGATTGTGTGGATAACTTCAAAAGAGGAACGCCAGATGATGTTAGCACATAGACCTAAGAGGTTGTTGATTATGCTGCTTATTGTAGCTGTCATACAGATGGAGCATGTGTATCATATTGTGGATAACAGGTAAGGCGCATATCGTATATACTGGACATGGCCTCAAAATCGCCGTATCTTTGCAGCCTTTCCTTATTACTGTGAAGGCCCAAGGCCATGAAGCTGTCCGAATTCAAGTTTTCGGTTCCGAAGAACTCTGTAGCAAAGCAACCTGCAAGTCCGCGGGATAGTGCCAAGATGATGGTCCTGAACCGTGAGACTGGAGAGATTCAGGACAAGCAGTTTAAGGACATCCTAACCTATATGAAGGCTGGCGACGTTATCGTTGTCAACGACACCAAGGTTTTCCCGGCCCGCCTTTTTGGCAAGAAGGAAAAGACAAACGCCAAGATCGAAGTTATGTTGCTTCGTGAACTCAAGGCTCAGGAGCGAATCTGGGATGTGTTGGTCGAGCCTGCTCGCAAGGTGCGCATTGGGAACAAGATTTACTTCGACAACAACAAGTTCTACTGCGAGATCATCGATAACACCACCTCGCGCGGCCGGACAGTGAGGTTTTCCTACGATGGAGACCTTCACGAGGTTATCGAGACCATTGGCCAGATGCCTATTCCTGAGTACATCAAACGCGAGCCTACAGAACAGGACAAGTTGGACTATCAATGTGTCTTTGCCAACCCGCAGAAGGTTGGATCAATTGCACCACCAACTGCTGGATTGCACTTTTCTGAGAAGCTGCTCAAAGCCGCAGAGAAAAAGGGTGTGAAGATCGCTACTGTGCAGTTGAACATTGGGCAGGGGATCTTCGAAACAATCGAGGTGGAAGATCTAACCAAGCACCGCATGTACAGCGAGTATTTTGAGATCACCAAAGACTCTGCAGACGTCATTAACAAGGCTCTGAAGTCAAAGCGCAACGTCTATGCTGTTGGATGCAGCGTGGTTCGCGCACTTGAGTCAAGCGTCTTGACGAGCGGTATTGTGAAGCCTAACAAGGGTTGGACAGATAAGTTCATCCACCCGCCATACGAGTTCAAGATCGCTAATCGCTTCATCACAAACTTCCACCAGCCTGCTTCGCCATCACTTCTGGTGGCTACTGCCTATGCAGGCGGTAAAGATCCGATGTTCAAGGCATACAAGCGGGCCATGAAGAGTGGCTACAGGCTGTTTGCCTACGGCGACGCATTGCTTGTTATCTAACAACAGTACGGTACTTCTCATGAATACATACGATAGATTGCTGCGTGTAATGAACACGGTAGCAGACCTAGGTGCGGCCGGAGCAATTCTTGGCTGGGATCAAGAAACCTACATGCCGGACGGCTCGGTATCGGGCAGAGCCAATCAGCTTTCAACGATCTCCTCGTTGATCCATCATCACGTAACATGTGACGAAACAAAGGCACTCGTTCGAGAGATTGGCAACCAGCTAGATGCACTATCGGATGATCAACGTCGCATTGTCAAGACATTCATCCGTGATCATGAGATGGCCACCAAGCTTCCTGTTGAGCTTGTTGAAGAAATGTCGCATACAGCAGCCATGGCGCAGGATGCATGGAAGCGCGCACGAGCGGCATCGGATTTCTCGATCTTCCAGCCCCTTCTTGAAAAGACCGTTGAACTCAAGCGTAGAGAGGCTTCTCTTCTCGGTGATGCGGCCCACCCGTATGACAACCTGCTCGATCAGTATGAACCAGGCTTGACAGTTGAGGCCATAACGCCAGTCTTTGAAAGACTGCGTCAGGGTACGGTGGATTTGCTGTCAAAGATTGAGTCAACTCAGGACGCCGTTTCTGATGCGGTGCTCTACAAGAGCTACAATGGAGATGCACAGCTTGAGATGGCTAGGGAGATCATTGCAAAGCTTGGATTTGACTTCGAAACAGGGCGTGTTGATCTTTCTGCGCACCCGTTCTGCACAAATTTTGGCAAGCACGACGTCCGCCTAACCACGCGTATTCGCGAAAACGACCTGCGTTCCTGCCTCTTTGGACTGGTGCATGAAGCTGGACATGGTATGTATGAGCAGGGCATTGGTGAGACCTTTGAGCGCACACCTGCTGGTCAAGGGGCAAGCATGGGTATTCATGAATCCCAGTCTCTGTTTTGGGAAAATGTCATCGCCAGAAGCGAAGAGTTCTGGAATTGGGCATTCCCACGTCTGCAGCAGACGTTTCCCGATCAAGTAGCCGGACTATCACCCCGTGACTTCTATCGAGCGATTAACAAGATGCAGCCGTCTCTCAATCGCGTAGAAAGTGATGAGTTAACGTATAACCTGCACATCATCTTGCGGTTTGAGATTGAGCGCGACCTCATAGGTGGTGTGATAGAGGTCTGCGACATTCCGCACATTTGGAATAACAAGATGCAGACGTCATTGGGTGTTATTCCTCCGAATGATGCCGAAGGCTGCCTTCAGGATGTGCACTGGTCGTTCGGCGGTATCGGTTACTTCCCAAGCTATACGCTAGGTAAGCTATACGCCGCTATGGAATGGAATGTTATGCAGGAGCAGATTCCTGATGTGAAGCAACAGATACAGAGAGGCGAGTTTGCGAACATTCTTGCGTGGCTTCGCACCAATATTCACGCAGCTGGACGTTCAGAGACGCCGGCGGAGATAGTGCAGCGTGTCTGCGGTCGAGCCCTGACAGAGCATGACTTCCTTGCATATGTCAGTGCGAAGGCACATGATGTCTACGAGCTCTCGTGACTTTGGTAAGAGCGTTGAAACGTTCCTGTTAGGGTTGCATATAGCAAGCCCCTTGCCCAACGGGATAGAGGTGTTGCAACCATATAGCGACAGGGAAGTACGGCGTGTTGTTCGAGAAATGTGCGCCACCTTCTATACTGATGCACCTCAGAGGATAGCCGTATGGGGCATCAATCCCGGAAGGTTTGGAGCAGGCCTCACAGGATTGTCGTTTACAGATCCCTACGCACTGCGTAATGACCTTGGCATTGATTCGACGATCGATGGACGTCGGGAGATATCTGCTGAGTTCGTCTACCGCGTTATCGATGCCTACGGCGGACCATCCTCGTTCTACCGGGACGTATACATGTCTGCGTTATCTCCTTTGGGCTTTGTGCGAGGCACAACCAATCTCAATTTTTATGACGATGCAGACCTGATGGATGCACTGACGCCGCAGATCCAACGATGGACAAAGAAGCAGATCTCCTTCGGGCTACGGTCTGATGTTACAGTCGTTCTCGGAACAGGGAAGCTTAAGCATTACATGGAGCAACACGTGAAGGCACAGTGCGGCTTTTCGAAGGTATTGTATCTAGAGCATCCGAGGTTCATCATGCAATACCGCCGGAAGAGTGTCGATGATTACGTGCGAAAGTATGTAGAGACGATCCGTGAACTTGTCTCACCAGCCTGAGCCCTTTCTATGGCCCTTGTGCCAATTACACCAGGTGCCTATCTTTGCATCCCTAGGCCAATGTAGCTCAGCTGGTAGAGCAGCTCATTCGTAATGAGCAGGTCACCGGTTCAAGTCCGGTCATTGGCTCTTGTACGCCGCTCCCATTCATGGTGAAGCGGCGTTATTTTTGAGGTCACATGAATCACCTTGTCATCCAATTCGTGTCCGCAGTGTTTTCTATCGCTGTTCTCCTCGGGTGCGCCCGCACAACCGAGTTCGGGGAACCGGTAGAACCATCAGGCCAGGCCTTGTCGGTAAGTCAGGCAAGGGAAGTCTCCAATAGGGGGCGGACCATTGTTGTGATTGGGTCAATCAAGGAAGTGTGCAAGGACGAGGGGTGCTGGTTTGCGTTGGTCGATGACAGAAGTGAGATCACGACGCGTTTTACGATTAACGGCATCGGAATTCCTGTCATATCCGAGGGAACTGTTCTTGTCAAGGGCGTCGTTATGGACACTGTGATAGGAAACAACCATGTTCCAGAACTCCACGCGCGCGGCGTGAAGTTCGTAACTTCGCATCCATGAAATACGTTCTCATGCTTGGCGGTGTGCTACTCGGAGTAGCATTGGGCTTTATGCCTCGTCACGCACCGTGGCAGCAGAAACCTCTATGGTGGCGGGCGCTAGCCGTACTTGCCGTTACAGTTACGGTCGTTCTGGCACTCATGCCGCCGATCGCTGGCAACATGCGAGACGTAGTTACTCAGAGTCGAATCGACAGCACGAAGATCGTACCTGCACTAGTTCGTCTGCAGGAAGGTCGCACGTCCTTACAGGATGCACGCTCAAGCAGCATCGTTGTTGCGGTTTCTGCAGCCACGGAAGATATCGTGGCAAAAGTGCCGACAAATGTTGACGTCGTTCTCGGCCTCAAACGATCGTCAAGCGACGCAATCGTAGATGTTGTCAGTGTGCACGAAGTTGCACCTGTTATCACTCTACCATACATTATTGGACTGGAAGAACGAGCCCGGATTATCTTTTTTCACGTACCGATGTCGTGGGTTGCTATCATAGCGTATCTGATTTCCATGGTGTTCGCCATACGCTATATGAGCAAACGTGACATTGAAATGGATGATGTCTCAGCATCGGCCGCATCTGTTGGCACGCTCTTCACAATTCTTGCTACGGTTACAGGTTCCGTGTGGGCCAAGTTTAACTGGGGAACCTTCTGGAATTGGGATCCACGCGAGTCGTCGATCTTTATTCTGTTGCTCATCTATGCGTCGTACTTTCTTTTGCGCTCTGCAATCGAGGACCCAGAACGCAAGGCAAGGCTTTCAGCAGTTTACTCGGTGATTGCTTTTTTGACAGCCCCGTTTTTGATGTTCATTCTACCAAGACTCGTTCCAGGCTTGCATCCGGGAAGTGCCGATGACACCAATGCTGGTCCGCTTCTCAGTCCAAAATCGTCCGACATCAATCTAACGAAACAGATTGTGTTCGGTCTATCTCTGTTCGCGTTTACGCTTGTGTACTTCTGGCTTATGAACCTTCACATACGAACAACGCGTCTTGTACGTCGACATGCTCTCAAGGAATCACGATCATGATGCAGCTGCTTACCGACTATCCCATGTACGTTGTGCTAACCACAGCGTTGATCATCTGGGCAGGCATTGCGTTGTATGTGCAGCGCATAGATGCACGATTACATAATATCGAATCAAAGTAAGGGGCCAGCATGACGAGATCTACGAAGAAGTTGATCATCGGCGGCGCTGCGATTGCGGTTCTTGCCTACGTTGGCTTCTCGGCGCTGGGCTCAAGTTCTATTGAGTACACGAACATCAGTAGAGCAGAACAGCTCGGAAAGACTGTACAGATCGTTGGAACATGGGTCAAGGAAGATGGTTCGTCTTATGATCCGTCCAGTAATATCTTTCGGTTTACTCTCAAAGACGATAATGGCAAATCGGTGCCGGTAGAGCTTTCTGGAGCAAAGCCAAACAACTTCGAGATAGCCATTAGTGTTGTGGCCAAGGGGCACATGGAGAACGGTACATTTAAAGCTTCGATGGTGCTCACGAAATGTCCGTCCAAGTATGAAGGGCAACCCGCAGACCAGCACCCGAAGGGGGCTCAGGCTTCATGATTCGACGCATAGTCATTGTAGCAACGATCATTGGTGTACCAATGGCATTTTGGTATGCCAGCCAGTACGGACAGCCTGAAGAGGTAACGTTCAACCAGGCCATCGTGAAAGCTACATCATCATCAGAATCAGAACAAGCGCCGAAGGTTGTCATCAATGTTGCCATAGAATCCGTTGATTCTGATCACGATCTTCAATGCACAGATGCAACGGGTCGTACGTTCAAGGTAGAGTTCACGGGTAGTAAGCCGGCAACAGCCTTCGCAGCTGGACAACGGATGCGGTTGTTGGGCCACGTTCACGACGGTTCGATGCCATATTTTCACGCAACACAACGGTTCGATCAATGATAGGTCAGCTTGGCATCCACGTGCTGTTCGGTCTTGCAATGGCAAGTACAGTGCTGTACGGTCTATCAATCAATGCTGATTCAGGGGATGTACGGATTCGTACCTCGCGTTGGTTGTTTCGCATACTTACCGCCGGACTTGTAGCCTCGGCCATTGGTCTGGTTACTCTTATTGTTACGCATCAATTCCACTACACCTACGTTTGGAATTACTCATCGACAGAACTACCACTTCATCTGCTGGTAGCCTGCTTCTATTCGGGTCAAGAGGGTAGTTTCCTGTTGTGGACGATGTTCGTTGCTCTTATCGGCGTCATCTTACAGCCATATGCAAAGCGTCACGGATACGAGGCGCCGGTTATGCTGTTCTATTCTCTGATTCTGAGCTTTTTGACGCTGCTGTTGGTAGCCAAGAATCCATTTGCATACTATTTCGAATCCTTTGCTGCGCAAGGGATCACCATAGATGATGTGCCTGCAAATGGCAAGGGGTTAAACCCGTTGCTTCATAATGCATGGATCACCATTCATCCTCCGATACTGTTCATGGGCTTTGCTTCGATGTCGGTAAGTTTTGCCTTTGCCATGGCAGGTCTTGTTCGTAAAGAGTATCATAGATGGATCGATATTTCGCTTCCGTGGACGCTTTTCGCCACGGGTGTGCTTGGCTTCGGTATCATGTTAGGGGGCTTTTGGGCATACGAGACACTAGGCTGGGGTGGCTTCTGGGGGTGGGATCCGGTAGAAAACTCTTCACTGATACCATGGCTTGTCGTTGTAGCGCTTGTTCACACGATGCTCGTGCAGAAGCGCACGCGTGGACTTGTAAAGACCAACATGGTGCTTGCTGTGTTGAGCTTCGTTCTGATTCTGTACTCGACATTTCTGACAAGAAGCGGGGTGCTTGGGGATACGTCTGTGCACTCGTTCGTTGATCCAGGACGTTTCGCGTTTTGGATTCTCTTGCTGTTCATGCTCACATTTATCGTGATCGGTGTTACGTTGGTCATCGTGCGACGCAAGAATATGGACGTGCGGCGCGAGGAGTTCGCCCCGAACACACGAGAGTTCATGCTCTCCATTGGATCGGCACTTGTTATGGCCAGTGCCATCTTCGTAACAGTTGGAACCTCATGGCCTGTTATCATGGAGATCATCGGATTACCAAAGGTTGCCGTAGCAACGGACTTTTACAACAAAGTCCATCAGTTGATTGTACCTGCTATCCTGATCGCCAATGGTGTTTCGCTCATGATGCAATGGCGTGCATCCACGCGTAGTGTTTTTGTGCGGAAGGTTGTTATCTCATCCTGTGTTGCGCTCGGTGGAACGGCAGCACTGGCATTTTTCGGAATTCATGAGTTATGGCCACTTACGCTTGGTTTTGCAGCCTGGTTTTCGTTAGCTGTGAATATTGGCGACGGCCTAAAGATGCTCAAAGCTGGCCCTGCCCTGATGGGAGCATATGTCTCTCACGTCGGTATTGCACTGTTGATGTTGGGAGTCATTACAACCTCAATGTATTCGGAAACCTACCATGCTGTCCTGGTTCACGGCAAGCCTGTAGCGGTGGGTTCTTATACGCTTACCTATCTGGGTAAAGAGCAGGTTGAAAAGGAGTTTGTTGACCGAGAAAAGTATCGCTACTTCATTCGCATTCTGCATGATGGCGAAAAGCGCACGGTTGCCCCGGTTCTTTATTGGAGTGACTTTAACCAAAGACAGTCACCATTTCTCGAGCCTGGTATACGTTGGGGGCTGATGGATGACCTTTACGTATCTCCAAAGAACATAGGTAGAGAAGATGTCTTTCATGAGACAACAATTCAAAAGGGCAACAGCATTCGTGTGCCCATCGATGAAACATTGTCTCTGTCGTTAGACGGCTTTACGATGCCCATGGAAGAAGGGCAGACAGCCGATGGCAGAATGCAGATGTCGGCCAAGATTGTTGCCACAAGACCCAATGGCGATACGCTTCATTTGAAGGCACGCACACGTATTAGCACTGGTGCAAACGGTCCGGCATTCGACCCTGAGTGGACTCCGATACCAGGTACAACAACAACCGTTGGCCTGATCAATATTGACCGTAACAACGATGATCCGTCTAAATCGAAGGGGACATTCGCCTTCTACGATTCCTCAAAGCCACGTCCATTTGCGCGCGAGGAGTTTACCGTTGAGTTTTCTGTAAAGCCCCTTATCTCGCTTGTGTGGATAGGGGTGATCGCGATGGTTACGGGCTTTGGATTATCTATCGGACGTTCACTACGGATGTTGAAGAAGCAATCTGCGCTCAGGCTCGGCCAAGATGGTCCAGGTGCCGGCGGTCAGACCAAGGTCATTAATCCGCAGACAGCCGATACCGACACGAATAAGTCGTAACGTAGGATGCCCCACGGCAGCGGTCATGCGCCGTACCTGACGGTTACGTCCCTCCGTCAATTCAATCTCGATCCATGATGTTGGCACAGTGGCACGGTGTCTGATCGGGGGAGTGCGATCTTCAATAGCTGGAGTAGACTCTAAGATCGACACCTTGCATGGTCGTGTTATCCGCCCTTGAACAACAATACCGTTCTGGAGGGCATCGATGGCCTGATCGGTAACCATGTGTTCAACTTGTGCCCAATACCTACGCGAATGCCCGTTTACTGGCTCTAACAGTGAAGAAACAAGAGCCTTCTCATCGCTTAGAACCAGCATACCTTCACTGTCAGCATCTAAACGACCAACCGGATAGACATCGGGCGGTAAGCCCAGATCTGCAAGAGTATTCCAAGCACTACCTACCTCGTGGGTGAACTGCGAGAGCATGCCATATGGCTTGTGAAGAACGATAATCATCGTTCGAAATATACTCCAGCGGGCAGGTTTTCAGGAGTCGGGCCCAGGTTGCGTCCTAACACATCATAAAACAATGCACGAATACGCGCCCTCACCGTTGGATCAAACAGGCGTTTATTGGTGTTTTCTTCACAGATGCCCAGCGTTTCGACGTCGCCGTTAATTGTGGACGTTCGCACTGGAATAGGCAAACCCGACGGAGCATTCCAGACCGTATTCTCAATGACTGCACTGCACTGACTTACCATACCAAGTGTGTGAATACCACGGATAACTCCAATAGTATCGCCAACCCGCAACGTGTCAAATGTGTGACGCATGGTGGCAACGACCCGCATGTTATCGATTGTTAGCGAGTCCTGGTTTGTTGGTACAAAGATTGCCCCATCAAACGAGACACTGCATCGTACTTCTCGAATACCTGACAGCTGCAAATTGTCTGCGTTATCGATGCTGTCGACAACAACTGCAATTGTATCGACTGCACCTGCAAATCCACGCGCATCAAGTGTGCGCAGTCGCAACGATGGTTCGAAGAGGCGTTGAAATGCCATGCCCCCTGTATATCCGTATGATTCTGCAGGACCATAACCATAGACAATGATGCCAAATGGCTCATCGCATGTGGCAAGATGGTTGCCTACGTTGACCGCGTACGTGGTATAGGAAAAGGCAGAGCCTGCGATAGGGGTTACTTGTGTTGGTGCAATCCCGTTTACACGTAGGCTGTTCATGGAAGCCGTAGGCGCAAGGCATGTGATGTAATGTGCGGTATAGAATGCTGAGCCACTAATGCGGGGCTCAATTGTCACGACCCGATACTCATCGAGGAACTGCTCGTACGGTGGCACAACGATAAGAGATGGATCTCCAGGCTTGAACTGACCATTGGTCTGCCTGTTGGCACTTCGATCGATGATTGTTACCAAGACAGGCTGTGTTGCCTCGATGTTGAGTGCTCTATCTAGTGGAACATCCCAGTGCTTTGCTGCATCTACCCGCCAGGGAGTGCTGCCGTTTACACTTACCACAGTGCTATCGCGCTGCGCCAGAATCCTGCAAACGGGCACATCGGCTACATTCAATGGTGGATCTGAACTCGCAGGGACCATCGGCGGTACAAGGATCCTGCGGCCCCATGTGTCGGTTCCTGGCATTTGTTCCACAAGGCAATCGCGGCTGGCTGTTCCACTTAACACAGGGACCTGGGCTCGTCTGTGCGCAGCAATTGCAACGATGGGCTTGTTGGAAGAAATCCGAGAACCCGTGAGATCATCGTGGATTCTACCAGTCGAGACTCGGGCCTGCAACAGATACGACTCACCTTTGTTCAGCGTTACTGCTCGTCGTGAGCCATTCGTGCGGCTGGAGCGATCAACACTAAGATCGATAATGATATCTGTCGAATCTTCTGTTGCTACGAGCACAAATTGGCTGGGGTACGGGCTGTTGCCATTTGCATCAGACTCATACGTAGAGATAATGTACTCCGACGATAGAGCGTCTGTGGGAAGCACCAGCCACGCGTCGCTGGTGTTGTCATCACGCATTACGGCATAGACGGTAACCTCAGTAGTAGACGTGACGTGGATACTGGCACGATTGGGACGTTCATCGTCTTGTCCGAACGAACCGATCTGTGTTGCCCCTCGAAGCTCATACAAGTCTGCCGAGAATCGAAACTCCCAAACAACATTTGCTGGCACTTGAACCGAGTATGTATCGACTGTTCCGTCACGG
>JBKCLO010000140.1:0-2138 GCA_046300675.1 Ignavibacteria bacterium
CGCTCCACAGAAGTAAGAATCTGGTCAGTTTTGCCATTGTCAAAGCGCCCATCCTGGGCGTGCACAACCACGGCAAGTGACAGCACGAGTGATAAGAGTCCAATAAAACGCATAACAATCCCTTGGATAGTCTTTCCCATAGCCCGTAATACTACGGTTTTTTGACGTAGTTTTTTGTCGGAAAGTTCTTGAGTTTGGAGCCCAAATGAAACACACTCGTCGGCAGTTTCTTGTTCATAGTGCAGTCGTCACAGCTTGGGGTCTAGCGCCTAGTCTGCCGCTTGGTGCAAACATTCCCCTGTTGCTTGATGAGTCACCTACTGCATATCGCTTCCCTACGCTCTACAATGGGGGCGATGTAGAGGTGGCCCAGAAGAACGTTCCCGTCTGGCCCGAAACCACTACCGACAGAATCGTGCTCAACAGCTTACCACTCCTTGCATTTGAGTTTGAGAAAGGATCAAGCGTCAGCATACCGATACGAAACCAACTCACGTCGCCAATCTCGATTCACTGGCACGGTCTGGATGTGCCCTCTGCCATGGATGGCCACCCAAAGGATGCGTTTTCTGCGGGTAGCACAAAGGAGTATGCATTTGCTGTGCGCAATCGCGCAGGACTGTATTTCTTCCACTCCCATTCTCACATGGCAACCGCCAGAGAAGTATACATGGGGCTTATGGGTCTGGTAATTGTAAGAGATCAGGAGGAACGCCAGTTAAGCCTACCCTCTGGTGAATATGAGCTTCCACTTGTTATTCAAGACGTTCGCGTGGATCCGGCTGGAAAGGTTGCATACTCCCCTACCATGAACGACATGATGAATGGTTGGATGGGCAACCGGATACTTGTTAATGGTACCCCAAACACGACTCATTCGGTAAAACGCGGCGCGTACAGACTTCGCATTGTGAATGCTTCCAATGCCCGGGTGTATAAGCTGCAGTTTTCTAACGCCCTACCGTTTACAATCATTGGAACCGATGGCGGATTGCTTGAAGAGCCAGCTGTTGTTACATCCGTGCAGCTTGCCCCCGCAGAACGCCTCGACATTCTTGTGGATTTCAGCACTCTAGCCCAAGGAGAGATTGTACGTCTCATTAGCGCCCCCTACACATCACCAGTTGAGATGATGTCTCCGTTATACCCGCAGGGAATTGCACTAGACATCATGAGTTTCATCGGCTCGGGTGAGCAGGGCATTCAGTATTCGGTGCCGGCAAAGCTGTGCACTCTACCCACCGTTCCAGAAGTAACAACCACGCGAACGTTTGCGCTGGCGATGTCAAGGGGTATGGGTATGGGAATGAGGCCAACTATCAACGGTAAGACATACGACATAGATAGAGTAGACTTCCAGGTAACTGGAGGCACTTATGAGATATGGCAATTCCAGAATCAGGAAAATGCAATGTCTCATCCTATGCATATCCACGGCAGACAATTCCGTGTTCTTAGTAGGTCGAATGGGGCTTTGCTACCGACAGATAAGGGACTAAAGGACACCGTCCTTGTTGGACCCAGTGAAACCGTTCGTGTCGCTGTTCAGCATTCGGAATACCCGGGGCTCTTTCTGTTTCACTGCCACAACCTGGAGCATGAAGATGAAGGCATGATGCAGAACTACACTGTATTTGTTCCTACGGGCATAGAGGAACGCGAACCCACAGATACAATGTTGTATCCGAACCCAACAGCTGATTCCTTTGTGGTACAATCACAAGCGCTTGAACACGGTGGCGTTACGATCTACGATTCAATGGGTAGGCTCGTAAAGCAACTTCACAGCATGGTTCCCGGCAGCCCCATTTCTGTGGCAGATCTGCCATCTGCAACATACCGTGTCCAGGTTGGCAATGTGGACCTAACGCTGATTGTTCGCAGATAGCTTTGATTGTGGCTGTAATTTGCACGTATCCCCAATGTATCGAGGAGCCGAGATGACGACCAGCATCAGATTAATCATAGCCGGCATTCTCATGGGCGTTAATGTCTATGCCTCAGAGCTAACCCTCACGATTGCACCACGCGCCGAGGACCAATCACTGTTCAAATTGGGCAACGTTTATGCGGGCAAGGCCAAAGGCGGTTTCTACTCACCTTCCATGCTTCGGTACTATATCTCGGGGATAACCCTG
>JBKCLO010000141.1:0-1192 GCA_046300675.1 Ignavibacteria bacterium
CTATGCTACGGCAAGGGGCGAGGCAGAAGCCTCGTTTGGCAATGGCGATATCTACATCGAAAAGTTCATCGAAGAGCCACGTCACATCGAGATCCAGGTCTTTGCCGACAAGTTTGGCAACGTAGTGCATCTCAACGAGCGCGAGTGCAGCATCCAGCGGCGTCACCAAAAGCTGATCGAAGAAGCCCCCTCTCCGATCATGACTCCTGAGCTTCGCAAGGCCATGGGTGATGCATCGATCAAAGGAGCGGCGAGTGTTGACTATGTAGGTGCCGGAACGATCGAGTTTCTCGTTGACAAGCACCGCAATTTCTACTTCATGGAGATGAACACACGTATTCAGGTGGAGCATCCGGTAACGGAGCAGTCTTCAGGTGTGGATCTGATCAAGGAACAGCTGCTTGTTGCTTCGGGCGAAAAACTTTCGCTCGTGCAGCGCGACCCGATCATGCACTCGATCGAGTGTCGTATCAACGCTGAAGACCCGTACCATGATTTTCGTCCGTCGCCGGGCGTTATACAGTCATTGAACTTTCCGGGCGGACCCGGCGTTCGTGTGGACTCGCACATCTATCAGGGCTACATGATCCCGCCGTATTACGACTCTATGGTGGCCAAGCTCATCACCTTTGCGCCCACACGTGACGGTGCAATTGCCAAGATGCGTCGAGCGCTCGATGAGTTTGTGATCGAAGGCATTCAGACTACGATCCCATTCCATCGTAAAATGATGGACAACAAAGACTTTATCGCAGGAACATTCGACACCAAGTATCTCGACACACACGATTGGAAGGCCTAACCATGAATTTCCCAGCTGACCTCAAGTATACATCAGACCACGAGTGGATTCGCGTAGAAGGCGATGTTGGAACCGTGGGCGTCACAGATCACGCACAAGGCGAACTTGGCGATGTTGTCTATATCGACATCCCGGATGCATCTGCAACAGTCGCTAAGGGCGGCACGTTCGGTTCTATCGAGGCTGTCAAGACCGTTGCCGATCTCTATGCACCAGTAAGCGGACAACTCGTCGAAGTCAACGACGTAAACGCAGCCCCAGACACCGTGAATAAAGACCCATACGGAAACGGCTGGCTCGTCAAGATCAAGCTTTCCGACCCATCAGAACTCGACGGCCTCATGGACGTAGAAGCGTATAAGGCGTTGGTAGGAGCGTAAAGAGAGCAGA
>JBKCLO010000142.1:0-21702 GCA_046300675.1 Ignavibacteria bacterium
GCCTGGACAAGGGTTATGTCGCCGTCGACACATGCGCACACATCATAGCCAGAGCCCGCAGCAAGATTGGCAAACAGCTTGGCCATCATGATCGAATACACATGATAGGCACGCTCCTCTCCAATGTCCTTGGCAAGCCGGGTCTTAACGCGCCCCTTTTCAGGTGCTTTGCAAACTACGATCACCACCGCATCATGCGGCTGACTCATGACCGATTGCTCCAGTACTTCGGCGGCACGAAGAAAAGTCCGTAGGCTTCTCCTGTATCATTGCCAACATGTTTATGATGCGCCATATGCATCTTATACACCGCCTGAAGGTATCGATTTGTGGGAAGGGGCTGACGCAGAAACCGCTTATGGATCACCATGTCGTGCATTACGAAGTACGACATCCCATACACAGCAATGCCAATCCCGATAAAGACTGTGGGTCCACCTGGCAGACCTAACGCAATAAGCACAAGCGCTATGCTTGTGAAGAAGAGCACAAACACATCGTTTAGTTCAAGTGGATGCTTGCTAGGCGTATGATGCGTTAGATGGATATGCCATAATGGACCGTGCATCACGTAGCGATGGAACACAGTTGTAAATGCCTCCATCCCGATGATACCTGCAAGCACTAGTAGCGCTTCGATCATTGCTGCACCTCATGATATCGGAAACACGATAGGAGGTGATCATTCACCATTCCCGTGGCCTGCATATGCGCGTAAACAACCGTGCTGCCAACGAAGCCGAAACCACGCTGCTTTAAGTCCTTGCTGATACGATCAGAGACATCCGTCTTGGCCGGCAGCTCGCTTAGTTCACGGAATGCATTGATGATTGGCCTGCCCTCTACAAAGTCCCAGATGTAGCTGTCGAATGATCCGTGACGTTCTTGTACGTGAAGAAAGGCCTGGGCATTGAGCACTGCGGCTCTGATCTTCTGCTGATTGCGAATGATACCCGGGTCTGCCATACATCGCATAATATCGTTTTCAGTAAATCGTGCTACCAGCTCTGGTTGAAAACCGGCGAATGCCTCGCGAAAGTTCTCCCGCTTCTTGAGAACCGTATGCCAGCTCAATCCTGCCTGCATTGTTTCGAGAATGAGGAACTCGAACAAGAGTTGATCATCATGCAGTGGCACGCCCCATTCATGATCGTGATAGTGCATGTAGAGATCGTCCTTCATACACCATCCGCATCGATGGAGCGCACTCATGCCAGTTGCCCTCCACACGAAGAGCCCGAACCCGCTGTGCAGCCAAAGCAATGACGATCCGTGGCAATCGTGCGCATGGTAATCTGCGCCTCATTGAACTGAGCGATATGATTGACAGCTGATGCAACCGGCATTTCGAGCATCTGGTTGAAATCACAGTCATAGAGCTGTCCATCGTATCCAACCGAGATGGTGGTCCGACACATAACACCGTTTGCTGCAGCGGGGTTGAATGCATCGACTAGTGTCTGCATGTATCGCTCGTAGTTGCCTGAATTGATCAGGAATTCAAGGAATCTCGAGATCGGCATATTCGTGATACAGTGCAGACTGTTGAAGACAACGCTGTGCTTATCAGCAAGATTGCGCTTAAACTCCTTCTCAAGCGATGCTTGAGGCCCCGGCAGCAATGCACCAACCGGGTTGTAGACTAAGTCTATGAGAAGCCCCGAGTTCTCCTTCCCGTATCCTGCATCATTGAGCATTTTGAGCGCCCTTATCGAGTCTTCGAACACGCCGCCGCCTCGCTGACGGTCCGTATAGGTTGCGTCATAGAACGGCAGACTCGAAACAACATGCACGCCATGTTCGGCGTAGAACTGCGGCAGATCATGATACTTCGGATTGGCAACGATGATCGTCAGATTACAACGCACAATCACCTTGATGCGGCGTGCTGAAAGCTGTTCGACAAACCAGCGGAACTCTGGATTCATCTCCGGCGCGCCACCGGTAAGATCTACCGATCTAATGCTGCTTGCATCAAGAGCTTCAAGACACTGTTGCATGATCTTGCGCGACATGATCTCGGTGCGATCCGGTCCGGCATCAACGTGACAATGCTTGCAGGCCTGATTACACATCTTGCCGAGGTTCACCTGTAGAATCGATGGAGTTAGCGGTGTTAGCCCTTCGATGCCATGCAGAGCAAGCTTTTCATCGAAGAGCGGCAGTGATGCTACAGCTGGATCCTTCTGCAACAGTCCACGCTGATAGCTCACCTTGGCCAGTTCAGAACCCCTACGAAGTAGGCTGGTGGTTGCTAGTGACATTTCGTTTCGATTACATCGATACTTCGTTGACCTTGTTCATCATCTGCACTCCGTGCACGAGCGAGGCCCCACCGCGAATGGCGGCAGCCACATGGATGGCCTCCATCATCATCTGCTCGGTAGAACCCTTCTGCAGACTATCTGTTGTGTATGCGTCGATGCAATACGGACACTGCACAGCGTGGGCAACTGCAAGAGCGATGAGCGATTTCTCGCGTTGAGTAAGGGCGCCCTCAGCAAAAACTGCTCCATACCAATCAAAGAACTTTTCTGCGAGCTCCGGCTGCAGCTGTGAAATGTTGCCAAACTTTGCAAGGTCGGCTGGATCGTAATATGTCTTCATAGGTCTAGCCTTTCGAAGTAACGACAAGCAGCATGACAACAAGTGCACAAATCAGTGCGTGAATTTCCGGTGACCAATGAAAGAAACCACTAAACGGGGTAAGTGATACAACGAGCGCAGTGGCGATCTCCCGAATCCCACGTACTCGTCCCGAGGGCACTCGCATATAATTCGAGGCCATAAGTCCTGCAAAACCAAGAATGGCCGCAGGAAACAAATAGCCCATTGCCATAAAGCCAATCAGCTGCACCACTGCAAGGTCTTGTGAAACTGAACCGCCAAACAACCTTGCGCCTGAGATGAGCATCAAAAACAGGAAGCAGGCAAGAAACACACCCTGCACCATCTTGGCACTTTGCGTTCCGAAGAACTTGCTGGCTTGATAGCAAGCATACATGGCCCCGCTGCCGGTAATGAGGATCACGCGCCCTACCTGAAGGAGCGGGTCAATCTCGAATGCAATAGCAAACAACGACACTGCAGCCCCTGCTGCAACGGCTAGAGCATATCTCCAGACCCAGACGTCAAGTTTTTTCAGCATGATCCGCATTCTCCATTAGCATGCAAGGTTTCACTCTCGACCTGCACAGTTACGTGTGTAAGCTTGAATCTGTTCTTGAGAGCTTCTTGAACATCCCGCACAACATCATCGGATGGTCTGGTACTTACAACGTGAACCGAAGCCGCGTTCTGCTGCAGCGTCAATTGCCAAACATGTACGTCATGAACATCGCCAACACCTGAGATCTTCATGAGTTCTTCGCGCACTTCCACAGGGGATATTCCGATTGGGGCTGATTCCATGAGGATAACACCTGACTCACGAATCACGCGCACAGCGCCCCTGGTTATAACAAGAGCAATAGCTATCGAGATCAATGGATCAATGAGCTCCCAGCCTGTAAGCTCGATAACGCCGGCTGCAATGATCACACCAAGACTCGACATAAGGTCGGTCATAACATGCAGGTATGCACTGCGTGTTGTGATGTGTTCTGACTTGTGCAGGTACAGCGCGCTTGTAGCGTTGGCAACAAATCCCACGATTGCAACGTAGAGCATCATCTCTGAGTCTACGTGTGAATGCTCATCTCCGGCCATCCTGCGAATTGCCTCGATGACGATGTAGATGCAGATGCCGATAAGCAAGAAGCCATTAGTCAACGCTGCAAGTATCTCGATTCTGCGAAGTCCGAACGTGTATCGGATGTCGTGCTGCTCGCGAGCTCGTGCAGCCAGACGCAGACCGAAAAAGGCAATCAACAGTGATGCAAGGTCTACAAGCACATGTCCGGCGTCAGATAGCAGTGACAGGCTGCCCGAGACGAACCCACCGATAACTTGTACAACGAACACGGTAGACGTCAGCGCTACGGCTATGCGTAATGGCTTGATATCCGTGTGCTCGTGGATGTGATCATGGTGATGGTCGTGCCCATGATGTTCATGCTTGTGTTCATGTGCCATACTCAGCCCCTTGCGAAGATGAGCACGAGATAGATCGTTACCAATGGTGCTACGAACAGCATTGAGTCGAATCTGTCGAGAACGCCTCCATGGCCTGGTATCAGGTGCGATGAATCTTTGACCACTGCATCTCTCTTGAGCCATGATTCGGCCAAGTCGCCTATTGGACCGAACACAGCAATGATTACGCCGATCATAAGGGCGTGCACCATCGGGACCGTTGGCATCAGCCATAGGAAAAGTCCAACCACCACTGCGATTGCTCCAATGCCCCCGCCGATTGCCCCTTCCCAGGTCTTTTTCGGACTTACCCTTGGGAAGAGCTTGTGCTTGCCAATGGCAAGTCCCGTAAAGTAGGCTGCACTGTCGCACATCCACACGCCTGCGAAGAGCGTAACTGTAAGCGATGCACCGTCGAAGCCGCCAACGTTAACGTTCGAGCGAAGCATCATCAGCATTGAAAGGCAAACGCTAACGTACACCACACCGAAGACTGTAAGAGACGTGTTGAGCAACGCATTTTCCTCAGCACGGAACATTTCGGCAGTGAGCGTCAGAAGCACAAAGGCAATTGCTGAAACAGTCAGATAAACGAGGATGTCTTTTGCCTGCGCAGCATCTGAGATGGTGTAGAGCAGGAATAGCACCTGAAGTGCAATGCTGCCCAGCACACCGATTGCTTTGTTGGGAACCGCATGTTTGGATTCGGCCAGTTTATAGAACTCCAGTAACGCCAACGTGGTCAGCGGGATCACGATTGCCGAGAATATTCTGGCGTCGGAGTAGATCAATGCAACTGTGGCTGGTATCCCGACCAGACCCACAAGAATGCGTTTTGCCATGTTCGTCATGACGCGAAGCTACGTACTTTCGTAGCGCTATGAATGTCTACAATCTTTCAGATCACGGCCCGTATAATGTCCTGCTGACCGGTGACGCCGACTTTGTGGCCGATTTTGCAGGGGTTCTCCAATGCGCCAACATTCAATACAACATCATCGCCCCGCTCGATGACCTCGAGGAGATGGATGTTGATTTCGATGTGCTGCGCGAGCCATTGCCCGATGCAGGCGTCGACCCATTCGACCGGTTTTCTGACAGGCTGGTCTCCGACATCCATTCGTTGACCGCGAGTTATTCGCATATCATCGACCTTTCGATCTCTTCGAACCTCGATCGCAAGCTCACACTTGAGCTTGCCTCGGCTATGAATCCTCGGGCAACAGTAGTAGTATCTGTACTTACAAACACAGCCACCGATGTCGGCAGCATCTCCAACACCGGAGAACGTATCATCGGCCTAGGGATCGCACCCGGCATGATGTCCAGCGCAACTACGATAGACATCTGCAAGGGGCTTAACACAACAGACGATCATCTTGATGCTACTCGCGACCTGCTGCGCATTGCCGGCTATGCTACAGAGGTTGTCGAAGATCGCGTTGGACTGGTTCAGATGCGGGTTCTTGCAATGCTCATTAACGAGGCAGCATTCGCAGTGATGGAAGGTCTCGCCAAACCTGAGGACATCGATAAGGCTATGATGCTGGGTGTGAACTACCCCAAGGGACTTCTGGCCTGGGCAGACGAGATCGGCATTGGCGTAGTAACGCTCATCTTAGATGGCCTCTACAGGGAGTATCAGCAGGAGCGCTACCGCCCGTGCGTGCAGCTCAAGCAGATGATGCGAGCCGGCTGGACCGGCAAGGCCGCTGGACGCGGATTTTACACCTACTGATCAGCAATGGCGATCCACGCATTTCTCGACTTTGACGGCACGATAAGTCAAATGGATGTTGGAGACGAGATCATCCGCGCATTCGGCTCCTTCGAGCCTTTGCACAGTGAGCTGCTTGAAGGTAAGATGACGGTTGCTCAGTATTACACTCGTGCAGTTGAAAGTTTCACCCCGGCGGCCACACCAGAGGCGCTGACCATCTACTCGATTGAGCAGGAGCTCGATCCCGGCATTGGCCCACTGCTCCGCTGGCTCAATGCGACTTCTATTCCCACCTACATCGTAAGCGATGGTTTCGACGTATACATTCGCCCCCTGCTTTCGATGATTGATGGTGCCAGTCAGATTCCGGTCTACTGCAACAAGCTCGATTGGAACGGCATGGCATTCACACCGCTGTTTCCTGGTGCAAGCGAGTCGTGTTCATGCTTTTGCGCCTCCTGCAAACGCAATGCGATAATCAGCAACATTGCTCTCGAAGACACTGTGGTTTACGTAGGCGACGGCAGATCTGATACATGCGCGGTTCAGTATGCAGACATCGTCTTTGCCAAGGGTACACTTGCAGCATTCTGTACGGCCGAAGGAATACCGTTTCATCATTACCGCTCGCTGACCGACGTACTGCTTATACTGCAACGACGCCACCAAGAACGGGACTTTCGTCCCAGACGGCAGGCGTTTCTTGCACGAAAACGTGCGGTCGAGGCAGAATGATTAAACCCACGGGTGGGGTTGGCCGTCTGACGCCCCACACACTTACTGTCAGGAGATACATTATGAGATTCGCCAGCATAGTCCTGCTCGTTAGCGTAGCATTCAGCACCGGCTTGTTTGCTCAGGATCGTTCAACGAAGAGGGCAGAACACAAGGCAGCGTTTCAGGAATTGCGAGCCGACCTTCGCTCGTGGTTTGAGCGCGATGTCTATCCAACAGCCAAAATGTGGCATGAACAGTACGATGCATCTCTTGCTCCAGAAGATCTTCGCACATTGCAAGGGTTGCGCGCCGAGGCCAAACGACTGAAAGAGGCGGTTACATCTGATATCAGAAATCTGCGCGGCACATTTGAGCGTGGTGATCGCAGTGAGTTGCGGGAGAAGATTGGCGAGATACGAGACAACCACCGTGAATCCGTCGAGCAGTTACTCGAGCGCCTGAAGCCCATTGCAAAGCGTTCCCGCACCAAGCTGCGCGAGATGTTCGATGCTAACGAGGATAAGATCGAGTCATGGAGAGATCAGGCACGCCAGATAGTTGGAGATTGGCGCGACGAACATGACGACTTGAACTTTAGGGGAATGTTTTCTCGCGGTGGACACAATCTTCCACTTATTGGTGGAGATGGACGCAAAGCCGCGATCCGTTTCATCCTTTGGGATGGTTCAATGCCACCTGCATCAGAGTCCAAGACCTCTGCACCCCGTCGCATGCCGATGAACATATCTCCTGCTCCGTCTGGGAACAATGCAACGGTAGACATCTCGAACATTCCCGATGGACAGCATACACTGCAGGTGTTCGACATGAACGGCACGATGGTGCGTAGCACAACGGTAACGGCTCTTTCGGGTCAAGTACATCACAACATCGATCTGTCAGGTCTAGCTGCCGGTGCATACATGGTCAGCATCAACACACCCGCCGGACGCAGCACGTCAAACGTCGTCGTCAGCAAGTAGTTCCCCCCCCCATTCTAAGGATCATCGTAAGCCCCTTTCAGCATAGTGCGAAAGGGGCTCTTTCTTTCTACGTCAGGCCTGCCTATCTTTGCGTGTTCAAACACATACTAAAAGCATCATGAACATCGTCGGCATCTCAGGCGCGCTTCGCGAGAAGTCTTTCAACGCAGGGCTTATCAGAACAGCAGCAACACTTCTCCCAGAAGGTGTCTCACTAACTGTTGCATCGTTGCGCGAGATTCCACTCTACGACGGTGATCTGGACGTGGAGCCTCAACCCTCAGGCGTCGTTGCGTTCAAGCAGCTGATTGAGCAAGCAGATGGTGTGCTCATATCGACACCCGAATACAATTACTCCTACCCTGGTGTGCTCAAGAATGCACTCGATTGGGCTTCCCGTGGAACCACGCGTCCTCTTCATGACAAACCTGTGGCTGTGATAGGCGCAAGCCCCGGCAACTTTGGTGCTGTGCGCGCACAAACAGACCTACGACGTCTGATGTCTGCAGTCAGCGGAGTGGTGCTTCCACGTCCAGAGCTGCTGGTAAACAACGTGCATACAAAGGTAGATGAGCATGGTATCATCACCGATGAGGCAACACTCAAAGTATACCGGACGTTGCTAACGAACTTTATCGATTTCATCACCCATCATCAGATGCGCCGATAACCCGGATGAAATCGCTTCTCTTCCCTGCTCAACTGCGTGGCCATTTCAGTTTTGGATGGCTCGACACCTACCATACGTTCAGCTTCGGCGAGTACTACGATCCATCGCGCATGAACTTTGGTGCGCTGCGCGTGTTTAACGACGATACCGTAGCTCCGGGAGCCGGGTTTGGCACACATCCGCATAGGAACATGGAGATCATCTCGATTCCAACGAGTGGCGTGATCATGCATGAAGACTCTATGGGACATGCCGTAGGGATAGCAGCAGGCGACGTGCAGGTTATGTCGGCAGGCACCGGCATCACACATTCAGAATACAATGGATCGTCCACAGACAATCTGACGTTCTTCCAGATCTGGATCGTGCCCGACCAAGCCAACGTTACACCCCGCTATGATCAGGTTAGCATAGGCACCATCGCACCAAACTCCATCACATGTGTTGTGGGACCGAAGGATGGCGACTCGCCGCTCTGGATCCATCAACAGGCGTGGTTGGAGATGGGACATCTCGGACCGCAGGGCAAACTGCAGTATGCACGCAAACGCGAGAGCAATGGCGTATTTGTCTATATCACATCTGGTGAAGCAACGGTTGAAGCATCAGGCTCGTCTGAGCACCTCGATGCCCGCGATGCTATTGGCATCATGGATGAACACGAGATTACGATCTCGTCGCGGCACGGCGCTCACTTCATGATCATCGACGTACCTCTGGCATAGCGCCAGCGCAGTGACTTCTCGATTGCGACGGCAACGTAAGCAACAGCGCCACACGAGGTAATGATGGCCCACATAACCATGGTTAGGGGCTCAGTACGAAACAAGCTGTTCATCGCGGGAATGTAGGTGAATCCTACCTGGAGCAGAGCCATGAGTCCTACCCCATATACCACCGTCATGTTTGACGTAATCGGCGCCGCAGAGGGCGAGACGAGCGTTCTGCAGTTGAAGAGATAGAACATCTCCACAACAACGAACATGTTCGATGCGGCCGTCCTGGCAGACTCGATAGAGTAGCCATTATTGGTGGCATAGAAGAACACGCCGTACCCTGCCGAGACAAGGATCGATGTCATCAACAGCGTCCGCATAAATAACTCACGTGTAAACAGCGGCTCTCCCGTCTTGCGCGGTGGCCTTTGCATCACATCAGCTGGGGCTGCCTCAAAGGCAAGAGGAAGTCCAAGGATTACCGCCGTGGTCATGTTGATCCACAATATCTGCAACGGCTCAATGGGAAGTGCCGAGCCTGCCGCGATGGCCAGGACAATGATCAATCCCTCTGCAGCATTCGTCGGAATCGTCCAGATGATGAACTTCAAGATGTTCTCATACACCGTTCTGCCTTCCTCAACTGCAGAGACGATTGTTGCGAAGTTGTCATCGGTTAGCACCATCGGTGCGGCATCCTTGGCTACATCAGTACCTGACCGACCCATCGCCACCCCAATGTCTGCTGCCCGCAATGCAGGTGCATCGTTGACACCATCTCCGGTCATCGCTACAACATGCCCCTTTCGCTGAAGCGCATTCACGAGTCGGAGCTTTTGCGCGGGAGATACTCGTGCAAAGACATGTACCTGCTCAGCACATTCTTCGAGTTCCGCATCGCTCAACTCTGACAGCTGCGCGCCTGTGCGCACATAATACTCTGGGTGCAGGACTTCGGTGATGATGGCCAACTGCCGTGCTATCGCTACTGCTGTTGCAGCATGGTCGCCTGTGATCATCTTGACTTCGATCCCTGCTTGATGACATTCAGCAATCGAGGCACGAACCTCTGCGCGCGGCGGGTCTACCATGCCAACGATTCCACACATCACAAGATCCGCTGAGATCATCGACATCGTTAGCTGATCGGGTACAGTATCGAGCTTGAGCATTGCACAGGCAAGCACTCGGTGTCCCTGCGCTCCCATAAGTTCAGCTGTGGCATGGAAATGCTCCTCCTGCAGCGGAGCAGTTGAACCATCAGCCGCAAGCTGACTCGCGCAGCGCGGCAAAAGGGCCTCGAGCCCACCTTTGACAAACACGCGTGCGCAGCCCGACTCACAACGATGCAGCGTTGCCATGAGTTGATACTCGCTCGAGAACGGCAAGACGTCCACGAGAGGCATGATTTCATGCTCAACAGAACGATGAAGTTCAGCCTTCATACCCAGCACTACAAGGGCGGCCTCCGTAGGATCGCCTACTGCGGCCCACAAGCCCCCTTCCTGATGCACAATTGCTGTTGAGCACATTACACCAATTCTCACGGTCTCGAGTAAGGCAGCATCATGGCCGATATGAACAAACGCTTGATGATCACCGTTATCACTGTGCAGAATCTCACCATCCGGTTCATATCCTGTGCCGCGCACAGCATATTCATGCGAGCCTGTCGCAATCTCTACTACGGTCATTTGATTCTCTGTAAGTGTTCCCGTCTTGTCGGAACAGATAACAGTGGTAGAGCCAAGTGTCTCTACAGCCGGTAATTTTCGAATGATGGCACGCCTGCTTGCCATGCGATTAACACCGATCGCGAGAATGATTGTAACTGCTGCGGGCAGGCCTTCGGGTATGGCACCAACGCTTAGAGCAACCGATACAAGGAGCATTTCGTTAATGTCGTTTCCCTGCAAGAGGCCAACAATAAACGTCGCAACAGCTACACCAACAATCACATACAGCAATAGTGCGCTGAAAGCTGCAATCTGTTTCGTGAGTGGAGTCTGCAGCGTGGGCGCAGAGTCAAGCAGGGCCGATATCGTACCAACCTCTGTTGCAGAGCCTGTTGCAACAACAATGCCCACGCCCGACCCACGTACGATGTTCGTTGAAGCATAGGCCATGTTACAGCGCTCTGCAATCTGTGTTTCAGCAGCAAGTGCCATTGTCTTCTTTTCTGTGGGCACAGATTCGCCAGTTAGCGCAGCCTCTGCCACGGCCAGATCTTTCACCCATGTCAGACGGATGTCGGCAGGGACCTTGTCCCCGGCATCAAGAATCACAATGTCGCCCGGCACAAGTTCTTCGACATCAAGACGCAGACGCCTGCCGTTTCTGACGACGGTGGTTTGTCCGCTAACATTGGACGCAAGCGATACCAGCGCTGTGATTGCCTTACCTTCTTGTAGAAAGCCTATAACGGCATTCAATACAACAACACCGAAGATCACGATCGAATCCGTTACGCCTCCGATGATGGTTGTGATCACGCCACTAAGCAGCAGGATGTAGACCAATGGTGCGTTGAGTTGACGCATGAACCGCCGAACAGGGTGCTCTATCGCACCTTTTGGCAGGCTGTTTGGACCATGTACAAGTCTTCGACGTTGAGCCTCAGAATCATCGAGGCCTTCGGTAGTCGAAGAGGCAAGTTGTCGAACCACATCATCCACATGCTGCGAATGCCATGTTGGATGCTGTGGTATCACTCCATCATTCCGTGCGGAATTGCAGCAACTATGGCACCGCTGCGTACAAGATCATAGACATTGTCCATGTCGTGATACAACACGCGATCACCCGTGGCAAATGGGACCTTTGTGCGAACAACTGTGATCACGGACTCGAGGGTTGGGCTGGACATAAGTGGACGCAGTAAGTCGATACCTTGACATGCGCAGAGCACTTCAATGCTGAGCACACGTTCAACATTACTGACTACGCTCCATAGCTTACGTCCGGCAATACTCCCCATTGAATTGTGATCTTCCTGATTGGCTGAAGTAGGAATGCTGTCAACACTGGCTGGATGCGCCAGCACCTTGTTCTCGCTTACCAGCGAAGCGGCCGTGTACTGCGCTATCATCATCCCGGAATGAAGTCCACCTTGCGGTGTTAAAAACCGTGGCAAGCCCCCTAGAGCATGATTGACCATGCGCTCGGTTCGTCGCTCGGAGATATTGGCAAGCTCCGAAAGTGCAATAGCTAAATAGTCCAAGACAAGGGCAAGGGGCTGACCATGGAAGTTGCCTCCTTGCAGGTGGATGTCATCATCAGCAAAGATCAATGGGTTGTCTGTTGCACTGTTCATCTCGCGCTCAACCACAGTTGTTGCAAAGGTGATTGTATCGCGTGAAGCACCATGCACCTGCGGCATACAGCGCAGACTGTATGCATCTTGAACCTTTTCGTCTCCTTCTCGATGAGACTCCCTGATGAGGCTGCCGTTGACAAGCGCACGCAGGTTGCGCGCCACGGTCAACTGGCCTGGGTGTGGTCGCGTTCTATGCAGGCGTTCATCAAAAGCAGCATCCGTGCCACGCAAAGCATCCAGAGAAAGCGCTCCTGCGATGTCTGCCATGTGCATGATGTTGCGCGCACGATGCAGTGACAACGCGGCATACGAGCACATCATCTGCGTGCCGTTGATCAGTGCAAGGCCCTCTTTTGCAGCAAGACGTACTGGCTCGATACCATGTCGCTTGAGCACATCAGCACTCGGCACGCGCTCGCCATTGACAAGGCATTCGCCCCTTCCAATCAGACATAGTGCTAAGTGTGAAAGCGGTGCCAAGTCTCCGCTGGAGCCCACCGATCCTTGCGAGGGGATAAGCGGAAGAATGTCTGCATTGATCATGGCTACGAGTGCATCGATCGTTGATTCGCGAACACCCGAGAACCCCTTCACAAGGGCATTGACGCGCAGGATCATCATCGAGCGGACGATCTCCCTTGGAAGGAACTCACCAACACCTGTGCTATGTGAGATAATCAGGTTCTCTTGCAGAGTCTCGATATCGTTTGTAGCGATATTTACATTAGCGAATTCGCCAAAGCCAGTCGTCATGCCGTACACGACACGTCCCTCTGCAATCCAGCGCTCTACTGCAGCGCGCGAAGCACGCACGCGCTCACGCGCTGGATCACTGATCTCGATGCGTGAACTGCTATCATGAGCTGCATAAGCCAGGTCATCGATTGTGAGAGACTCACCATCTAATCGTAATGTGCGATCTTGCCTCACTTGCCTGCATCCTTGCCAATGAACGAACTCCATGCATACTCTGATGGGATCTTGCGTCCCTCTTGTGCTAACTCAATCAGATACGAGGCAGTAGTCTTTAGCACCCACTCGAAGTTGTCTTCCTGCACTGATGAGCGTTCTGCATCCGGAGCAGGGTTCATGTAATCGATCGCATAGGGAATACCATCACGTACTGCGAATTCAACTGTGTTAAAATCATAGCTTAGCATCGTACAGATCTTGATGCACAAATCTTCCAATCGAGCCAGCATCGCCTCAGAGGGGGCAAATCCTGCTTGGTATCGAAGATGATGCGGATTGCGGGGTTCGTACGGCATGATGCGCACATGCTTCTTTCCGATGCAATAGCAACGATAGTACTCTGTGAACTCGATGCCTTCTTGAAGCGTCATCACGATGTCTTCTGTTTCGCTGTAAGCTTCAAAGAACTGCTCGGCAGACTCGACCTTGTAGACGTGTTTCCAGCCCCCTCCATCGAAGGGTTTGAGATAGGCTGGGAATCCGACATAGTCGAATAGTTCTTCCCAGTTAAGCGGATACTGTAGATTACGAAATGACTCTGCGGTGGTGTCAGGTGGATGATTTTTACTTGGCAGGAGAACGGTTTTCGGAACCGGGATGCCCGTTTCATTGGCCAGGGCATAGTTGAAGAACTTGTCATCTGCCGACCACCAGAACGGATTGTTCACAACACGCACGCCCTTGAGCGCTGCCAGCTTGAGCATGGCACGGTAATACGGAACATCCTGCGAGATGCGATCAAGGATAACGTCATACTCAAACAATGTCTCAAGTGTTACCCCACCGATCTTGACAAACTCTGCCGACACACCGGCATGGCGGTCGTTGATCTCATGTACAAGAGCAGGCGGGAACGACTGTTCCATGCCAAAGAGTAATCCAATCTTCTTCATTCTAACCTTCCTCGATAAAAAACGTTCAGCCGATGCTCTTGAGTATGAATCCATGCTCAGTGTCGAACATACCGTAGGTCATCGGCCGTGAAAGCCAGTGACCAAGATTGATATAGTATCCGTTGTTGTGACGGTATTCTTCTGCCATGTGGCGATGACCCATGATCACATAGTCATAGCCCTCGTCGATTCGCTCACAGGCAAAGTCGCGCAGTCCGTCGGATGCTCCATAATCCTTTTGACCTGTGTAATCCCTGCTTCCATGCGATGTAGCAGATGCCAACCCAATCCCGATGTTGGGATGAAGCAAGCGGTAGATCCACTGGGCCATGCTGTTTCGGAGGATGCTGCGAAGGATCAAGTAGCCGGTATCGTTATGAGCCTTGCCGTCTCCGTGGGCAACATAGAACTTCTTGCCGTCGATGTCTGCTATGACGTCTCCGCCGAGGACTTCGATGTCGAGCTCATCCCTGAAGTACGTGTAATGCCCAAAGTCGTGATTGCCCATAAGGTACGTTACCGGAATGCCGGCATCGCGGTATGCTCGCAGACATGCAAGCGTGCGAACATGACCTCGCGGGATCGCGCGCTTATAGTCAAACCAGAGGTCGAAGAGGTCGCCGACGATAAACAGGTGGGCGCAGGTCTGCATCGCCCCCTGCAGGACCTCAAGAAGACGGTTTTCGCGTTCGATGTCCTGCTCGCGGGCTCCATACCCAAGGTGCACGTCCGAAATAAACAGCACCTGAGAACCCGCTGGGAGGCTAACCGAGATAGATGCACGTGAAACAACTGGCTCGAGCATAACGATAAGATAACGCCCAGAAGGCCTGCGACGGCTATCTTTGTGCTCAGTCACGAAGAGTTATCATGTCTGTTGCATCCAACACACGGAAACGCGTCACCACTCGCCGCCTCATCGAAATGAAGCAGGCAGGCAAGGCGATTGCGTGCCTTACCGCATACGACGCCATCACTGCGTCGATTTTGGACAGTGCCGGACTGGACGTACTCCTTGTTGGCGATTCTGTAGGCAATGTGATCCAAGGTCACGACACCACGATCCCCGTAACGCTCGAGCACATGATCTACCATACGCAGGCAGTTGTGCGTGCGGTATCACAGGCACTGATCGTTACCGACATGCCGTTTATGTCCTACCAGGTGTCTCCCCAGGAGGCCTTCCGCAATGCCGGGCGCCTGATGAAGGAGGCGGGTTCGGGGGCGGTAAAGCTTGAAGGTGGACACCGCATTATTGAATCTGTGCGTTTGATGACCGAACACGGAATACCTGTCATGGGGCACCTTGGTTTGACACCCCAGAGTATTCATCAGTTTGGTTCTTACAAGGAACGGGGCTCTTCGCCCGAAGAAGCAGAGATCATGAAGCGCGATGCCCTTGCGCTGCAGGATGCTGGCGCTTTTGCGGTGGTTCTCGAAAAGATTCCAGCCAACTTGGCACAAGAAATCACTGCACTTCTCAAGATTCCAACCATCGGCATAGGGGCCGGACCGCATTGCGACGGACAGATTCTGGTTTGGACGGACATGATGGGAATGTCGACGGAATTCAACCCGCGATTTGTGCGTCGGTATGCAGACCTGCACTCTGTTATGGTCGAAGGATTCTCGAACTACGTTCGCGACGTCAAAAACGGCTCATTCCCCTCAATGGAGGAAAGCTATTGATGCGTCTTGTACTCATCATTCTGGCCCTTGCCGGAGCGCTTTCTCTGACGTCGTGCGACGGGTCGATGATCACAAATCCCGACGACATCGTCTTTCCCGACAGCAACGTGAGTTTCCGCGGTCAGGTCTTACCGTTCCTTGCTCTATCATGCGGGTTTGGAGGCTGCCACGGAGACGTCTCCCCGGCTGGCGGCATTCGGTTAACTTCGTACTCAACATTATTATTCGATAGACCCAATCTTGTGGTGCCTGGGAAACCCGACGAAAGCTTAATTATGCAGGTCCTTGACGGACAACTGCTGCATCCGTGGGGCAATCTTCAAACCACTGTGTCTGCTTCGCACAAACGAGGTATGCGCACATGGATCGTCGAAGGTGCATTGAACAACTAACGAACTTGAACTTTCTCTTTGGAGCTGTTTTTCATGTCAACATTTCGATTCCTACTCATCGCCATTGCCAGCCTTGCCGTGCTCGCAGGATGCCATCCCAAGGCCAAGCCCGTGCCAATCGAAGGCCTCGAGCTTAAGAAGGACGAACTACGCAAGTTCGAGATCAAGGTACCATCGAACTGGCTGGTGCAGCACCGAAAGGGCGATATGATCGTTGCCTTCAGCACGAAGGCACACGCTGCGCGCTTTACGCAGTTTGCTAAGGGTCGTGGTGGTGCAAAGGTGGAGATTCGCGCAATTGCCATGGACAGCACAACAACAATCGATTCACTTGTCAAGCGCTCGAAGCTTGAGTTTGAAGACGGACTCGACCGTTACACGAAGTCTGTTGCCACGGTAGGGGGCAAGCAAGGCCAGAAGCTGTATGTGGAGTTCGACCAAGAGGACGGCAAGTTTGTCTCAGAATCGTATTTCGCAGAAAACGACTCAGTGATCACGATGGTCACCTTTGCCGCATTCGGCAACACCTATGAGGACTACGAAGAAGAGTTTAAAGAGATCCTTGCATCGGTGAAGCTGGCCAAAAAGATGGCGCCATTGCCTGCTGGCGTGCCGCAGGGTCCGGGCGCGCCAGTGCCACCGAGCGATACACTCAAGCCTCATAGCGGCGGAGATTATGTGATCAGCTATCCAAAGAACTTCGAAACCAAAAAGGGTTCAGCATCTGCGATCAGCTCGACCATATTCGTTGGTGCCCGCCTTGACTGCTCTATCCAGGTCGATGTGATCAATGCAAAAGAACAGAACAACCTCGACCGTATCGTAGAGCAAAACAAGGCTCGCTACCCAGGTGCTGTGCAGAGCAATGCTACACTCGGTGGCGCAAAGTCTGTTGTGTTTGCTTACAACCCAACCGCGACGATCGCCGCGCGTGCATACTTTGCTGTCAAAGGCGACAAGATGTATCGCGTGACCGTCAACTGGAGTAAGGCCGATGAAAAGGTTTACCTCCCGATATTTGAAAAGTGTGTCCGGTCGATGAAGCTCAACTAACACAACGGTTGTAATGAAGTTGCTTACCATCATCGCCGTCGCATTGGTCACCAGTGCGACGGCGTTTTCTATTCCGCAATTCTCTGCGATCTCCGGTAATCGTTGTATCAACTGCCACATAGCCCCCTCAGGAGGTGGCATACGCAACGATCTTGGATGGTACAGCTGGTATGATGTCGGGGCAGTGCCGCGCTCAAATGCGCTCTTTGACTGGTTCTATGACAGGGACTCTTCAAATCAGTTCTTTGATGGCAAGGTCATTCTCGGAATGGACACCCGAATTCAAAGCACCCGCTCGTTTGCAAGCGAGGCTGCACCACGAAGACTCTTCCCAATGCAGGCCTCGTTTTACTCTGCCTACATGCCTATCCCGGAGATAACGATCGAGGGATCAGTAAATCTCTCTACACTTGCCATTCAGGGTACTCCGCCATATCCCGGCATGAGGGCTGCATCGTTCTCTGCAATCATCGCCCCTTCGTTCTCATTACCATCGGTTCGTGTTGGAGTGTTTCGACCCAACATCGGTATGCGGTACGACGACCACACAATGGCACCGTATTCGTACACGCTATCGACACAGCGTAAGACCGTGATAGCTCCCGATTGGTCCGAGGCAGGCGTTGAGGTTTCCTACGAAGGACTCAAGTGGCTCTCTCTCCAGGCGGGTGTTTTCGGGAGTCAGGGCCTGGCACAAGTAAAGATCTCCGACGGCATTGAGACATTTTCTGTTGTGAACGGAAACAATCCGACCATCTCGGCTCGCGCCGTCGTATGGCCCCGTGCATTCAACGACAAGCTCAACATGTGGTTCGGTGGTTCTCACCTGCAGAACAATGATTTTGGCATCACGAGTGGATTTGCTGGCCTTGGCTTGAGCGACGAGCTCTCGTTGCTGCTGGATTACACACGCATGCACTACGACGACAGATTTACATCCGAATCGATGATGGCAGAACTGATGTATTCGGCCACAACATGGCTGTTTCCGTATGTGCGCGCCGAGCGCTATACAACCGATCCATTCAGCGCCTCGGGAACCTACCTGAGCAACGCTGGCACGATCGGAGCCCAGATATTTCTTATGCCGTACATCGAATTGCGTCCTGAATATCGCATCTGGGACACGTGGCGAACCGGTTATTCGTCTCGATGGAACATTCAACTGCATCTGTTTTACTGATATCGCGGAACATAGTATGATCAACAAGGTCCTTGTTGCACTTGGCATCATCGGCATCCTGGCCGGCGGCGCACTTTGGGTTGGTGACGGAATGCATGTTTTCTCGAAAGACCGAGAAGAGGTTGTCCGCGAATTCAAAGACGAACTCTTCGGCACCACCCGCCGCGAAATCGACTACATCCCAGCGTTTAAGTTCGGCCTACTCCCAGTTGATGCCACCATCTCCGACGTCCCCCGCTGCTATGCCTTCGTCGGAGGTATGTCGTGCTCCCTTATCGCCTTCGGCCTCTGGCGTAATCGCTCCTCCGCACGTTCATAGTCCCTCCTGTCCCTCCTGTCCGTACCTATCAACCCGTAACTCCATACCTCCTCATCCCATGTCCACTTCATCAAGACGCGCCTTTCTCCAGCAAGCAGCCGCCTCTGTTGGTCTTGTTCTATCGGCCTCCACGGTTGCCAGTTTGGTAGCCGGATGTGAGACGGATGAGACAAACCCTATTGCACCGGGCAAGACATACGACGTTGGACTTGCGGCATTTCCGGAACTCTCTGCTGTTGGCGGCATCATTCAGACCACGGTCACAGGTGTCAATGGCAGCGAGCCCGTATTCATTTCTCGAATTGATAGCGCAACGTTTGTCGTGTTCAGCACTATCTGTACACATTCCGGTTGCGGCGTAGACCTACCCGCAGATGCAGCAGGCAATTGTATCTGTCCTTGCCACAAGGCAGAGTTCGCGCGATCGAATGGCGCAGTGCTCAAACAGCCAACATCAGGTTCTGCAACAGACCTTCCAAGGTTTGCCTGCGCCTATACTGCCAGCACAAACGTGCTAACGATCACGGTTTGACCATGTTACTTCCAGCAGAATACCAGGATGTGATTCGTGATGTCGTGTATGATGTTACAGCACAACACAAACACTTATCGTCTTGTATCGAACGTGTTTTCCGCGAACACCGTCCCGAGAGGGAGCTTGCGCGTGCTGTTCGCTCGAGACTGTTTCAGGCAGTACGGTATGACGATGCTGATGCTGCATTCTCCGGCATGCTCGATGGCGTAACGGATCCGAAGCGTGCACATATACCGCAGTGGCTGCGGGACCGCATCGGCCAAGTGTATGGAGAGTCTGCCAACGACGTTTTGTGCTCGCTGCTCTCGGATGCACCAACCTTTGTGCGCGTAAACACGTTGGTTGTCGATGTGCCAACCTGCATCGCATTGCTGGCCCCCTTTCATCCGAAGCATATCGGTGACGACGTTGTGCGGATCGACGAGCCATTCGGACTCTACACATCCGAGGGTTTTCAGCGTGGGTGGTTCGAACAGCAGGATGTCCATTCCTACCATGCAGCGTGCGAACTTCCTTGCAGGCCCGGCATGCGCATTGTAGATGCATGTGCAGGGGCTGGCGGGAAGACGCTAGTCTTTGCAGCAAGAATGTTGAACAAGGGGCGCATCATAGCGCTCGATACGCAGGCATCGAAGCTGGCGGCCCTTCGCTCGCGAGCCACTCGTGCAAGAGTAGACATCATCGAGACACGTGAGATCACATCGACCAAGGTCGTTAAACGTCTTGCAGATTCTGCCGATGGCGTGTTTGTGGATGTTCCTTGCACCGGAACCGGCGTTATCCGACGAAATCCCGATATGCTCTTTCGCCTAACGGAGGAATCGCTCAACGAGCTTGTGATGCTTCAGGCCGACATCCTCCGAAGGTCGGCACCTATTGCCAAAGTTGGGGCATCTGTTGTCTATGCCACATGCTCGATTCTTCCCGAAGAGGGCATCGAGCAGATACACTACTTCCTTGCCTCCGATACGGGCAAAAAGTTCTCGCTGCAGAACGAGTGGTCGTCGTTGCCGGGAGACCGCGACGGCGACGGATTCTACGTTGCAAGACTCAAGCGCGAGGAAATCTAACATGGTTGCTGCGCAGATCATCGTGATCTTCGATGGCATGTGCAATCTGTGCGATGCCACAGTGAACCATCTTCAACGGCATGACGCCGACCATCTGCTGCGCTACATCCCGTTTCAGAGCGATGAGGGAATCAGCATCTTGCGGCGCTACGGTGTAGCCGGCCCGCCAGACTCGGTATACGTTGTAACACCCGAGGCAGCCTTCTTTACGGAAGACCTGGCGATGATCTTTCTCTTCAAGCTCCTAGGGGGCTGGCATAAGCCCCTTGCCTACTGTATCCAGTCCGTGCCAGGGATGCTGCGCCGTCCGGTGTATAGGTGGATGTCACAAAACCGATACGCCATCTTCGGCAAGCGGGAAACCTGTCGGGTGTAGGCACTTGGAAATCCCGCCCGGTTCGGTATCTTTGCCGTCCTTGTCAAAAGTGAACCCATTCGGGAGTAGAGCATATGAGTACGTACATCGTCAATCCTGTCAAAGTCCGCATGGATGAGTCCGCCAAGGGCTCTATCTACAAGTCTATCGTTGCCATGGGCTTGCGCTCACGTCAGATAAACGATCAGATCAAGACGCAGATCTCTGAGCGTCTTGCCGACGTAATTGTGGACACAGATGAAGCAGAAGGTCCAAACGCGGATCAGATCGCGATCAGCAAGGAGTTCGACCTCCTTCCGAAGCCAACATTCATGGCAATGAAGGAAATGACGGATGGTCAGATCCATGTGCGCACTGAGCCATTGCCAGTGGCCGCCCCTTTGGTAGCCGAGGAATAATCACTCTGAGAACTCTACGAAGAGCCATCCGGTCTGTGCCGAGATGGCTCTTGTTGTCTACATGAACATCCTGCTTGGCATAACGGGTAGCGTTTCAGCTTACAAAGCTCCGTGGCTTGTGCGAGATCTGCGCAAGGCCGGACACAACGTGCGCGTTATCATGACGCCATCCGCGCGGCAGTTCGTTGCGCCGTTAGCACTCGAAGCAGTTTCACTGCACCCAGTGATCATCGATCCCTACGACCCCGCGATTCAAGAAGGGGGCTCGTGGCACGTGCATCTTGCACAGTGGGCCGATGTTATCTGTATAGCACCTTGCTCGGCAACAACACTTGCGCGCCTTGCAACAGGGCTGTGCGACACCGCGCTCATGACGGTTGTATGCTCACGTCCGTCAAACACAGAGCTGGTTGTCTTCCCTGCGATGGATAGCGACATGTGGTTGCAGCCGTCAACACAGCGAAACGTTGCTCAGCTCCGAGCCGACGGCATTGATGTTGTTGATCCAGAGTCCGGCGAACTTGCATCTGGCCTCGTAGGCCAAGGTAGACTGCCGGAGATCGCGAAAATCATCAAGAGAGTGGAGAGTGGAGAGTGGAGAGTGGAGAGTCCTAATGGTTCTCCAC
>JBKCLO010000143.1:0-3585 GCA_046300675.1 Ignavibacteria bacterium
AATCAAGGATGACAATAGCAATGTGAGGTGAGTTGAGGAATTCTTAGTCATTGTTATCTCCATTTAGTTGTAAAGCGGTAGTACTTTATGCAGTCATTCTGCTTTCACAACAGCTTTCGCAAATCACTCCTGCTATTGACCTGCAGTTTCTTGTAGACGTTGCGGATATGGGTCTTCACGGTTTCAGGCGCAATGAAGAGTTCTTCGCTGATCTCTTTGTAGGATTTACCGAGAGCAAAGGCGCGCATGATATCTTCTTCACGGGGCGATAGGTCGCTGAGGTCTGTTTTCGGACGCACCTTGTTGCGGAAGGTGTCCAGAGCCTTGCGGGCAACGGCGCTGGACATAGGTGAGCCCCCTGATAGGAGATCATTGATGCTTGGAATAAGCTCGAGGTCGAGTCTGTCTTTAGTGATGTAGCCGTTTGCACCTGAAATGATAGCCTCGAAGATTTTGGCATAATCCTCGAATGATGAGATGACAAGGAACTCTGTGGTAAGGCCGCGACGACGACATTCACGCAGGACTGATAGACCGGTAACATCGGGCAAAACAATATCGAGCAAGACCAGATTTGGCAGATGTTCACGAGTCAGTGCAATTGCCTGACGTCCAGATTCGGTGATGCCTACGATGCTGAATCCTTCTTGAGCCTCGATGATTGTTTTAATCTCATCAGCAAAAATCGGATCGTCTTCAACGATGAGGACTGTTGTCATGATCGCGTTCCCTGCGTGTTAGAGAACGAGATACTGTAGCGTGTACCGCTATCTGGTGCAGTGTCTACTGCCACAAGTGCCTTGATACGTTTTGCCCTACGCTCGATGTTGTGGAGTCCGTTACCGCGCTTAGCCAAGGGATCGATACCTGTACCATTGTCTGACCATGTGATGGTTGTGATAAGCGCATCTGTATTGATTGAAAAGTTCACATGTGTTGCACTTGCATGTCGTATCGTCTTGGTAAGCAACTCAGAGATGATCATCAGAAGCTCGTGACGGCCAGCATTATCTAGGCTCGTTGAATCATCAACATTGATATCAATTGAACATTCGATGCGGGCGTCCTTACACGACTCCATCACATACTCGCGCATAGAGCCATAGAAGTCCTGATCCGTCATTGTTGATTCAGACATCAGCGTCAAGAGATTCCGTAGTGACCGCACCGTCACAATCGTCATATCGTGAATCCGTGCCAGCACTTCCTCGTTATTCTCCGGCGATGCCTGCCGCGCAAGCGACGCAATACGAACAAGCCTGCTGCCGATCATGTCGTGCATGTCTTCACGCAGGAGTTCGAGTTGTTGGGATTTGGCGGCGGTGATGGTTTCCTGTTGTCGCTGCCTGCGCCGTCGCAAGGTGCGCACACCCCACACGCCTAGCAGCGCCCCTGATGCAAGTGTAACAAGAGCATACGACCACGGAGCGTTCAGCGGTGAATGTGAAAAGCTTACATGATAAGGGGCTGATTGCATCGGCAATGAAACATCGATGCCCTGAGCAAACTGTGCGGGGTTCACACGCACGTGCCAGAACATTCGCGATTCGGATGTGTTCCAGATGGCATCGGCACGTTCGTGACTTCTGTACAGTACTGGAAAGCACGATGTAATCATGCTTGAACGAGCCGCAACACGACTCACTAAATCTCCGTTCAATGTGTGCTCGAGAATATCACGCAGCGATTTGATAACATGTTGATCCTTGTCGTATTCCGTTATAGTGATAAGCTCAGGCGTCCAGTTGTAGGAGGTGTTCGACAGGGGAATGCTTATGACAGCATATCCATCGTGATAAAGGCACCGTAGCTTTCGCGCCGAATCACGATAGACTCCCAAAACGCCACCTTGTTTTTCATCAAACGGTATTGGCACAGCAAACTGCGGCCAGACAGTTTTAGTGGCTGTATCGATGATGTCGAGATTGTCGAATTGACGCAGCACCACGAGCGGACGCGGTGCATTGATCTGCATTGGAAAGATGCTTTCCTCGCGGGTGCTGGTAGCCCCATGCGTGATGGCCTTTTGCCTGGAAACACAAAGGGTATCTGCCGCTGCAAACCAGAATGATCTCTGAAAGATGTTCCCATCTTGGTAGGCAGTGAGAAATGTAGAGCGGCCTTCGCCATTACGTTCCGAAAGGTGCAGAGCTGTTAGTTGATGCGGTGAATCGCTAACACGAACCGCAACTATTGCTGCTGAAGAGTGCGCTTTGACAAGTACGACCTCGTTTGTCACGGGAAGTATAGCAGCACTTCGGTTGCTGCGTCCAACTGGTAACACCTGTACATTAGGAGCCCGCAGATCAAGGCTTGCAGTTACCCGAAGCGATGTGCGATCAAGGTGCAATAACATGCTTCCATTGAGCACAAGGATGGCATTGCTTCCAAGTGCTAGAATATCCATGTCAGATACCGAGCTGCGCAGCTCTTTGGGTAGCACGATTCTTGCGTTCTTACCGGCGTGCAGCACGATAAGCGAATCGGATGTCACTGCGAGCAGGGAATCATTACCTAATGGGTAGACGCCTCGAATGCCTCTCGATGCATATAGCGTGTCAGATGTTATCGCTTCTCGCGCGGTAATCGACTGTGTCGCTGTTTCCCCGCGTGCGGGATGAACAAGGAACCATCGATCCCCAGCAAGGGCAAAGGTTCCGAAGCGTGTTGCACGAGCAAGTTGTCCATCTGCGCTGTTGACAAGCGAATCTGTCCAAGCGAGAAATGTACCGTCGGCAGGGAAGCTCCGTATCACTGGCTTAGGAAGGGGGCCAAGCAGAGGATTCGAAGTGATCCACGAATTCATCCAGGTGGGCGAAGTTGATCTGTTGGAACGATACAATTGGAGATATGAGTCTGTGTGTCGTCCAAACGCCCGTTCAAGATCTTCCTGAACATAACTGAATTGATGTATAGCGTGAACAAGGTTGAGATCCGTAATCGTATCTGCCATTTGCCAGGGCGCAATGCGCTCGTGCTCATCGTGCGCACGACGATATGTCGAAAGACATCCAAGCGCCATGTCGCGCAATCCAAGCTTCATGTACGTGCTATAGAGGATCCGTTGCGTCCAGATGCGTCCTCTCAGAGAGCTTTCAGAGACGAACATGGAATCTGCAGCTAGTGTATAGCGCAATGCGGCGCGCAGTCGACCGACGCGCTCGTATTCCATTCCTAGATTGGCCAGTGCATTGGAACTTGTCATCGAGCTAGCCGTAGCCAAGCGAGCATACTGCGAGCGTGCGGCGTTGTGATTGCCCCAGTACCGCAGGTCGTGTGCAAGCCCCATGTCCAGCGAACCCGTTAACGGAAGTCCGCCTCGCAGCGTAATCACATACTGTCCGAGGTCATGCCTACTCTGCTCGGCGGCTTCTGTAATCCGAAGCACGAGCATGTTATACAGAGAATCGCAATGGGGATCATTCAGCTCGATAACTCGCCCACGCAAATCCGCAATCGCACGCCATTGCGATGTATCGGCACAGTTCGAAGCAGCCAAATCCTGTTGGTGCTGTTCGAGAAGCCCCTTTAGTTGCGACTGACTACAACCAGCTGCCAGTGCTGCGATGATGATAACTATTTGTA
>JBKCLO010000144.1:0-16535 GCA_046300675.1 Ignavibacteria bacterium
TATCCAAACCCTACGATCGCAACAACGGCAGGGGGCTCGCTGATCAACGCCATCAACGCCACAACGACAACGGCAAAGATCAATGCAGATCGCATCGTTGATGTAAACTCTGTTACTGCTTCGGATGTTGCGCTTAGTGGACCCCTCAACGCTGTGAATGCGCAGATCAAACCGAACACAATTGGTACGCAGGAACTTGTCGATGTGCCGGGGCTACCATCGGGCGCGCAAGGTGGACCCAACGCGATCCCCGTTATCACCGTAGACAGTGATGGACGTATCAGTGCGTTAACGACCACAACGTTTGAGGCTCTGCGCACAGGAACGGCAGCAGGTGGTGATCTCACAGGTACCTACCCAAATCCAACGATTGCCAACACTGCTGTAACAACACCAAAGCTTGCTGACGGTGCGGTAACATCGGCAAAGCTTTCTACCACCGGTGTGGCGGCGGGCACGTATGGCTCTGCTACTCAGATCGGTGTGCTTACCGTGGATGCGCAAGGTCGTGTTACAAATGCTGCCAATGTTCCGCTCACTGGCACGCCACCAACAGGTAATGCAGGTGGCGATCTAACGGGTACGTACCCAGCGCCCCTTATCGCTGCTAATGCTGTTACATCGACAAAGATTCTTGATGGTGCTGTCTCGACGGTTGATCTGGCGGACAATGCAGTGAACACAATCAAGGTTCAAGATGGGGCCATTACGTCTCAGAAGCTGAACACTACTGGTGTAGGCGCAGGTACATACGGCACAGCCACAAAAGTTGGTGTGTTTACCGTTGATGCACAGGGCCGTATTGTGTCAGCTCAAAATGTTGACATCCAGTCTACAACACTGGGAGGTCCGGCAGGGGGCGACCTCACAGGCACCTACCCCAACCCAACTATTGCAACAGACGCGGTAACGACAGCAAAGATCCAGAACGCAGCAGTTACCAATGCGAAGCTTGCGAATAACTCTGTTAACACAGCGAACATCATCGACGGGTCAATCCTTAACGCTGATCTGGCAGACAACACGATCACGGCATCGAAGATCCTGGATGGAACGATCACTGGTGTGAAGATCGCAGACAATACGATCACCACAGCAAAGCTTGCCGACGGAAGTGTTACGACAGTTAAGCTTGCAGATGGCGCAGTTTCAAGTGCGAAGCTCTCAAGCACCGGCGTTACTTCAGGAGCATACGGCAGTGCAACACAGGTTGGAACGTTTACTGTAGATGCGCAGGGTCGCATCACAGCTGCCGCAAACGTCACGATCACCGGTGCCAATCCAACAGGCGCGGCAGGCGGAGATCTTTCTGGTACGTATCCAAACCCAACGATCGCAGCCGCAGCAGTAACAACTGCCAAGCTTGCAGATGGTTCTGTTACCAGCGTGAAGATCGCAGACAATGCGGTGACGAATGCCAAGATCGCAGACGATGCGGTGACAACGCTAAAGCTTGCCACTAATGCCGTTACCTCAGCAAAGATCCAGGATGGCACGATCGTAAGTGCCGACGTGGCCGATAACGCCATTACAACTTCTAAGGTGTCGGATGGTGCCATCACATCGGCTAAGATGTCCAACACAACAGTTACGGCCGGTGCATACGGAAGCGCTACGCAGGTAGCCACGTTTACTGTTGATGCGCAAGGACGTCTTACTGCGGCTGGAAATGTGGCGATCACCGGTGCTGCGCCAACAGGTGCTGCAGGGGGCGATCTTGCCGGCAACTATCCCAATCCGGTTGTGGCCAATAGTGCGATCACAACAACAAAACTGGCCGACTTCTCGGTAACAACACAGAAGATTGCAGATGCAGCGGTAACGACGCCGAAGATCGCGGACAACTCTGTTACTTCTGCTAAACTTGTTGATAATGCCGTCACAACGTCGAAAATTGCCGATGATGCCATCTCGACAACAAAGATCTTTAATGGGTCTGTCACGAGCTCGAAGCTCTCCAGCACAGGCGTTACAGCTGGCTCGTACGGTACTGCAACGCAGGTTGCAACATTTACCGTTGATGCGCAGGGACGTCTCACAGCTGCAGGGAACGTCACGATCACCGGTGCCAACCCAACAGGTGCGGCAGGGGGCGATCTGGCTGGCGCATATCCGAATCCAACAATTGCCGTAGGTGCTGTTGGCACGACGAAGCTTGCCGACGGATCGGTAACCACACCAAAGCTTGCAGATGATGCTGTAACAACAGCAAAGATCGCAGCAGGTGCGGTTGGGACATCAGACATTGCTGATGGTGCAGTTACTTCGGCCAAGCTTGCGAACACGGCAGTAACAACGGGCTCATTTGGATCAGCCACAAAGGTTGCAACGTTTACAGTTGATCAGCAGGGTCGGCTAACGGCTTCGGGTCAGGTTGACATTGCAGGCGTACCTGCCTCTGGAAATGCTGGAGGAGATCTCACCGGCACGTATCCAAACCCAACGATTGCTCTAGGTGCTGTAGGCACAACCAAGCTTGCTGATGGCTCTGTTACAACACCAAAGCTTGCTGATGGGTCTGTTACGACAGCGAAGCTTGCCGATGGTTCTGTTACGACAGCGAAGATCCTTGATGATGGCGTGACAAGCGCTAAGATCGCAGCAGGTGCAGTTGGGACAACGGACATTGCCGACGGTGCTGTAACGCCAGCTAAGCTTGCAAACACAACTGTCACAACCGGCTCATATGGATCGACAACAAAGGTTGCTACGTTTACGGTAGACCAGCAGGGACGTCTTACAGCGGCTGGTCAAGTTGACATTGCTGGTGCGCCCCCTACAGGAACCGCTGGTGGTGATCTAACTGGAACCTATCCTAATCCGCAACTTGGTGCTGGTGTTGTAGCAACAACGAAGATCGCAGACGATGCTGTGACTAGTGCGAAAATTGCCACCGGTGCTGTGGGCACTACGGATATTGCCGATGGTGCAGTTACACCAGCCAAGCTTGCCAATACAACTGTTACCACCGGGTCATTTGGAACTGCAACCAAGGTTGCGACATTTACCGTCGATCAGCAGGGACGACTTACCGCAGCGGGTCAGGTAGACATTGCAGGCGCGCCCCCTACAGGAACAGCTGGTGGAGACCTCACAGGAACGTATCCAAACCCAACGATTGCAAATGCAGCAGTGCTCACAGCCAAGATTGCTGATGATGCTGTAACAACAGCAAAGATCGCAGCAGGTGCAGTTGGCACGTCCGACATTGCTGATGGAGCCGTTACGCCTGCAAAGCTTGCAAACACTGCAGTAACAGTGGGCTCGTACGGCACTGCCTCAAAGGTTGCAACGTTTACTGTCGACCAGCAGGGTCGTCTCACAGCAGCAGGACAGGTAGACATTGCAGGCGCACCTCCTACGGGAACTGCCGGCGGTGACCTTTCAGGAACATATCCTAATCCTGGTATTGGTGCAGGTGCAGTAGGCACAACCAAACTGGCCGACGCAGCAGTAACAACGGCAAAGCTTGCTGATGGTTCGGTTACAGGAGCCAAGCTTGCAAATACTGCGGTAACTGCAGGCACATACGGATCTGCAACACAAGTACCAACGTTTAGTGTCGACGCACAAGGCCGGCTTACAGCAGCATCGAACATCACTATCACAACAGGCGCAACAGGAACTGCCGGTGGCGACCTTTCAGGTACGTATCCAAATCCAACGATCGCCAATGCTGCTGCAACAGGTACAAACATCATCACAGCAATCAACAATGCTGGTGCCACAGGGCTGATCTCGATCGCTCGTGGAGGTACGAATGCAACAACGGCTAATGCAGCTCTGAATAATTTGCTCCCGGCACAGACAGGGAATGCCAGCAAGGCACTTGTAACAGACGGCACGAATACATCATGGGTTACGGTGCCAACAGCTAACGGATCGGTGAACTACAACAAGGGTGTAGAGCAAAACACAGCAGACAATCTGGGTAACTACCTGTTCTGGGTTGGTTATGACGGCAACGCAACAGGAACAGTAGCAACAGGTGCTCGCATCACAGCCACATCGAAGCCAGGAGGCAACTATGATGCAACAGCTCTTACTGTCGAAGCAACCTCGCAAGGTACAGGCACGGCATGGGGCCTAAAGAGTACAGGTAGCATCCGCATTAATGATGCGAGCTACTATGCAATTGGTACGCAGCCGTTTTTGTGGACGGATACTCGTAATGGAACGATTGTTGGTGCAGCGGCGAACCGCACCATGACGGGTAGCGATAACACGCTCATGGGATCAGATGCTGCAAAGCTTATGTCGTCTGGTAGTAAGAACACCATCATCGGACGCAGTGCCGGCTCTACAATGACCAGCGCCGCAAATAACGTGATGATCGGCTTTGAATCGGGCAACGCAACAACCGGCAGTGACAATGTCTTTGTCGGTAGCGGTTCTGGCAAAGCAACAACAACGACGTCGCAGCTAACCTTTGTCGGATCTGGCGCAGGCAATGCAAACACTACCGGCGCACAGAACACAGCGGTGGGTTATCAGGCGGCATACGTGGCTACAACAGGCACGCGCAATACGATCGTTGGCTATAAGGCAGCCAACACACTCACCGTTGGTGCAGATGTTACGGCCGTCGGTAATCAGGCAGGCGGTGGGTTTACGACAGGTATTGCAAACACTGCGATCGGTTCGCAGTCGGGTGGCGCAAACAATGGTGGAACCGCCCTTACAGGCAGCTATAACACCATGCTTGGTGCAGAGGCCGGATCGAAGCTTACGGGCACTGCGGCAGAGAATACATTTCTCGGAGCGCAGGCCGGAGCCAACACTGCCAACACAAATGCCAACGTTTTTGTTGGTGCCTACTCTGGACAAGCCAACACTACTGGCGCGTCGAATACATTCGTTGGACACGAGTCCGGCAATGCGGCCACCACGGGCAATGAGAACACAATGCTTGGCACGGCTGCAGGTAAACTGGCATCGGGAAGTCAGCATACCTACATCGGACGCGGCGCCGGGCAGAACACAACGTCGGGGACTGCTAACACATTCGTCGGACGCTATGCCGGACAGAACATCGCAAGTGCGACCTCGGTTACGTTGCTTGGCGAAACATCAAGTGCTGCAACTGGACTAACGAATGCTACTGCCATTGGAGCAGGGGCGTATGCTGGGGCCTCAGACGTGCTCGTTCTCGGATCTGTTGCTGGAACAAATGGCGCAGGAACAACCGTCAAGGTAGGTGTCGGTACAACAACACCAACACGACGGCTCGATGTAGCCGGCAACGTCCGTTTTGGAACAAACGGATCGACCATAACGAACGTTATCAAAGAAACCGTTAACGCAGATCCAGCCAACATCCCTGCAAATGACGGCGTGAACGTAGACATTGCTGTGGCCAACGCCGCCGAAGGCTCGTCGGTCATCGTCAGCACAGGTGCAGATCTCGACGCGGGCGTCATCATCGCATGGGCGCGCGTATCAGCTGCAGGCAACGTGCGCGTGCGACTGCAGAACGTTACAGGTAATGCCATCAACCCGGCCGCCCAGAACTTCCACATTACGGTGATCGAATAACCACATGAAGAGTATCGCAACGATCATCATCATGTTGGGGGTGCTAGCCCCTTGCCTGATCGCGCAAACCCAGTTGCAGCGCAAGGCGCTGAGCAGCGGTGCTGTGCGCGCGCAGAGCGCAGGCGGCAAGTTCTATGGCACGCTGGGTCAGACAGTTGTCGGCAAGGCAAAAAGTACGTCGGAACTCGCAAACGGATTCTGGTATCGCGTCCCGAAGGCCGCCGCGAATGTTGTGGTGCCGAGTGGAGAAGGAGAGATCGGGCAAAGAGTTACGGTGCCGGTGATCCTTGCAGCTTCGCGCAATCTTCTGCCTGCCGGACCCCGCGACATCGTTATTACACTTCGTTACAATCGCACGGTCCTTGTCAACAAGGGCCTATATCCTGTAAGATTCGACGGCGACGATGCATTGCTTACGATCGCGACACAGGTAAAGGACTCTATCGGCATCATTGCAGAGATTCCATTTCTTGTTGCGCTCGGCAATGCGGAAAAGACCACCATTCATATCGAGTCGGTAGAGTGGCCTGCAAGCCCCTTTATCAGGACAACGCGCACCGATGGTGAATTCACCGTCCTGGGCATATGCAAAGAAGGCGATTCCATACGTCTCATCAAGCGCGGAACGGGAACGGGCATTGTTGGTATCGTGCCTATGCCTGTAACAACGCAGGCAGCGATAACATTTAGCGCAGGACAAGAGGGCGTCTACAAGGTGATCGTCGTTGATGCATTTGGTCGCGAGTATGCAACGCTTGCGCATGCGCGCTTTGCTGCTGGACGTCACACGGTTGATATGCCTGCAAGTCTTGTTCCGAGTGGACAATATCATGTTGTCCTTCTGAGCGAGCGCGAAACACATTCACGTGCTATGGTCATCGAGAAGTAACCACGTGAAGAACGTACTATTCTCACTCTACGCTCTTATCATGGCACTCTCAGCCGCACACGTGTGCGCACAAGAGAGCACCTCAACCCTGCAGTATGGGGTAGGGGGCGTGGCAGCATTCGGTGCAGATCAGCACTACGCACCCATTAAGGGCTTGCCAGGAGTGCCGAGCTGCTGTCCGGAATACAACAGCGCACTGGCATTTACACCAGCAGTTGACCTGCTTGCGCATCTACGCTTTTCGCAAGCATTGCGCGGAGAAATGCGACTTGGGTTCGACTATCATCCATCGACGCTAACGGCGCAGGTTGCAACAACGATCGCACCGAGTGGTGTTGAAGAACAAGCGATCATCGATCATCAGCTCACAACAATGCGCGCATACTTTAGCGTATCGCCACTGCTCAGCTTTGATGTTACGCGCAGACTCAGTGTGCTCGGTGGAATCCGTGCAGGCTTCCTTGCTGCCTCGAGCTTCTCGCAAAAGGAAGTGCTCGTATCGCCTACGGATGTTACCTACGAAGACGGGTCGCGCACGCGCTTTGTGATCGACGCAAGTGCAGTGCCCGATGCTGCCTCTACACGCTTGGCCGCCGTGGCCGGCATTCGTTATGACATACCAGTGACCGACGATGAGCGCTGGCATATCATGCCGGAGCTTATGGGCGTCTATGGGTTGGGAAGTCTCCAGTCCTCCCAGCAATGGAATCAATCCAGCATCCGACTTGGCGTAGCAGTGGTATGGCAGAACTACAAGCTCCCCGAACCACCTCCGCCGCCACCGCCTCCGGTTGTTCCAGTGATCGTCGAGAACCGCGATTCTATCGAGGCAGCGCGCAGAGATTCTATCGCTGCGGCCAAGCGTGACTCACTGCTTGCGGCGCAACAGGAAGAAGAAGCGCGCAAGGCCAAGCAGAAGAAGGTATATGCATTTGAGTTGAAGGGGGCTTCCTCACAACTCCTCGATGAAAACAATCAGCCCCTTGCTCAACAAAAACTTGTTGTGACCAATGCTGTGTCGCTCAATCTGTATGCACTCCTGAACTACATCTTCTTTGATTCGGCCAGTGCTGTGATTCCCGACAGATACCACAGACTTACATCAGATGATACGCGATCGTTCAAGCTAGACCAACTCAATGGCGCAGGAACATTTGCGATCTATCGCGACCTGCTCAATATCGTTGGTTATAAACTTCGCAACAGTCCATCAGAGAAGATCGTCATCACCGGTTGTAACTCCGATGAAGGTGCAGAGCGCAACAACCGCGACCTCTCACGTGCACGCGCCGCCGCTGTTCGTGATTACCTGGTTTCGATCTGGTCGATCGACCCGGCGAGAATCGACCTGCAGGCGCGCAACAAGCCGGAAAACCCATCGAGTGACAACGTGGTCGACGGCAACCAGGAAAACCGTCGCGTCGAGATCACCGGTCCAGAGAACCGCATTCTCGATCCGATCTTTTTTACCGATACACTCCGCAGCGTGAATGCTAAGTCGCTTGCAATCGCAGCAGACTTCAAGGCTGACACGGGCATACGCAATTGGACACTTGACATCTACCAAGGAACACGATTGCTCGAAAAGCTCTCAGGTAAGGGGGCTATCCCAACCCCAATTCGTTGGAACATCGCGCCCAAATCGGAGCGTCTGCCCAACACCCAGGAGCCCCTTCGCTTCGATCTCGAAGTCGTAGACGAAGCCGGTCAGCGTCAGACAACCCAGCCAAGCGGCTATGCAGTTGAACAGGTATACCGCTCAGACAAGAAAACAGAGAAGTTTAACATGATCATCTTCGGCTTCAACGAGTCGGAGTTTACCAAGCAACACGATCGCATTCTGGACATCATCCGTCCACGCATCACTCCAAAGTCCAAGGTTACCGTCGAAGGCTACACCGACCGCCTTGGCGGCGAAGACTACAACCTGCGCCTCTCACAACGTCGCGCCTCAGCCGTTGCTCAACGCCTTAACCTCAAGCGCGACAACGCCAAGGGCTATGGCTCCGGCAGCGGCATCTTCGATAACAACACCCCAGAAGGTCGTCTCTATAGCAGAACGGTGATCATTACGATCGAGACACCGATGGAGTGAGGCGAATACTAATTACTAATTACTAGTTACTAATTACGAATTACTAATTACGAGTTACGAGTTACGAGTTACGAGTTACGAGTTACGAGTTACTAATCACCAGTTACTTCAAGCCGTGTTTGAGTTTCATCGTAACGATGATTTTGGTTAGTAGCTTCTTGATCTGCAGGGCCATGTCTTCGATTTGTGCGGTATCATCAGTATTAAGAATAGCAGGGTGTGCTCGCAGTATTCCAAGCCAGTAGTAGAACTCATTGAGCTCCTTCTCCGCGATTTTGAGTTTATGGACAAAGTCGCGTGGTGATTCAGCATGTTGTGCTTCCCGTACGTTTGCACCGACAGATAGGCCAGCTCGATGCATCTGGTCTATCGATGATCGATCGGCCACATGTACCCTCCAGATATCGAGGCACAAGGGGCGCACAGCCCTTGCCATGTCAACAGACAGTCTTTGAAGTCGACCAGATGTGTGGTCTCGGTATATTATGTCTGGTTCTTCCACATAGTCCTGTGCCAACCAACGACCAGAACGTGACATTCGTAATTGGTTATTGGTAACTGGTAATTGGTTATTGGTAACTGGTAATTGGTTATTGGTAACTGGTAATTGGTAATTGGTAATTGGTAATTCGTCATTATCTTCGTGGCTCTGCAAAAAGCAGGGATTATGTCTAGTCCCGTGGGAGTACCCCCAGCTAGGCGATGTTTCATAAATATTGCCCCAAGAAATTGGGAGCGAGGTACACATGAAGTACAATGGCCCTAAGGTCAAGATCTCGCGTAAGTTGGGCTTTGCGGTAACGCCAAAGTCGCGCAAGTATCTTGACAAGAAGCCGGCCCCTCCAGGCCAGCACGGCGCTTCGAAGAAGCGTGCAAAGCTTTCTGACTACGCAAAGCAGCTTCTCGAGAAGCAGCGCTTGCGCTTGCAGTACAACCTGCATGAGCGTCAGATGACAAACTACATTGCCAAGGCAGCTCGTATCCAGGGTAACAAGGTAGACATCCTTGTTCAGCTTCTTGAGCAGCGTCTTGACTCTCTCGTGTTCCGCTCAGGACTTGCCCGCTCGATGTATGCAGCGCGCCAGTATGTGCGTCACGGTCACGTAACGCTTAACGGCAAGAAGGTAGACATGCCAGCATACGCTGTGCAGCCAAACGACGTGATCGCCGTCCGTGAGAAGAGCCGCAAGGTTGAAGCAATCCAAGAAGCAATTCGCTCAGCAGCTCCGCCGCCATATCTCGATCTGAGCAAGGCAGACTACTCAGTGAAGTTCCTCTATCTTCCTACACGCGAAGAAGTACCTGTTGTTTGCGAAGTACCACTCGTTATCGAGTATTACTCACGTTAATCAACCCAACGTCAGTCTATTCAGCGCCTCGATTTGCTCATGCAGATCGGGGCGTTTTGGTTTAATCTTCTCTATATTGAAATGGCCTACATACTCGGCCCTAGTCATACCTAACAGAAAGAGTTGGACATGTTGAACTCCAGTCCTTATTCGTCAGAGCAATTTGTAAATGACGAAGCAGACATTGAGATCTCAAGATTGGAAGATCAGGCTCGAGTACGATGGCCTCAGGAAGTAGTTGTTCTACGTAACGCAGGATTACAAGCGGGCAACAGTATTGCAGATATAGGATGTGGTCCCGGAATCATTACAGAGTTTTTAGCCAAGGAAGTCGATGAATCAGGCCTGGTACTTGGAATTGAGAACAATGAAAAGCTTTGTAATCTGGCAAAGACGAGAAATGCCAGTTATAAACAGGTTCAGATAATTAACAATGACGCCTGCGATCTAACCGATGTCAAAGACAACTCTTTTGATTTTGCGTACACGAGATTTGTGCTGCAACATCTTCCAGATCCAAACAAGCTACTGACTGAAGCGAATAGAATACTAAAGCCTGGTGGAAAGTTGATCGTTATGGATGTTGATGATGCACTTTTTCACATCACGCCATATCATAAAGACATGACTCAGTTTTTATCTGAAGCGTCAGAAGGTCAACGCAGATATGGTGGTGATAGATACATAGGTCATAAGATACCGTGCATGATGTTTGATGCCGGATTTACTCAAATACAAACATCTGTGTACACTTTTACGTCCAAGAATATCACCCCAAATGAGTTTCTAGATATCACAACAAAATTTAAACTTGAGTTATTGGATCCCGCTCTCAAAGACTGGGGTGAACATGTATTGAGTGACATTTATCGTAACTCCCAGGCTGGTGCATTTTTCGGAACCGCAGGTATCTATTGCGTTATCGGTGAAAAAGCGCTGTAGATAGTAGGGAAGCAAGAGATGGACATTTTCGGCGGCATAGATATCGGCGGTACGGGCATCAAGTATGGTGTGGTTGATGCCCAAGGGGCTACCGTATGGGAAGACAATACACCAACATTGGCTCATGAGGGGCTGCACGCGGTGCTCGAGCGCATCAAAGGTGTTGCGCAGCAGATCATGCGGCGGAGTCCAGAGATCAAGGCCCTTGGGGTGGGTGTGCCGGGCATTGTAGATCCGGTAACCAAGCATGTGCAGGCGCCGCCGAATCTGCCGGGGTGGGATGATGTGGACCTCTTGGCCGCGCTGCGGTCTGTGTGCCCCTTGCCGATAGACATCGAAAATGATGCAAATGCCGCGGCTCTCGCCGAGGCGCTCATGGGCGCTGGTGTGAACGAGCCGAATTTTCTGTATGCAACGCTAGGTACAGGCATAGGTGGGGGAGTGATCTTGAACGGACGTCTCTACCGCGGACCCCACGGTGATGCGGGCGAGATCGGACATATCATCATGGATGCCTGGGCGCGTGAAGGCGCCAAGGATGCGCGGTTGTTCCGCACAGCAGTGTTGGAGGATTACGTAGGCATTCAGGGAATCCTAAACATGGCGCGCGATCAGGGAGAGGTTGTCCGCTCGGTGCGCGATATAACCAACGATCACGTGCTTCGCGAAGTTGGACGTATCATCGGTATCGGCATGTGCTCGGCGCTTGCGGTGCTTGGTCTGCGTGTGCTGATCGTAGGGGGCGGCGTATCACAAGCCCCATTCGTACTTGATACCATGCGCGCTACAATGGCGCTGCGCGCTATCCCGACGATTGCGCATAATCTGCGCGTGCTGCCGGCACAATTTGGGTCACATGCAGGACTTGTGGGCGCTGCCGCCGTTGGCAGGGCGTGTGTCGTGTCATGATATCGTAGATTTGCAGTTCGTTTAGTCACTAACTCACATTGGTACGTCGTGCCCATGCAGAACAACAACAAGACCCTTCATTATGCGTTTGCGAGCATTGCAACGATCGTTGCGCTGGCTACGTATCTCATGACCGTGCAGCCGTCAGTTCCATTCTGGGACTGCGGAGAGTTCACGGCGGCATCGGTTCAGCAGCAGGTTCCGCACCCACCAGGAGCTCCGCTGTTCCTGATGCTCGGCAAGGTGTTCCACCTTCTGCCGTTTGGCGATCCAGGTTGGAGAGTTAACCTGTTATCTGTGCTTGCCAGCGCAGCCACAGTTCTGCTTCTGTACTTCATCACGGTTCGGGTGATACGAAACTTCTTTCATGAAGACCTTAACGAAGTAGGCAATGCATTGCTGGTATATGGAGGGGGCTTTGTAGCCGCACTCACATATGCGTTCACAGACACGTTCTGGTTCAATGCTGTTGAGTCCGAAGTGTACGCTGCATCGTCGCTGTTCGTGGCCATCATCGTGCACCTGATGATGGTATGGAACGAAAAGGCCGATGAGCCGGGACATGAGAAGTATCTGCTCTTGATCGTGTACTTGATCGGTCTGTCGATCGGTGTGCACTTGCTTTCTATTCTGACGCTGTTCTCGATCGTGCTGCTTGTGTATCTGCGCAAGTACCAGTACTCGCTCAAGACGCTGCTCGCAACAATGGGGCTTGGTCTCGTGCTGTTCTTCCTGATCTACAACGTGATCATCATGAAGCTTCCGGCATTGTTCGCCGGCAATCTGCCGTTCAAGAATGATGCACGTGAATTCCTAGTAGAAGACAACAGCCTCTTTGTGATTCTCGGTATCGGCTTGATCGTTGCTGCTGCAGTAGCTCTCGTTATCGGCAACAAGCAGCGCCGCGGAATCATGTCACTTGTTGCCTCATCATTCCTGCTCCTGATCCTTGGCTACTCTTCGTATACACACATCCTGATTCGTGCGAATTCAAATCCGCCGATGAATGAGAACAAGCCGGAGAATTTCTCAAAGCTGGTAAGCTACCTTGGTCGTGAACAATACGGCGAAGCGCCAATGTGGCCGCGGCGTTATCAGCAGGAACAGCGGTTTGTAAATAACTATATCAAGTACGGCAAGTGGACAGAGCCGCCAGTGCAGCGTGTGACACGTAAGGACGGCGCAATGTTCGGACGTCCGGACTTTGGTAAGTGGAAGACAGATGGGAAGTCGCGCTTCAACGGCGCAGAATTCGCCTACATGTGGGACTACCAGATCAACCAGATGTACGTACGCTACTTCCTGTGGAACTTCCTGGGTCGCGTTAGCGACGTTCAGGATGCACCTGCTGCAAGCCCCTTAACAAAGCAGTCAGTGATAGACGCGCAGAATTACAAGAATGGCTATGCAAGCCATTTCCCGATCAACTACTACGCATTGCCACTCTTGCTCGGCTTGGTTGGACTGGTCTTCCACTTCGTGCGCGACCGCCAGATGGCATGGGTGTTCCTTGTGCTGTTCTTGATGACGGGTGTGCTTGCTGCTATTCAGCAGAACCAGCAGAACCCGCAGCCACGCGAGCGTGACTACTTCTATGTCTCCTCATTCATGGTCTTTGCCATGTGGGTTGGCATGGGGGCATTCTTCGTGATGGAGAAGGTCAAGAACAACATCCCGGCTCTCGGTGGTGCGCTGCTCGGCATTATTGCGCTTGTGCCGGTAAACATGGCAGCACAGAATTGGTTTACGCATTCGCGTGCTGGTAACTACCTCGCATTCGATTACGCATACAACATTCTTCAGTCGGTTGAAAAGGATGCAATTCTCTTTACCAACGGCGACAACGATACGTTCCCTGTTTGGTACCTGCAGGATGTTGCGGGCATTCGCCGCGACGTGCGCGTGGTGAACCTTTCGCTGGGTCAGACAACATGGTATATCGAGCAGCTCAAGAATCGTGAGCCATGGGGCGCCAAGAAGCTGCCACTGAGCTTCAGCGATGACCAGCTACTGGTGAACGAGGAAGACGCCGGAGCACTTTCATATGACTTTGGTCCAGCACAAGAGGTCTCGTTCTCGGTGTCAAAGGACATCCTGCGCAAATGGACATCTGACTCGGCAACGATCAATCGTGGGTCGTTTACGTGGACGTTTACAGGATCTCCGCGCGGACGTGAAGAGAATGGAGCACCAAGCTACTTCTATGGCGTGCAGCATAAGCTCGTTGCAGACATCATCAAGCAGACAAAGTTCGAGCGTCCAGTGTACTTCTCAACATCCATGGGCATCGAGCCCGGATATGCAGACGAGCATTGCGGTCTGCAGGATTACATGCGCCTGGAAGGTCTGGCCTTCCGTGTGTGCCCAGTTGCTCAGACATCAAAGATCGGGTATGGCGTAGATGACAAGCTCATGGAGAAGTACTTCATGGCCGACATGGGCGATGACGAGGTATACTCCGAACCCCACGTTGGACTCAAGTTCCGCAACCTGAACAATCCTAACGTCTATTACGATGATGTCCACCGCGGATACATCTCGAGCTACCGTTACACGTTCTTCAGCTATGCGCGCTACAAGCTGTATGAGCTCGGCGACACAGCAGGTGCAGGACGCGTGCTCAACCGTATGAATCAACTCATCTCTGTTGAGCAGTTCCCGATCTCGATGATGTTCGAAATGGAGATTGGCCGACTCTATAACATGCTCGGCATGTATGCAGAGTCAGAGAAGGTTGGTCTTAGTTCACTCAAGAGCTGCGAAATGATCATCAAGAACCCACGGCTTTATACGCTAGAGCAGGGATTCCAAGTTCAGCAGGGGGCTTCGGACGAAGACGCGCTTATGCAGGCGGGCGCGCTTGCTCGCATGTATGCCGCAGAAGCTGCCAAGATCGCTGGCAAGTGGGATCTTGCCCAGCGCTACCTCAAGGAGTTTGGTCAGATGGTTGGACGTCAGGAAGAGACAGCTCGTGGACTTGATGAGATCGAAGTTCTCAAGAAGCTTCGTGCCAAGGATTACAACGGTGCGCTTGATGCAGCGTTGGCTCTGCGTGCCAAGTACGGCTCCATCAGCAACGAACTTCAAGTTGTGATCTACGAACTGCAGCGCAGGCTTGGCCGAGATATGCAGGTGTCGATGTCTCTTCCTCAATGAACGACCTCGTCTTAGCACCGATAACACTTACGATCGTGATCGCCACGTGTGCGGTCACGATCGTTTCGTTTCGAAGCTTCTCTCTCTACAATAGATTGCTGCTAAACATAGATGCAGTGCTCGGCAGGCGCGGCGAGTGGTGGCGCATGCTTACATGCGGGCTGGTCCACGCCGACTATATGCACCTGGCCTTTAACATGTTCTCGCTTTTCATGTTCGGCATCTGGTTTGAGCATGTGATCTCGTCGTGGCGGTTTGGTATGGTCTACGCACTCGGCGTGCTTGCAGGGTCATTTGCCTCGATCATCGCGCACCGAAGCGCCCCCTCCTATATGGCAGTCGGGGCATCGGCAGGAGTCAGCGCTGTTATCGGCGCGGCAACAGTGATCTATCCTGATCTACCAATGATGCTGATCATGATTCCGGTTCCCATGCCGGCATGGGTCTTCGGGTGTCTGTACATTGTCTACTCGGTGATGTTCGCCTCGCGCGGCATAGACAACGTTGGACATGAGGCTCATCTCGGGGGGATGCTCGCAGGCATGACGCTTATCGCGGCATTCTACCCAATCGATGCGCTCAACAATGCGCTTGCAATCGTTGCCATGCTCGTATCAGGGGGCTTGGCATACGCATTGCGCAGGCGAATTGCGATGTAACGAATTGAACGAGCGCGGTATCTTTGCCAACACACTTCAGCGAGGTTCATCTCATGATTATCCGTAGCCTACTTCTTGCTCTGCTCATTCCATGTATCGCCCTGGCGAATCCTAATGGTAAAACTGGTGTCACGTCAACTCTGACATCAGGCTGTGGAACTTGTCATGGACCCAACCAGGCTGCAGCAGTAAATGTATCTCTAAGCGGACCCAAGTCGGTGCGGACAGGAGAAGTGGCAACGTTCAAGATCATTATTGGTCATGCCTCAAATCCCTCTGCCGGTGTTTCTGTTGCAGTTCGCAGAACTCCAACAGGAACAATCGATGGTGTGGGCATGCTTGGTGCTGTCACAGGTAGTGGACTCCGCGTGCGTGGCACAGGTGCAACTTCGGAGCTTACACATAGCGCACCGAAAATGCTGTCGAACAAGGTTGTAGAGTTTCCCTTTACGTGGACAGCTCCGGCTGCGCCAGGTAAATATTATGTTCAAGCAGTAGCGAATGTTGTAAACGGCAATGGCCGCGAAGACGGCGGGGACGATTGGACGTTTCTTGAGCCTGTTGAAATCATTGTTGAAGAAGCTACAAGCGTTCTTGAAGATGTTGCAGGCTTGTCATCGATCTATCCAAATCCATGCTCAAACACCGAGATCCTTAACGTAGGTGCTGAGATCACTGGTGCATCTCAGGTGCAGCTCATGGATGCCAGTGGACGTCTTGTGCTTGATGAGATGATGGACATTACCAACGGGGCTTTGCCCAAGCCCCTTGCCGGATTGCCGCGCGGTGTGTACTTCATCGTTGTCCGTAATGGTTCTGTTACCAGACGCGGATCTGTGCATCTCTGGTAACAATGCCGGGCGGTATATTGCCGCATGCGATTTCTCTTCCTGTTCCTGATAGCGTGCTCGCTGCACGCACAAACAGACATTCCGTTCATGCAGCGCGAGGGCGAGAGCCACAAACGCGAGGCGGAAGCATACTTCGAACAACTCCATGCG
>JBKCLO010000145.1:0-6237 GCA_046300675.1 Ignavibacteria bacterium
AGACATTCGATGTATGAAGCAATGACGTTTAAAAATCAACAGTTAGAAGATTCAACTACAAGTATTATTCATAGAGAGGTATACTACCATGGTAAACAATAACGAATTTTTCAATCGAACTTATGGCAGACCAATTGGAGCTCTGCTATGGGTTGTCGCAGTGTTCTTAATGCTGCAAGGCATAGCTTCTGCGCAGACAGAGTTGCCTCCGATAATCGGGGATACGTTGTGGACGTATGAAACGCAAAATGTAGATGATCACAGTCCCACAGATGCATTCGTGGTTCCTATGCATGCACTCGCTAAAGACGCTGGTTTATTGTTCAGGATTACTATTACCGATGTCCTAGTATTGGACGCTACTGATGGTTCTCTAAGGGATCGACTCGGACTTGCGACTCTACTTGCGAACCCTCGAGCCAGAACATGGTCGATTCAATGTGATCGGTATGGCAAACACCTTGTCATTCGATACAAGAGCAGGGGGAGAACGTCTGCTGAAGATTCACTTGTCACTGTGCTCGTATCCTATCCAGAGCGACAAGTCCTCAAGAAGGTCCGTTACCTAGGTTGGGTTGAGTATTTCTATGACTATCACAGTGCAATCTCGCCCGACGGCAGATGGATGGCTGCGCCGTACGATCCCATTAACGGTAAGTCGTATCTCCTCTATGACTCCGAGCGAGATTCCTCGCACATCGTGAATCTTGGTGGTACTTCACTATGGTCTTTTGATTCCTCAAGCACGCAGGCGGCGTTTTCAAACGTTATCATCGACCTCCAATCGGGCACGCCCAAAGTTCGGTCGTTTCCAGCTGCCAAGGGACTTAGCCGCCCTATGTTCTCTGCCGACGGCAGGTACATCATTGGAAGCACAACAACACGAGCCGGTCTTTCCCAGTACCCACGTGTTAGTGTTCTTGATTTAACCACCGGCGAGATTACCTGGCAACTGCATGGTTCTTGGGAGTGGACCGGGGGCAACGGCAGAATGCGGGACGATTTGGTTAGTTATGCAATTTCAGGCGATGGAAGACTTGTGTATGCGTACCGCAATGACACGATCAATGGAAGAGGCATTGATGAGGGCTTTTTCTACAGGCTCCCCGATACAATTCCGATAGCCAGATCGAAACCCAGAACAACCGGCGGATTTGTTCCTGGATATATTGCGCTATCAAGTGATCATGCCGGATGTACAGTGTTTACACCGGATCTTACGCGGTGCTTTGTTGCTGCAAAGTTCGAAACTGCTTTAGCATTTCCTAAAGAACTTGTCGCGATGCGCTTCGATGAGCTCGTTACTGGCATACCCGAAGGCGGACCAACGAATCCAGAGCAACCTGCACTCTATCCCAACCCGACAACGGGCGCTGTTACCATACGATGGGACTGGCCAGATGAGAAAGTGCATTGGCAGGTAGTCTCATCCACAGGGCAGTTGGTAGACTTTGGTAGCACTGAGCCGGCAGGGAACGCGGTACGCATTGTCCTAGCCAGTAACCCGGCGGCAGGCCGCTATATGCTGCTTGTTCGCAATACCCAAGCAGAGCACGTGCAACATTTCACCCTCATTAAAAACTAGGGTGATCTATGAACACACGAACAATGCTGCCACTAGTCGTGTAATCCCATGCGCGGGATGATGGCAGTATCGATCGACGATCAGTACCCGCGTGTCCCCCCTGTACCCCCTGCGTACCCCTGTACCCTCGCGTACCCTCTCCAGCGTCCAATCATTTATTGAATAGCAGGTTTTAGCACTGGATGTTACTAGTAGGTTTCGATTAAGGTTTTGTTAAGGTATCGCCAGGCAAACTTTAATCGAGATTTGATTGCACATCGAATACACCATTTCAAGAGATCTATTGGTTTTACCAAAATGAAAGGGGCTTCAATGAACAAGCTTGTCGCCATCGGAATTATCACACTATGTGCTCTTTTGTGTTGTACGTCAAATGCCCACGCGCAGGGAACGCTTCCAAGGATTGGGGTGCGGAAGTGGAAGATAGAACTTCCTCCACAGCTATTACTTGATTGGGGCAGTGTCGCATTGGCCCGAAAGGAAAACAAAATGTTCTTAGGGACAAGAAATGGCTCTGTGCTCGTGGTGGACACTAGACTAGGCTTGCTCCTTGATACAATTGACTTACTATCGTATCCTGATATAAAGGAGTTGCTTCCGCATGGAGTCAACATCTCTGCGCTCCAAGTGTCCGAAAATGGGGCATTAATAGCCGTCTCCCTTTCTGGCAACGGCCCATTGTTGATGATTTCCTATCCATCTAAAACGTTGCTTGATTCTATAACAATGGCACTGGGACAATACGCTAGTTCTCCTAAGGATGTTTTCCTGTCACCGAAGGGGCGATACTTTTTTAACAACGGTGCTCTTGTTGATAGAAAAACCGGATATGTTCGACGGATGCACTCTGCGCAAATGCGCGTGAGCTTCGACTCAGCGGAGTCGATAGTTGCCTACAATGTTCCTGGCACCGTATCTGGAAAATTATGTTCTAACTTGATTCAGACTTGGAGGCTTACCGATACAACAACGGTGCCGGAGTCCTATGATGTTGTTGGATATCCAACACTCTCGGCAGACGGCACCAAGCTTATGTCATCAGGAAGAACTGTCAGTGCAGATGGCAAGTGGGCTTCGAGGCCGATGGCCGTTGTCATGAACATTGTAGACAAAACGCGTCTTTGGCAACTGAGCGGTGACTATTCCCCGGATCCAAGTGACTTCAGCACGTTTGCATGGAATTCTGACGCGACACTATACTTCGGAATTCGGTTGTCGACAAGTTTGCCAAGAAACCAACAGAACAGATTGTTTACCTACAATTTGGGGCTGTCAGATCCAGTCTCCATTGTAGATGACGAGGAACTAGCTGGGTACTCATTCGTTGAGGTCCTTTTCAATTCGGAAATGACCGAGGCATACAGTGCCACAGAGAATACCATCTTTGCAATTGACCTCTCCAAAAAAGCTGTTTCTGTGGTTGATCGCGCGCGGCAGAACTTGTTAGTAAATACCGTGTATCCCAACCCAACCAATGGACTTGTAAGAGTTGATTATAACGATGCACTAAGGCCAATTTCCTGGCGTTTAACGACCATGGATGGACAGCATATTCAAAATGGACAGCTGTCAGATACAGAGATACTGCCAGACGGACGAGCCCAATGCTTCATAAACCTTCCATCGAACATTGCTTTCGGCACATATCTATTGGCACTTCTAGATAGCGATGGTGCTTCGTTAATGAGCTTCGTATTGGTGAAGCAATGAGCCAGCGTATACTGATTTTCGCGGTCTTCGCCACTGTAACGTCATCATTCTACTTGCGAAGCCAGCCGATAGAAACACGCCTTCCCGGGCTAGTATGGGTAGATACTAGTTGGGCCTATGATTCGACGCTGGCAAGTGTTATCAAACCAAACAACGCAGGCTTTGTCTTAGGATGGAACTGGGTGGCACCCTATTCGCCGCTAGGCCGAATGATGCATACGAATGTTTTTCATGTAGGTGATGGGTTCTCTGATGCACAGACTCGGCAGCTCATGGATCCGCTTCAAAGAACTGTTCGAGATAGCTATGTCAGCGGTATGACGCTTGTTCCGTGCGTTCGTGGGATAAGCGATGCGCTTGACACAGAATTGACTGGTCTGCGGAATCCACTTTATGGTAATCCAGGGATTGCCATCGGGTTTGAATACGCGCCTTGGCTCAATTATAACACAACCGCAAGCGACGTTGTTTTGGAGCAGAACGACGTCTCACGATCGGTTGCCGGATTTCGGTTCCGTGCGGCTGGAAATCGAACGGGTGACGGTAGTTCGACAAATCCTTACCGATGGGAATTAGCACCTAACACTTCGGGTCAAAACACATTTGAACTAGTGCTCGACCAGCCTACGCTGGACACGGCATGGGTGTATGAATGGGATGACAGATCACAGCAAGCACATACTTCTCCTAGTTACGATACAGCCACTAACTATGACCGTAGCGTAAACCCAGTATCTGTTAACACGGAAGTTCTACGTGTTAGCGTAACTCTTCGGCGCACTGAAGCCGACCAGCCAGGCTCTGACACGGCAGATGTAATCCTTCGCATTCGGGTTCCGTACGCTGTAGGAACGAAATCCGATACTATCTATCAAACGGCTTTCCGCAATGATATTCTTGCTGTTGGTCAAGGCAGGCAATACATCAATTTCGCTTTCTTACCGCCAAACTCCGTGCCACCGCTCTTTAACAATCCCCATGGCATGTTCGGCACACAGGTGTCTGTTCCCACCGGAAGGCTAAGTGTGCATGGTCGGCAGCAGGCTTCAAATTCCAGCAACTATACGACTCTCGAGATTAAGCGTGGTATGCTGCCTACGATCAGTAATGGTCAGGCAGAGGAAGTGACGATTTACGCGGAATTCTTTTGCGATTACCGAAACACGGCTGGTCCTCAGAATCATCCCATCAACAACCGACGAATTCCTGCCCGTTACCGCGGCGTTGGACCCGACGAGATCAGTCGCATGGGCCTCGAGGTATGGTACAATCGAGACTCGGCAACCAGCCTGGGTATCGAAATCAGAAGCCTTCGCATCGAAACGCCGCACATGACGAATTTTCTGTTCGGTCAGCACGATGAGCAGATCCGCACCCGCGCCAACAACTTTGTCCAACGAATCAATCAGCGGCTAAACCGCCGCGATTCGCTTACCCCGACGGTAATCTACAGCCCACCAGCAGGTGTTGACACAGTGCGACCAATTAGTATCTGGAGATTCTATGGCTACGATGAGCCTGCACCTGTGCACTGGCTGGCCTTTCGCCGATTGAACACGCTGCTCGATGGCCTCCTGATCACCGAGGTCAACGCAGAACACCATGAAAAGCAAATACACATCATGGGCCAGCGAACATTCTGGCAGGGTGCAGGGTTTAACACCTCGCCAGAGATTGCCTCCTACACCTACAACTGGGGTTGGAGCCGGTGGTCTCAAACCGTTGCACTACCCAACTTCGACGTTGAACTGGGTGAACGCTTTTGGCGGCGCACTTATGCCGGCTTGAAATATGGTTTGCTCAATCTTCGCTATCGCGCACCGGCGCATGGAGCAGGTAATACCTATCAGTTTACCTCGACGCTTCATACTGACGCAACCTTCCAAGATGACCCTGATACGTTTCTGGAATGGCGCGTAAAAGACCCACGTCCATTATCGTTGCCAATTCAACAGAATGAACCACTGTTTTGGAATGACACGTTAACGCACCCGCTGCCATTCGTTCAATGGCGATATCTAGATCAGCATCCCGATCAGGCTGGTGGGATCATCGGGTCGCTCGAGGCACGCATGCGTGTAAGTTATCGTGACCAGGCAACAATGCTCTGGGGAATAGATCCTGCGAGACCCAACACGTACATTCCTTGGATTGCGAATATCTGGCCGCAGTATTATCTCGCAGTCCAATATGGAGACGACTTCACTCCACCACAACCCGGTAGCGCAGTGCCGCCATATCACTGGGCCGCATTTGGCAACCAACGACCCAAAACTGCCACTGAGATGCGGCTGAGCTATTGGATGCCGATAGTTCTGGGTGCGAAAGGGGTGATGATATACAAGGGTATTACCAGCGATGAACAAGGAGCAACAGCTCTCGACACGCTCCCGTACGCGTCTCAAAACCATCCGCATCTCCTGAACAACGAGCCGAATGTATCGAACTTCGAACTAGGTATGGGTCTGGCCGGCAATAACTCCGGAGAACTCATGAATAATGGTCCACTTACTTTTAGTCCGTACGCTAACAAATCGGATACGGTATTGATGACAGATAACGCAGTAAGTGCTGAGTGGTTTACAAATGCTGATACAACGAACAGTGTTCTGTTTTTTATCAACCGCACAGACAGAGCCAATACTGCTCTGGAGGAGCTCGTCGACAGTCTCGATGGCCCTGGTCAGCGGTCAAATGCAACTCAGCAGAATACCCGCGTCTATGCAGGTGGTATCAGCATGCGTATGACGGCGCGTGAAGTAACGGATCGCGTAACAGCCATGGACTCACTTATTGGCCGTAGCCGAGACACCATAGGAGATCACATACTCACAAGGCTTCGGCTTCGCGCATGGTATGGTAAAGGTTTCTCGACAATTGACTGCCAGCACCCCAACAATACACCGGCGCAGCGATTCTCGCATTTCTTCGACACAGCAACG
>JBKCLO010000146.1:0-29199 GCA_046300675.1 Ignavibacteria bacterium
GTTGTATCAAGAGCCACCAACGTCAATTTGGTTACAGCAGAAACATCAAACTGCTTGGACCAGGTTTGGCCAGGCATATTCCAGAGCTTATTCGTGCCTGCATAGGCAATCTGTGCGTCTACGTTTCCCCTGTGGTCGTGATTACCCAGAACGGACCACCAAGGCAGGTTAAGCCCTTGATATATAGACTCATACTTTGTCTTCCACTGAGGATCGGAAGCTGACGATACGCCACTGGGATAGATGTTATCGCCCGTGCTGAGCACAAACCGTGCTCCGGAGGCCTTAGAGACCGACATCATGCCCTTTGCAACACGCTTCTGCAGCGCACCGCCAGTACCCCAGTCTCCTACTATGAGGAACGAAAACGGGGGCTCGATAACATGTGCAAACGAGGCCAACGGACGCAGAGCGACCGCACTTGCCATGGATATCAGTAATTGCCTTCTGTTCATCGTCTACCAAAGTACGATATTCGCACCGTGCGCAAACTCACCTATGATGAACTCGTTACCGTGCGCGCCTCTGTCGAAGAGGCAGCGGCCATCCCCAGGCATCCACTTGCTCTTGTCGTGCACGACATTCGAAGCCTGTACAACGTGGGCTCGCTCTTTCGCACCAGCGATGCATTTGCGGTTGCCAAAGTTGTGCTGTGCGGATTTACGCCCGCCCCGCCACGTCCGGAAATCGCTAAAACGGCACTTGGCGCCGACGCAACAGTGCCTTTTGTCTGGTTTGCCACTATCACAGAAGCTCTTGAGCACCTGCGCAGCGAGGGGTATCATCTCTGGGCCGCCGAGATAACAACAGGCTCCATTGGCACAGAAGCCCTTACTATCGAGAACTTTCCTTTAGCTCTGATACTTGGCAACGAACTTACCGGCGTGCCCAACGACGTGCTCGATCAGTGCGAGGGCTCGCTCGAAATTCCCATGTTCGGCACCAAACATTCGCTTAATGTTGCCGTGGCCGCAGGAATACTGCTTTCATCTATTGTTGACCGATACCGAAAACTCGTATGATCACCGTAGCTGTACCTACACTCGATCTGGCATCCCCAGTTGTAACGAACATCGATCAAGCATGTAAGGCAAGGGGCTGGCAGATTGTTCGAGCGTCTCTTGATGAGTGCGGAGACCTTCTCAAGGCAAACCGCGTAGACATGGCACTTACATCACCGTATGGTTATGGCAAAGGGGTTGGTGTTGTAGACTATCGCATCATACCCGGACCCTGCGTTGCGCTTGAGGACTACACAAATTGTTTTGGGATTGCCTTCCCTCCCGATAGCAAGGGGCTTAACCACGTCTATTCTCCAGAGCCCACAGCGTTTTCGACCATCATCGGACGCCTGATCATGGCTGAAAAGTTTGATATAGCCCTCCAACTCATTTCTGCTCAAGATCAGGCAGACTGTATCATTGGTCCTGTTGCGGCCGGCCAGCCCCCTACTATGGACCTTAGCGAGGAGTGGTTTGATATTGTCGAATCTCCACTGCCGCTGGCCTTATGGGTTCTGCGGGTAGACAGTGAAGCCTCTGACGTAGAGACATTTGCTGCCGAATGTGCCGACCAGCAACTGCTGCACACGCACGTGAGCGAGCTTGTTGCTATCAATGCAGACCACATGCCGCGAGAGGGCAAGATATTGTATCGCTGGTCCAGCGACGTAGAAGAAGGGCTCACGGCAGCACTTCACACAATGTTCTATCACCAGGTACTATCGGAATTGCCCGCCATCAAACTGATCGGCAAGGACTAGAGTATCTTTGCACCACGAAAACTTCAGGAGTCAGTACCATGCAGATATACGTAGACAGCGCAAACATCAAAGAGATCCAGCACGCAGCTTCGATGGGTTTTATCAGCGGCGTAACAACAAATCCGTCTCTGCTTGCCAAGGAAGATCCGTCAACAGACATTCGCGAGCTGATCAAGAACATCCACTCAACCGTGGGTGGTCATACGAGCGTTGAGGTCATCAGCACGGACACAGACGGTATGCTCAGAGAAGCAGACGAGATTCTCTCCTGGTTCCCAGAGGCAACGATCAAGATCCCGTTTATCCCCGCTGGACTAACAGCAGTTCGTAAGCTTTCAGATCAAAACATCCCAACAAACGTAACGCTGCTCTTCACGGCCAATCAGGCCCTTATCGCCGCCAACGCAGGTGCAACCTACGTGAGCTTGTTCATGGGGCGCCTTGATGATATCGGTACCGACAGTCTTATCGCCCTACAGGACACCTGTGAGATATGGGATGCACAAGGGTTAGATGCGATGATCATCGCTGCTTCGATTCGCACGCCGATCCATCTTCTCGAGTGCGCCAAGGCTGGTGCACACATTGCAACCGTGCCGTACAAGGTGATCATGCAGTCGATGAAGCACCCGCTCACAGATGCAGGTCTTGATGCATTCCTAAAGGATGCAACTAAGATCAAGATGTGATTGTTCTCGGCAACATGAAAAATATTCTCTGCGTCCTGATCGGACTACTTGTAGTGGTCCACTCAATGTCTTCAGCAGACAATACAGCTGTAGGCAAGCGTGCCATAGAGTTTGAACTTGCAGACCAATTTGAACGTGAGTGGTCGTGGAGTCAGCATTGGAAAGGCAAGGCAACTATTCTCGTCCTCAGCGACTGGAAGGGAAGCGACTACACACCGACGTGGACAACGCCGCTAACGACAAAGCTCAAGGACCGCGTAAAGTTTGTTGCCCTTGCTGATGTCTCGTTAGCACCTGGTTTTCTGAAGGGGTATCTGCGATCACGATTTCGCGACGCCTACACTACACCGGTCCTACTGGACTGGGACGGCGATGTGTTTACTCACTACGCGTTCGAATCAGGCGTACCCAACGTGATCTTCATCGATGCTCAAGGTGTGGTACGATTGCATGTTTGGGGTAAGGGATCTGCAGACCAGGCCAATGCATTTGCTGCCAATGTAGAAAAGCTTCTGTCAGCTCGTTAGGTTGTATGTTCGTCCATGCCTGCATACGTAGACAAAACAGCAAAGCAAGCAGAGATCGTTAAGCATGCAGCAGACGTCTTCTCGCAGACGGGCTATCATGCATCGAAGATCCAGGATATAGCCACTGCCGCCGGGATTGGCAAGGGCACGATCTATGAGTACTTCCGCACGAAGGAACAGCTGTTTCTCGCTGTCTATGACGCATGGATGAGCGAGTTCGAGTCGATCATTCAGTCGCGCGTTGATGCTGCCGAGGATGCTTTAGCAAAGGTCGATGCCATACGGGACAGCGCAGTTGAGTTCTATGAGTCCCGTGCCGGCCAAGCCCCCTTGTTGCTGGAGTTTTGGGCACATGCACTTCGAACCGACAATCCTGCGTTTCTCGAGCGTATCAATCAAACGCGAAACTTTTTGCGACGGCTTGGGGTGAAGCTTACCAAAGAACTCGTCAGATCTGACTGGTTCCGCGATGTAGACGAACGCGCCTTCGCCACACTTGAGTCAGGGATCAGCGACGGCATCTTTCTTGCCTGGGTGTTAGATGGCAGAAGTTTTCCGCTAGACAAGGCCTTTACGTTTCGTCAGAGCCTACTTGGGCTTGGCCTACTTCATGATGATGCTCGAGCATTGCTCACTCCAAAGCTTGGATCGAAACTGAAACGGGGCTTCTAGTTACAGTCCGATAGCCAACTGCACGAGTAGCGCACCTATGAGCATGCGCCGAACGAGCGTCCGTGTTTGCTGTGTGATGTTCGAACGTTCGTACAAGTGCACACCATAGGTGATGGCAAGGGTACCAGAGAGCACGATGGCCAGTGAGACCAGCGCCTGAGGGATTGTAGAAGACTTGATGTGTCCGCGCGCAACACCATCCCACCATGGTGTGCCGAAGAGCAGCACAATGTGCAGCACATAGATGTAAAGGCCCTTCTTCCCAAACGTCACATACACGTCGCGAAGACTCCACGTATATCGCAGCAGAACAACACACACTGCGATGATGGCAAGTGCTACTGCAGACCGCGCAACAACAAGAAATTCACTGTTGCTCGACGATAGATAATGCCAATGCACGCCCCTTGACATAAGAATCTGCTGCACGGTGTAGAGTACCAGTGCGACTGGTAAGGCAAATCGCAGCCCTATGCGCATTAGCCAACGTCCACGTTGCTCTTCTTGCATCTCTGCAAGGTATGTGCCAACAACAACGCCTACGAACAAGTATGCAGAGATTGGAAACAGCGGAAACAGCGAGCCATACTTCATTGTCAAATACGGCCGCAGCCACATCGGCAAGCCCTCGTGCACGTATGGCATATGCATAAGCGGCGAGAGCGCAAGAACTGCGGCGATGGTTATCAATGCACGTTTGCGCATTGCAGCTATCGTGGGCGTGCGTTCCATGATGATCATGAAAGCGATCAGCGAGACACCGATCAGCTGCAGGATGTTTACCCCCAGAACCTCAGCCCACGATTCGTTGGTTACATAGGGTAGGTCAATCAATCGTCGGCCCGGCAGCACCAGCAGGTAGCCGATACCGATCAATAACACTGCCATGCGGATACGACGCTCGATGATGTCTTGTCTGATGAACCCGTCTGATCCTCGTTTTGCCGCAAACACATGCGACGCACCGGAGACGATCAGGAATACGGGTGCTGTAAGCCCCCTGAGCCAGTTCCATGTGGTCCAGAAAACCGTCTCTGAGTGCGTGAGTGTATCCGGTAGAAGCGCATCGAGCACGTGTCCCTGCACCATGAGAAGCATGGCAATAAACCGGACGAGGTCCAGGGCGTACAAACGTTGTGCTGACATTGTTCAAAGATCGCACAAGTACCTCACACAATGGAACTGCATTCCATGGCCGTATGTTTGCCGTCTAGGTAACTGCACAACCTGGAAGGTAACACGTGAAGATCGTTGTCATTGGAAGTGGTTTTGGCGGCCTAACTGCCGCTATTCGTCTGCAAGCAAAAGGCTACGACGTAGAAATCGTCGAGAAGCGCGATAAACCCGGCGGACGGGCCTATGTGTATGAGCAGGATGGTTTTGTGTTTGATGGTGGACCAACCATCATCACCGCTCCATGGCTCATCCACGACCTGTTCGAACTCTGTGGCAAGCGCACAGACGACTACGTCAAGATCGTGCCTATCGATCCGTTCTATAATGTCCGCTTTCAGGATGGAACAGTCTTTCGCTATAACGGCAAGCGGGAAGAGGTGATCGAACAGATTCGCCAATTCAATCCCGACGATGTAAAGGGTTATGAGCGCTTTTACGGCAAGACGGCAGCCATCTTCAAGGCCGGTTTCAATCTGATCGATCAGCCGTTCACAAAGATCACGGACATGCTCACCGTATTGCCAGACTTGATCCGGCTACGGTCTGACCGCAGCGTAGCAGCATTTGTGAACTCCCACATCAAAGACCATCGACTACGCCAGGTGTTCTCCTTCCATCCGCTGCTTGTTGGGGGCAATCCTTTTCAGACAACAAGCATCTACGCGCTAATCCATAAGCTTGAACAGGAATGGGGCGTGTGGTTCGCAATGGGTGGAACAGGCGCGCTTGTAAAGGCAATGGTCAAGTTGTTCCAAGACATCGGCGGTAAGATTCGCTACAACAGCGAAGTTGACACGATGCTTATTGATGACCACTCAGGCAAGCCTACAGTGCATGGCGTGCGCCTTAAGAGTGGCGATGTGCTGGAAGCCGATCGTGTTGTCTGCAACGCAGACGTAGCACAGGCCTACCTGTCTCTGGTGCCTGCGCAGTATCGCAAGAAAAACACGAACAAGAAGATCGCCAAGACACGGTACTCAATGTCGTTGTTTGTGATGTACTTCGGCACCAACAAGAAGTATGAGAACATAGCTCATCACGAGATCTTGATGGGTCCGCGCTACAAAGAACTTGTCGAAGACATTTTTACCAAGAAGCACCTTGCCGAGGATTTCTCGCTCTACCTTCACAGACCAACAGCAACCGATCCGTCGCTTGCCCCAGATGGGTGTGACTCGTGGTATGTACTCTCTCCAGTGCCGCACCTGGAATCAGGCACGGATTGGGAAACCATGCGCAAGACGTATCGTGACCGCATAGTAGCCGAGCTTGAAAAGCGCTACATGCCAGACTTGAGTAAGCACATCGTTTCCGAGCATATCATCGACCCTGTGCACTTCCGCGATGAGCTCAACTCCTATCTTGGAAGCGCATTCTCAGTAGAACCGATTCTGTTCCAAAGCGCTTGGTGGCGTCCGCACAACAAGAGCGAGGATGTACAAGGACTCTACTTCGTGGGTGCAGGCACGCATCCAGGTGCGGGATTGCCAGGAGTTATGAGCAGTGGAACAATCGCGGCTCGAATGATCTCGCAGTTCTAGATCCTTACTCTTCCCAGAGTACGCCAAACACCAGCCACGAGACAACCGTCACAATTCCGGTGTGTGTGATCATAAAGGCAATGTCAGACCACGCTTCAGCGAGCGGTAGTCCAGCCAGAGCAATGATCGTTGCTTGAATTCCCGGCATCACCAATGGCAGCAGAAGTGGAAACGACAACACCGGCAGCAGTGCATTGCGTGACCCTGCCTTGGCCACAATGGCAGATACGATGGTTACCACCGCTGCAAGACCACAGCTGCCGAGCGCTACGATCAGCAGGAGAACTCCAATCGAACCAACTTGCACGAGCGGCATAAGCAGCAGAAACAGCAGCAGAAGCGCAATGTTGGACATCATTGAAAACACAACGTTGCCCAGCAGTTTACCCCAGTAGATCGACGATGTAGGAGCACTAAGCCGCAGGTAAAACGATGTGCCGCGCTCTTCCTCGCTCATGAAGCCTCGCCCGAGTCCGCTCATCGCGGTAAAGAACATCAGCACCCATATCAATCCCGATATAATGGGTTTTGCAAGTGGCTCCTCGGCGGTTGCATATGCTAGTAGGGCCACGACGGTAACGACGAAGAGCGCAAGCGTTGTGATGCCATAACGGGTGCGAACTTCACTGCGAAGATCTTTCCGTAAAACCGCTATCCATCGTTGCGCATGCATGCTGTCTTGTTAGAGCCGGTAGCGGAAGCCAACACTCGCACCAAGTGACTGCACTGTCCACGGTCCAGATGCCGTGATATCTCCGAGCGAACGGTAATACTGCATTTCGGCAGATACTGATACGCGGTACGTGATCGGATACAGGAAGCCAACAGTACCATACCACGAGATGTAGGAATTCTCGAGTTCGGTAAGTGATGATGGCCCAACATTCTGGGATGTGGAACCATCGGTATACGTCCAGCTCGATGGACGCAGTATTGTGCGCTCTGTAGTTGACGATGCAGAGACATTCATCGACATGCGAAGTCCCGTGCCAACATAGAAATACTTCAACGGGAACCACTCCATACCGGCCGCAAGATCCAGATAGGTTAACGACAAATGAGCCTGTGTGCCCTGCTGGTACTTCGTGAAACGAGCAGATGCCGTGTCGAAGACAACTCCCATTGTGGTATCTGGCGAGAGCACTGTTCCACCAATATTGGAGATGCCTACAGAGCCTGTAAGGATTATGCCGCCAAGCGGACGCCAGCCAACCATAGCTCCTGCTGCATATGTGCTGCCGAGTGCCGCGCTGTTAAAGTTTTGCTGGGCAGAAGGAACGGATGAAAGTCGAACGTTAACATCGTGAGCAGAAGAACCATACGATGCATAGCCCCCTACCATCCATGCACCACCCTCTTGACATTCTGGATTGTTGCCAACAGAGAGAATGTACATTACCTTGTTCGACGTGTTATCGTAGAGTTGGCACACGGTATATTCCTGTGCGTTGCCTGCGGCATCTGCAGCGCGGAAGACTACCTTCGAAGAACCTGCGCCACCCGAGCGCTTGATGATGATAGTGGCTTGCGGCACGCCTTCGTCAATCGTAGGAATGTTTACATCCACACCGGAGGATGAGATCAGCATCACACTTTTGAGTCCGCGGTCGCGCTCCCTGTCGTCACGAAATGTTATCGCATATCCATCGCGCACGCTCTTACCATCGGCTGTAGGGGGCTCTTCATCCTTGAATGATGTTGCCTCGTAGAACGACTGTCCAGCCATGTTGCCATATGCATCATAGGCCGCCTTGTCAAAACCGAACCCGTAGGAATAGAGACCGAACGGCGCCTCGCCCTTGATCATATGCGATCCGAACGGAACCTGAACCTGGGCTATGGCATAGCGGCTTTCGCCCAAGGGCACAAACAATGTAGAATCAATCGAACGTCCATTGAGTCTGATTTTGCTTGCCGTAGACCTTGGAGACACAACGTTGATATAGTGGTGCCAATCTCCATTGATCGGCGTAGCAAAACGATACTGATTCATGAACTGCTGCGTTGGACTAACCAAGATCATCATCGGATCGCCCACGCTATCGCCATTTTTAAATCCCTGTGCGAACTGCGCCACAAGAACTGGCTTGTCTGCCGTTAACTGTACGTGCCGGGTGCAGTTCAGATTCTCATAGTGCTCGCCCGCCTTCAGCGTGGCAACAACACGGGAGTCTTCAAAGACCTTTGTGCTGTCGTATGCTGCTACAACGCGGAACGTATACTTGGAGCGCTCTTTCAGCATCCCGACGTAATAGTGTTTGCCCCATGCAGCCAGTGGCGGCAGTTGTTCGATTAGATGGTTACAGGCCTCGACCTTTGGAGGGATGTATGCACATGCATGACCGCTGAAGACAGCGATCTTTTTGTTGGCCTTTACATGCGTACCCGTCATATCGCACGTGCCTACTGCCTCCCATCGTGCCGAGACCGTGTAGACGTCACCTTTGCGCAGGCGCACATTGTACGGAACACCCGGTGGACGTCCGATGGAGGTAATCACACGCGGTGTGATGGTTACCTCTGTATCATCTTCGGTTGCAACAATCGAAAGACCTGAAAGCATCTCTGGTGATACTTGGATCTTTGAGTAACCAACGGCTCTGTACTCGGTGCCAAGAACGGTTGTCGGCAGACCTAAGAACGTATCAGTTGTTTGATACCTGCTGCTCAATCCATACACGCCGATAATCGTATCGGCAGTGACATGAACGGCCAACCGCTCAGGGGACTCAACACTGCGCAACTGTGCCAGTGCTGGAATCTGCACGTTGACCACTGTATTTGCCTTCACAGTGATCGTGTTATCGTACTCGATGCCTTCAATCTGTATACGGACCTTGGCATCATAACTGCTGGTTATGAAGAGCTGAAGACGCAAGCCCCCTTGCCGGCCAGCCTGATCGTTCTTTCCAGCTTCGCGAAAGTTCTTCATGAAACACAACCAGAACTCACGTCCCTCCGAGTTCATACCCGTTGGCACATCTTGAGCATGTGCAGTGCTCACAAGGGCAATTGCAAGGAAGACCATCAAAAGCATCTTCATCGCATCACCGCCATCGTGTGGTACACGGTTGCTTCCTTCGTAATCAGCTCTACCAGATAGCGTCCCGAACCGATTTCTGACTGAAGAAAGTTCATTGTAAGCTCGTTCTCACCTGCCGACGCATCGATGTCGGGAAACGATCGTACCAACCTGCCCTGAATTGTGCGGACATTGATCGTTACTGTTTGCTGACTTGCAACACTGTATGAGACTCTCGTGCTGGTCGAAAATGGATTGGGATAATTACCCGTGATGTTCGTCACAGATACGAGTCCACCTGGTACTTCACCCTCGCGGATGATAACGCAGGTATTGGAAGAAAGCTCCTGTGGGATGCCATCCAACTGCAGACCCGTTATGCGTATCGTGCCTACTGCATCAGCACTGTAGACTCCCTCGACATCTATAGCGAATAGTGTGTCGTGAACTCCGGCACCACTGGAACCGCAGGATACCTCGACTACAGATTCGTCGCGGGTGAGCAGAGTTTGAACACGTCCAAACGAAGCACATGTGAGTGCATAGCTTGCATCGCCGCGAGCTTGCACAACTTCGACAACTCCCGGACTTGAGCTGATCGTGGCTACAACCTGACCAAGCTGCGGCAGTTTGCCGGCAACAGGTATGCGGACCTTTTGTTGTGGTCGAATACGAATCGTGTCGGGTAACCTTACGTCCGTAGCGCTACTAAACGCTACTTGGCAGAGGATGCCGACGAACAGAAAAAATGCACGTACCATAGAGGTTCAAATATACCCAAGCCCAGTGTGCTAGAATTCCTGGGATACGATTACCTCGTATCCGCGTTCCTTGTTCCCAACAACGATGAGCGAAAAATTACTCCCAAGTGTCGCAAGTCTCACGGGAAGGGTATAGAGCTGTTTACGGGTATCTGCGTCGTAGAAGAAAAACGTACCTCGCCTATCCTGTTGAGAGATCACCACATCAGACGAGGTGCCAGCCTGCACATTCGTGGCCAGATGTTCTCCGTCGCCGGCAACGGCAGGAATGGAATCAATGCATACCGAAACTGCGCCTATGTCTCGCGTAGCATTGATCACTCGGCGCTTCGTGTAACCTGATTGAGGCGTAAGCGGCAGATTCGTGTATTGAAGTATCTGAGGCGTTCCCCCAACCTCTGCATACACAGCAAGAGTGCGAAGTCCGAGCTTCACGTTTAGATTTCCAGTCACCCCATTAACTGCACAACTCGACGCTTCAGGAGTGAGCGAAGACGTCAAGCTATTGCCATAGAACAAACGTCCGTTTGCAAGCACAGCACCAAGCGAGACACTTGCCTGCGACTGCGAGGCAACGCCATGGACCAAGGTAACCAATGATGCTTCGGGCAGCATCGGCAGCGGCACAGAGGCGTCCTTCTGCTCGATCAGCATCATATCCAATGCCCCGTTTTTCTCAAGCAACACAAGGTCATAGGTGGCATCGGCACGCATCGTCGCACTAGCTACACGCAGAACATTGGTTGGTGTGCCTGCCGTTGTTACCGTGAGCGGGATCTCCCCTGCATCGAGTGCCACTGCTCCCGATACTCCATCAAAAGCGATGTTTCTGGCCAGCGAAAGACCCGAGCTAACTCCGCTCGGTGCTGCTGTGTTCGTGCGCGCACCGCAGGAAACAGAGACAGCACCAACTCCCGGTGCTGCATGCACAACGCGAACAACTGCCTTGCCGCTTGATGAGAAGGGGCGAACCATCGTGGGTGCAATAACCATAGATGCGCCCGAAGCAGAATCCACAGTGTAGACCGTGAAATTGCCACGCACATCCAGCGATGTACTGTCGACCACCGGACTGCCCCCTGCAAATGTTGCCTGTATAACATCCGCCCGTTGCTGTTCGCAGGTTGGAACCTGAATAATCGAACCTAGCTGCAAGGAGGCCAGACCCTTAGCGATTGATGTCTGGGTTACCGGCAACGTCACATCAACACTTCGACTCGAGAGGTTTGCCACTCGCACGTCGGCTGTTCGAGTGATGATCTTTGGAAACGGACGCTGCGCATTTCGTGAAAGATCGGTTTCCTCGATCACGGTAAATCGGGGTTCCTCGGATGCGGCGTTGCGGTAGATAAGAATGCTGTAGGCCCGCCGCTCTTGAAGCTCACACTCAAAAGTGCCCACAACACGCGTTATGCCGTTGAGCGCATCTGCGATCGAAAAGACTGCTATGCCGGGATAAACTTCCCGGTAAACAGAGGCCTGCCGGAAACTGATGGCCGTCGGGAAGAGTGAAGCACCATTCGGACAGCCCAACCGAACATCAAACACGCGTCCGGTATCTGGAATGAGATTGATCACGCGCACCTGTGCCAACGGCAGGGTCGTCAGTGCAGCGTTGGCGTTGGTGATCATGATCGTGTCGAATACGTCCGGCTTGCCGCGCTCCGGCACTGCGTAGATCGAGTAGACCGCATTTTGAATAAAGCTCACGCGCCTTGGAGTACGAAACTCCTCTATTCCATTCGAGACGATTGTGATTAGACTCGAGTCGCCCGGCGAGCGCACTGTGTCCGAGAACGACAACGAAGGAACATCTCCCGATTGGAACCCCTGCTCTAAGACCAATCTTCGAGGGGCATCATCAGTGATCACATTGAACAATCTCAACACGATTCGTCTGCTGCCGGGAGCTGGGTTTACGATGCTCATGTCCTCGCTGGCGCATCCAAGAAGCCCCATCCCAAGCACAAGGAACACGATCCAGCTACGTATTTGGTATCTCGATTTCATTTCCACCCATGAACGTATGGCAAGTTGCGATATTTTTGCGTCCCACCTACGTTGAAATACCCCCGCTGTGGAAGAACGACTATTATCTATCATAGACAGATTTGCCGAGGTTGAGCAGTCGCTTAACGACCCGTCGGTTGTTAATGACCCAAAGCAGCTTCGCGACGCGTCGCGGGAGTACAAGAGTTTACAACCCGTTGTTGCAGCAGCCCGGCGATATCTTGCTCTTGTGGCACAGATTCGCGAAAACCGTTCGATGATCGATGATCCTTCCACGGATCAGGAATTGCGAGACATGGCCTACGAGGATACACACTCGCTGGAAGAACAGAAACTTGTCTTGGAAGACGACCTAGCAGTTCTGCTGATACCCCGCGATCCTAACGACTTCAAGAACTGCATCGTGGAGCTGCGGGCAGGCACAGGGGGCGAAGAAGCCGCATTGTTCGTTGGCGATCTGTATCGCATGTATCAGAGGTACTGCGAACGCCGCGGGTGGGCAACAGAGTCGATCGATGTTACCGAGAGTGAACGTGGAGGCTACAAAGAGGTCACATTCCAGGTCAACGGCGATGAGGCCTACGGCGTGTTAAAGTTTGAATCAGGTGTCCACCGCGTACAACGTGTACCTGAGACAGAATCACAAGGGCGTGTCCATACATCTGCAGCAACTGTGGCCGTACTTCCCGAAGCCGAGGAAGTAGATGTTCACATCAACGAGACCGACCTGCGCGTTGACATCTTTCGCTCTGGTGGAAAGGGTGGGCAAAACGTCAACAAGGTTGAAACGGCCGTGCGACTCGTGCACATTCCTACGGGTATCGTTGTGCAGTGTCAGGACGAACGGTCGCAGCTCAAGAACAAAGACAAGGCCATGAAGGTCTTGCGGGCCCGTCTCTACGAGCTCGAGCTCGAGAAACAACAATCTGCCATCGCAGGCGCCCGCAAGGATATGGTGCGCAGCGGCGACCGGTCGGAGAAGATTCGAACCTACAACTGGCCGCAAAATCGCGTTACTGATCATAGGCTCGAGGGCGATGCAAAAAACAACCCATTGCAGTCTGTGGTCGATGGCGAACTGGATGCGATCATCACGGCCTTGCGCGTTGCTGAGCGAAGCAATGCACATTGATTTGAGAATCAACACTATCTTCCTGCCATGGCAATCAAGGAACGACTAAAGCAGAGCACGTTTACGTCGCCTCATCAGGAGGCTGCGCTCGCCGTGATGGTCTGCTCAGATGTACTGTTGCGCCACACGGAAGATCTGACCGAGTCATTCGGTATTACATCAGCGCAGTACAATGTGCTTCGTATTCTCCGAGGCGTTCACCCTAACGGACACCCAAGACGCGAGATCATTGAGCGAATGATCCAGTCTGCTCCTGATGTCACACGACTGATAGATCGTCTTGAGCGACAAGGCTTGGTGCGACGAGATAAGAGCACCGTGGACAAACGCCTTTCGATGACCTTTATTACCGAAAAAGGTCTGGTAGTTCTGGAGCAGATTCAACCTCATCTCGACAAACTCAATCAGAAGTTTTGGCAAAGCCTTTCTGAGAAGGAAGCTCTTGAACTCGCTAAACTTTGTGATAAATTGGCAGGGGCGGTTTAACGTTTTACTTTTTCATTAGGGGGCTTGTATGAACATTCCTGAACGTATGTTGGGACGTCTACTCTTTTCGCTGCCACTGGTAGTGTTTGGAGCGTTTCACTTCATGGCCGGCGACAAGATGGCGGGCGCCGTCCCAGCTTGGGTACCAGGTGGTGTAATCTGGGTATACATCACTGGACTAGCGATGATCGCTGCGCCGATTGCCATACTCACAGGAAAGAAGGCAAAGCTGGCTGCTCAGTTAACGGCCCTACTCATGCTTACATATGCTCTTGCTGTGCAGCTACCAGGTGCAATGGCTGGAGATCAAATGTCGACTGCCAGCTTCTTGAAGGACATCATGCTCTGTGGCGGCGCACTCTTAATGGCGCACCTCAGCGACGACTAAGTTCATTCTGTGAATTCGCGGAAACTCATCTCGATCACACACACAACAAACAACCCCGCATGCGAAAGCATGTGGGGTTGTTGCTTTATTACAGTGGTATGTTTCCGTGTTTCTTCCAAGGATTGGTGTCTTCCTTTGTGCGCAACATGTGCAGTGCCTTAATCAGCTCCTGACGTGTCTGCTGCGGCTCTATAACATCGTCTATGTAGCCACGCTCGGCGGCTTCATAAGGATTTGCAAACTCTGCGTTGTATTGATCCTGCAGCTCCTGCGTACGCTGCTCTTTGTTTTGTGCTGCTTCGATCTCTTTACGATATAGGATCTCCGAAGCCCCCTTAGCACCCATTACCGCAATTTCTGCTGTTGGCCAAGCAACATTGTAATCACCACGGATATGCTTTGAGCCCATTACATCATATGCGCCGCCGTAGGCCTTCCGGGTGATCACTGTAAGCTTAGGTACTGTTGCTTCACAATAGGCATACAGCAACTTGGCGCCGTGACGTATAATGCCGCGCCACTCCTGTTCCGTACCGGGAAGAAATCCCGGAACGTCTTCAAAGGTCACGATTGGAATCTCAAAGGCATCACAGAATCGCACAAAACGAGCACCCTTTACTGAACTATTGATATCAAGAACGCCTGCTAATGATGCGGGTTGATTGGCCACGATGCCAATTGGCATTCCGTCGAGCGTGGCAAAGCCGACAACAATGTTTGTTGCGTAATCAGCATGGACCTCAAAAAAGTCGTGCTCATCTACAACCTCGCGAATAACTTCCTTGATATCGTACGGATGGTTCGGATTGGAAGGGATTACGTGGCAAAGCTTCTCACATTCACGATAAGGAGTGTCGTTAGTTGGTCTAACAGGGGGCTTCTCACGATTGCTGAGAGGAAGGAAGGTCATCAGTTTACGAACGTTGAGCAGCGTCTCTACCTCGTTGTCAAATGCGAAGTGCGCAACACCGCTTACCGAAGAATGCGTTTCCGCTCCGCCAAGCTCTTCGAATGTTACTTCTTCATGTGTCACAGTCTTTACGACTTCAGGACCGGTAACGAACATGTACGAGGTGCCCTTCGTCATGAACACAAAGTCGGTTAGGGCTGGCGAATAGACAGCTCCTCCTGCACATGGACCAAGAATTACGCTGATTTGCGGGATAACTCCACTGGCCATGGTGTTACGCACAAAAATGTCGGCATATCCACCGAGCGCAACAACACCTTCCTGGATGCGTGCACCACCTGAATCGTTAAGACCGATGACTGGTGCTCCGATCTTCATGGCGAGGTCTTGGATCTTGCAGATCTTCTCTGCGTGAACTTCTCCAAGAGATCCACCAACAACGGTAAAGTCCTGCGAGAACACGCAGACAGTGCGCCCATGGATCGTTCCGGTGCCTGTTATCACACCATCGCCAAGTGGACGCTGCTTCTCGAGTCCGAACTTTGTTGAACGATGACGCGCCAACATATCCATTTCGGTAAATGAGCCTTCATCAAGCAACACCTCCAGACGCTCACGCGCTGTAAGCTTACCCTTGGCATGCTGTGCATCAATGCGGGCTTGTCCGCCCCCTAACTTGGCCTGCTCTTTGAGCTTTCGAAGCTGTTCGATCTTCGTATCCACTATGTACTCCTTGTTCGACGGCTCGAAAATAGGCAGTATTTTGCCGTCCTATGTCACATCGCCTTGTCCTTATGCTCTCGGCCGTCTTCATGATGTTTGCCGTTTTCGGGTTTGTCTTTGCCTACGGTGCATTCATCGGAGATAACGACGATATCGCCTGGGGCAACCTTGGCCTTGGTGTTACGATGATCACAACCTCTGCGGTTATCCTGCTCTGGGGCCTGAGCCTAAAGAAGAAGGCCGACGTGCGCGTTAATGCCACGATTGCTGACCTACTGGCCAAACATGCATGCATCGAGGCTACAGAGTTTGCCAAAGACCTGGGTATCACGGTAGACGATGCACGCGATATGCTCGATACCAGAGCGCGTGAACAGAACTGGCGCAGACTCGAGCTCGAGAACTATAACGCGAAGTACTTCGTGGCCTAAGCAGATGATCGCGGGCCAATCGATCGGCGTCATCATCCCGGCTCTCAACGAGGAACTATCCATTGGCTCTGTCCTCGATGCCCTCCCTGCCGCATTTGATACTGTTGTTGTGGTCGATAATGGTTCTACCGATGCAACTGCGCGCATCGCAGCCAGCAAGGGGGCTCTCGTTGTCCACGAGAAGCAACGTGGATACGGAGCAGCTTGCCTGCGCGGCATAGCAGAGTTTGCCAAGAACCCACCAGAGATTGTCCTGTTTATCGATGCCGATGCCAGTGATCATCCAGACGACGCGCTGCACGTAGCCACACGCGTTGCATCGGGGGTCTGTGACTTCTGTATCGGCAGTCGGACGCGCGGGAACCACGAGCCCGGCTCATTAACGCCTGTTCAGCGCTTCGGCAACTGGCTGTCCACAACACTCATACGGTGGATCTGGAACGCCCCCTACACCGACCTTGGTCCGCTGCGGGCTCTTCGGTATTCAACGCTTGTTTCCATGGAAATGGAAGATCGAACGTGGGGGTGGACGATTGAAATGCAGATCAAGGCTGCAATGCAGAGCGTCCACACGACTGAGATTCCCGTACGATACCGAACACGAATCGGCACCTCAAAGATCTCCGGTACGGTAATGGGCTCTGTCAAAGCCGGCACAAAGATCATCGCTACCATAGCCAAGTATGCGCTTCGATAGATGCTTGCACTACTCTGCATATCGATCGTATTCTTCTGCATCAACGTAGAGTCAACATCCTGGTACGGGCTTAGTACAATCTGGGGACTTCTCCTTTGGCATATCTACCGGCAGAGACTCGAGAGCATGTCAAGGGTCCGCATGTATCTGCTTGCAACATGCATTGCGTGCATCGCGGTGCTGTTCCCACAAACAGACGTGTTCTCGGACGATGCTCATCGCTATCGGTGGGATGGTTGGGTTGCAGCACATGGTATCGACCCCTATTCGGCTGCGCCCATTGATGCCTCCTTAAGCCAACTGGCTCACCAGGCCGATAACGTGCGCTACCCTGAAAGCATCAACAACGGCACACTCAAGACGATCTACCCTCCAGGTGCGCAGTATGTGTTTGCCCTTATCGTTAGGGTTTGCGGAACACAGCCAATAGCCTTCAAGGCGGGGTGGCTGATAGTGTGCTGCTCGCTTGTCGCAGTTACGCTAACCCAACTCTGGCGTCGTCCTCAAGCAGCGGTGATGTTTCTGCTTGTTCTGCTTTCGCCCGTCTACCTTCTCCATGGCTTCATGGACATCCATGTAGATACTCTAATGGGGCTAATCGTTATCTGCAGCATCGCACTCGGCATGCACAGTCAACTCGGCACCTCTCTGGGTGCTGTGATCTTTGGATTCGCTATAACACTGAAGTATCTGCCGCTGCTGCTGCTTCCGGCAACGATGCGCTCTGCAATATCGTCTGCTGCGATCGGCAGGACATCCTACCTGATCATCGCACTTACGACCGTTGTTGCTGCGTACGTTCCGTTCTACGGTTCAGATGTACTTGGCAGTCTTGGCGTGTTTGCTGCATCATGGCAGGCCAATAGTTTGCTGGCCTCGGTAGGCAACCTTGTAATGCAGCCATACGCAACGCGTATAATGCTCATGGGGCTTGCAGCGCTCATGATGGCTGTTGTGATCTACCGGTGGAGGTCGGATCTTCTCTGGGCATCGACGTTGTGTATCACCACATTGCTGGTGTTTTCGCCGGTTGTACATCCATGGTATCTCGCACTTCCACTTATGATGTGTGTCGTAGCACCTTCACGAAGTGTGATCGTGTGGAGCATTACGGTATGCACGTATGCATACACCTATACAAGCTACAAGGGCAATGGAGAGTGGTTTGAACACCCCATTGCCCTTGGTATTGAATTTGTTCCGGTAATGATCGCCTATGCGATCGATATCATCAGCGGCCCCTTACTGCTTGGTAACAAGCAGCGTGTGTCTGGTATTGCCGGTGTTGATCGAAAGTGAGTATACACCTGAGACCCCCTCGATCGCGAGAGGCTGCATATCGGTCGCAGATGCTATACGCGCAACAACACGACCGAGCATGTCTGTGCATATAATCTCTGCACCAGAAGCCCCCTGCAGAGTAATGCTTCCTGTTGTCGGATTTGGGTAAACGCTGATGGACGAACCATCGATCAGATCGACCACATCTGTTGTACCTACAAGGAAGTTGTCGGACCAGCGCTTACAGCCAGCTGTGTCGCTGATAAGCACACGATAGAAACCATCTCCAACGATCTTCACACTACGCGAGGTAGCGCCCTTGATCGGCTGTCCTTCGCGGTACCACTGATAATTAACCAGATCCACAGAGCATGTTAGCTCATCTGCATTGCGCACAATCATCGGCATCTGCAGACCCGGAGTAACAGTTATAGTTACAGTGTCTGTGTTCTTGATGCATTCATCAAAACCCTTGATGCGACAATAGACCTTGTATGTGCCTTGTTTAAGGGCGGCAGTGTTGAACCTATAGCTTGTAAGCGCAAGCTTCTCACCGTTGAGATACCATTCGTACATCGGATATCCGAACCGCACTTCAAATGTGGTGTCTTGTCCTTCACAGATCTTCAGGGTATTGGTGCGTGGACGCATCAGCGTGCTTGGTCCACACTCGAGAGCCGCCACAAAAGCGTCAGTAAATCTGTCGCCGTTAATCTTCTCACCATCGACGTACATATAGGTGTCAAACACACCCGTTACATACGGTACATTCTTGCCGTCTACCGCAATACCGCGCGCCTCATCGTCATATGGTCCACCAAATGCGCGCATCCAGTCAACCTCACCGTTTGGCAGAACACGAAGAATGATTCCATCATCACCGCCATACGAGTCTTCGGCAAAGGAGCCGATCACCGTTGTGCTGTCGAACGAGCCCCCTACAAACATGTTGCCCTTGGCATCAGCATAGATCGCTGTGCCCACATCGTTGAAGGTGCCACCATAATTTTTCAGCAGTTCGAACGAACCGTCTTTGGCCATACGAGTGATGAACAGATCGGAACCGAACTCGCCATTGGCTTTTAGCGTCTGTGTGCCGAAGTACATCGTCTGATTCATTGAACCTGTCAGAACCAGGCGGCCATCGGGCATCGCATGGCCAGCGATCACATCATCAATACCGCTCCAACCCAGACGCTGCGTCCACAACGGCTGTCCTGTTGCATTTACAGCACGTACAAAGAAGTCTGCTTTACCTGCGTAACTGTCAAACGTTGCATTGCCGAAACTGACCTGTCCGATAAATGTGCCGTAGCTGTAAACCCGATCGCCGTTGGCAGAAACTGCCACGCCCTTGGCCATGTCGTTATCTGAAGAACCTGCTCCGACAACCCACAGGAACTCGCCTGCAGAATTCATCTTTGCAACGAACGCATCAAGTTTACCAACTGATTTATAGGTCTTCGTGCCGAACTGGCCTGTTCCACCGACTCCACCGGCAACGTACACGTTGCCTGTTGAATCAACGGCTAGGAAGGGGGCACCTTCGTCATATGTAGGAGATCCGCAGACCTTGATCCACTGAACGATACCAAACTTGTTGAGCTTGGCTACGAACATATCCATACTTGTAGCATCGATTCCTTCTACAAGTTCACCTGCAACCACAGCCTGATCAAGGAAAGCACCGCCGAAGTAGTAGTTGCCTTCACCGTCAACGACAATGTTGCCGGATTCATCAACATCGAAACTGCCATGTGCGGCTGCATTGATGGCTTGTCCCTTTGAATTGAAACGCCCGGTAAAAATGTCGTAGTTGCCAACGGCCTTGATATCCATGCCGCCAACGCTGAGTGAATCAGAAAAGACACCAACGACGTGCACATCACTGTTAGGGGCAACGGCCAACGACGTTGTTTCATCGAAGCTTGGTCCTGTTAACGTGTCGATCCACGTATAGCGCTGCGACAGCGCAGGTGATATACACATGGTTGCCAATACTGCACTACTGAGCAGGAGGCGTGTAATGAGGTTCTTCATGCAGTTCCCCTTTCTTGTCAGGCTTGCAGACCCCGACCTGATTTAGATATGAGGTTGTTGGATTGTAGTTCTTCGATGATAGCATCGAGAATGCCATTGATAAACGTACCACTTTTATCTGTGGAATAACGCTTGGCAAGCTCGATGACCTCGTTGATCGTAACCTTGATCGGTATTTCTTCGCATGACATAAGCTCAGAGACAGCCAGGCGCATGAGAATGATGTCGAGCACAGCAATACGGTCGAAGTCCCAGTTCTGTGCATGCTTCTTGATCAGTTCGGTGCTCATCTCGCGTTGTGTGATGCACGAGCTGATCACATTGCGGGCATAGGCAATCTCATCTTCGCTCCAGCGAATCGGGACATCTGCTTCGAGTTCCTGCACCTCATCGGGGTGGAGGATCCTGTCTCCGCTCGTTGACTCCTTCGCATCAAACGTAAACTCGCGATAGAACACGTGATTGAAGGCAACCTCAAGAGATACATCGCCGCTATCTGTAGCAGCCAATATCTGCAGGACCTTTTCGCGAGCAAGGTGCCGCGTTCCTTTGATCTTGGAATGACGGCTTACCGGAAAGTCGTTCTCTGACGGGGCTGTAGGCAAACAAACTCCTGTGCTTAGACGCCGCGGATCGTTGGAGATCCAGTGTATGAACCGTGTACGTGACGCACCTTACGCAGACGCTCTTCGGCAAGTGCATTGGATGCTTCGTAGGTAAGGATGTTATTCGCACTTGCCAGTGCAAAAATGTTCATGGTGATATCATAAACACCTTCGGCCTGACGCATTACCTTGTCGCGGTCGTAACCTTCAACCTCTGAGGCAACATTCATGAGTCCGCCAGAATTGACAACATAGTCTGGTGCATACAGGATGCCGAGCGCCTTAAGCGCTTCACCGTGCTTCTTTTCTTCTTTGAGTTGGTTGTTTGCACCACCACAAACGATAGCGCACTTGAGCTGTGGGATTGTTTCGTCGTTGAGAATCGCACCCAGGGCATTCGGTGAGAACACATCGCAGTCGTGTGTGAACACATCTTCAGGAGCTATTACTTCGGCGCCGGTGCGCGTTGCGAGTGCCTGTGCCTTATCGGCGTAGATGTCCGAGACGAAAACTTGTGCTCCGTCCTTTACAAGGTGTTCTACCAAGTAGCTCGCGACATTGCCAGCCCCCTGCACAACAACCTTTTTGCCTGCGAGCGAATCGCTACCCCATGTGGTCTTAGCTGATGCTCGCATTCCAGAGTAGACACCAAAGGCCGTCACTGGGCTTGGGTCGCCAGAACCGCCCGGCCCCCCAACACCAGTTACATACTTTGTCTCCATGCGGATCCACTCCATATCGCGAACGCTAGTGCCGACGTCTTCGGCCGTGATGTACTTACCGCGAAGGGACTCGACCATGCGACCATATGCCCGGAAAAGGGGCTCCGACTTGTCTGTACGGGAATCACCTAGGATAACAGCCTTGCCACCGCCCAGGTTAACGCCGCTCACGGCCGCCTTATACGTCATGCCGCGCGAAAGACGAAGAGCATCGGTAATGGCAGCCTCGTCTGATTCATACTTCCACATACGAGTGCCACCAAGAGCAGGGCCGAGTGATGTGTCGTGAACCGCGATGATGGCGCGAAGACCGGTTACTGGATCTGAGCAGAGCACCACTTGCTCGTGGCCCATGGATGCGAGAGTATCAAAGATTTGCATAGAACGAATTGATCGTGTGAAATGAGAGGGCAAAAATACGAACGGCCGCCTTATGGGCGGCCGTTCTTGCGTGTGATCTCGACGTTCGGATTAGTAACGAGGACCACGGTCTTGACGAGGACGCTCTTCGCGAGGGCGAGCCTCGTTGACGACCAGCGGTCGTCCGCCCATATTACGGCCATTCATTGCTTCGATGGCCTGGTTGCCACTGGCAGCGTCCGGCATTTCGACAAAGCCGAACCCGCGCGAACGTCCCGTGAACTTATCCTTCACAACGGAAGCGGACTGCACGGCGCCGAATTCAGAGAACGATGCACGAAGTTCGTTATCGTCCATCGAATACGGCAGGTTGCCTACATAGATATTCATACAATCGACCCTTTACGGAGCTGTGGACATCACTAGTGTTGAACCATTGAATTACTCTCTACCTAGTGCCCCGAAACGTAGCTCCGCCAGCGTTTCAGTTCTGCAAGTTACCGTTAAAATCGACCCGTGCAACAAGTTTTCCACAGGTATATCATTTTTTTACGTGTTCACCGGAGCGAGGCCAGGTTGGCCGCCACCGACTTCCAGTTAACGACGTTCCACCAGGCGGCCACATAGTCCGGACGCTTATTCTGGTATTTGAGGTAGTAGGCATGCTCCCAAACATCAATTCCAAGGATTGGTGTTGCCCCCCACGAGGTAAGCTTGTGCTGGTTCTCTGCCTGTAGAATGATCAAACGTTGATCATCCTTACGGTAGTGAAGAAGTGCCCATCCGCTACCTTCGACTGCCCCTGCAGCCGAACTGAACTGTTTCTTAAAGGCATCAAACGAGCCAAAGCTGTCCGTAATAGACGCCATGAGTTCGCCGGTTGGCTCGCCGCCACCAACCGTGCCGGGAGCCCCCATAATCTTCCAAAACATCGAGTGCAGCCAGTGTCCGCCCCCATGAAAGGCCGCCTGCTTCGACCAATGCTGCACAAGCGAGAAGTCTCCACCCGCTCTTGCCTTGGCCAACTCTTCTTCGGCTTTGTTAAGTCCATTCACATAGGCCAGATGATGCTTACCATGATGCAGCTGCATCGTTTGGGCATCGATAAATGGCTCGAGTGCCTCAACTGCATACGGTAGCGCAGGCAGTTCATGCTTGCCCCCTGAAGCAACCGGCTCAGATCCAATTGCATGTAGCGAAGGGGCTGATGTGATCGCCGCAGCCGTGCCAAGCGCTGCAGATGCAAGAAAAGATCGTCGTGTGGTCATGGGATCCTTGAGGGAAAGGGACGGGAGGGACGGGAGGGACAAGAGGGACAAGAGGGACGGGGTAGCTCGCTGTTCGCTGCTCGCTATTCGCTATTCGCTGCTCGCTGTTCGCTGCTCGCTGCCCGTAAAAACTCCTCCACTTCCAGCACATCATCTTCGCTGCCCATGAAGCACGGGACGCGCTGGTGAAGGGAGGTGGGTTTGATATCGAGCACGCGCTGGCTGCCATTGCTGGCGCGGCCGCCGGCCTGTTCGATAAGAAACGCCATTGGGTTAACCTCGTATACCAGGCGGAGTTTTCCGTCGGGCATGGAGGTGTCACTCGGATAAAGAAAGATGCCGCCGTAGTGGAGCGTTCGGTGAATATCAGCAACCATAGTGCCAACATATCGAAGAGAATAGGGCCGCAAGCCATCATCGGACGGACGCAACACGTGTGACACATAATCACGCACACCCTGCGGCCATTTGTGTGCATTGCCCGAGTTCACGGAGTAGATCTTACCACGCTGTGGGATTCGGATCTTTTCATACGTCAGAAGAAACTCGCCAATAGTGGGGTCGAACGTAAAGACGTCTACGCCGTTACCCGAGGTGTATACGAGTTGTGTGCTGGAGCCATACATCGCATATCCTGCGGCTACCTGCTTCCAGCCATGCTGCAGACAATCCTCAAGAGTACCAGGAGTCTGCAGAGAGGGGTCTATGCGCTTGTAGATCGAGAATATTGTACCGATGGTTACGTTCACATCGATGTTTGAAGACCCATCGAGAGGATCAAAAACCAGAACGTACTTGCCCTTGCGATATTCATCGGGAATGGCGATCAATCCATCAGCCTCCTCCGAGGCCATGACGCAGAGATGTCCACCATGGTCCATCGCACGAAAGATCACATCATTTGCATGCAGATCCAGACGCTTGACGCGCTCTCCATGAACGTTGGTACCGTCCGTCGATCCCAGGACATCGTTCAGTCCGGCACGACGCACATCACGGGCAAGTATGCGCATAGCCAGGGTAAAATCTCGCAGTAGATGTGAGAACTCCCCCGTTGCGTCAGGGTGCATGGCCCCCTCTTCTGTGATGTGTCGCTCTATGGTGATGAGCTTTGAGGTCTTAACTATGGGCATATATCCTAGGCAGCTTCAATTCGTACAGAGAGCACTGGACAAGGGGCTTTCCGCAACACTCTTTCCGTCGTGCTTCCAAACAGGAAGTGCTCTAAGCCACTGCGACCATGCGTTCCAATGGCAATTATACTGATGCTCTCATTCTTGGCATAATTGCAGATTTCGTCGCTGGCCCTACCCTTAACAACCTTCGTTACAACCTTGAACCCTTCCGAGGTAAGCTGCTCGGCGATAGCAGAGATCTGCTTTTGTGTGTTGGATTCCAGCTCCTTTTCGATATCGGCAAAGCCCACTTGGGCAAAGCTCCAATCGGCCGGGTACACCACAGGTTCTACCACATGCATGATGTGTAGGACCGCATTCGTGCCCCTCGCGATCTGCTTGGCCACGTCTAGAGCCTTTGCAGCGTTTTCGGAAAAGTCAGTTGGAATCAGAAGTGCAGAAACGGTAAGCATGGCTTTTGGTAGTTTGTGAATCCTTCGTGCAAAGTAGCAAACCACATGATTGTCTCAACCCCCTCCATCACGATAGTCTCTACGATGTTCTTTCGCCTGCTACGACGGCTTTCCTACCCAATACTTGTTTTCGTTACCTGCATTGCGGCTTATGGCTTCAATGATGAAGCCTCCGACACATGGAATTGGAACATCATTGGTCCGTTCGAAAACTATTCTGGTGTGAGCTTTACCAAGAAACTTCCTGCCGAAGCACCATTTGATACTCTAACACACAAGAATGCGCGCGGTGGCGTGATTTCATGGCGGAGAGTGACTTCATCAAACTCCACAATTGTAGGACTCTTCGATTCCAATACTGAGCCACACGGCGCATACCTGGCCAATACGTTTGTCGAGTCGCGCGACCGGCAGACGGTAACGTTGCTCGCCAGCATCGCCGGCTCTATGGATGTCTACGTAAACGACTCATTAGCATTTACCAGTAAGCGAGACATCCTAACACACAAAAGCGTTCCGATCTCTCGAGTAACTCTTGAAAAGGGATGGAATCGCATCCTCGTCAAAGCTGGCAACAACGAACTCCCATTCTGTTTCTATTCCATCATGATGATGGATGCCTCAGGCAACGTGATTCAGAGTTTTGCGTCAACCCCCGAGCCTCGGCTCTATCCGCTGCAGACGCAACCTCCGGAGCCCCTTTCAATACCTGACTCTCTCTATGACCTCGGGTTTACGTGGGATGATTCGTTTACAGACAGCCTGCTGCGCTCGTTCGATGATAAGGGGCTAACCATAAACGGCACGATGGAAAAGGCCATACAATACAAGGACCAGGGTCTTGTGGTGGCATCATTGGAGCAACTGCGCGATGCTCTTGCAAGACAACCTGGGCGCTACGACGCCTGGTTTTTAAAGGGATACATACACGCAGAACGTCAGCAGAAAGATTCTGCGATGTACTGCTTTGAACGTGGACTTGTGCTCGACCCCGGTGCATACGGACCCTTCATGATGCTACGTAAACTGAAAAATCAGCCAGATATCTTTAGCTACTTCCGATCTGTAAACACTGATAGCATCATCAAAAATGCATTTGCCAAGGAGCCCCGTGACAATCGGACAATGGAGATGGTCCTGCACGATGAGCGCATCGCTGTCATCGCAGGGGGCTCATCAATCATCGAGGTAGATCAGATGTTCCGCATGACCAATGATATGAGCATTTCGTTGTTCTCTAAGTACACGTCTGATAACATCGGCAATTCGCTATCGTTCTCACTCATGGACTACAAGTACTACGGCGATTCTGTGGCAGCGCGTGCCGATGGTAATGCTCTCGTTCTCGACAACATTGAGCTTGGCGACGTCATTCGCATACGCCGACGCTACATCGAGCGCGATACACTGCAGATCCCAATGTACTTCCGTCACAGACACGAACTTCAGCGCAGACTCTACACGCAGCGGTCTCGATATCAGATAATCACACCAAGCAGCGATCGTTTTCAGTGGCGCTCCTACAACACAATGGCAGAACCCGAGTACGAGGAAACGCCTCTGGGTTACCGGCTACTATGGGACGTAGAAAATGTTGAGCCCCTTGCTACTGAAGTTGATATGCCTCGCGATGATCTAACGGGGCTTATTGAGGTAGGCACAGTTCCATCGTGGGAGTACGTGGCGCAGCGCTACTATGATGCGTTTATGCGCAACGTTAGCGCAACACAAGAGGTGCGCAACCTTATGGACGAGATCGCCCCGTCCGCAGACAGTTTGAGCAAACAGGAGATCATTCAACGTGTTCGGGTGTTCTTAGGAAATCTTGACCTGGTCTCGGAATCTGTGAAATTTCCCCATTGCAGAAGCATTGACAGGATCATGGAGGATGGACCAGCGTCCCCTACCGATTATGCATCAATGTTCATCTCAATGCTCGCAGCACGCGATATCAAAGCCCATGCGATGATCATCGATACAAACACCACACCGTTTCATGCGCCGCCAACACCATCATCGGCAACGTTTAACCATGTTATCGTAGTTGTGCCCGGCGATTCTCTACCGTCGTTCTTTGATCCCACTGCACGGCCTCTTCTATCATATCACTCGCTGCCGCCCAACGTACGTGGCGCCTTTGGGCTTGTATTGCGCAAGGGTCTACGCGAACCCATGTATGTAGCCAACGATCCTACGATGATGCGATACATGGATGAATACTCCAGCATAAGGCCAGAGTCCGACGGCGCTGCCGAGTTGTTTCAAACATCCTACACAACAGAACAGGATTCTTCTGTAACACGCTTGTACGCGGCAAATGCCGAGAAGCATAAAGAGCAGATGGTTCAGATGCGCAACAGCATTTGGTCCGAACCGGTACCAGGAACGTCCCTGCTAAAGCTCTGTAGTCGTGCAAGTGGACTAAACATATACCAGCGACAAGAATCGGATTCAAACAATCTTGTTGTAGTTCCTGCGTGGACATCGCGAGTACTGTATCCCGATACACCCTATGATACATCGACAAGAAAGACTCCACTGCTTCGATACAGTCTACTGGATTCCAGCAGCGCTACGATGGTGATTCACGCACCGCCTGGCTATACCTTTTCGAAGAATCAGCCGCGCGGCATCTTCAATGTCGAGAGCATGCGCTTTACTATGCTATCGCTGCAGCAGGGAGACTCTCTCATCATCACACGCAAGGTTGTCTTCACCCAACCGTATGTTTCTCCCGAGGGCTACGCAGCGTTTCAGATAACGCATGCAAAGATCATCGAGCTTGATAAACAGCCGGTTGTGCTTATTCCCCGTCCAGCAGCACCGCCAAAGCGTAAGAAGAAGAAGTAATGTCTAGAGGCTACCCACAGCGCGTCGTCTGCCTTACGGAAGAAACAACAGAGGTTCTCTATGCGATCGGAGCAGATGAACACATTGTTGGCATCTCCGGCTTTACAGTACGTCCGCCCCATGCGCGCAAGGAAAAACCAAAGGTCTCGACCTATCTCGATGCCAAGTTTGATGAGATCCTCGAGCTCCGCCCAGACGTCGTATTCGCTTGGTCTGATCTTCAGGCTGACATCTCAGCAGAGCTGATACGTCGCGGCGTAGATGTTGTTTGCTTCAATCATCGCTCAGTTAATGGAATCCTGTCGATGGTCACGCGTCTGTGTGCGTACATGGGATATGCCGAGAAAGGGCATGCATACGCAGCAATCCTGCAAGGCCATGTCGACCGTGCAAAAGAGCAAGCATCTCTTCGTCCTGTCCGTCCGCGTGTGTACTTCGAGGAATGGTACGACCCACTCATTACCGGCATCTGCTGGGTAAGCGAGATCATCGAGATCTGCGGTGGCATAGATGTGTTTGCCGAGAATGGTGTTTTTCCAAATGCAAAGGAACGGATACTGGCAGACATGCAGGAGCCCCTTCGCAGAAATCCAGATATCATGCTTGCATCATGGTGTGGTAAGATGCTCAAACCCGAGCGGGTAATAGCTCGTCAAGGGTGGGAGTCGTTTCGTCCGCATGCTACTGGCTTCATGCGCGAGATACCCTCGCCCGTTATTCTGCAGCCAGGTCCGGCCGCACTTACCGACGGCATAGCCGCCGTCATGAGCATCTTCGATGAATGGGAAGGGGCTGGCAGACCATGAAACACATAGCCCATTGTTCGTCGAGTGTCGATGCGATTATCTGTTTGAAGGGCCAGGCACCTTCAATGACATTGATTGAGCTCTTTGCCGACGTACCTATCATAGCCGCAGATGGTGCTGCAAACCTGCTGCATCACCTTGATGTACTCCCTGAGTATGTCGTGGGAGATCTCGATTCTGTGTTACCCGAAGTTCTCAATGCAATGCGGGGGACTTCAGAGATTGTTGTAGAGGCTGATCAGGATGTGAATGATTTCGAGAAGGCACTGCGCTTTGCGCAGCAGATGCTCTGGCATCGCGTGCTTGTTACCGGCATCCACGGTGGAGATCTTGAGCATACGCTCAACAACTGGTCGGTGCTGATGCGCTATGGTCTGAACATGGACATCATGGCAATTGATGGCCAGCGTATCGGGATACCTCTCTATGCAAACACAAGCTATCAATCAGAGATGGATGAGATTGTCTCTCTGATACCACAACCTGAGGCGACCCTTACCACGCGCGGCTTAGCATGGCCGCTTAACCAGGAGTCTCTCACGCTTGGCGTGCGCGAGGGGGCTCGCAATCGGTCAACAGGTGAACGTGTTGAACTAGAGATTCATAGCGGTGCCGTATTCGTGTTCGTGGATGCGCGCCTCCCACTTCTGCCTGCGGCCATCCAACCCGCTATATTGCAGGATGAGTCGTAACATCACCCAGTGGCACAGTCCACGTCTGAACAAGCCGATGGAGATCTGCGTCTACGGAAC
>JBKCLO010000147.1:0-1279 GCA_046300675.1 Ignavibacteria bacterium
GAACGGTCATAAGCAACGTCGCTCGTGAACGCGCAGCATCCACGAGCGAACTCGTTCGAAGTATTCAGTAACGATATTTACGGTACGATACGGTAGATCATCCGTGGGAATGGAATCACCTCGCGGATGTGCTCAGCACCAGTGATCCACTTGACCGTGCGCTCAACGCCAAGGCCAAAGCCAGCGTGTGGCACAGAGCCGAACTTGCGCAGGTCCAAGTACCACTGGAAGGCTTCTTCAGGAAGGTTCTCGTGACGCAGACGCTCGAGGAGCAGATCGTGATTGTCGTCGCGTTGTGAACCACCGATGATCTCGCCAGCCCCTTCTGGAGCAAGCATATCCATGGCAAGGACGACCTTTTCGTTTTCCGGGTCGCGCTTCATGTAGAAGGCCTTGACCTCTGTTGGGTAGCGGTGGATGATGCAGGGACGATCGAATTGCTGCATGATCGCTTCTTCCTGCGGCGCACCGAAGTCCTCGCCCCATGGAAAGTCGATCTGGATCTCAGATCCGTCCGGCTGTTTGCGGTTGAGTTTGACGTTGTTCTTATTGAGCCAGTCTACAGCTTCGGAATACGACATACGGTAGAACGGACGTCGCACCGCTTCGAGCTTTGAGACATCGCGTCCGAGCGTTGCGAGCTCGCGCTGACAGTCCTTTACGCATGACTGCACGATATACTCAACAAGGTCTTCGGCAAGATCCATGTCGTCATTCAGGTCGAAGTACGCCATCTCCGGCTCTACCATCCAGAACTCTGTGAGGTGACGCCTCGTCTTGGACTTTTCTGCGCGGAACGTTGGGCCAAAGGTATACACCTTGCCGAGCGCCATGGCGCTGGCTTCTGCGTACAGCTGACCCGACTGCGTGAGATATGCCTTTCCGAGATCGAAGTACTCCGTCTCGAACAGCGTAGATGTACCTTCACAGGCATTCGGCGTAAAGATCGGCGAGTCCATCAGACGGAATCCATTGCCGTCGAAGAAATCGCGAATGGCCTTGATCACGCGAGCCCGCACGCGCATGATCGCATGCTGTCGTGCAGAGCGCAACCACAAGTGACGATGCTCCATGAGAAACTCAACACCGTGTTCCTTTGGCGTGATCGGATAGTCTTTGCTCAGCTGCCAGATCTTGACATCCGTCACATCAAGCTCTACACCCGAGGGGGCTCGCTGTTCGGCGCGCACGGTACCGGTGATCGATACGCTCGATTCTTGCGTGAGCAGTCCGGCGTTGCCTGCGATCTCTTCGCTCACGTTTGGCTTGAAGAGCACGC
>JBKCLO010000148.1:0-1624 GCA_046300675.1 Ignavibacteria bacterium
GACTCGCTGGTCTGCAGCATGGACTCGTTCAATGATTCCAACTACAGAGTTTACTCTTGGTATCCACTACACCGATATCGGCCTGCCTTCATGGATGATTGGCAACATCCGCGCATCATACGATGTCTCCCGCTGGCTTACAGCACAAGCATCGCTCGAGAACATCTTTGATCTGCAGTATCGCAGCGCCGGCTCAGGTATATCAGCGCCAGGACGCAACATCATGGTTGCGCTTCGGTGCAATTTCTGATAGTTGCCTTAGCCTTTAACGGCGCAGTAGATGCGCATTATGTACAGCGTTGGTAGTGACAACACGAATAAGATATGTTCCCCGTGGTATAGACGAGAGATCGATCATACCATCGGAACCTATCATTACTGATTCGCGCTGTCCGGTCACGTCGAACAGATCAACACTTCTGATTTCGCTTACTGGTAGATGAACCCTAACAACATCGGTCGCTGGATTAGGCGCGATGATCGCTGATTGCTCTTCGCCTTCAACAGAGGTTGTGCCGGGAAGGGTATACCGCATGAGGACTTCGTTGTCGAGAATCAGGTTTGAGCTCCAGATGAACTGCGCATCATTCATGGCGTTGTCGAACACATCCGCAAAGTTGGTGTAGGCCGGTTTGTTGTCAACACCCACTTCGTTGTTTGGATACTCGATGGCGAACGGCCAATCTGAATCATCAAAGGTTCGTGCGCTCCATCCCTGTGGACGCTCCCAATGTATTCCATAGAACTTTGAGCCATCCGCGGCGTCAGCAGTATTGCACGTAGCAGAAGATCTGGTTGATCCGTTCTCGCGCAAACACGTAAGATCTTGAATGGGGCTTGTGTAGTATGTCTGCGCCTTCCACTGCTTGGACGTCGTGCCGATGATTGTACCGGCATCATCTGTGAATGCAACGACCACTCCACCGTCTCCGGGATGATACGACGTACCGGGTTGTGTCTCAGAACCAAGTCCGAGATTCTCCTCCCAGTCTACACACAGCATAGCAATTGTACATGGACGCTTTGCACGAAAGCGCACAACCGATGAGTTGAACTGCGTAAACGGAACGTTGTCCTTTCCAACAGGCACGCCGTTCACACACATCTCAAAGTAATTGTCTGCAAAGACAAACGCATTGATGATATCACCATCTGCATCGACAACAACAGGCTGCACACTTGCAAGTGCCACGCGCGCTGCCCCAGTGGATGCAAATGTCTTGCCATTGCATGCATTGTGCAGATCAAAGGTTGCCGGGAACTCGGCATTGGCATAGTTCACGGCCGCTGGGACAACCCACGTCTTACCATCACGAGACTGTATCGTGCCAAGGTTTGTTGGTCTTCCCTTGGGGCAAACCAATAGGTCCTTTGTAACCACAGTGCCAGCCCCTTGCGTTACCGATCCGCTTCCCGTGTATTGTGCATACGCGCTCGTGACTGCAATGCAGGCAAACAAAAGCGATGTTAGACAGTCATGTAACGTTATCATTTCATTCGGACGATTGTGCCTGTTGAAGGGGCTGAATTGCGGCTAATAATCTTGTATGTGTATGACCCGCTAGGACTATCGGCTCCGTTATCCAACACCCCATCCCAGATGATCGTATAAGATCCTGCATCG
>JBKCLO010000149.1:0-1282 GCA_046300675.1 Ignavibacteria bacterium
GGGTAGTGCGCATTCTTCAAGAAACTGTTGATTCATCACGGTTCCTTCCTTGCGGCAACAATATCTTTCAGAACAATCTTGTGGTATTTCGCTCATCGATATCACGTCATGTGAACATTGGTGGGAACACGGAACCATCAACATTCACCTTTCGTAACAACTGCTGGTATAACGTGGACGCACCGGCGTCGTCACGTCCCCAAGAACCACAGCTTACAGAAACGGCCAGCCTGTATGGACAAGATCCACTTCTGCGCTCGTATGCAACTGGCGATGTTCGACCGTTGCCTGCAAGCCCCTTACGAGCGGCAGGATATGCAACTACAGAGTCAGCAATAGACATCGACGGAAAGCCATTTGCGCAGCCACCATCAATTGGTGCCTACGAGGTAGACGATGCGACATCTGTTGAAACCTGCATTGTACATCCATCGATTCGTATCACGCGCACAATTGGGGGCTCTTGGGTGGAGACAGCAAACGATCATCTTCCAATACGAGTGCGCATATTCGATCTGTTGGGCTTACATATAGGCACAGTCGATATCACTACAACTCGGCAATTCATTTCAACAGAGTCTACAGCCTTCGTAGTGCCATGATGGGTGATATTTATACAAGGTAGACAATGAGCGGAAGAGACAAAGCGCTCAAGACAAGAGTTGCTGTTGATATTTTACTTGCCAGTGCAGCATCGCCGCCGTATTGCACGGCAAACACGACGGCTAGCGGAGTGGATGGCATTGCAGAAAAGAGAATCGTTATGAGCCGCGTTTGTTGATCAACGCTGAGCAAGTTGAGCAGTTTTGATACAATCAAAGGTTCAATCAGGAGCGCGATTACTGATACGGCCAGTAGGCTCCCAAGGTCCCTACGAACATTGATCCTCTCGAGCGATAGACCTACCAACATTGCAGAAATAAAGGGCAGAGCCGCCCCAACAAACATGCAGGTCCCGAAGATCACCTCTAGTCCATAACCACTTGCTGGAAGTCCTAGAAGCGACCACAGCAATCCTGCGTAGAGTGCGATCATGCAAGGAACAACTGCAAATCGCTTGAGATGTTTCGTGATTGGTTGACCGACCGCAGAGCTGCCAAAGTGAATTGCAAGCAGAATGCCGATCGTATTAACAGGTAGACCAAATCCAAATTGTGATACGATCATGGACATCGATACAAGCGAAGGGTCGGACTTGAAGAGAATCTGCACAAGCGCGTTGCCAATCAGGCTAGTACTACCAAACGTGCCGGCGATGATGAAAGCACCAAGCGAGCCCCGT
>JBKCLO010000150.1:0-1579 GCA_046300675.1 Ignavibacteria bacterium
ATTGGGAACCAATAGCCTTCCTTGACTTCCTTTGTTACATAGTTTTTGAGTACGTTGCTGTATACCGACAAGCCGACCTCTACGCTGTCTCCAACCTGACCGCGCAGTTCTGCGAAGTACTTTCTTGGTGATATCTGAACCGTTACTTGTGTCTCTGGGGCACGACCTTGCTGAAACGGACCCCACCCCTTAGATGAAAAGATCCAATCCTTTCCTTCATTGCCGGGAAACACGCGAGGCGTTGCCACCTGTGAAAGGGGCAGGTATAGCGATGCAACACCTCCACATTGTGATGTTCGTATTAAGCCTGAAATCGTATACGGGCCAAGATCAGGATTAAGCTGGTTGAAATCATATTCAGGTACGATAATCGTATCACCAATGGGACGTAGAGCTGGGAACACTTTAACAGATTCCCCATTTTTATCGACCATCCGCAGTGAATCAATCTCGACGATGCCGTCCAGATTGGTGATTGCCATACGCTGAACAAGGGTTTTCTGAGCAGTATCACTAATGCGGTAACTTGGATACGATGTTCCGAGTGGTACAGAAAGCCGTGGATTTGTTCGTAATGTAAACGGCGCTGTCACAACAACACCTCTCGCCGGTAATGTCATGCTCTTCGAGTATAGGCGCAACACAACACTCTGGGTGGAAAGGGGGAGCTTTGAGACAGAATACATCGTGTCAGCAGCTAAGCCATTAGGTACCTGAGCACCGTATGGACGCACCAACATGTCATCAATGATATTGGTAGCGCAATCACGGATCTCTAATCGCACGGAATCAATCGTAAGATTGTTGCCGTACCCGAGTGATCCTGACTTGGCACGCCAACGCAAAGCGACATCAACGATATCGTTCGAACCTTGCAGAATAGGGCTATTGTCGTTGGAAGGTGGGCGCTGTTCCAGATTGACCTTTTGTACTACAGCTGATGGATATTCCAGCATCTTTGTCGAAATGTTCTTCGTGTAGACAACGCCCCCCTGAGGACCTCCGTCAGAAACATATCGAATAGACATCCTAACGGTATTTAGAGCACGCAATGGGAACAGCTGTGTCTTTACCACGAGCGCTGGATCATATACAACGCGGTATGGCACGAGAAGCGACATCGAATCGATGACCTCGTCTACGTCATTATATGTAACAAGCCGAATCTCCTTCGTCTGTGCTGGAATCTTACTGAACTTCAGGAGTGGATATAGTGGTTTGACTCCTCGTATCATGTTTGATTTCTTATCGATGTCCCAGTCTAGGTAAATGAGATCGATCGGCGGCTCAGCAACCATTGATAGAGTATCAGGCACCGTATTGACAAGGCGATTGATCTGAGATCCAACACTACTTGACAAAGGTGTTACCAGGGTGACAGAGAGCTTGGCATTTACAGGAAGCTTACCTGCATCTGCCTTGTATACAACCGTGCGATCCGGGCCTTCGACTGGAATGATCTGTTCATCCACCGGCGTCTGATCTTTGGTTCCGGTGAGGCTGAATCTGACAGCTGATGCATCCGCTGATACGTTTTTGAGAGTAACGGTAACTGGTGTCTGTCGAGTAACTATTAGTG
>JBKCLO010000151.1:0-1021 GCA_046300675.1 Ignavibacteria bacterium
TGTCTTGGTTATCGTTAGAACCCAACGTCTTTGTACCACCAGTTGTGTTGCCATCTAGTAGCCAAACGTCATCGTTGAGAATTGTTGTAGCTGAACCCTTGCGGAGAGCGCCAGTTGCGTCAATTGAAACTAACTCATCAGAAGCCGCTGAATTACCCAGCGCAGTCATCTTTATGCTAGAATTAGAGAGCGTTGTTGCGCCAGTTACGTTCAACGTGGATCCAAGCACCGTGGCGCCAGCCACATTCAGTGTACCTGCGATTGCAGTGTTGCCATTTGTCACGTCTACCGTGAAATTATTCGTTCCAACTGTGAAGTTTGCACCAGCTACATCAAGGCCATTGTTGGCATCGACATTACCGGCAAATGTTACCTGATTGCCAGCGCCTGTTTGCGTCAACGTATTGTTAACAGTTGTAGCACCGTTCAGTGTTGATGTTCCGGTAACAACAAGGTTGCTTCCGAGTGACGTATTACCTGTTACACCCAGCGTTCCAGAAACAGACGTGTTTCCATTGGTTACGTTGACAGTAAAGACGTCACTCGCGCCATTGTTTACCGTTAGGTTAGCGCCCTTTACATCAAGACCGTTGTTTGCATCAACATTTCCACTAAATGTTACCTGACCACCACCTGTTTGAGTGATCGTATTTGCGATCGTGGTTGCGCCAGTTACGTTCAACGTGGATCCAAGCACCGTAGCGCCAGCCACATTCAGTGTACCTGCGATTGCAGTGTTGCCGTTTGTGACATCTACCGTGAACTTGTTCGTACCCACCGTAAGGTTTGCGCCAGCAACATCGAGACCGTTGTTAGCGTCAACATTGCCGGCAAACGTCACCTGGTTTCCAGCACCCGTCTGGGTCAGCGTGATGTTGACCGTTGTCGCACCGTTCAATGTTGAGGTGCCTGCAACTGTCAATGTGTTATTAAGAGCTGTTGCCCCGGCTACAGTTAATGTGGAATTCAGGGTGGTTGCGCCCGTTACATCAACCGTGCCAGCAACTGCAGTATTGCCATT
>JBKCLO010000152.1:0-1315 GCA_046300675.1 Ignavibacteria bacterium
TGTCTTGGTTATCGTTAGAACCCAACGTCTTTGTACCACCAGTTGTGTTGCCATCTAGTAGCCAAACGTCATCGTTGAGAATTGTTGTAGCTGAACCCTTGCGGAGAGCGCCAGTTGCGTCAATTGAAACTAACTCATCAGCAGCCGCTGAATTACCCAGCGCAGTCATCTTTATGCTAGAATTAGAGAGCGTTGTTGCGCCACCGATCGATACGTTGCCGTTCGTCTGTGTAAACGCACCCGTCTGATTCGTTGTGCCATTGATGTTATTCGTACCACCAAGGATACCAATGTTCGTGGTTTCACCTGCAGTGGTGTTGATGTTAACAGTTCCCTTGATAGTTACTGTGCCGCCACCTGTACCAATGTTTGTTGTTGCACCAGCAAGAGTATTGATGTTCGTGGTTCCGGTGATAGTTGTTGCACCTGTAATAGCTGTTGATCCGTTCAGCGCAATGGAGCCCGCTGCACCCGCATTAACAGTTAGGCCATAGGCGTTAGCTGCACCACCATCGATTTTCATAACTGTGGTACCATTCGCAATGCCGTTACCAGTCGTGAAGTAGAGGTCATTTGTACCCATGTTCACATAGCGATCTGCACCCAGCTCTTGTCCAACAGCAGTAGCTGCACCCAGTCGAACCTTGCCATTGTTAGCCTCATTATATGTTAGGCCGTACTCTGCGCCAATCAGGTCTCCCATCGAGCGACGCTTTACAATGTTTGTACCAGTGGAGATTAAGAGCACATCATCTGTAAATGTTCCGGTCGCAGGCAATCCTGCAACAGTCATAGTGTTGCCAGTCACATCAAGAGATACGTTACCAGAGGTTTGCGAAAGTGCTCCTGTCACATCAAAACCATTGTTAGCATCAACATTGCCTGCAAACGTCACCTGGTTGCCAGCACCCGTTTGGGTCAGTGTGTTGTTGATCGTTGTCGCACCGTTCATTGTTGAGGTGCCTGTTACCGTTAGCGTGCTGCTAAGCGCAGTTGCACCAGTTACACCCAGTGTTCCAGCGATTGCCGTGTTGCCGTTTGTGACATCTACCGTGAACTTGTTCGTACCCACCGTAAGGTTTGCACCAGCAACATCGAGACCGTTGTTAGCGTCAACATTGCCGGCAAACGTCACCTGGTTGCCAGCACCTGTCTGGGTCAGCGTGTTGTTGATCGTTGTCGCACCGTTCAATGTTGAGGTGCCTGCAACTGTCAATGTGTTATTAAGAGCTGTTGCCCCGGCTACAGTTAATGTGGAATTCAGGGTGGTTGCGCCCGTTACATCAACCGTGCCAGCAACTGCAGTATTGCCATT
>JBKCLO010000153.1:0-2133 GCA_046300675.1 Ignavibacteria bacterium
CTGCTGGATCGTGAGATTCTTGATCGTATTACCAGTAACAGAGATACCGTCGATACCGGCATCGTCGATGTTGTTTGCTTTAATTGTAACAACCGACAGTGAGCTAAGACCACTTAGTTTGATCGTGCCTTCGATATCGCAGTTCTCAACATATACAAGCTTGCTACCGTTACCAGAGGCACATGTGAGCGCACGAATGTACTCGCTAACGTCCGGAGCTGGTCGTGTAATCTTTGATTGAAACACCAGTAGTTGGCCGGCACGTGCCAAATGAATCGCGCCATTCGTTGGAATGGTACTGATCGTTGACGACGGATCTATATCGATACAACAGTTATTAATGTTCGTTTGAACCGACGCATTCGTGACGATTACCTGTGATGAAGCATTAGTTGCTTCTGTGAACTTTATACCGTTGATTGTAACGGTACCAGCTGCCGACGTAACAGTAATTGTACCTGTTAGCTCCACCCAGCCTGAATTTTTTGAACGTGCATCTGCTGTATCAAGCGTGGCACCATTTGCTGTATAGGTGCGAATCGTCAGATTCTTATTGATCGTGAGATTCTCTGTGTATGTGTCTGCACTGATCTTGACTTCGTTTCCCGCACTCGATGCATCAATAGCAGGCTGAATGCGGAAATATGACTTGCTTGGCTGACCAGTTGTCTTTACCGGACCGTCGGTCGCGCACTTTTCTGCTGTGGCAGGTTCAAACCCGATTGCGTTGCCATCTGCGTCAGTCCCAACAGAATTGTATGGTCCGGCCTCAACAGATCCTGACGTAAGATTGCGAACAGTTGAACCGGCAACATTGTTGCCATAAGCATTACATGATGCAGAAAGACTACCACTACCAGCATTCTTGATAGCATAGTACGTGGAAACTGTACTCTGGAACTTGTTGTACTGTACCGAAATTGTTTTGCCAGTGATTGTACCCGTCACATAGATACAGTTTTTGTTGCCGTCACCCTCGGCACCACCGAACAAATTGTTTTGGATTTCGGCTGACCCGGTGATCGTACCACCTGCAAACGTCAGAGCAGCATAAGTCGACGAGTTGCTTGCCGCACCAGTATTGTTGTTGTAGAATTCGTTGTATTTGACGAGGATTGTACCATTTGCACCGAGCAGGCTCAAGGCCGTTTCAGTATAGTCACGAATTGTGTTCTCGCGGATATCTACAGTGGTCGTAAGAGCATCGGCAATAATCGCATTTGCCGCAGCAGCGCCTGTTCCGGCATTACCATCATCACCATCAAACTCACAGTTTGAGATAACAAGCTCTGCCCATGTCAAGCCGGTCGTGTTGATCGCTGCAGCCTCGATGAACTTACAGTTCGTGATGACGACCACTGCATCAAGACTTGTTCCGTTAACAGGAGTTACGGGATCGCCATCATATTTTTTGCTGAACTGGATACCTTCGATGGTTACCGTTCGGGCAGCTCCCGACATTGTAAGTGCGCCCTTGAGGCTCGTAACGGCACCCCAGTTTGCCAAGGGGACTCCGGCATTAGCGCCTGTAATAGTGACGTTTTTGGAAATGGTTGCAGGGCCAAAGTCACCAGGTCCAATGTCGATGTAATCACCATCGTTGACGTTTGCCCAGTTGAGATCTGAGATCAGGGCGGCTGCGTTTCCAACGCTTGTGCCATCTCCTAACCCTGCGCCAGGTGTCCGCACATACCACGTGGTCTGCGCTGTAAGCAACTGCGAACTCACAAGGAGCAGCAGAGCTACGAAAGTTGTACGAATAATCGCTCTCATGCGACACTCCATGTTTTGACTAAAAAACTTTTTCTTCAATGTTAGATTCATCGGTTAGTTCCCAACTTGATACCAGACACCACCACTGTATACCAGTTTTGCAGTTGCACCAACTGCTAGTGCAAGTGTATTTGTGCCATCTTCAAAATCATCAGCATTTTGACACAGCACATTCACGGCTGCCGTGTAGGTATTCTTCACAATGTAGACCCTGCCAGCTACACCGGCAGGAAGTGTGATGTCGGCATTGCCATCCTGAATGATGATGTAGTCGTCTGCTGTAGCTGTATACGCTGCGGTCTTGACCGTTATAGGCACATTCATGCTAGCTGAGAACGTAGTTGCACCCGTAACAGCAAG
>JBKCLO010000154.1:0-1456 GCA_046300675.1 Ignavibacteria bacterium
ACACACCGAGGGATGTGGAAACATTATGCGTCTCGCTCCAAACAGCAGTGCTAGCAGTGCTGTCGTCGTAGAGCGCAATACGCACAGCGTACGTTGCATCCGCTACTGCGTCCCCCTGCGGCGTCGTAAGAAGCCCTTGAAAAGACATTGTCGTAGCCGGCTGCTGTGCCTGCAACATCATCGGTACTGCGATCGCCAAAGCGACAACCACACCCCACACACGTGATAGTGAATGCTTCACGGTATTATCCTCTAGTACGTACGGTTTTCGACCTTGCAATCTGCAAAAACTGCGCCAATTATTCACACGGTTTTCCACAAATTAAAAAGCAGTGTATGGTAAATATACGTATCTCTACCAGTGACTGTAACGACGTATATTTGGGCTTGTATTCATATAAGGAGAAGTGATGAAGCGTTTTCATTTGGCAGTCCTTGCTGGGGGCATGGTACTAGCCGTAGGTTGCAGCAAGGGTCCTTCGTCAGAGGAACTTGTCTTCCGCAGCGAACTCTACAACGACCTCAACAACGTTGAGAAAGCAGAGATGTGGGCCAATCAGGCCGTGGCAGCCGATGCATCAAACCCAGATGCATGGCGTGCCAAGGGCACTGTGTGGATACGTCGTAACAATGCCGACAGTGCAATTGCGATGTTCCAGAAGGCCGTGGATGCTAGCCCAGATAACCTTCCAGCGCTTTATGCGTTGTCCAACACACACGCAGCAAAGGGCAACTACGACAAGGCACTCGAGATCATCCGTCATGCTATCGAAGTCAAGGCCGACACCTCAGTTGCGCACAACAACGAAGGCGTAATCCTCACCAGCAAGGGTCAGTTCGATCCAGCTGTTGCAGCATTCAAGAAAGCCATCGAGCTCGATGCCAAGAACGTGCAGGCGCACTACAACCTTGGCAACGTCTATGTAAAGATGAAGCAGTACGATGCAGCTCGCGTATCATTCAAGAACGCATTGAATCTCAACAGCGGCTTCACGCAGTGCTATGTAGAGCTTGCCAACATCGACCGTCTGCTTGGCAAGAACGACGAGATGTTCAATAACCAGGGTCTGGCTCTGCTTACGCAGAACAATGTAGGGGGCGCGCTGCTCGCATTCGAAAATGCGGTAAAGCTCAACCCGAACTACGCCATCGGACATAACAACCTGGCGCACACATATCTCAAAGCCAACCAGCGCGAGAAGGCCATCGAGTCCTTCAAAGCCGCCGCCCGCCTCGGCTACGCCGATGCGCAAAGGCTCTTGAGCCAAGAGAAGATCGGCTGGTAAGGGCGAGCCGGTGGCTCGCCCGAGCAGCGAGCAGCGAGGTCCCTCGCACCTGCGGTGCTTGGTCTGACCCTCTAACCATCATAACCCCTGGAACGCGGGAGCGCGCCTTTGGCGCGCTCCCGCTTTTGCTTTACATACACTGCGCGACGCGTCATCCCGAGGAGCGCTAG
>JBKCLO010000155.1:0-12841 GCA_046300675.1 Ignavibacteria bacterium
CTGTAAAATCATCAAATGATAAGGGGCGAAGCGATGCGTCAACATCGTCTTCCATCCGTGAAGGATCTGTGTTAGGCTGCTTGCGAGACATGCGCAAAGGTAGGGAACAGCGAGCAGCGAACAGCGAGCAGCGAACAGCGAGCAGCGAACAGCGAGCAGCGAACAGCGAACAGCGAACAGCGAACAGCGAACAGCGAACAGCGAACAGCGAACAGCGACCAGCGAACAGCGAGCAGCGAACAGCGAGTAGCGCGCGTCTTTCCCGCGAAAGCAGGAACGACCATCAGTAATTGGTAATTGGTAATTAGTAATTCGTAATTGGCAACTATCTCCCCAAATACATCGTACTGCTTCCTACGGCCACAATTCCATCATAGCCGCCATAATCGAGTTCGCGGTAATAGGCAAAGGCGATGAAGGAGTTGTTTGCAGAGGCGGTGTTGCCTTCGAATTCCTCAAAGCTTACGTCTGATATCTTCTCTGTGTCGGCATTGAGGCGTCCGGTGGCATAGAGGTAGTTGTGGCGTCCACGGCGAAGCCACTGGCGCAGTCGGTACAGATTTAGAGATTCATCGTACCACATCATCCACGACTTATCAGGGTTCCAGTTGTTAAATGAGCCCGCAACAAAGACATCTTCTCGGCTGATGCCACCGGGGTTGGGGTCTAGCAGGATCTCTACCGGTACGAATTCATCGTTGGCGCCAACAATGCCTTGCGAGGTCATTGCACCGTCGTCTGCCCGTTCTATAAATGTGCCGTTGCGACGCATGTCGGAGAGTGGCATACGAACTGGTGCGCCAATGAAGGGGTAGCGAGCCATGTCGGTAAGATCAAGTATGCGGTACTCGTTCTGGGCAGGTATGCGCTCCAGACGAAACACCTTGCCGCTTTGGATCATTCCTACGACGTTGCTGCCGATACCATTTGGGTTGCGCGCAAGGCCGAGTGTCTCGCTGGCATACATGGGTTCGTTCCAACGATGGTTTCTATACAGCGCCAGAGTATGCATGTTCGTGTTCAACAACCTATTGGTGCGGTCTGCAACACGTGCCTCGATGGTGTAGGCAATTGACGAAACCTGGAAGCGTGGCTGATAAAAATCGGTCATGAACGACATACGCATTGCCGCGCGGGCATCGACTGCAAAGAACGTTGTCTCGCCGATGATCGAGTCTGTAGACAGATCGTAGAGCGTCACCTTCCAGTTGCCGGAGAACCGAATCGAGGTTTGTGGATTCGGGAAGACCATTTTGCCGCGATATCGGGAATACTTCGATCGCTCCGGCGCAATCGACCAATCAACCAGACTAGTCCGATTTGTAACGTCGTTGAGAAACCCATTCTCTGATGGTTTCCAGTCCGCCGTGCAGTGCGTGATTCGAGCATAGACGTTTGGAATGGACTGAGCAGCAACATCAAACTCAATGGTCACAAACTCCGAACCCACATCGTTTGATTCGCTTGAGTTGACGATTACCACCGGTGGCAGGCGTTCGTCATTCGCCCCGTAACTGCGTATCATGCGCACGACGACGTCTCCGTCTTGAGCAGGAAGTTGCGTGCTCAGTAGCAGCAGGCAGCATACGAACCGCCAGATCATCCCCGTCGTGCCTTCATTGCTTCACGGGCACGCAATCTGATCTCTCTGCGCATGGCGGCTTCTTCGTAGCGATGCTTCTCTTCCTCGGTCTCCGGCATTAGAGGTGATGCAGGAAGGGGCTTGCCATACTGATCAATGGCAACAAAGCTCAGGTATGCGTCCGATGTGCGTGTGCGGGTTCCGTTTAACGGGTCTTCGCGTTCAACCTGCACATAGACTTCCATCGAGGTTTTAAAAGCGCGTGTTAGGATCGAGGTGATGTGGACCACATGCCCAAGCTTGATTGGCTCCTCGAAGGTTATCTGATCTACAGATGCTGTAACGCATACCTTGCCCGAGTGACGCATGGCACTTAAAGCAGCTGCAATGTCAACCCAATGCATAAGGCGTCCGCCAAGCAGGTTGCCAAGATAATTTGTGTCGTTCGGGAGTACCAGCTCCGTCATAACAACTTGACTCTGTGATGGTGTCTTCATTACAGTCCTCGCTCGATTGCATCAACAACGGATTGCTGTTGAGGTTGCTTGATGAGTCGTCGGTATGTTGCAATTGACGTGCGTGCTTCGTCGATGCGCTGGAGCTCAACGAGAAGCTCGATCTTCTTAACTAACGCAGGCTCAAGCCATTTCGTGTCTGGATATTCATCGATGATTGCATCCAGCTGGATCATAGCGGCTTTACGCGAGATCGTAAGCAGATAGTGGTCTGCGATAAGCCAGAATCTCTCGGCAAGCCTGTCGCGTAGCTCACGAATGTGCTTCGAGGCTTCCAGCGACAAGGAGTCGCGAACAAAGAGTGCCTGAAAGTCCGTGTATGCCTGGATGGCCTTCCGGGTATTCTCCTGATCTCGGTCGGCAGGCAGCGCTATCTTCTCATAACACTGAGCGGCCTTGAACATCGACTCTCTGACATATTCACTGGATGGGTATGAGCGGCGCACCTGGTTGTAGTTGAATGCCGCCATGATAAACTCACCGCGCTCAAAATTGATCTCTGCCGTGTAATACTGTGCATCATCGGCATACTGCGAAGCCGGATACTGCAGCTTGATCACGTCGAACTGGGCCTGAGCATCGAGGTAGTTGCCATCGTCAAACGATTTTTTGCCAGCGGCATAGATGTCATCAACAGACTTCTTTGCGCTCGATGCATCGCTGCTCGAGCACGAACCCACCACAAACATGGTGCCGAAGGTGATGAAGACTATGACGAGGAGACGTTTCATGATGTACAACATACGGGTTCAATAGCCCATGCTGGCGAGTTGGGCGCGGTCGTTGCGCCAATCATTGCGGACCTTGACGTAGAGTTCCAAAAAGACTGGATAGCCAAGATGGGCCTCGATCGTCTCACGGGCAGCAGACCCTACTTGCTTGAGTGCAGTACCCTTGGATCCGATAAGTATCGCCTTTTGATTTTCTCTCTCAACGATAACATCTGCAGAGATGTACCATTTGCCCCCTTCACGCTCCTTGAATTCGGTGATCATGACTTCTGTGGCGTATGGGACTTCTTCGGTGAACTGTTTGAAGACTGCTTCGCGCACGAACTCTGCGACGAAGAACCTGTCGGTTTGGTCTGAGGCAAGCTCCGAATCATATTGGAAGGGGCCTTCAGGTGCTAGCTCGCGAAGCATCACCATGAGGTCTTCGACAAACTTGTTGTCACGCGCTGCTATTGCAATTGCCTTTGCAAAAAGTCCGCACTCGCGTGCCTGCTCCATAAGAGGCAGGGCCTCCTTGCGAATCTTGACGGCATCCATCTTGTTCAGTACGAGCACCGTAGGACGCTTGCGCTTTTCGATGATGCCCGCCCACATGGGGTCGAGAATATTACCTCTCTCTATGGCCTTTGGTGTATCGACCACCACGCAGATGATGTCGGCCTCGTCGAGAGCTTCATCTACAAATCCCATCATGGAGCGCTGCAGACGATACTTGGGCTTGAGAATCCCCGGAGTATCAAGGAACACAAGTTGTGTGTCGTCCTTTGTGTCAATCCCGAGAACGCGTCTGCGCGTTGTCTGAGGTTTGTTCGTTACGATACTCAGATGCATCTCCATGATAGCATTCATGAGTGTGGACTTGCCGGCGTTCGGACGCCCGATGATTGCGACAGTTGCGTACTTCGTCACGCAGCTTCTTTCGACGTTGGTTCGAAGGTGACGTCTGGATGGGCGGCTACCCATGCACGCTCGCGCTCAATGATCTCACGTACTGCAGGCTTCAAGAAGATATCCTCCGGTACGAACTGACACATCGCGCGGGCAAGTATCACACATGCCGCCTCGAGCGGCATGGAGCGGTTCACGATGATCAGGCGCTGCTCTTTAACCAGGCAGGCGCCGCCGCGGAAGGTGCCTTGTTCGCGGCGCACATTGTAGTCGAGAGACTTTGCAAGTGCAGTAAGTTCTTCGAGAAGTTTGTCGGCTTTCATTCTTCTGTAGTGGTGTTGTGGAGGGGGCGCATGGTTGTGAACAGCACAATCGTGATGCCTGACAGCAGAACGAGTGATGTGGTTATCCCAATGGCCTGGTTAGAGAATCGTGATGTAAACACCTTGACGATCTCACCTGGCTGGGCAAGCGCCATTCCGGTGCGGTAATCAAAGAAGCTCCAAAGGAGCAGGTCCGCATCGATGAGGTACAATTGCGCAGGAATGATGATCACAAAAAGTGCTACCGCCATGAGCAGCCAGCCATGCGCCTTGTAGTGTCCGCGTAAGAGCCACATAACCGCAAGCCCCATAACCGCAGCAACTCCGAAGGCTGTAGTGGTCCACATACCCAGGTTGGTATACAGCCAGATGGTCTGCAGTAGCACGGGCTCACTGAGCTTTGCTTTAAGTGTAACTGTACCAGCCACGAATGCATCGTATCCAACTGCCAAGCGGGCCACTGCAATACCCAGCCAAAGAATGGCTGCCAGGACAAACAAGGAGAGGATGATGCGGGATGTGGTGGTTCTGAACATGATGCTATTCACGTGACGAGGCGCAAGTTACGGCACAGGGCGTATTTGACGAATTCGCTCACGCACCAGGGCTTATCGGACTTCCCAGTAGAGCTTCTTGCGCAGCTCTTTCATCCATTCTTGTTCCAGGCGCTGACGCTTCTCCATAGAAGCCATCTGTTCAAGCTGCTTGTAATCGTCCTCAAGCGTAGGGTAATGCTGCTTGATGAACTTTTTACGCCACATGATATGGAATCCAGGCTTCGTTGGGTCGGCAGCATAGGGAAGGGGCTCTGTCACGTCGCCGTCATTCATTGTAAGGATGGCCCTCTTCATGTCATCAGGCAGACGCTGCATGTCTATCTGCCCCATAGCGCCGCCGAAGCCCTGCGTCTCTTTCTCTTCGCTATACTTCTTGGCAAGCGCCTCGAAATCTTCGCCCGCTTTCACGCGGTCGCGAATCTCTGCAAGTGTCTTCTTTACTGCATCGCGGTCTTCGTCGCTCTGACCAACCCGAATAAGGATATGTCGGCATGTAATCGTCGATGACGTTTTGCCAACCAGTTGTATCACGTGCCAGCCAAACGGGGTCTCAACCGGCTGTGATATCTCGTTCGACTCGAGCGCAAAGGCCGCGCTCTCAAACGCCGGCACAAACTTGCCCTTTTCGACTGTGCCGAGGTCTCCACCATTTGCCGCAGACACGGGGTCGCCACTGTATCGGCGTGCAAAGTCGCTGAATGAGCCCCCTTTGATGATGGAATCACGAACGCGAATGGCAAGCAATTGGGCCTCTTTGTTTTTAGCTGTCGAGGCCGTAACATACTTTACGATGTGATAGAGGTCTACACGATCGTTTACCTGAGGAATCGAATCCTTGTAGCGCACAAAAAATGCCTCTACGTCAGAGCGTGATGCCTTGACGTCGCCAAACTTTGTGCCCTGAATCTTCTCTACCAGCAGTCTCTTACGAATCTCGTCGCGGAAGTCCTTGCGGATGCGCGACATACTCATGCCATAGAGGTCTTCGATGCGCTTTTCTGAGCCATACTGCTGAACCAGCATTTGAATCTGGTACTCCATGCGCTGCGTGATCTCGTCGTCCTGCACATCAACGCTGTCTTCGATAGCTTTTGTAACCATCAGACGTTCGTTAATGAGCTGATCGAGGATTGCTTTGCGGATCTCGGGATCCTTCTTGTTCATCTTCGGATCGCGTTGGGACATCACTTCGAGCTGACCATCCACGTCGGACTTCAAAATGATCTCGCGCCCGACAATGGCAACGATGCCCTCAACAGCATCCTGCGCGCGCAATGGCGCAACAGTGCTCGCGGCAATCAGCAGCGCCAATAGTCCGCGTATCGTTCCTTGGGAGATCATTTCTTGCTCTTGCTCTGCTTGGCAGCAGGCCACATTGCGTCGATTACCTTCGTGTTGTAGACAACAGGGTGACGCGTGCGAACACCTGATAGCCAGTTCTCCGTAAGGCGCTTCTGCAACGCATCCTGGTATGCAGGTGCGATCTCGGAAAGTGCACTTTCAAATGACTTCTGCTGCGGAGCAACGATGCCGTCAAGGCGGATGATCGACCAACCTGCATCAAGCTTTACGGGGCCAACGATGGCACCCACGTTTGTGGTTGACGTGATCTGCTGCGCAACCTTGGACGTCTTTGGCGAAAGTGCAGCTGTAAAGCCCTTCTTGTCGCGCATACCCTCGCGTTGTGTAAACTCCTGAGCAAGAGCAGAGAAGTTCTCACCCTTGCCCATGCGAGATTGGATGATCGAGAGCAACGAATCGTTGAGCACAAAGATCTCCGTGACGTCAAACTTGGTCTCCGTCATCCAGCGCGCCTTTGTTGTATCGTAGAATACTCGCGCATCGGCAGTATCAAACTTGAGTTTGCTCCATACTTCCTTTTCTTCGACCTTGAAGAGGAGAATCCCGTCGTTGAATTCGCGCATCAGTGCTGCGAAGTCGGGATAGTCGCGCTCGAGAGTGGCTGTAGCTTGTTCAAGTGCCAACGGATCTGTCATCTTATTGATAGCACGATCGAATCCAGCACGATTAAGTGTAAAGCCGCGCAGATCCGAGCGCATACGAAGCGTGTCGGTGAATTGCTGCACGCTGTAGTCTGCCTTCGGCAGATTATACAGTGGCTGCGGTAGCAGGTCATCACCGATCGAACGGTGCCAGAGTGTATCCTGTGTGTTGCGGTTTGTGTCGATCGAGTTAAGAAGCTTGCCCAGATTCACGACGTTCCAGCCGAAGCCGTTCGCCTTCTTCACAGAATCAAGCACGAGGCGCTTGTCTTCCTCGTAGTATAGTCTACGATAGGAACGCTTGGCTGCATCGCGCTCTACGAATTGATCCGGACGCTTTGTCGAGTCGCGAATGATGATGTGTGTTCCGAACATGGTGTTCACCTTGCCCGAGACCTGGCCATCCTTGAGGTCAAAGATGGCGCGCTCAAAGTCTGGGACCAGACGCGAGTTGTTGTTCTCCATGCCGCCAGAGCGTGTGTATGGGGCTCCAAGGTATCCACCCTTTGCCGATGATGTTTTGTCGTCCGAATAGGCTTTGGCAAGATCCGAGAATACATCACCTGATGGCTGCAAGCCCCTTGCCGCTAGGGCTGCGTTCTGCTTGCCCGCTGGCATGTTAAGCATGCTAATCAGCGAGTCTGCGAACAACTGTGTGGCTGTGCTGTCGCGTCCGTCCTTAGGCTGCAACAGGATGTGGCGGAACTTGACAGACTCTCTGCCGGCGCTGCGGAAGAGCTTGACAACAAAGTATCCGTAGCGAGAATAGATAGGCGCTGGTGATACCTTACCAACACTTAGGCTGTAAGCAGCGTCTTCAACGGCCTTGATAATGGTTCCACCGCTGATCCATGGCAGACGTCCACCGTTGGCGGCCGTTTCCTTATCGTCAGAACGCTCGCGTGCCGTTTTATCGAAGTCAGCGCCGCCGTTAAGATCTGCGATTACCTTTTCTGCTTTGAGGCGGCTGTTAAGTGTATCCCAGCCTCGCGTGGCTGGATCTGGGATTGCGCAGAGAATTACGCCGATCTCGAGTTCTGTTAGGCGGCGTTGTGCGAGTTCTTCAACGCGGCGGTTGGCAACGGCCTTGTCGTAGAAGAATGTTTCGGAAAGCAGTCTGCGGTTGTTGGCAAGGTCTACCTTGACGGCAGAGTCTTTGTCCAGACCTCTGTCGCGGGCATCTTGGACCTTTAGTCGATAGTTCGTGTACAGGCGCAGGAAGTCGAGCGCTGTGTCTTTCGGGACCGCCGAGAACTTTGTGTCACGGCGGGTCAGGTTCTTCTGAAATGCCCGCTCGACATCTCCGAGCAACACAGGCTCAGCACCAACGGTAGCGATCACAGTTTGTGATTGATCAACAGGTTTTGACGACCGCACATTTTTCTGAGCGTGAGTAGGTAGTGCTGCCGAGCAAATGACTGCTGCAAGAGCAAGGATGCGAAAACGACTCATCATGGTGGTAAGCAACATGAAAAAACCAGAAAATCAATGAAGTGAAACCATCGTCCGAAGACGAAGGGGATGCAAAAATAGTCAGTTCAGGACGTCTGAACCTACCGTGTGAACATCTCCTGCGCCCATTGTTAGCAGTATATCTCCTTCTTGGAGGATATCCCGCAGGGTCCGAGGCACGTCTGCAAGCCGTGGAACATAGTGTACATGCCTATGTCCGGCATCCCGTGCGGCATCAGAAATTAGTTTACCAGAGACCCCTTCTATGGGCTCTTCACGTGCCGGAAAGACGTCTGTAAGGATCAGTACATCAGCGTTATCGAACGATGTGGCGAATTCCAGGTAGAAGTCTCGTGTACGCGTGTAGGTATGCGGCTGGAACACCGCCACAATTCGCCGCTTCCAGCCATTTCTGGCTGCCTCAAGCGTAGCGAGGATCTCCGTTGGGTGATGTGCATAGTCGTCAATGACGAGAATTCCGTTGTTCTCGCCCTTGATCTCGAACCGACGGTAGACCCCGCCGAACTCCGAAAGCGCATCTGCGATCACGTCTGGATCAACCTCGCACTGCAGCGCAACGGCGCATGCTGCCAGAGCATTGAGCACGTTGTGTTCGCCAGGAACATTCAATGTTATCTGACAAAGCGGCTTGCCGTGATAGTTCAGGGTGAATGTTGAGTGCTTTTCCTGATAGGAGATATCTGTGGCCCGCACGTCACACTGCGGCGTTGTGCCATAGGTAGTGACGACGCGTTTGATAAGGGGCATCACATCGCGCACACCGGGATCGTCTAGGCACACACATGCAGTACCGTAGAAAGGGACCTTGTTGGAGAACTCCGTGAACGCCCCCTTGATGTCGTCGAGATCGGAGTAAATGTCCAGATGGTCGGCTTCGATATTCGTGATAACGGCGATTGTCGGCAGCAACTGCAAGAAGCTCCGGTCGTATTCATCAGCTTCGAGCACAATCCAATTGCCCTTACCCAGGCGCGCATTCGTTCCGCCGAGTCCCTTCAGGCGTCCACCTACGATAACAGTAGGGTCCAGCCCGGCCTTCATCATCACAAGACCGCACATCGATGTCGTGGTGGTCTTGCCATGGGTGCCTGCAATAGCCAGCGTATACTTCAGGCGCGAAACTTCGCTGAGCATCTCTGCCCTGCGGATGATCGGGACCTTGCGCTCGAGTGCAGCGGCTGTTTCTGGATTTTCCTGTGGACGCACGGCAGAGGAGTAGACAACGACCTCTGCGCCTTTGATGTTCTCTTTTGCGTGACCTATAAACACCTTAGCCCCCTGCTTCGCAAGGTAGGACGTAGCCTCCGATGCCTGCATGTCGGAGCCCGACACCACAAAGCCCTGTGATAGCAGGATCTCTGCAATGCCGCTCATGCCGGAGCCGCCGATTCCAACAAAGTGTATGTGTTTAACGGAAGAGAAATTCATCGAGTATACATTTCTGGACGTCTGTCCGCGAAGATATCATTGATTGGGTTGAAGCTCTTTGTGCGGGCAGACGCCGGATGGATGTCGGCAATGATCACGCAGGTTTCTGTGGCGTCCGTTTCTGAGAGCGTTTCGCCATTTGTGCCATAGATGGCGCTCAGGCCGTTGAACGACACGGTCTCCCCTCCATTTTCTTCAGAGCCTGTTCTGTTGGCTACAGCAAGAAAGACCTTGTTCTCGAGCGCGCGCACCGGCATAGCCATACGCCAGAGGTGGGTAACGAGATTTGATGGACATACAACAAGGTCTGCACCCTGAAGAGCAAGCGCCCTGGCGGATTCCGGAAAGCGCCAGTCATAGCAGATCATGGTGCCCAACGTGCAGTCCAGGTGGGGAAGGGGCGTACAGAAAAATCCCGTGTTTCCGGGGTCAAAGCAGTGCCGCTCTTTGTAAAAGAGGTGTGTCTTACGATACGAATGAGGCGCGATGTCCGGTCCAGCAATAAGCGCTGCATTGTAGAGCGCATCACCATCAAGCTCGGCAAAGCCACAGACCACAACCTTGCCGGCATCGATCGCCGTTTGGGCGATGGCCCGCATGTGGTCTCCGCCGAGTGGTTCTGATACGCCCCTTGCCTCTTCTCTCGTCAGAAAGAAGTAGCCTGATGTGGCAAGCTCGGGCACAACAACCACATCGGCGTCGGTATCAACAATACCTTGCATGATGGTCGTGGTGTTGGCATCAAGATCCTTCCAGACGGGAGCAAACTGCAGGCAGGCAACGCGCATCAGAAGTTCATCGAGATCGTGAAGATCGGCGTCGTTGGTGTGCCGGCCATGCCAACGGCAATAGAGCCGTCTGCAGGGAGCAGTGGTTCTGCGATATTGAAGAGCTCTTTGCTGAGCACGTGCACGCCGTAGGCAACGCCAGCACCAACAGCATAGCCGGTGAGCACATCGGTAAGGTAGTGCACGCCAAGATTCATGCGCGAGAATCCCATCCAAAGTGTGTAGCCTACCGATGGGGCGATCACATACCACTTGGGGTAGCGCAGCATCATGGTTGTGGCGATAGCTGCAGCACCGGCCGAGTGTCCGGATGGGAAGGAGCTGAGGTACTTGTCATTTTTACCTTCACCGTTGACGATGAGTCCGGGGTAGGCCTGGTACGGACGCTCACGGTCGACGATAATCTTCGTGGCAACGGCAATGCCATAGGTAATGCCAAGAGACGTCAGCGCCTGAATACCTGTCTCGGCTGCATAGCGTCTGTCGACGGTTGGCTTGTCGAGTTCTGTAGCAAGCACGCTGTAAGCATAGAGTGCCGTGGGGACGCCTACGTACACGTATTGTGCAGCATCGGACATGAATCGAGAGACATCTTTGAGACCTTCACTCTTGATCGAGTTGATCTCATAGACCACACGTCCGTCCCAGCTGAAATAGTCAACGCCGGCATCTTGTGCATGCAGCGAGCACGCAGCGAATACGAGGAGGAGAAAATGCTTCATGTGCAAAACTACCATGGGGCGTATTTTCGGACGTGATAAATGTTGCCATTATAGGTGCTACCGGCCTTGTCGGGCGCACCATGATTCGCGTTCTTGAAGAGCGCAACGTTCCTATTGGAGAGCTGCGGCTGCTTGCCTCTGCGCGCTCTGCAGGCACAGTGGTTACAGCCTTTGGTCGCGACCACGTTGTCCATGAGCTTACACCCGACGCATTCTCTGGCATCGATTATGCACTTTTCAGTGCAGGGGGCTCCATTAGCAGGGAGTACGCCCCGCTTGCAGCAGCTGCGGGCTGCGTGGCCATCGATAACTCCAGCTACTGGCGCATGGACCCCGAGGTCCCGCTGGTTGTGCCGGAAGTCAATCCCCAAGACGCCTTCACGCACAAGGGCATCATCGCCAATCCGAACTGCAGTACGATACAGCTTGTGGTGGCTCTAAAGCCCCTTATCGATATGTACGGGGCTAGACGAATTGTTGTGAGCACGTATCAGTCTCCAAGCGGTGGCGGACAGCAGGGGGTAGACCAGCTTACATCGGAACTTGCCGGCAGCGAACCTACGTCGCGCATATCGCCACATACACTCGCGATGAATGCCGTGTTCCATACGATCAATGAGCTCAACGGGTCATCCGAAGAAGAGACCAAGATGATGCGCGAGACGCGCAGAATTCTCCATGCTCCAGAGCTGCCGATCGCCGTCACATGCGCACGCGTGCCTGTGCTGGGCGGACACGCCGAGAGTGTTGCGCTCGAGACCGAGCGAGCCTGCGAGCCCGACGAAGCGAGGACGTTGCTCGGTGCGCAGGAGGGAATTGTCGTGCTTGATGACCCTGCATCGCACACGTACCCGATGCCTGCTTCGTCCATGGATACCGACCCTGTCTATGTTGGACGTATCCGAAAGGACACGTCTGTTGAGTGCGGACTCTTGATGTGGTTTGTTTCAGACAACCTTCGGAAAGGGGCGGCAACGAATGCTGTCCAGATACTACAACTTCTTACGAATTCTACGAAAACTACATGAACTCCTACGTTGTGATCATGGCCGGTGGATCCGGCGAGCGCTTTTGGCCCCTCTCGCGCATGCGCAAGCCAAAGCAACTCTTGAAGCTTACATCGCCCAATACAATGATGATCGAAGAGGCGATTGCGCGTATAGAGCCCCTTATCCCGAAAGAGCGCATTCTGATCATCACGAGCGAGATTCTGCGTCAGCCGATCATCGATGCTCTGCCAGATCTGCCGTCAGATAATGTGATCGCCGAGCCTGCCAAGCGTAACACAGCGCCGTGCCTTGCATTGGCATGCAGCGTGATCGAAGCCCGTGAAGGACAAGATGCTCTCATGGCCGTGCTGACGGCAGATCACTTCATCGGAGACGAGCAAGCATTTCGTCAGGACGTAGCCATTGCCCTTGCGTATGCGCAGACCAATGATGCGCTTGTAACGATGGGCATCCCGCCCACGCGTCCGGAAACTGGATACGGATACATCCGCATGACGGAGCGCACGCGTCCGTCGACGGTTGCCAGAGTTGCCGAATTCAAGGAAAAGCCCGGCTTCGAAGTTGCATTGGAATACGTCCGAAGTGGCGAATACGTCTGGAACAGCGGCATGTTCTTCTGGCGCACGCATGCGCTGGTGAACACAATGCACAATGTGCTTCCAGAGGTTGGCAAACATATTGATGCAATGACGGCCTCGTGCCGCGAGAACAAGAGCGTAGCACTTGGTCTTACGTTTAGTGAAATGCCCGATATCTCCATCGACTACGGTGTGATGGAGCGTGCGTCGAATGTGTTCACGGTGCCGGCATCATTCCCGTGG
>JBKCLO010000156.1:0-1218 GCA_046300675.1 Ignavibacteria bacterium
TCATGATCTGTTGAATCGCTGATGATGCGAGGCAGCGCTATGACAGCCGGACGTACAATTGATAGCAGTGTATCAGAGATCACGACGGGGTCGAGCACTTCAGCAATGGTTGACTCAAGTTCTACACGTCTGTTCTCTTCATGTCCATCTGCACGATCTCTCTCGTCCGACATGGTTGTACTGGCAGCAGTTGGTGATAGCACGCCCGACATGACGACGAGTCGTGATGTGTCAATCAGCCAGACATCACGTAGGTAGTTGCGGACGGCAACAGCACGCTGATATGACAGCGTTGTGTTGTTGCGTTCAACACCCTGGTTATCGCAATACCCCTTGATGGACAACGTAGCATCCGGATGGTCGGTGCGCATTCTACGTCCAACAATGTTGAGCAGGTTGTAATACAACTCCAGCGTTGCTTTTGTGTCAGATGCTGAAGATGTATCGGCTAGCACAACACTGGTTGTTGGACGATAGGTAAGTGCCTGGTCGGTGGTGCGTTGATCATACCGCCTATCTATCGCGGCGGAGCCACGAGAGAAGAAGATGAACGGGAGTAACGAGTAGACGCGTGTGCCGAGAGCCTGTGTGACATTGATAACAGCTGTATCGGCTAATGATCCTGCAGCATCCCGCGCTTTGAGCTTGAGGTCAGCTGCCAACATGCGATGTCGCACCGTTGGAGGGGGCGGCGTTACGATTACCGGCGAACTCTTGAACATAACAGATACATCCAGACGAAGAAGACCGTATGAAAGCCCCTTGCCTGATTCGCTCACAATGCTGGTGAGTGGTAGCTCGGCAGATAAACGTGTGCGGACGTCGTAGCGCTCGGATTGAAGAGGTGTGATGCCAACGCCACCGCTGAATGCAAGCCATGGATTGAGACGAGATGTTACAGACTCGGAATAGACAAGTCGGGTGTTTGTGCGAGTGTCTTCGAATACTGCACTTGTGGGTGACAGAAGCTGCTCGCGTTGCTCAAGGTTGCCACTGAGGAAGTAGTTCGCGCTGAGGCCTCCGAAGAGATGTGGTCTCGACGACATGTGGTTGCTGAGTAACCATGAGCCGAGTAATCTGCCTTCAAGACTGATTGATGAAAGTGTAACACGTGTTTCACTCTCAGCTCGAACCACCTTGGCGTTGTCATCTGTGCCGTCGAGCGCATATCCCACAAAGCTGGACGAAGCAAGAGAGGATGAAGCTGTGGTAACTCCT
>JBKCLO010000157.1:0-8671 GCA_046300675.1 Ignavibacteria bacterium
TGGCAAACGTCATGCTCGCGAAAGCGGGCATCCATGAGCTTTCTGGTTTCCCGCTTTCGCGGGAAAGACGATCTGTCCCTCTGGTCCCTCTGGTCCCTCTTGTCCCTCATGTCCCTTCTCGGGCGAACCACCGGCTCGCCCTTACAGAGCCGTTCGCTGCTCGCTGCTCGGCACTCGCTGCTCGCTACAGCCGCATTTCTCGACGAGTTCGGTGCGGAGCTGGGCGCGTTGTTCGGGCGTCATGTTGGCGCACTTCTGGGTAAGGTTTGTTTTGCGCCGGAAGGGCAGCCTGTTTTTGGGGTAGTCTTCTGCGCCGTACTTAAACGAAAAAATCAGTACGTAGGAGATGGCAGATAGTCCAATACCTTCGAGAAGCGTGATGTCGTCGAGGTTATCGCTTAGAAGGTTCCACAGGCCCATGAAGATAGCCCCCTGAAGTAGCAACAGCCCGCCGATGCTACCGAGGTACATCATCGTGCGGGCTGTTTTCGTTGTCGTAACCGACATAAAGGGGGAAGGCTAGTCGTTGATGTTGTCGTACAACGCCTGTAGCTTCTTGCGGAGGAACAGGACGGCGTAGCGTTTGCGTGCCAGAAGAGTGTTGATGTTCACACCTGTCTCTTCGGACATCTCCCTAAACGAAATACCTTCGAATTCATTTTTGACGAAGACGTACTTCTGTTCGGCTGGTAGCTCTTCGAGGCCCTGCAGGATGGCTTCCCAGATCGTTTCGCGTACCAGGCTGTTCTCCGGGTTGTAGGAGAGGTCGCCCAGGTAGCGCTCGATCATGTCCGAGCCATCTTCGTGCTGTTCCTGCGTTCCGAGGTCGGCAAAACTGTCGGCCTTCTTCTTGCGGTACGAGTCGATGATCCTGTTACGCACGGATGTGAACACCCATGAGGCCAGGTTATCGATTGGCTTGTTGACGTCTTTCGAGGCGGCAAGAACGTTCGTGAAGACGTCCTGTAGAATGTCTTCCGCATCCTCTTGGTTGCGGACCCGTTGGCGAATAAAGCCAAGGTACTTGTTCCGATCTGTGCGGAACAGTTGTTCGATTTGCAGTGCGAGATCCATGGCACTACCTCCTGATGTGGTGATTTCAGAATTAAACTGACCCTGGCGAGGTGTGATACCCGTCTTGCGACGGAAGTCTGCGGTTCTCATGGCAACTCCTGCTAGTTGTGTTAGCAAAACTGTCATATTGACAGTCCATCTGTTAAAACGACGTAGCAGTTATGCCATTCTGTCCCGGATCAGTGAAATACTCAGCTTTTAAGAGGTAGTGGAATTTCTATGCCAAACTTTCTCGTGTTGGAAATTGCTCGCTCATAGCCGGCATCGGCGTGACGCAAAATGCCCATTAATGGATCATAAGTCAATACCCGTGCCAACTTTTCTTCTGCCATCTGGGTTCCGTCAGCTACAACTACCATTCCAGCGTGTAGTGAAAGCCCCATACCAACCCCCCCGCCATGGTGGAGGGAAACCCACGTTGCACCGCCTACTGCGTTGAGCGCGAAGTTCAGATGCACCCAGTCTGCTACTGCGTCAGACCCGTCGATCATGGCCTCGGTTTCACGGTGCGGAGATGCAACACTGCCGCAATCGAGGTGGTCGCGGCCGATCACGATTGGAGCAGATACTTTTCCTGTACGAACAAGGTCGTTAAATAGTTTACCGGCCGCCGCTCGTTCACCATATCCAAGCCAACAAATACGCGCCGGCAAGCCCTGATAGCCGATGTGGTCTTGTGCTTCCTTGATCCACATGTGCAGGTGGTGGTTCTCAGGGAAGAGGTTCATGATCGCTTCGTCGGTAACGCGGATGTCCTCGGGGTCGCCGGAGAGGGCAACCCATCGGAACGGACCCTTTCCGTCGCAGAAGAGCTCACGAACAAACGCCGGTACAAATCCTGGGAAGTCGAATGCGTTGGCAACGCCTGCATGGTCGCGCGCAATGCCGCGAATGTTGTTGCCGTAATCAAAGGTGATCGCTCCGCGCTTCTGGAACTCGAGCATTGCCTGCACGTGCTCACCAATACTAGCGTAGGATTTCTCGAGATACGTTGCCGGATCTGAGGTGCGGAGTACATCTGCTTCAGCCTTGGTAAGCCCAGCTGGATAGTATCCATTGAGCGGGTCGTGCGCCGATGTCTGATCGGTTACAACATCCGGAATGATGCCGCGCTTGAGCAACTCCGGCAGGATCTCTGCCGCATTTCCAACGAGTCCGACGGAGATGGCTTCTTTCTTCTCTTGATACTCCCGAATCACCTGAAGTGCTTCGTCAAGGCTGCTCATCTTCCGATCGCAATAGCCGTCGCGAATCCGCTTGTCGATGCGCTCTTCATCGATCTCGATACACAGCGCAGCGGCTCCCGCAATAGTGGCGGCAAGGGGCTGAGCACCACCCATTCCGCCGAGTCCGGCGGTAAGCAGGAAGCGTCCGTTCAGTGTGCCACCAAAGTGCTGTCGTGCACATTCGGCGAACGTCTCGTAGGTGCCCTGCACGATGCCCTGCGTGCCGATGTAGATCCACGAACCAGCGGTCATCTGACCGTACATCATAAGCCCCATGGCATCGAGCCTTCGGAATTCATCCCATGTAGCCCACTTCGGAACCAAGTTTGAGTTGGCAATGATCACGCGCGGCGCAAGGTCGTGCGTCTTGACAACACCAACGGGCTTGCCGCTCTGCACGAGAAGCGTTTCGTCGGTATCCATGTCTCGCAGAGACGACAGAATAGCATCATATGCCTCCCAGTTACGGGCTGCCTTGCCGAGTCCACCATAGACGATTAGCTCATCGGGCTTCTCTGCATTCTGCGGATCCAGATTGTTCTGAATCATTCGATATGCGGCCTCGATCTGCCAATTCTTACACGTGAGTTGCGAACCAGTTGGAGCTTTGATGATGCGTGACATAGGAACGAAGATAAGTAGCGAGCAGCGAGCAGCGAACAGCGAGCACTCTTCTCGTGGAAGCAAGGAGTTAAGGTAACGGAAACACGCACATGAGTTGCGGTAGTTCCGTGCTGTTCGCTGTTCGCTCTCGCTGTTCGCTGCTCGCTGTTCGCTGCTCTTTACATCTTCTTCCCGTCCACCCAATCAACTACAGGATAATACTCGCCCATTACGGCGCGCGTTTCTTGTGGAGACGAGCCCTTGACGACGTTGTCGACTGACTGGTTGAAAGTCTCGCTGGGCCGTAGGTTGCGCAGCACGAGTCCAATGTTGTCGTATTTGCCGATGTTCTCGTTATCTGTCCAGTTCACCCAGTTGATGAGTGCGTTACGTGCATCGGTAGGGTCATTCCACCATGTTGGACGGTCCTCGATCTTGCTTACGATAATGGTGTAGTATCCATCGCCATCAAGCTTGATGTCGGCATCCTGCACGCCCCCTCCAATAACGGCTGGATAGGGGTACTTGTCCTTGTTGACAACGAAGCTCCAATAGCGCATGTCGTAGCCTGATGCTCCCGGTGCTACAACATCGCCTGTTCGGATATCGTAGGGGGCTTGCATGGTCTTTGGTGTGCGCGGCATCTTACCGCGAATGCGGATCATGCGATCTGCGCGTGTGCTGTCGTATGATGCTTCGGCATAGAGATAGCGGTTTGCAGAATTGAGGTAGGCAAACACGGTTGTTTGGGATCTGACAAATGCCGGACCGTTTTCCTGAAAACTGATTGGCGGGAGGTCGATGATTGATGGCAGCGTCTTTGATGCAGCCACCTGACGCACGAGTTCGGAGCATTGAGCAATAACAGCTTCTTTGCCGCTAGCATCCACATGCGTAATGGTTGGTAGGTCTACTCCGCCCCTACCGGGCGAGTTGATCTCGAGCGGAAATCCATCAACAGGTAAGTAGTATCGCAGAATCAATGCACTTCTCGTGCCGTAGGGCTTTTGTCCGCCAGGTCGCGGATACGCAGCCATCACATTCGCAGCCAGCGGTGTTGATGGATCTGCATCGGCACTCACAACAACACTCCACCTACCTGGTTGGCCGTCCTGACCGATGTTCGGATTAGCATTACGGACATAAGGATTAGCCGAACCGGACACAGGTGCGATGTCTGCGTCGTTTAACCCTGAAACAGTTGCACCAGCAGGAATTGCTGGCAGATCTGCCGATGCCGGAAGGTCCTTCGCAGTATACGTTTGAAGGTTAAAGAACCGCGTCCACTGCATCTTGCCATCCATCATTGTACCCGGGAACTCGCCGTCTATGCGCAAATGCTCGCCTTTGGCTAGTTCATAGGCATATATCCAGTATACCGTGCCGGTATTGGGCAGTGCCCAATTGGCATACGCGAGGTTACTCTTGATTTGCCAACCGCATTCGGGCACTTGATTTTCTTCTTCTTTGGGGTCGTCAATAGGCGGCGTTACTGAGCTCTCGCTGCAGCTTGTGATGATAAGGGCAATAGTGAACGCATACAGAATGTGCTTCATGGAGGGGGCTCGGTGTAAAAGGTATGAACGCAAACTAACCCGTAATTGTGTTCGCTGTTCGCTGCTCGCTGTTCGCTGCTCGCTGTTCGCTGCATTGGCGTGCTGACCACCGAACAGATCACTGATGTATTGGCCAAACTCAGGACGTTGGTGTAAAAGGTTGAAAATCGAAAGCGGCACTTTCGATTTTCAATGTTGTGTCTCAATCAGTAACCCGTAACCTGTAATCAGTAATCTCTCCCATCACCGCATCTGACGCTCGATCTCTTCTAACGTTTGTTGGCTTAGGCGCTTGGCTTCGAACAGTGTACGTAGCATTTCCCATGTGTAGATGCCGGTGTCGTGTCCGTCTTTCCAGGCAACCTGGACGCCGTAGTTACCTACGGGTGTGATGGAGGCTAGCTCGTTCATGCCGGGATTGAAGGTCTTCATGCCGGGGAAGACCACTTGCCCCATGATTTCCTCGCCCGAACAATGGGCGCAGGGGCAGGCGTCGCGAAGGTCGGAAAGGAGTATTGATGACTCTAATCCGTCCGACCAGGTGGAGCTCAGGACTACGTCGTTGATACGTTTCAGAGATAGGGGGCGATGCATGACGCAAACTTCGCCAACTTCTTCGGTATTTTCGTGCATGGAATCACGATACAAATCATTTGTCGCCATCGAAAACCTTAGCGATCACATCGGCCAAACAGTGACGCTCAACGGATGGGTCTACGACAAGACAGAAAAAGGTAAGCTCATCTTCATCAAGCTCCGCGATGGCTCGGGCATTGTTCAGTGCGTGCTCTTCAAGCCAAACGTGAGCGAAGAGATCGCCGGCAACGCTGGACTTCTTACGCAGGAGTCAAGCGTGTCGATCACCGGTACGGTGCGCGCCGAACAGCGAGCCCCCTCGGGTGTAGAGCTTGATGTTACGGATGTCAAGATCTGGCAACTCAGCAAAGACTATCCGATCACACCAAAGGAACACGGTGTTGAGTTTCTCATGGAGCACCGTCACTTGTGGCTGCGCTCTGCACGTCAGCATGCGATCATGCGCGTGCGGGCTCGCGTGATCAAGGCGATTCGTGATTTCTTTGACGGCAACGGTTTCCGTCTGATGGACTCGCCGATCTTTACACCGAATGCGTGTGAAGGTACGTCCACGTTGTTCGAGACAGAGTACTTCGATCTTGGCAAGGCATATCTCACGCAGTCGGGTCAGCTCTACGCAGAGGCCAGTGCCATGGCGCTAGGTAAGGTGTATACGTTCGGGCCAACGTTCCGCGCAGAAAAGTCCAAGACGAGGCGTCACCTCACAGAGTTCTGGATGGTAGAGCCGGAGATGGCCTACTTTGACCTGAACGACGACATGGATCTTGCTGAAGATCTCGTTGAGTATATCGTGCAGTCATGCGTTAAGGACTGTCAGCGAGAGCTCGCAACCCTCGGACGCGACGTCTCAAAGCTCGAAGCGGTGCGACGTCCGTTCTATCGTATGTCGTACTCCGAAGCTGTAGACTGGCTCAACAAGAACAACGTTAAACTCAACCGCAAGCAGCCGGACGGCTCAGAGATTCAGATCGACTTTCCGTGGGGCGAGGATTTCGGTGCGCCGCAGGAAGAAGCGATCATGCAGCAGTTTGATCGTCCATGCATCATCCACCGCTACCCAACAGAGGTCAAGGCGTTCTACATGAAACGCGACCCCGAAAACGAGAAGGTGGTTCTTGCCATGGATATGCTTGCTCCAGAAGGGGCTGGCGAGATCATCGGTGGCTCACAACGCGAAGACAATCACGATCTGCTCCTCGAGCGTCTGCGTCACGAGAACCTTCCTGAAGAAGCCTTCCAGTGGTACCTGGACCTGCGCAAGTTCGGCTCTGTGCCGCACGCCGGCTTTGGTCTAGGCGTTGAGCGTACAGTGAAGTGGATCACTGGTGCAGAGCACATTCGCGAGGTGATTCCATTCCCACGGATGATCTACCGAATCGTGCCGTAAACATCGTTACTGAATACTTCGAACGAGTTCGCTCGTGGATGCTGCGCGTTCACGAGCGACGTTGCTTATAACAGTTCTGAACTCCGGATATGATTCAATTACACGATCAAACGTACGTGCGTCGAGCACGAAGAGGTCGCAGTACTCAAGCGCACGGATGCTAACGTTACGGTTGCGCTTTTCAAGCAATGCCATCTCGCCGAAGAAATCGCCGGTTGTAAGTGTGCCCAATGTCAGACCATCACGGCTTATAGCCTCCACCATTCCTGTGCTGATAAAGTACATATACCTCGGAGAGTCGTCAACATGGAATACATACTCTCCCGGCGTAACGACAATGGCTCTGCCGGCATCAGAGATCTCGCGAAGGAGAGCATCGCTTGCATCCTTCAGAAAATGAACACGTTCGAGAAGATCCCGTCGCAAGTACATCGACACTTCGCTCCGCATACCCCATGGAATAAGCTTGAGTAGCGATGGTTCGTCCGAACCAACCTTGCGGTCCCACATGTACGATAGATAGTCGATGATGCGGACCTGAAGTGACTGTGGAACTCTGTGGAATCGCAGAAACGACGTCACCCGCTCCATCGTTGCAGCATGCTCCGAATGAATGGGGTCTACCCGGTTCAGAATCGACGCAATATTGCCGATGAGCCACGCAAAGAGAACGTAGCCGCAGATCATGACGACTGTTGCGTACATCATCTGTGTGTCGTTGTTTGGTGTGATGTCGCCATATCCAACAGTACACAGCGTTGACACGGCCCAGTATACTGCATGCAGATAACTGCCGAAATGTTTCTGCGTCGGAATCTGCAGCGCTAACCAGCCGCACGCAACAAGATGGATCGTCACGGCTAGGATATAGGCAAACTGTCCAAACCGAATAAGCGCATTTCCACGATACATCTGCAGCATCCACTGCCGAATAAACCCATGGACGGTTATGATCTTCAACAACACCAGTAGTCGCAGCGGCGAGTTAGCTGGTAATAGCAATGGTACAAGTACCAGCAGGTCAACAATGAAGTGAAAACGACGATAGACGTCGGCATGTTCATCGCCGCGCGCCTTGTTCTTCCGATACTTGATGATGGGATCGGCAACTAACACAAGGCCTACCAAGGCTATCACAATCTGCCAAGAGGAAGACATGGCCGAAGGCAACACGAGCTCTACTGGTATGCGGTAGGCCAGCACCAGCATACCAGCAGCCACGAGAAAATTCCAGAGAATCTCACTGGCTCGTACGGTATTCCTTCTGTACTTTCGTGGCTCACTCATAGTGAAAACTAGCATTTCCAACGTTCACGATCGATACGACTACTATGGCAGAAACACCAACGATAAACGGCGCAGAGAACATCTTTTGGGATCTTTCAGACCTCTATGCATCAACAGATGAGAAGGGGCTTGGGGGAGACCTCGCAACGATCGAGCAGCGTTCCAAGGATTTCCGTGATCGCTGGTATGGCAAGTTTGCGTCGCTCTCAATTGTCGACTTCATGACGATGGTGCAGGAGTATGAGCAGCTTGTTGAGAATTACGATCGCATGGGTTCATACGTGCACCTGCAATGGTCAACCGACTCTGAGCATCCCGAATACGGCAAGCTGATGCAGCGCGTGACAGAGACGCTCAGCAAGGCTTCGTCACATTTGATCTTCGTCGATACCGAACTATCTGCTCTTTCAGAAGCACGCATCAGCGAACTTCTCGCAGCGCCTGAAATGGCAAGCCGCAAGCATTGGCTCGAGCGAGTCATGGACTATAAGCCCCATACCCTCAGCGAGGACGTCGAGCAAGCGCTATCTGCGAAGAGCGTCTCATCACGATTTGCATGGGTGCGTCTGCATGATGAGATCTCGAACGCAAAGATGTTTACGTTCCGCGGACAGGAACTTACGATTGCGCAGATGACGAAGATGCTCTACGATGCAGATCGCGCAACGCGTAAGGAAGCAGCAGAAACGTTGTCGGCCGGACTCAAGACGGATGCCAAGACGCACGCCTACGTGTTCAATACGATCATCGGCGATTGCGAAGTCAACGATCGTCTACGCAACTACCCAACATGGGTATCAAGCCGCAACATGTCCAACGAAGTCTCTGATGCCTCTGTGCAGGCATTGGTCGATGCTGTTGTTTCTCGCTACGATCTTGTGCATCGCTACTATGCCCTAAAGCAACGCCTGCTCGGACTTGATAAACTCTATGACTATGAT
>JBKCLO010000158.1:0-1961 GCA_046300675.1 Ignavibacteria bacterium
CTTCAAACCGCATCTGGCTGATAGCATCCTGCAGCTTGAACCCGTAGAACGTCTACTGCAGCATGTCTCCGATCTGGCACGCGCTGTGCATGGAGATGAACTCGTTCTCGAGCGTGCTCGTAAGGGGCCAACATCGGCAGACTTGGGCATGAAGCTCGATACCGTAGGATCCATCATCTACGTCGTAGATGTTGTGCCCGGTTCACCGTCCTACGAAGCAGGCGTTACGATAGGGGACCGCATTGTGTTCGTCAATGATAAGCCCCTTGCAAACCTGCTGGGCAGCGCCTACGTCGGCCTTGCAGATGCTGTCAATCTGAATAAACCAGTACGCCTCACAATCAGACGGGGCAATAGTCAGTTTACCGTTGCATGCAAGCCGCACATGCGTGGCACATCTGTGCCTGTGACATACATTCAAGACAACGTTGGGTACATCAAGACTGACCGATTTGGTACGTCTGCTAATGTGACACATCAGGTCTGGAGTGCTATGTCACGTCTACGCGACAGCGGGGCACACACACTTGTGTTTGATTTGCGGGGAAGCACAGGTGGCACGTCAGATCATGTGCAGCGCATGATGGAGCACTTTGCACGACCCGGCGATACGATTATGACAAGGCTCAGCGAAGGTGCCGTTGTGCAACGTCATGTAACAGCCACATACGGCGGATTTGCTGGATGGGATATCTACATACTTGTCGACCAGCATACTGCCGACGCTGCAGAGACATTTGCCTATATGATGCAGCATAACAAGTATGCTACGATTGTTGGAACTTCTACTCTTGGACGAATGATCGACGTAGAAACAACGCGCTTGACAAGCAATCTCGAGCTCCGCATCCGCAGGACGTACACTGGATCAACACAGCATGACCGTGTACAACCCGATCAGGAGCTCATCCTTGGGAATATGCCATTCAATGAAGCCGCCCTTGTAGCGCAGCAGATTGGCAAGCTCACGCCGTGGCGTGCAGGATCCGTTGCTCCAAGAGCGGACGTAGTGGATGATATTCTCCAAAAGCTGCCATCAGCACTCCGACAAGTCGATAGGGGGCAGCTTGCCAAGATTGTGTTTGGAGGCACTGGAGAGCTCATGCGTATTGCACCAGATGTCGAGCGCGTGATCAATCAACGCAGACGATACACTCGACGTTAGCATACGACATGATACGTCGTACAGGCATCTACATTTGACATAAACACATTTATCATGAACGATTAGGAAGGAGGAGTGAGTTATGGGTAAGAATATGATGAGTGTAGAGGTTGGAGGAATGGAGAAGGGGATTGTTAGCCCCCTTCGTCCTGTGTCAGAAATGCTCACTGAGTACGGTCTTTCTATGGTTAATGCCGCCAGCAAACGTGGCGAGAAGACCGTTCCTAGCTATCCTCATGAAGAGGATCTAATCAACATGCTTGGCGGCATTGTCTCATCAATTGATGAGCACCGCATTCTGGGTGCTCTGTGGATTGAAGCAACGTTTCCATCATGCGGTCATGACGGGCCGTCAGTGAATACAGTTGCAGACCTTCTCTATGTGGTCTTTGACCCTGTGCAGTCATTTGCGAAGACAGCAATCATCAAGGACATGATGAAGCGCGGCGTAATTGTCAACTCAGAGAGCAACCGTCCCTACTCTATGAGGGATAATGCCCGCCAGTTTATCAACCGCAATATTGCTCTCTCAGAGGGTATCATGGAGCACATTGCTGAGCTTGATGCACGCGTAGATACTGCAATGGATGAGACGCAGACTGGCACCTTGTTGACATTTAGCAATAAGAAGGAAGAGACATTTGAGGACATGAAGATGCATTACCTCAAGCGCAATGAGTCTGCCATTACATTGTCAGATCACTTTCTTGAGCAGGATCTTGTTAGCCGCATTCACTTAGCTGCACACTCCGGCAACAAAGATGTACGCCTAAAGATGCATGAAATGGGCATCTAC
>JBKCLO010000159.1:0-4130 GCA_046300675.1 Ignavibacteria bacterium
CGAGGTTGAAACAACAACCTGGCCGATTGCGCTAACGATTGTGATATCTGTACCGTCATGATGCAACTCACCTGATGTTGGATTAGGCCAAACCCGGCTGCTGGTTGTTTGTTCTGTCTCATCGATGGATGTGGCGTTGCATGGAAGTGCATTGATGTGCTTCCAGAGATCATCATCAAATCCGCTTATTGCCGGAAGGGATTCTGTTGCTTTGTCTCCCATGCGGACAACAACAAGCCCCTTACTTGGCAGCACATATACGCGCTGATCGTTTTTACCCATACCGGCATACATGTCGTCCGGGGCCGTCGGTACAAGATCTGTGTTGTATACGAACGGGATCGATGGCTGCATGAAACTACCTTTGCCATTAAGCCAGAAGAGGTAGCCGTAGGACCTATTGAGATTTTGAGATGTTGCGATCATGTCCGCGAAGTACTTCCGGTCCTTGATGATCGTATCGCCATTCCAAACTCCACCAGCAAGGAGCATAAGACCGAAACGTGCCATTGCTTGGGGCCTCGAGAACAGCGTTCCATTGTACCAAACCCCGCCCATGCCCAGCTTCAGGCCAAGCTTGCGGGTGTAGTACTGCTGATACGTTAAACCCGATGCCTTGGCCACCATGTCCTGCAAAAGCAGGTAGCATGCATTGTGGTAATCCCAAATGGTGCCAGGCGCTGCGCGATATGTCAAACATGCCGGATCAGTGCAGTTGTCGTTGTTGCGCTCAAAGCCGATCCCGGTTGTCATTGTAAGATGATGCCGAACCGATATCTGTTCCTCTTGCTGCCTGGTGCAGGACGACCAACCAGAGCCTAGATATGCTGAGCTGGGCTTCGTGATATCCATGAGGCCTTCTTCTTGCGCCATACCCACAAGAGCAGATGTTACTGTTTTGCCGGCAGAGGCCCAATACCACAGACTGTCGCCCGTGAAGTTTCCGTAGTACCTCTCAAGAGCGATACGTCCGTCTTTGAGAATGATCAACGCTTTACCATTTGTTCTGCCAACGAACTCAACCAGCGAATCAATGCGTTCGTCGCACCAGTTCAGTGAAGAGGGTGAAACCTTCTCCCATGTTCCCGAAAGCGGCGGGAAGTACAGTTCCTGAGAGTAGACCGCTACAGAGCATAGCATCAGAACAACGGCAACTAACCGACCTAACATTACGGCATCCTAAAGAGTGGGTTCGTGAGAAAGGTCTCATCGGTAAGCGTTTTCAGAAACGCGACAAGATCTTGCTCATCTTGGATGCTCAGATTCAAACCAGGTTTAAGATTAAACTGCATGAGCGGATCTACAGTGCTCGAATTCTTTACACCAGTGTTGTAAAAACGTACAACTTCTTCGAGGGAGGTAAAGCGACCATCATGCATATACGGTGGGGTTTGGGCGATGTTGCGCAGCGTGGGCACTTTAAACCTTGCGCGGTCTGTGGCTTTGCCGGTTACGAGCTCGCGACCAAAGTCTTTGAACTCGTTGTCTGAATCAAGACCGTTATTCATGAAGCGATCGTTCGTAAAGAACGGCTCTGCATGACAATGGAAGCACTCTGCACCCTTGGTTCTGCCTGTTGGGTCGAACTCGCGCATGAAGAGTTGACGTCCGCGTTCTTCCGACTCTGAGAGTTGTGCCGAACCACGTACTGCCCTGTCGAACTTGCTCTCAGTAGAAACAAGCGACAGCATGAATTGTTCAAGAGCGATGCCAATCCTATCGGCAGTGATCGAGTCGTTGCCGAACGCCCGCGTAAAGTGCTCTCGGTAGACCTTCGAGGCCTGCAGTTTCTTGATCACATTGTCGAGTGTTTCATCCATCTCCAGTGTGTCAACGATTGGATGCAGGGCCTGGTCTCGTAATGTCGGCGAACGACCGTCCCAGAAGAAGCCGCGTCTATGCCATGCTAAGTTGATAAGGGGCATACCCTGACGTGTACCAGGCAGCCCCCTTACACCAATACTGTATACTCGATTGTCTGAGAAGCCGGCAGCCTGGGAGTGACACGATGAACAGCTCTGCGTTCCTGTGCGGGAAAGCATGCCATCGTGAAACAACGTCCGCCCCAGAGACACTCGCTGAATAGTCAGTGGGTAATCTGTGGGCAGCTCCGGTTGCGGCAGGTCTCCGGCACTGAATGCATAAGGGGTCTCATCGAACTGGACCACATACTCGGGGTCGGTGCAGCCGGTGATGAAGAATGTGCAGAAGATCGTGGCAATAAGTAAGGATCTCAACGCGTGAACCGTGGATTGTAGATGAATGCTTCGTCAGTAAGTGCTTGAAGGAAGCCTTCGAGATCGCGTTGTTCCTGTGCAGAAAGGCCAAGCGGGCGTATCAGTGGAGACTTGTTGGGATGGTCGAAACCGCCGCGGTTATAGTGTTCAATCACTTGTGCAAGTGTTTCCATGCGACCATCGTGCATGTATGGCGCTGTTACCCCAACATTGCGCAGTGACGGTATAGCAAAGACCGCCTTGTCGGCTTGATTGCCGGTAAGCTTGGCACGACCCATATCAGCGTATGATGCATACGCGCCATTGTTTGCAAATCCATGCGTTGTATACAGAAAACCGCCATGGCACGATGAGCAGGATGTCTTGTTGCTGAAGAAGAGTTCTTTACCGCGAAGCTCCGAGGCAGAAAGTTTCTGACGATCCACGCGTGAGCGTCCGCTAACGAAGGTCCGCTCGAACGACGCAATAGCCCGAGTGAGCACGTACGCATCAAACGGCCGGCCATAGGCCTTCATGCTGAGTGATTGGACAACCTCGTTGCTCTTGAACCGATCAACCACGTCGAGAACATTCATCCCAAACTCACTATGCTCGGAGACTGGCACAAGTGCCTGCATTTCCAAGGTTGGTACGCCCCCTTCCATAAGAAGATGTGGCTTGTAGCCTACGTTGGCTAGCGACGGAGAGTTGCGCGTACCGAGACGTCCCTGGGTTCCTGGGCTGATGGTCTGTTGTCCGGTAAAGGAGGCGCCAGGATAGTGACAATTCACACATGCCACATCGGAGTCGTGCGACATCAGCGGCGAATAGAACAACACCTTGCCCAGAAGGATCCGGTCCTCGTTTGGAACATTGTCAGCAGGGAACTGCTGCTCCGGGAATCCAGGCGGGACATCAATGATGTTTGCATACGGCGACGGCTCTGTAGGTTCAGCGCTGCAACCGGAAAGGTGCAGTGCTGCCCATACAAGACCAGTGCAGGCTAACAGTCTACCGTATGATCGTAAGCGCGCCACGCTCGGTTGTGCCATGTTGATAATGCACGAGAAACTGATATGTGCCTTGAGCAAGTGCACTCACTGATACAACGTTAACCCCTTGGCCCAGGTGTACAGTCTGCAGGGATGCTCCGTGAATGTCCACGAACTCAACACGCACAACGCCCACGGGTAGTGTTATCACGTCAGATGCCGGATTGGGGAACACGGCAACGGATCTGGATTCTTCGTCTACCGATGTTGGGAGCGAGGCCGTGTAGACAGGGTTTTGGGCAGAGCCCATGTTGGCCATGAATGTAGCCGCTTCATCCTCGCTACCATGATTGATAAGGCCGCGGGAAATGTCGATGTTGTTCAGCAGACGCTCGTAATTGCCGATCAGTGGGATATCAGTAGAGATCATCCCGCCGAGCGGTACAGAACAGCGTGTGTAGAGTTTATCGTCGAGTGTGTGAATCTGGAACGTCGCATTGATGGCACCAGCGGATGTCCCGGCTTTGCCCTCGTAGGTCACAAAGCGGTATCCGGCTGCCCAGCCCCAATGCATTGATGGATTTTTGAGAGCCAGAGGATGCCAGTCTGGATAGGTTGTCGGGTCGAGGTGGTTGCGGGCCTTATCTACCCCGATATGAAACGAGATACTATCAATGCCCACGGAAACATCAGCATTGCCGATGGGGAAGCGTTGGACATCCCGAATGTCGACAAGGATGTATGTATCAGGAAATGTTAGGTTCTTTCCATCACGAAGGTGCAGGGTTATCCCCGAGATATAGTACCGAAGCATGGAAGGTGAGTAGAAACCGCCTTTGGCCTTGCCCGCATAAACGTTGCCCAATTTGAACAGTGATTGGTCCTCGGCGCGTGGTGCAATCGTGAGGGTTAGCTCTGAGGC
>JBKCLO010000160.1:0-1178 GCA_046300675.1 Ignavibacteria bacterium
CGAGGTTGAAACAACAACCTGGCCGATTGCGCTAACGATTGTGATATCTGTACCGTCATGATGCAACTCACCTGATGTTGGATTAGGCCAAACCCGGCTGCTGGTTGTTTGTTCTGTCTCATCGATGGATGTGGCGTTGCAGGGAAGCGCATTGATGTACTTCCAGAGATCATCATCAAATCCGCTTATTGCCGGAAGAGATTCTGTTGCTTTGTCTCCCATGCGGATTACAACAAGCCCCTTGCTGGGCACAACGTACACGCGCTGATCATTCTTTCCCATGCCGGCGTACATGTCGTCGGGTGCCGACGGAACTAAGTCGGTCTTGTAGACAAACGGAATCTGCGGCTGTATGAAACTTCCTTTACCATTCAGCCAAAAGAGGTATCCGTAGGATTTGTTCAGATCCTGTGATGTCGAGATCATGTCTGCGAAGTATGTGCGATTCTTGATGATCGTGTCGCCATTCCAGATACCGCCCGCCAGGAGCATCAGACCGAAACGTGCCATTGCGCGTGGTTTCGAAAACAGCGTGCCATCGTACCATAAACCACCCATACCGAGCTTCGCGGCGAGTTTGCGCGTGTAGTACTGTTGATACGTCTGACCTGATGCCTTTGCTACCATGTCTTGCAGCAGCAGGTAACATGCATTGTGATAGTCCCAGATCGTTCCTGGTGCTCCACGATAGGTAAGGCAGGAGGGCTCCTTGCAGTTGTCATTGCTGCGTTCGAAGCCGATACCAGTTGTCATTGTAAGATGATGGCGAACTGTGATGTTCTGCTCTTGTTCCTTCGTGCATGATGACCAGCCTTGGCCAAGGTAGGCTGCACTGGAACTCGTAATGTCCATGATGCCTTCTTGTTGGGCAATTCCAACAAGAGCGGCTGTAACGGTCTTACCTGCAGATGCCCAGTACCAGAGACTGTCGCCAGTGAAACTTCCGTAGTACTTCTCGAGGGCGATACGCCCATTCTTGAGAACAATAAGCGCTTTACCATTTGTTCTGCCTACGAACTCAACGAGCGAATCAATGCGGTCTCCACACCAGTCAAGCGACGAGGGTGAAACGGTTTCCCAAGTACCTGAAAGAGGCGGGAAGTAGACCTCCTGAGAGTAGGCCGCTACAGAGCAGAGCATCAGCACTATGGCAGCTATCCGACGTATCATTACGGCAT
>JBKCLO010000161.1:0-8575 GCA_046300675.1 Ignavibacteria bacterium
GCTGTTCGCTGTTCGCTGCTCGCTGCTCTCTTCGGGAACCTCTGGTCCCGGACTCTTGTCTCTTTATGTGTTGTAGATTCACGTTCACCTTTCTGCAAGACCAACCCAATGAAGAATATCATCCTGTTTGTACTCTCGGCACTGACAATTGTCGCAGGTGCAACTGCGCAGCGGGATACCACGGTGCCTGGTCTTACGATCTATGGCAAGTTGCTTGCGGTGTCGCCAACGCGCATTACTATCGAAGAGTATGTCAACGACAGTGCGACGAGCACGCGGGAGGTGTCGATTATAGCAGAGACCCTCATCGATGGGTGCTCGCTTGATAGCGTCCAGCTTGGTGTTACGACTCTTGTTGTTCTCTCGCCGGCAAAGATCTATCCGCCACAGGCAGACTTTGTGAATTTCGATGGTTGTGTGGCTCACATTGACGTCATGGCATCTGTAACAGCAATTACGAATGAAAGCATCCAGGTTGTAACAACGTCCCCCTCGAGTTTTGGACAAGTCGGGACAACAGTAGAGTTAGATGTCTTCCCAGAGACACAGTACATTTCGTGTGATGGGATTCTTCTCGCGAAGAACGACATTCAAGTTGGAGATGGCGTGTACGTGCGTGCAAATGGCACGCCCGACAATCCGCGCGCAGTTGCTGTTCAGACGCTTAATGATTGCTCACAAGTCTCTTCGGCTGAGTGCACCTTCATTTCGGTGGCAGACTCAACAATGTTCGTACTTGTTGAAGGTACAGCCGACACACTGGCTCTCAAGTTATCTGCCGATATGTTGCGCGGCATTGGCATCCCCGGCGATAGCTCACTGCCCATTTACAGCTGTGACGGCAGCATGCTTCGACTCGAAGATCTGCAGACAGGAATGCAGATGTCTGTATCGTATCTGATCTCTCCGCGTAGGGGGCTCTTCCTGCAGTATGCTTTTGTGAAAGAGAACTGTCCGATCTCCGCAAATGGCACAATCACCGTTATCAACGGTAATGTTGTGACTGTTGTTTCGTACGGACAACCAACAGAAGTAACGATAACTGGCAAAACAGATCTCATGGACTGTCAGCGCAACGTAATCACTCTGGCAGATCTAGCGTTAGGACAAGTGGTTGATGCTTACGCTGTATCAAATGACAATGGTCAATACGATGCACTGCGTCTGACCATCCTAGACGACTGTCCGTTTTCGTTTGCGACTGGTGGACGCATCCTAGATGTTTCGAGTGATGCAGTAACGATTGAAGCGATAGACCCAGTAACAGGTGAATACACCGGTCTAGAGCTCCAGATTGATCGCGCAACGCAGATTATCGATTGCTCTTCAATGCCGATTTCCAGCAGCGACATTCAGATTGGCAATACACTGAGCGCCTACTACCGCACAAGTAAGGGGGCTCGCATTGCAGACATGCTCATTCTACTTGATCCTTGCGACTCAAGGGTGGTCGGCGGATTCATCAAACAGGTCTCCGAAGAAACTGTCACGATCCTCATTGATAAGGGTGAGCTACGCAACTACACGATTGATAGCTCATCGGTGTTTACGGATTGCCAAGGCAAATCAATGACGCTCAGCTCAGCAAACATCGACCAACGCATCGAAGGCATGGTAACCAGCAGCAACGACGGTGGTACAATTCGCGCCGCGACGGTGTTTGTTAATTGTCTACAGACATCGCTGGTCTCGGGTCCAGTCGAACGTAGTAACGATTCTATCGTCACCGTTACAACACCAGCTGGTTCTCGCGACGTTCTGCGCGCCCCCTTCAGCATATTGGCTGATAATACTGGCATGCTAATCGAGTGGTCGGCTCTGTTTAACGGCCGTATTGTGTGTCTTGTCATTGATGCTTCAACGCAGCAGCTTCTTCGGGGCATTGTCGATGTCGCATGCAACGACCATGCGGGACCAGACAACAATCCAACAATGGTCATTGGTCAGCTCACTCGAGTTGCCGACGGTATGTTAGAGGTTGCCACTGCGATGGGCGACATGCAGTTCGCTATCACTCCAGCTACGCAGATGATGGATGAACAACGCAACACGCTCGGCGCAGAGAGCATGGTTCCCGGCAGCGCAATTCGGATCATGTCGCGTAACCACACGGCCGACCGCAACCCTATCGCATCCACCGTTGTGCTGCTCTCGGCAACAAGTGTTGATGAGATTGCTGACGATGCGGCAACCTTGACAGTATACCCGAACCCTGCTTCTAAAAGCGTTACATTCGGCTCGAATGTGCCGTTCGAAACCATTACGATTTCGAACGTGCTTGGGACACACATAGCAGAGCTTCGCAATACGACAACCTTCGATGTTTCATCGCTGGCACCCGGCACCTACGTTGTAAGCGGCCAGCGCGGAGCGCAGCGCATTGTGACGATGATGGTGAAACGGTAGAAGACAGTTGCCAATTACCAATTACTAGTTACCAATTACTAATTACCAATTACTAGTTACCAATTACCAAGTACCAAGTACCAGTTGGGTGGGCGGCTACTAATCGCATGCATTTTCATTGCATAGCACAACGCTCTTGCCTGCTGGTGGTTTTAGTCCCGCAAAGCGTTTGGTGTATTGCGGCACGCGGATTTCGACGCCGGCAGCGCGCTTTAGTGCATATGGAAGGTCGCGTTGGTCGATGGCTTGTCCGCACAGGGTCCGCATGTATCTATCTGGGCCGTGGAACCCACCACACAAAACAAGAAGACAATAAGCATCTTAATCATTGATTCACACACCCGTAGATACTTCGCAATTCGTAATCAGTAACTAGTAATTGGTAATTAGCAATTGGCAATTAGCACTGTTCAATACCTCACCACATCCGCTGTCACCTTCACGCCTACCTGAAACGCCTTCATACCTCGATTACTCAGAATGTGCGCTCCTACCTCGGGACCAATGCTGAAACGATCTGAGAGAGAGAACTCATATCCTATCCAGGGATTTACGCCGTACTCGTAGTCCGAGCTTGCGGCGCGCTGTATGCCTTGAATTCTCCAAAGTGACTGCAGTTGATACATTCCAAGGCCCATCCCGAACTCGAAGCTACGATATGTTATCGTAAGAATCAGGTGCAATGGCACAGCTGCAAGACCTGCCCTGCCGGACTCTACACCATCAATGATCAGATCGTCGGTTGAGAAGAACACAAAACCGCTCTGTACGCCCACGGCAAGTAAGTGATTTGGATGCCAAACAAGACGGCCTCCCAACGTGTTGCCTAGGTAGGTCGTAGTGGTGCTTTGTGTTGTAGGAGGCCGATCATACAGTGTTGCCATAGCTCCGACAAACGCCGTTGCACGAATACGAAACACCGTATCGATGTCCGCGCCCATTGGCGTTTGAGCAGAGCTGCCCGCGACCAGGACTGCCGATGTGATCCACAATGCGATAAACGATCTCAAAACCGCGTCCCCTTGTTGTAGAAGATCGCGGCGAGCATCGTTGGGTAGTTCGTTAGCACACCGTCGAAGAGATCGGCGTCGATAAACTTCCGCATAAAGGCTTCGTCGTCTAGCGTCCAGACATAAACCTGGCGTCCCTCAGACTGCATTTGCTTGACAAGATCTTCCTGCAGTCCTGCTGTAAAGCGCGGAGCCCACACCTTAGCATTTACATCACGTGCAACATCTACGCCAAGCTCGCACAGCACTGAGACGGCGCCTACAAAGGGGCTGGCCTTATAGCGAGCAAGCACTGTTTCATCTGGTATCCCCAACAAGATCTCCAGCTTGTTGCGCTTGCCCTTTGCGTACTCATTCATTTCCTGCGCTATTGCAAGAATAGAATCCATCGCGTTGGAGGCTTTCACATCGAGCCAGACCATGGAGAGATTCGTGCTGTCTATGACAGCCTTGAGTGCGTCGCGAAGCGTGGGTATCTGTTCGCCGTTGAGCAGACGCGTAGCCGCGCGCACCTGGGCCAGCGTGTAGTTCTCAACTGGGCCGATAATGTATGGACTCTGAACCGTTCGCAGAGTATAGGTTGGGTCATGAAAGATGATGGGAATACCATCCTTTGTTGACATCACATCGATCTCTATCGCTGTGGCACCCAGCCAGCTTGCGATACGCATCATCTCAATGCTGTTCTCGCTATATCCTAGTCGTTCAGAGTTGCGTCCGCCACCTCGATGGGCAATGATCTGAAAGCCCTGTATTCGAGTATTGATCTGCCCCTTCTTGACGAGTCTGACTGGTACAGACCTACCATCGATGTACAGTGCACCTTGCAGCGTAAGGTCTTTCCCGTTCCCTTGCCCCTTACCAACGTCCTTAAACCCATCATTGCTAAGGGCAGACATTTCGAGACGGCCAATCTGTGACCCCGATATTGCCCGATAAGAAGCCAGGAGTTTCGAGGCGGTATCACGTATGCCGAAGTACCCTGACACAAAGGCGACATTGCGGACAGAATACATTGCGATACGATCGCCATCGAACCGCACTGCCAGTGTATCTCCCAGATACTGGTTTCCAGCTTCAACGAAATAACTGCCACTGATGATGTCTTTCTGTTTTCCCGTGAACAGTTTGCCACCATATGCTGTCCATTCAGTATCGATATCCGGGTAGATTACCGGGTCAAGAGCACTAACACAACCAGAGACGATCAGTGCGGCGATGACGAATAGGTGCCTCATAGAATAAATCCCACGAACAACTCCGACGAGAATAGTCGTTCCTTAAAGGTATTGTAGATAAACCATGCCTGATAGGGATTTGATGAATACGATAGCGACACACCCATCAGTACATGCGTGTCATTCCAAAATGGCTGCTCTGCTGTGATGGTAAGCAATCCACCAGACAGACGATTCATATCAGAGTTGACGTTTTGATCTTCGATACGCTGTTCGAGAGACGTAAGCAATTCCAATTCAGCACGAGCTGTCAGTGTGATCTTATCAAGCTTTGCAGTGATGTTCACCATCGGATAATTGATCCACCTTGATTGTGTCGTATTAAATCCATCAATAAAATCGATGTTGCCATACACGTAGGCAGCAGAGTATCCAGCACCTATGGAGAAGTTGCCGATGTTATGCGCATACATGCCCCCTGCCTGCATGATAGACGTTGCGAAGTTTGAACCAAGCCGGCCATATGCATGAACATTCGAGGGCGTAGGAACACGCCAACGTAGATCAATCATTGGGGCTGGCGTAGGGTATTCAGTAAGGGGCTGGGGCAGCATCGTTAGTGATGGTCCTATCGAGAGATTGATGCTCGTCCTAGGCACCGATCGAGATGAATACACATAATGCTGATCGGCCTCGGCCATCTGTGCATATGTCCGAGATACGCAACAGCTTCCTGCCAATACGACCATTATCAGTTTGAAGAAGTCCCAGCAGAGCGATATCAATTACCAACCATATACCATTAGTGAGTAGAAGTCAGCGAGTCTACCACAACAGAAATTGAGTCTCCATTGCGCGTTAGAACAAGACTATGCAGTGGACGCACGCTGCCTGCCGAAAGTTTATCCTGATAACGTGCATCTACTCCTGTGTGGAGTTTTTGACGCGGGCCGCCACCTCCTCCTGACACGATAAATCTCTTCCCGTTCTGCTCAAACATCTCGAGTGCATGACAATGTCCACTTAACCATAGCTGCCCCTTACGTGTTCGTACAAACAACGGAACAAACTCATCGCGTGCTGTGATGTCATCACGAACAACGGTTGAATTCGTGAAAGGTGGATGGTGCGAAGAAACCACAATAGCTCGAATCGTTACATCATTCTCGCACGCTACAAGCTGGTCTTCAAACCACGATCGTTGCAACAACGTGGAGTCTTCCCCTATGTCATGCCAGTTCGAATTCAGCATGATGTACGCAACACTATCAGCATCCCACCTATACCACGTTGTGCGCGCTGCAGCAAAGCGTGATTGGATGTTCTGAAGTCCAACATCGTGATTGCCGAAGTATTCATGATTCCCAAACAACGGGAACACCGGGATTCCAGCATTGTTCACTGGCTGCATGATCTCATCAAAGAACTGCCAGTCAGCCTTCGATGATGACCAAAACACATGGTCGCCAAGCAGCAATAGCGCATCTGGCTTCTTCAACATGGCATTCGTTACAACCTGTGCGTGCTCGGTGTTTGACTCTTTCCAGAACTCTAACCACGATGTGCGCTGCTGATCACCAATAACTGCGATAGTCTTAGCCCCCTGAGGAACAACGTTTGTGAACTGGCGTTGTGCGAGATACGGGGAAGCGCAGGAAGAAAGAAGAAGAGCAGCGAACAGCGAGCAGCGAGTAGCGAACAGCGAGTAGCGAACAGCGAGCAGCGAACAGCGAGTAGCGAACAGCCAAGGCAAATGCATCGAATTACCGTATTTTTCGTTACAATATCTGCCAGAGATAGATTGATTCCAATTCGATACATGCGCCCCCTACCAATCATAGTGGCTTTCATCGTTATGCTTGGGCATTTCGATGTTGCGGCACAGCGCATCTCGACGAAGGGTACCGACTTCTGGCTAACGTTTATGCAGAACTCGGGTCTGCCGAACACATACTTGTTCTTTAGTGCTGACTCCGGCGCAACGGTGAATGTGTATCAAGGCACGACACTCCTAACCACCCTTGCAATTCCAGCCAATGGCAACGTACCCTATCAGGTGATGGTGCTGAGCGCAACACAGAGCAACAGCGATGTTGTCAACGTCAAGAAGGCAATCCATGTAACGTCCGACAAACCCATTGCACTCTCTGCATTCAACACAGAGTTGATGAGCACCGATGCGGCAATGGTCTTGCCGGTTCCAGCGCTTGGCGACAAGTACTTTGTGCCATGCTATCGTCATTACACCGGGACGGGTACTGTTGGCAATTCTCTCGACTGGGCAAGTCAGCTTGCAGTTATAGCACATGTAGATGGTACTGTTGTTGAGATAACGCCCAAAGCTCCAGTAGTCAAGGCAGGGGGCGGTCTGCGTCCGGCAGGGATTCCATACACCGTAGCGTTGAACCGCGGCGATGTCTATCAGATCCAGACAGACGTTGTAAACGACGATCTCACGGGCTCTCTTGTTCGCGTCGTGAATTCTGGTCCAGGTTGCGGTAGCATTGCTGTCTTTAGTGGACATCAGCGCACGGCCGTTCCGAATTCGTCGCAATTCAGCCGCGATCACTTGGTAGAGCAGATTCCACCAACGCGTACATGGGGCAACACGTTTGTTGTGCCACCTATCGCCTATACAACTAAGTTCATCGTCCGGATTTTGGCCTCCGAGCCAGGCACGTCTGTCACGTTCGATGGCACACCAACAACGATCAATAACGCCGGTGGTTTTGTTGAGTACACTGTCACCGGCAACAAGACCTACACCGTTGATGCCGATAAGCCCGTTCTCGTTGCTCAATATGCGATGACAGCTAACGACGGTTGGGATCTCGTTCGCGGTGTGGGCGATCCCTTCATGATCATTGTGCCCCCTCTTGAGCAGCGCATTGATCGCTTTGTCTTTAACTCGTTTGTTCCGCCTACCTCCACAAGCACCTTTGTACAAGATGGCTGGAGGAACAATCTCTACGTTGCGCTGATCGGTGACAAGGCCGAACTTGGCAACGTAACGATTGATGGGCTCTCGCTAACCACTATCCAAGGTCGTGCAGCATTGCCTGTCGTGCACAGCACAATCGATGCCACGCCTCAGGTGCAGTGCGTAACGGTGCGCGTGCCCGAGGGTATTCACAGTGTGGATGCTTCACAAGGCAAAGGAGTGATCGGTGTTATGTACGGCATGACGTCGTTTGATTCCTATGGGTTCCTTGCTGGATCGCAGTTCAATAATCTGCGTACATCGATCGGTGTTAAGACACCACCGTTTTGTCCTGGTAAGCCCCTTACCTTCGTTGGCAGCAGTAAGGACTCAGCGGACATTACAGGATGGAGTTGGTTCTTCGAGCATGATAGCTCGCAGGCTACTGGACAGTCTACGCAAAAGACCTTTCCACGAGCAGGGGCTTATCGCGTTAGGTTAATTGCTACTCGCAATGGCTGCATCACTGATACAGCGTTCACAACGGTCGAGATCAAAGCTGCATTTACACTCAGCGCTATTGTAGAACCCAACCCTGTGTGTGTCGGACAGCCTGTTCGGCTGATAGCATCAGAGCCTCAAGGGGCTGGCATTATCACGTACAAGTGGATGCGCGATTCAGCGTTTGTATCTGATCTGCGCGACACCAATCAGCGCATCGCTACAGCTACACACAACACTGCAGGACGCTACCGATATCGTGTGGTAGCAACAGACACGAATGGATGTCCGGTAGAGAGTATCGTCACGGTCTATGTTATCGCAGCCCCAAGGATCACTGTACCGGACACGCTGCGACTTTGTGCTGGCGCTACAACGATCATCACAAGTACGTCATCGGACACTGCCGCGTTTACGACACTTTGGACTGGTATCGGTGCCGCAAAGACAACCATCCAAACCAACCCGTCGCTGCCAAACATCCGTGTTCTCATCGATTCAGCAGGGTCGTACACCTATACAATCGAGGCAACGAACAAGTACGGCTGTAAGAGTCAGAA
>JBKCLO010000162.1:0-7180 GCA_046300675.1 Ignavibacteria bacterium
ATCATCATCTGCAGCCTGTGTGGCGATACCAATCTTGCGCGTTGTAGTGCCACCCGTAATAGTATTGCCACCGACAAGCCATGCAAGTGTTGCGAGGTCGCTTGTGTTGCCTGTGGTGATAACAGTACCATCAACGTTCGGAAAGGTAATTGTACGGTCTACCGTCGGATCGGTTACAGCAATCGTCAGTTCGTTCGCATCTGCTGTTGCGCCCTCGAAGACCAGCGGTGATCCGCCTCCGTTGAGTGAAGCAACCCCTGTCACCTCTATCGTAGAACCAAACGATGCTGCTCCGGAGAACGTCTTAGCGCCGCCAACAGTCTGTGTGCCAGCCGTCATAACAAAAGATGCATCAGCACTGATGTCGTCCATGGTGTACGTGCGATTGCCACCGTGGTTAGCAGCTTTCAAGGTAACAGTGTTTGCAGTTCCGATAGCATCATCATTGAAAATGATGGAGCCCCCAGTTGCAGATGCACCCGTACCCAATGTGAGGTCACCCTCAATGGCAGTTGCTGCAGAAAATATCTTCGCTCCACCAATTGTCTGCGCACCTGCAGTCATTCCGAACGACGCATCTGCAAGCACATCCGGCATCGTATAGACGCGGCTTGCTGCCGGGGCCGTAGCGCTGATAGTTGTGGTATTTGTCGTACCGAGAATGATCTGGTTTGATGTTGCTGTGTTCGTAAGTGTGCTTGACATGTTCAACGTCGTAACGCTGCTGATGGCACCTGCGGTAGAAATATCAACACCTGCTGAGGCAACTTCGAACGTACCTGTTCCTGCATTGATGGATACGTTATCTCCTCCATCACCAAGAGTTGCATTGCCATTGGCGTTGAAAGAGCCCGTTGATGCCAGCGTACCGGAGAATGTTGCGGCACCAGCAGCTGTAATCGTCAAACGATCTGTTCCATCTGTCATAATCGCAAGGCCATCATCATCTGCAGCCTGTGTGGCGATACCAATCTTGCGCGTTGTAGTGCCACCCGTAATAGTATTGCCACCGACAAGCCATGCAAGTGTTGCGAGGTCGCTTGTGTTGCCGGTTGTGATAACTGTTCCGGTAACGTCAGGGAATGTGATTGTTCTGTCTGCAGTGGGATCTGTTATCTCAAATGTTGTCTCGAAATTATTCGCCGTTGCGCCTTCGAATATGAGAGGATATTGCTCTGCAATTGTAGCGCTGAATGTGGCAATGTCTGTTGCAGCGTTACCTATCGAAATGTTCGATGATTCGAGATATAGGTTGTCAGATTCGACCGTGACAATGCCTGTGCCCAAAGACTGTACAACAGTCAGTGTTGGATCGCTATTCCCGTTTTCAGCCCGCAATACGATAGCGGTAGAGGTCATGTCAACTTCAGAATACTCAGTTTCACTGGCATAACCACGCATCGTGTTCGTTGCTCCACGCGTTGTGAATGCTGTTGTAGCCGTTAGTGCGATACCACCAGCATTTGAGTTTAAGGTCATGTTTTCGGCCAAAACCACTGACGAAACATTGGCTGGTGTTGTGACGTTAGCACCCTGAATGGTAAGACTATTAGCACGAGCAACCTGGGATTCGTCTATGGCAAGGTCTGTATCAGGTCCTGAATTAACAACTAGTCCGCTTGTAGAGTTAACAGTGATAGCATCTGCCCCAGCATCACCCAGCGTTACATCGCCATCGAGTGTAGTCGCACCGGCAACATCAAACGCCCCGCCAACATTCACTGCACCACCAACGCCTACACCACCGGTTACTACAAGGGCACCTGTAGTTGTTGAGGTTGAAGCGGTATTGCTACTAATTGCGAGGTCGCTAGAGAACGTCTTTGCACCACCAATTGTCTGTGCACCAGCAGTAAGAACAAACGATGCGTTTGCAAGAACATCCGGAATTGTATACACACGGCTTGCTGCAGGGGCTGTCGCGCTGATTGTCGTAGTATTTGTCGTACCGAGAACGATCTGGTTTGACGTTGCAGTGTTCGTGAGTGTGCTTGACATGTTCAGCGTCGTAACGCTGCTCACTGCTCCGGCCGTTGAGATATCGACACCCGTTGACGCGACCTGGAACGTACCAGTTCCAGCGTTGATGTTAACGTTGTCATCACCATTACCAATAGTTGCAGCGCCATTCAATGATGTTACACCGGTAACTCCAAGTGTACCACCTACCGACGTATTGCCAGATGCAGCAGTGACGGAGAATGTTGAAGCACCGACGGCGAAGTCACCGGTTGATGTAAGTGTGCCTGAGAATGTCGAAGCGCCTACTGCTGTAATCGTCAAACGATCTGTTCCGTCTGTCATGATTGCAAGGCCGTCATCATTTGCGGCCTGCGTAGCTAGACCAATCTTTCGTGTTGTGCTACCACCAGTAATCGTGTTGCCACCAACAAGCCATGCTAGCGTTGCCAGATCGCTCGTGTTACCTGTGGTAATAACCGTTCCGTCCACATTGGGGAAAGTGATTGTCCGATCTGCAGTAGGGTCCGTGATTTCAAAGCGTGTTTCGAATGCATCTGCGGTTGCCCCCTCAAAGTATAGAGGGTATTGACCCGCGATTGTTGCACCTACCGTGAGCACATCTGTAGCAGCATCACCAAGTGTTACGTCGCCGTTGGCTGCGAGATTGGCAGCAAGCGTCAAGGCTGTTGACGTAAGTTCCATTGCGTTGGTTGAACCAACGTTGAAGATTGCTGTATTAGAAGTTGTGTTGTATGACAATGCTAATTCATCACCGCCTGTTGCAGTTGAACCAATGTGGACTGTACTTGGTCCAACGAAGACGTCTGACCAGCGAGCTGTGTTAGTACCGAGAGAGAAGTTGTCATTTACAGATGGTTCTACGTTATCTCCAAGAACCAGATTTCCGTCGCCATCACTGATTAAACCAAGCGAAGTAACATTTAGTCCAGTTGAAGATGTAAGCGTTAGCGTACCGTTTGCGTTTCCGATAGACGTATTCGCGCTTCCCGTTGTATTGATCGTTGTTCCGCCTTGAACATCAAAGGCAAGCGTGCCAGCCCCACCACCTATTGTCAGCGTAGCAGACGTTGCGGCCGTGTTGTTATAGAACGTGATCGCGTTAGCACCCGCCGTATTGATGGTGGTTGCGCCTGTAAGATCGCCGCCCCATTTTACTGTACTCGTGCCTGATTCCGTCAAACCATTTTGGAAATCATACATATCAAGCGGCGACGTCCAGATCAGCGTATTAGCCGATGCGGGATTGCTACGAAGTATGTAGCCCGCCGTCGGCGCAGCTGCTGGCAACGTTAACGTGTATGCTGCTGTAGGGCTTGCCTGGAGCGTTAATGCATTGCCGGATGGATACGACGTGCTCAACACCACGCTTGTCCCTGTGAGCGGACGATACGTTTGTGCAGAGGCAATCGAACCAATGCAGGCAAGAACTGCCAGTACCAGAAGTGCGCGCTTCATGTGATCTGCTTTCATGATTGATATCTTCTTCATAGCTGTTTCCCCCACCTTCTTAGTTAACCGACAAGACACGCCATACAGCTGATGTTGTGTCATACATGAGGGTGACTGATCCATCTGGCGCCAGAATTATATCGGCAGCTCCAGGGAGCTTGAATTCGTTACCGGCAGTCGATGAATTGTTGTGTTTCAGCGTGATGTCATTTGCTCCGACGTTAACGAGAACAATAATGCGTCCGTTAGCAATACCAGTTGCACTTAGACCCGATAGATTTACATCTAGCGTTGAGCTAATACGCATTATCGCCTTCTCCGTTGGCACAGCAAAGTTGTCTTGGCTAGCATTCCACGCAGCTGTGTTATCCACTCCGTAGACTACCTCAGCATTGGGATTGCTCCATGCAAGCATCATTGGATTTGTGTACGAAGTTGCCGTAAGCACCTTGTTTGTTGATGTTGGTGCAGTTGTTGGTAACGTGTATTCGAGATCTGCAGCCTGTGTGCCTGCTTTGAACGACGTGTAGTTTACGCCACCAGCTATTGGTTCATTAAACTTGAGTGCGCTAGCATTTGTAAGTGTTGCAGCAGCATTTAGTGTTGTTGCTCCATCAACGTTGAGGGTACCAGCAATTGATGTGTTGCCCGAGGCAGCTGCAACCGTGAACTTGTTGGTGTTTACTGCTACGTCGCCAGTAACTGCCAGTGTGCCACCAACTAAGGTATTGCCTGTGGCGGCAACAACAGTAAAGTTGCTGGCACCTGCAGCACCAACACGGAAGTTGCCGTCTGCTCCGAGCGTTGAGTTAAACTCTCCAGCACCATCCACATCAAGTGTACCTGCAATTGTTGTATTGCCTGTTGCAGCAGCTACTGTGAACTTGTTCGTATTGACCTTGAGATATCCCGCGATATCCGTGTTGCCAGTAGCATCGTCAACCGTGAACTTTGAGCCCCCTACTGTGAGGTCTGCATTCGTTACATCAAGACCGTTCGTAGCATCTACATTTCCAGAGAATGTTACTTGTCCGGCCCCTGTTTGATTCAGCGAACCGGCTAGCGTCGTTGCACCTGTTAGCGTGAGTGTTCCTGTTGCATTACCAATGGAGGTAGACTGTGAACCAGCTACGTTGATGTTGGTTGTACCCAAGATCGTGTTCGTTGCCGTTGCACTACCAACATTCACATTGCCCGATGCCGTGTTGACGTTTGTTGTCGTCGACGCAAGCGCCAGAACGTCTGAGGCTGTTGCCGTCAGGTCATCTGCAGACGTAAGCGTGATATCACCAGTTGCATTTGACGTAAGCGTTACGTTGCCCGTTCCGTTTGCAGTAAGTGCTACACCACTGTTAGCTGTTCCTGTTACTGCGATTGGCGTATTAGCGCCACCATTAGCAGTTACGCTCAGGTTGTTTGCATCGATGTTGACAAAGCGATTCGTCGTAAATGGAACAGCTGTTGTTGTTGTACCGCCAAGCAGATACTTGCCGGCTGTATAGATAACACCTTGATCTGCTGTACCACTGAGCGTTGTTACACGAACCTCATTGTTTGAATTCAGTGTGAGCATCTGTGTTGGTGACGCATCGGTATCTACTCCGCCCATTACAAGATTGCCGGTTGTGCCAGCATTCAAGGTCACTGTGGTTGCACCAACAGCCGTATTACCAATCGTCGTATTTGCAGTACCAGTAACATTGATTTCTGTGGTTCCGACTGCGGTAATGGTGCTACCTGCCATATCTAGCGTATTGCCTGAGTTACCAATCGACGTTCCACCGTCGGAGGCACCTGTGTTGATCGTTGTTGATCCGTTGACATCAACAGAGCCCGTTGCACCTGCATTCAACGTTACCGTTGTTGCACCTACACCAGTGTTGCCGATTGTTGTGTTGTTCGCACCAGTAGCATTGATGTTCGTTGTACCTAGTAACGTGTTCGTACCAGTGGCGCTTCCGACGTTTACGCTGCCAGAACCTGTGTTGATGTTCGTTGTTGTCGAGGCGACACTGGCTACATTGACTGCCGTCAAGGTAATGCCAGTACCTACACCTGATGTCGAGATCGATGTATTGCCGCCTGTCGACGTCGACGATACCGTTGAGCCATTCAGCGTAAGCGCGTTGCCTGTATTACCAATCGACGTTGTACCATCGTTTGCTGTGGTGTTGATCGTCGTGTTGCCGTTGACATCAAATATGCCAGTTACTGTTGTTGTTGAGCCGTTGATGGCAACTGTATTTGAGGCATTACCGATCGTTACCGTGCCACTGTTGCCCCCTGTGCCAATGTTTGTTGTGAAGGCATTGCCACCGTCGTTGATTGTAGCTACACCGTCAACATTTGTTGAGCCAAGCACAGTGTTTGTGCCAGCGGCATTACCAAGGTTTACATTGCCCGATGCCGTGTTGACGTTTGTTGTCGTCGACGCAAGCGCCAGAACGTCTGAGGCCGTTGCCGTCAGGTCATCTGCAGACGTAAGCGTGATATCACCAGTTGCATTTGACGTAAGCGTTACGTTGCCCGTTCCGTTTGCAGTAAGCGCTACACCACTGTTAGCTGTTCCTGTTACTGCGATTGGCGTATTAGCGCCACCATTAGCAGTTACGCTCAGGTTGTTTGCATCGATGTTGACAAAGCGATTCGTCGTAAATGGAACAGCTGTCGTCGTTGTACCGCCAAGCAGATACTTGCCGGCTGTATAGATAACACCTTGATCTGCTGTGCCACTGAGCGTGGTCTTGCGCACTGCATTGCCGGCATTGAGTGTGAGCATCTGTGTTGGCGTCGCATCAGTGTCGATGCCCGTGAGAAGCAGATCATTTCCGCTTGTTGCTCCTGGCACTGCTATCGTTACATCACCACCTAGGGTTGTCATTGTGATGGTCGTGCCATCTACCGTGACAGCATCGCCAGCATTGATGTCGACATCACCAGCAGTGTTGGTAGCGTTGACGACAACACTGCCAGTTCCAGAGTTAGCATTCAGCGTCAGAGCACCTGCTGTGGCGTTTACTGTAGCCCCGGTTGCACCAGTTACTGTGAACGTTGATCCAGCTGCGATATCAACAAGGCCCGAAGCGTCTGCATCGATGCTAGCGGCATTAAGGTCGAGCACATCATCTGCCGTTACAGTAATGTCTGTGCCGAGGCCCGTTGTTGTCAACGAAAGCTGGCCGTTTGTCTGGGCTTTAACTTCCGATAAAAATCCGGTCGATTCCGCAGAAATAGATGCATAGTTGAAAAAATCACTCATTAGCAACGTCATCTTCGGATTGTTGGCACCACCTCCGATTTTTTCGAGAAATGTGCCTTGACCAGCAGCCCCCATACTGAGGTAGCTGTTCTTAGCATTGACATCGACTTCGAAGATTGTGCCGGCCGTAACCATGATATCGCCATTTGTCGCGTCAATCAATACGTCATCACCAGCATTGATATCGACATCTCCTGCATTATTGGTTGCATTGAGCACAACGCTACCAGTTGCAGAATTAGCATCAAGTGTAACTGAGCCTGCCGTAGCTGTCATCGTTACGCCTGTTCCACCCGTTCCGGTGAGTGTTGTGGCTGATTGAGCGCTGATTGCTCCGGCTGCTGCACTACCGATCGTTGTTGTACCGGCACCTGATGTGCTGATGCCAACGTTGCCGTTGTTGTTCAGTACGAGCATGTCGTTGGCACCTGCTGCCGTGTTGAACTTCAGCGTGCCAGCTGCACCGACTGTTACAAATCGGCCCGTGGT
>JBKCLO010000163.1:0-34528 GCA_046300675.1 Ignavibacteria bacterium
GGCGAGCATAACGACGAAATGCGCAAGTTCATCGACGTTCGCGTTAAGCTTATTGCAAAGCTCGATGACACCCTCGAGATCGAATACGAGCGCATCAGAAAGTTTCATGAAAATGCTGCAGTGGCTGTTCGCCGCGGCTCATGCTCGGGCTGTTACTCGGCCATCCCATCACAGCGGATCATGGAGATGAAGTACCAGCGCGATAAAATGTACACGTGTGAAAACTGCGGACGCATTCTCTTTACCGACGATGTCGAAGCAGAGATCGACGCCGTTATGGAAGAACATAGCTAACACTACATAGCCAACTCGTGCATTGTACTCGGGGATGCCGGGCAGTCGCTCTGGAATACAGAGAGGAAAGTCCGAACTCCACAGAACAGTGCGCTTCCTAACAGGAAGGTGGTAAGAGGCAGAGAAATCTGCTGCGAGCCAACGGAAAGTGCAACAGAAAGATACCGCCGCGCCAGGTGCTTGCAGCTGGCGCGGTAAGGGTGAAATGGCAGGGTAAGAGCCTACCGTTGGTTAGGTGACTAACCAGACCGGCAAACCCCGCACGGAGCAAGACCAAGCAGATACAGGAACATTCGTGTTAACGGGCTGTTCGTTCGTTCTACCTTCGGGTGGCCTCTATCGGGTAGGTTGCACGAGGTTGGTGGCAACACCAATCCCAGATAAATGACTGCCTCCCCCGTAAAACGGGAAGACAGAATTCGGCTTACAGGCATCTCCGAACACAATCGCACGAAGTAGGCGTAGTTTTGTACTCGAGTTGGAACGCTACCGGCCCAATGTTCGTTCTCACGACACACTTGTAGGGATCGTATGAAACGCACTCTCTTTGCCATTCTCACAGTTACTGTGCTCGCTGTTGTTGCCTCGTCGGCGCAGGTTCGCATTGCTGTTCTGCCGTTTCGCAACATGGACCACGACATTACGTACAATGTCTGGTGCATCGAGTTTGCAGATTCTCTGCGTTCGGCCTTGCTATCGGCAGACCCATCAGGAGCATCCTATCAGATCGTTCCGGCCGACAGTGTTGAAATGGCAATTGCGGCACTCAACCTCGACCCAACCAATCCGCAGTATGAGTCTGACATGTGGAAAGCGGTTCGCGGAATGGGTGTACGAAAGGCAGTGCAGGGGAATTTTCAATTGCGTGGCGAGCGTGTTTTGATCAATTGCTATGTCTACGACATGGAATCAATGCTTGCTGATCAGACCAATCTGGCAAAAGACCTCTACAAGATGCCGACAACATATTTAGAAGCAATTCGACCTATCGTAAAACGGATATCTCCGGCACTTCGATAACCACTCTCTATTGCATATGATCCTCGACCTACCTGTCATTACCCCGCAAGAGCAGCAAGCGCGCAGACCCGAATGGCTGAAAGTACGCGCTCCCGGTGGTGAAGATTATGCCCGCATCAAATCGATGATGCGTTCAAAAGCCCTTCACACCGTATGCGAAGAGGCTCGTTGCCCCAACATTACCGAATGCTGGAATGCAGGCACTGCAACGTTTATGATCCACGGAGACACGTGTACGCGCTCCTGTGGGTTCTGTGCTGTAAAGACCGGTAGACCCCTGCCCGTAGACTACGACGAACCGCGGCGTGTTGCCGAGGCGATCGCCTCGATGAATCTCAAGCATGCTGTCATCACATCCGTTAACAGAGATGAGCTAAAAGACGGCGGCTCAACGATCTGGGCCGAGACAATTACGATGTCTCGCGAGCTATCACCGTCGACCACGATCGAAGTGCTCGTGCCTGATTTTAAGGGCAACATCGCAAATCTGCAGCGCATCATTGATGCGCGGCCTGACATCCTGAATCACAACACAGAAACCGTGCCCCGGCTCTACAAGCATGTGCGGCCCCAGGGCAGATTCCAATGGACACTCGACGTGCTTGCCGAATCTAAGCGTCAGGGTATGCGCACTAAGACCGGCATCATGCTTGGACTGGGAGAAACCCCGTCCGAGATCATGGATGTGATGGCTGAGCTGGTGAAGGTCAATGTAGACGTGCTCACGCTAGGACAGTACCTGCAGCCAACAAAGAACCATCTGCCCGTAGACCGATTCGTTCATCCCGATGAGTTCAAGCACTACGAGGTCGAGGGCCTAAAGATGGGATTCTCGATTGTTGAATCGGGCCCTCTGGTGCGAAGCTCCTATCATGCAGAACGGCACGTATGATGCGCTTTACCGTGCTTGGCAGCGGGACGTCCACGGGTGTCCCCACGGTAGCCTGCGAATGTCCTACATGCACCAGTCCTGATCCACGTGATAAACGTCTGCGAACGTCACTACTAGTTCAGACAGCCTCATCCACACTTCTGGTAGACACCTCAGCAGATTTCCGACAGCAGATGCTTGCACATAGTGTGCTGGAGCTCGATGGCGTGATCTACACGCATCATCACTTTGACCACATCGGAGGTTTCGACGACCTGCGTCCATATGCGTTCCGCAGCGGGCGTGCAGTTGAGATCTACGCCATGCAGGAAACTGTTGATGTCTTGCGCAGCACGTTCCCCTATGCATTCGGCCTTGTTGAATCTACCGGCGCGTCGATCCCGAACGTAACGATAACGCCAATTGATCATGAGCCGTTTCTTGTAGGGGGCATCCAGGTTACACCAATCCCGATGAGACATGGGAACCGCCTACGAGTTAACGGCTATAGGTTTGGCAATGTTGCCTACTGTACCGATACCAACCACATTCCTGAATCGTCACTGCCGCTGCTGCAGAACCTCGATGCGTTGATCATTGATGGTCTGCGTTACGAGCCCCATCCAACACATTTCACGATTCCAGAAACGCTGGCACTTCTTGAACAGCTTAAGCCGAAACGCGCCTACCTTACGCACATCGCACATCAGGTGCTGCACGAGCGCGACAGCAAGCTCCTGCCTGAAAATGTATGGTTTGCCTACGATGGACTTACGTTCGAGTCTTCCTGATCATCGCTGTTGATGCTATCATCCTGCTGCTCCCAGTAAGCACCCGAAGTCGCTTCGCTTGATGTTGCATCGCTTGGCGCGGGCGGCTGATCGCCATCGAGCAGCAATGCCAGCTGTTTGCGCAACGTGCGGTGATCCGTCTGGATAGAGATCGTCTCATCCATGTCAATCATCGTGGTTGTGGTCTTCAAGAGATCGTCAATCTCTCGCAGTTTCGGCAAGTCAGAAAGAGAGTTCAGACCGAACACGCGCAAGAACTCTTCGGTGGTTCCATACAGTAGCGGTTTACCTGGTGTTTCAGCTCTGCCAACCATAGAAACAAGCTGCTTCTCGACGAGTGCATTAACAACCTCGCCGGCATTTACTCCACGAATTGCATCAATCTCGCCCTTGGTAATGGGCTGACGATAAGCAATGATGGCGATCGTTTCCAAAGCTGCCTGCGTAAGCCTCTTCCGGTTTTTGGCCTTGAGCAGACGCTGCACAAGGTTGCCATGCTGCGGCGTTGTGGCAAACTGGTAGCCCCCTGCAATCTTGACAATTCTGTACGGACGCTGGGAGATCTCGAGAATGTCGTTGATCTCATCGACCAGTTCTTCGAAATAGCCCTTCGGTACATCGAATGTTGGAATCACGATCTGCGGCACAACGTTTGTCTCGCCGTCGAGCGGCAATTGCTGCTGGCCGGGGTCCTGCTGAGTTGGATCCTCAAGGACCAATAGTCTGTGCAACGATCTGTTTGAAAGGGGCTCTTCACTTGCGAAGATCAACGCTTCGAGGGCCTTGAGCTGATCGATGCGATCGAGTGTAAAGAAATACGGCAGCTCACGTGTGGCTACATCCTTGTCAAACGTTTCTTGTTCAAATTCTGTCATGATTGTGTCTCCGAGTCTTGTGAAGACCCTTCTTCGTTCTGTTCTTCAGATTGTACGTCGTCTTTACGCTCTACGATCACAATGTCATCAAAGCGAAGGTCCTGCTGCACAAGAATTCGCTGCAGCTTTGCGAGCTCTAACAATGCCAGGAACGTCACGACGATATGCATCTTGGTAAGTCCGGAGACCAGCTCAAAAAACCTGGCCGCGGTCTTGGTCTTCAGCACGTGCATGATCTCGTCCGACTTTTCCTCAACTGTAATTGGGAATCGTGTAACCACATGCGGTTCTGCCTTCTCGGGAGCCTTCTCAATGGCACGCTTCAGCGCCTTGAGCAGGTCAAACAGCGTTGCGTTGCGGTATGAATCACTCTGAGCTGCATGAATCTCTTCGGCTTCGAACATCTGACGATAGAGAACATACTTCTGATTTTCTGCCGAGATCGAAAGTGAATCTGTTGCCTCTTTATACCGCTTGTATTCGAGAAGTCTGCGCACCAACTCTGCACGTGGGTCATCTTCATCCATCGTACCCGGAATCTGTCCGTCCTTTTCCTCGCGTGGCAGCAGCATCTGTGCCTTGATCTGCACAAGCATTGATGCCATAACAATGAACTCACCTGCAAGTTCAAGATCGAGCAACTCGAGCACTTTGACATACTCGAGGAACTCCTGCGTTATCGAGGCAATAGGTATGTCGTAGATATCAAGTTCATCGCGCTTGATAAAGAACAACAGCAGATCGAGTGGACCTTCGAAGTTTTCTAGTCGAACACTGTACATTATTAGTCTCGCAGTCCTTGTAAGTCGATCTCTGTGGCAATACGTCCGTTGTACACCCGCGGCACTCTGGCCGAGAAGGCCGTCATGACCTCATATGGTATCGTGCCTGCACGTTCAGCGATCTCAATAGCATCGATGTACTCGTAGGAACCATCCGGCGCCATCTGACCACCGAGCACAACGACATCCTGGTCGAGTGAGCAGGTGTCTGTTCCGATGTTTACCATGAGCTCATCCATGCAAATAGATCCAACAATTGGATATCGTTTTCCGCTGATGAGGCATTGCCCCTTCCCAGAAAGTGACCGCATGTAGCCATCACCGTAGCCGATGGGTATAGTGGCAATTGTGGCCTCCGCGGCCACAATATAGCGCTGACCGTAACTTACCGATTCCCCGGGCCAGGCATGCCGGAAGGAGTTGATGGTAGAGCGAACAGACATCACCGGACGCAGCGCGGCGTAGGGCTCGGCACCCAGTGCATATCCGTAAAGCGCAAGCCCGGTGCGAACCAACGTAAAGTGGGCCTGCTTCTCCATCCAGAGCGCTCCAGAGTTTGCCGCATGCACATATTCAAAGGCATATCCAGCGTTGTCGAGCTTGGTCAATACCTGCGTAAACGACTCAAGTTGACTTCGTAGAAATGGGCTGTGAGGGTCGTCTGCAGTTGCAAAGTGTGTACACACGCCAACAAGGTCAGCCCCCGGCATAGCAGCGATATGCTGCGCTGCCGCAACGGCATCGGCTGGTCGAAATCCTTCACGCAGCATTCCCGTGTCAATGTACAGATGCATGGAAACTTTCACCCCGGCGGCTCTGGCCGCGTTCGAGATTGCCTCCGACTGCGGCAGTGAGCAGGCTACAATATGAACGTTGTGTTCGACGGCTAGAGCTGCCTCATGCGTTTCGATCGGTGTAAGAATCAGAATATCACACGTAACTCCGCAGCGGCGCAGCTCTATGGCCTCGTCGAGCAAGGCAACCCCGAGCATGTCTACACCGAGCATCTCAAGTGCGCGTGCGATCGGCACTATGCCGTGGCCGTAGGCATTGGCCTTGACCAACCCAAGAACCTTCTGTGTTGGTGCATGTTTGCGGATGCACTCGAAGTTCCATTCAAGTGCATCAAGATCAATGTGTACCTGCGTGCTTCTCATGATGCCAGCTGGGCATCTGCCCATTCAAATGATCGCCTAATTTGTTGAATGCTGAGTCCGCCTCCCAGGGCACACAACAGTTTGATACGCGCCTTCTGTCCGTTAAGATAGTCTGCGAACACCACACCAGCCTCATAGAGATGTCTGCCCGCCCCTTCATAGGCATACATGTGTTCTACGCGGCCAACCGGACAGCGTGAAACAAGGACCACTGGCAGCCCAGATGCAACGGCATCTCGCAAAGCATAGTAGACAGGGGGCGTAACATTGCCCACACCAAAGGCCTCGATAACCAAGCCGTTGGCACCTTGCTGAATGCAGACCTTGATAAGCGTATCGTCCATGCCGGCATAGAGTTTAAGCAGTGGCACAAATGCCGGCACGTTTTGTACATCGAAGACTTCTCGATGTTGCGGTTTGCGCAGAATGAACACCACGCCGTTCGTTACGCGTCCGATCGGACCAAAGTCAAAGCTTGTAAATGTAGACAATGCTTCTGTGTCTGTCTTCGAGGTTTCCGAGGCTGCCGTGAGCACGCCACCAAGACAGACAACCACGCCCATATCGCGCATTTGACTTGAAATCACAGCAGTTATGGCATCACGCAAGTTGCGCGGACCATCCCAATCGGGTTCGCTGGAGTTGCGCATTGCGCCAACCACGATCACAGGTTTTGATGTTGAAACTGTTGAATCCAGGAAATATGCTGTTTCCTCGAGGGTATCAGTCCCGTGCGTCAGGATCACTCCGTCGATCGTTGGTTCGCTTACGTACGATTGAACAATTCCTGAGAGCTCAAGCATGCGCTCGGGTGTGATGTGCGGCCCCGGGAATGTGCCGTATTCATGCACGACAATCTCTGCAGCATCTTGAATTCCTGGTATACGTAGAAGTATCTCACCCCCCGACATGCTGGGGACCACTCCTCCCCATTCCTTGTCCAGTGTAGAGGCTATTGTGCCTCCAGTGAATACGATGACGATTTTCGGTTTCGGCTGCTTCAATGAGGGTAACTTTCGGGCAATATCAGCCGCGAAGATAGAGATGCGGTTTGTAGTTTTGCATGAATTGGTTGTCCGCCAGCGGAGAACATTATCAACATCGAACCAGAAAGACGAACAACGAATGAGCGCCGAGTCACTTGATGCACCAAGCGTTGCGGTAGCAAACGACTTCCTGCCGCTAAATGGTACGGACTTCGTCGAGATCTATTGCGGCAATGCCAAACAATCCTCGTACTACTATCGTACGGCATTTGGCTTTCAACTGGTAGCTTATGCAGGGCCGGAAACTGGCCTTCGTGATCGGGCCTCATACGTGCTTCAGCAGGGTAAGATCCGGCTGGTACTGACCACGCCACTGCGCCCTGAAAACCACATGACCGAGCATATTGCCAAACATGGCGACGGCGTAAAGACGCTTGCGTTGTGGGTCGATGATGCTCGTGCAGCATGGCTGGCAACCACTGAGCGTGGAGCAGTTAGCGTGCAGGAACCAACGGTTCTTACCGACGAGCACGGTGAAGTAGTTCTGGCCTCGATTCAGACCTACGGCGACACCGTTCACACGTTCGTCGAGCGCAGAAACTACCGCGGTGCGTTTATGCCGGGATTCGTGCCAGCAAGCGATGGCTATATGACTGAGCCGGTTGGACTCCTGCATGTTGACCACTGTGTTGGCAACGTAGAGCTGGGCAGGATGGATACATGGGTTACGTTCTACGAAGATGTGATGGGCTTCAAGCTGCTGCTGACGTTCGATGACAACGACATCTCAACCGAGTATTCGGCTCTTATGTCGAAGGTTGTATCAAACGGCACAGGTTACGTGAAGTTCCCAATCAACGAGCCGGCCTCTGGCAAGAAGAAAAGTCAGATCGAAGAGTATATCGAGTTTTATAATGGTCCGGGCGTGCAGCACATCGCTGTTGCAACCAACGACATCCTGCATACGGTTTCTGAACTTCGCAAACGAGGTGTTCAGTTTCTTCACGTTCCAGAGACCTATTACACAGATCTTCTCGACCGTGTCGGGCAGATCGACGAAGACATCAACGCACTGCGCGAACTTAACATCCTTGTAGACCGCGACGACGAGGGCTACCTGCTGCAGATCTTCACAAAGCCTGTTGAGGATAGACCCACACTGTTCTTCGAGATCATACAGCGCAGAGGCGCACAGTCTTTTGGCAAAGGAAACTTCAAGGCCTTGTTTGAGTCTATTGAACGAGAACAGGCCCTACGAGGCAATCTGTAACTTTCACATTTGTTTCACCTACGCAGCCTGAATATGGCTTCTACAGCAAAAAAGAGCAGCGCATCAGCCGCACTCTTCCATGGACATAATCCATTCTTGGAATCTGTCAACGCATACTTCGACAAAGCAGCGACGATCATGGAGCACCCTAAGGGGCTACTCGATCAGATCCGGGCTTGTAACTCTGTGTACTACATGCAGTTCCCTGTCCGTATCAAAGGTGGCATCCAGGTAATCCAAGCATGGCGTGCAGAGCACAGCCACCACAAGCTGCCAACAAAGGGCGGTATTCGCTACGCGCTCTCTGTAGATCAGGAAGAAGTGCAGGCACTTGCAGCACTGATGACCTATAAGTGCGCTGTTGTCGACGTACCATTTGGTGGCGGCAAGGGTGGTATCCGTATCGACCCTAAGGCCTACACCGTTGAGGAACTCGAACGTATCACACGCCGATACACAGTCGAGCTGATCAAGAAGAATTTCATCGGACCATCAGTAGACGTTCCGGCTCCAGACTACGGCACTGGTCCTCGCGAGATGGCCTGGATCGCTGATACATATCAGGCAATGGCCAAGGATGATATCAACGCGCTTGGATGCGTAACCGGCAAGCCTGTAGGACAAGGTGGCGTTCGTGGTCGCACAGCTGCTACAGGACGTGGTCTGTATTTCTCAGTTCGCGAAGCCGTTAATGATGCAACGCTGATGAAGAAGCTGAAGATGACGACTGGTCTGTCAGACAAGAAGGTCATCGTTCAAGGCTTTGGTAATGTTGGTTACCATGCAGCCAAGTTCCTCATGGAAGCAGGAGCAACAATCGTTGGCATCATCGAGTGGGACGGTGCAGTTGTTAACCCGAAGGGTATCGATGTTGAAGCTCTGAACAACCATCGCAACAAGAAGGGCTCTATCACAGGCTTCGCAGGCGCCAAGACCATCAAGGACGGCAATAGCGTTCTTGAGCATGATTGCGATATCCTTGTTCCTGCAGCACTTGAGTCGCAGATCCACAAGGGCAACGCTGCCAAGATCAAGGCAAAGATCATTGCCGAAGGTGCAAACGGACCTATCACACCAGAAGCCGAGCCGATCCTTCTTAAGAAGGGCATCCTTGTTATGCCAGATATGTATGTCAATGCTGGTGGTGTTGTCGTTTCCTACTTCGAGTGGCTCAAGAACCTTTCCCACGTACGCTTTGGCCGTATGGATAAGCGATTTGACGAAGGCTCAAACTCACGCATCATCTCGACAGTTGAGCAGCTCACCGGCAAGTCACTCAGTGCTGCAGAGCGCTCAATGATTGCTCGTGGTGCCGATGAAGAAGACCTCGTGAACTCGGGTCTGGAAGACACGATGATCTCATCGTATCACACCATCATGGAGCACTATTACGGCAATCCGAAGGTTAAGGACATGCGAACAGCAGCGTTCATTAGCTCTATCGATAAGATCGCACAGTCGTATTTGTCGCTGGGTATCTTCCCGTAAAGGGGCTCTTCACTGCGTAAAACAACAAGCGCCGCAACAGTTAGACTGTTGCGGCGCTTTTCTTTTGTACGCTTATCGGGCAACTGCGTTCGATTACCGGACAACGACCTTGTGTACGCTGCGCCCAGAGGTGCTCGTTACAACCAAAAGGTAAAGTCCGCTTGGAACGATTTCCCCAGAACTATCACGACGCGACCATACTACTTCCCCAACTCCACGTAGCGTCGCAACCGTACTGCCTGTTATGGTCAGAATCTGACATTGTACCGCTTCATCATTCAAAGTCTTGACGAACAGATCATCTGACATTGGATTTGGATATACCTGCAGGGATGAAGATGTTTCTTGTTCATCTACACTACTGATAACACGACGAGCAAGAACTAGGGTCGCATCGCCAACGTCAGTTGTTATCGTAACAAGAGCATCGTCGCCCGTCTCTGCAATTGACTCAAAGCACAACTCGACTCTCTCGCCTTGTTTGAATGTGTAGGGCAATGCGATGTCGGTTGCTTGCTTCCATGATGCCGAGCCCAGGCCCGAAATCCGAATGCGGGAGATAACGGTCACAGAACATGGAAGTGGCACCGAAGAGGCGCATTTCTTTGCACTGGCCACCCCGGCTGGAAACACGAGTGTATCGTCTGCCATCGCGAAACCGGAGACAGCCTCACCATTTACTTTGAATGTTTGATTGCCGCTTGATGCAAAGAACTGCACACTGGCATCAATAGGACCGATCTTTTTCGGCGTGATTCGCATTCGAACATCGCGGCGCTCGTTAACATCTAGCGCAAATGGTGCCGTGAGACCAACGACCTCGATATTTGCTATCGGCTCTGCAGATACTGACGTAACCGTTACCGGCGAGCCCCCATCGTTAACGAGCAAGCCAGTGACCACGGTGTCGATTATACTGCAGGCAGGTACAGTTTCAAACGTAATCGACGGCAACGAGAGTACGAATCTACCAGGACCCGAGACCGACGTGATCTTCACAAGCGCACGACGAGTTTCGACTGTGCCGCATTGATTGTAAATGCGACAGTGATACACACCACTGTCTGCCTTTGTGATCTTGAGCTTGCGATATGTCGCAGACTCCTCATTGGGGATCACGACGCCGTCCTTTGACCACTCATACTTGAGCAGCTCACCAGCGGCCACGACAGTCAACGACAGCGTATCGCCTTCTTTCAAGTTCTTGTCCACAGGTTCCGTGCGCACAAACGGCTTCTCGATCACCGACAGCTTTACAAGTGTGCTCGTTGCTGACGGACCACAAGCCCCTTCAACAAGACATGTGTAGTCGCCTTCATCAAACAAGGTGGCCGCATCGATGGTAAGTATTGGTTCGTTGCCGCCCGGCACGATTCCATTGTTCTTTTTCCAAGTGTAGGTGATATCTGTACCCGTAGCCGATACAGAGAACGTGACCTTTCCACCCTCACACACCGTAGCCGCAGTTGGCTGTGATGTGATCTCAGGTTTTACGCCCACTGTAACCTGCACAGCATTCGATGTTACATTCGTGTTACATCCGAAGACAACACAATCATACGTACCTGCTTCAGCGGTTGTTACCGTGTTGATCGTGAGCATTGGGTTTGTGCCACCGGCAATGTCTTGGCCATTCTTTCGCCAACGATACTGCAAGTTTGCGCCTGTGGCTGATACAGTCAGCTTTAGCGGCTTTCCAGCACAAACGAACGTTGGTTCCGGCTGCAGAGTGAATGCTGGTCCAGCATTTATTGTGATCGACTGCACGGTAGCAACGGGATCGCCCGATGCAGCGTCTACGATGCGAAGCGAGTATGTGCCCGGCTCGAGTGTTGCAGGGATCGTGTAATCAAACGCCTGCACTGATGCCTGTATGGTGGTTACCACGGTTTGCGTCTGAAAACCATCTTTCGAGAGCTCAAGACGTATCGAGCCGAGTCCTGTCTGCGTCCACGTGATGGCCATCTGTTGACCTGTACAGAACGATGCACCAGCCGAAGGCTGGGTGATTGAACCTCCATTGACGTCGATCTGTATTGCGCCACTCAAACTCCAGTCATCTGCATCAGTTGCCCTACCGTCGTTGTTCACTGCGTTCCCGGCAGCAGTAAACGTTACTTGTCCGGTAGTTGCTGGCGCAGTCCAACGAAACTCGAAACGAGCTGCACCTCCTGCCATTACCGTGGGTGCCGTATGTGTAACCTCTGCATTGGCTACCTGACAGTTCGTGAGCGCCTGCAGGGTACCTGTATTGGCATTGTTACGCCTGAAGGCAGCATTGAATCCAGCGGCTGCCTGCGTGGCATGGGCAACTACGACGGTATATGTCTTGGTCTGTCCGGTTAGCACTGTACGCGGACCCTCGAGGGTTACAGTTGCAGCGCCTGCCTGGCCGCCGTGACATCCGCCACAACCAGTGGCCGAACTTCCGGTCTTGCCATTAGAATCGGCTACCGCCTGGGCAACCGTGCTTACCACCAGGGCAATAATGAGTAAAGCATGTCTGGTAGATGTCCTCATGATATCCTCGCGCGATAGGGTCTGTAAAGGGGTCGGTCAAAATACGAAGGGGGCAAGCGTTGTAACACCTGCCCCCTGCTGAATAATTCCGCTATGTGTGCCGCTTACGAGTTGGCAAACACCTTGGCCTTGATGGCAATCGTTTCTCCTACACTCTTACCAACAACTCCAGCCTTGCCCTTGATGCCGTGATCTGCAAGCTTTACGTTAAATGTGGCTTCGATCATGGCCAGGTTTCCAGAGGCGCGCTTCTTTGTTTCGGCTGATTCTGGTAGGTACGTGATCGTAACATCAGCTGAAGAAGCAACAGAAACACCATGACAAGTAAATGTTCCAACGGCCTTGGCTGTAACTACATTGCGTCCGTCCTTTGTCACGACTTTGACATCCTTAAGCGACTTAACGGCGAATGAGACCGTAGGATACTTGCCAGCATCAAGCCACATCGCATCATACATGTGCTCGTCGCGCTTGGAGTTCGCTGTCTTCATGCTCATAACTGCAACGTCAATCGTGCCGGTTGTGGCTTCCAGATTCTGTGCGTCGAGCGCAAAAGAACCTGTTACACCCTCTGATGTACCGTTGATCGTTTCAGCTGGAGCATCTGAGATGAACTCTATTGCATTCTTGCCAACGCTGTTGTTCAAGGCAAACTTCTTCGATCCTCCGGCAACGCCTGGAATCCCTGTTGCATTGGCCGCTACTGCTGTGGCAATCACAAGCGCTGCCATAATGATGTTTCTCATCGTCCGATCTCCTGATTCAAACTGGTGAAGTAGATGTGTGTTTACACACGCATATTACGAATTATCGCTGACAATAGTGCACAGGCACGATCTATTTCCTCAAATGTTGTGTCTTTGGAAACCGATATACGCACTGCAGCTTTTGACTCGGCATCAGATCGGCCCATTGCTTTGAGCACATGTGATGGCTGCAGGCTACCCGAAACACATGCACTGCCGTTAGAGACTGCCACGCCTGCTATGTCCATGGACTGCAGGATAGACTCGCCGTCAAGGCGAGCAGCATCCATAAACGACACGTTGATGATGTTCGGAAGTGATCCCAGCACTGGGGTGTTGATCCGAATGTTGTCTATGTGCTCCGCCAGCAGGCTGCGGGCATGATTGATACATGCCTGCATGTGTGCCGCGCGCCTTTCAAGGTCTGTAACCGCGGCACGCGCTGCGGCAACCATTCCGATGATAAGGGCAACTGGTTCGGTGCCAGCCCTGCGGTTGCGTTCTTGTCCGCCCCCTTGCTGATGCGCCGCAAAGTTGATTCCCTTACGAATGAACATCGCCCCAATACCTTTGGGCCCGTGGATCTTGTGCGCGGAAAACGAGAGGAAATCTACCGGCAACGCACGCACGTCGATTGGGATCTTGCCAAGTGACTGCACAGCATCTGCATGCAGTAAGGCATTACCTATTGCTGCGCGGACCTGTTCAAGGGGCTGAATGACGCCTGTTTCGTTGTTGGCGTGCATCACACTCAGCAATGTACCAGATCCGACCATACTCGGCAGCATATCGAGTTTGATTCTACCGTCTGTGTCAACGTCAACGTGGCGAACGTCGTAGCCCTGCTCTTGAAGCGCCTGTGCAGGATGAATCACAGCGTGGTGCTCTGTGGCCGAATACAGCAGCGATGTAGCCAACTGAGAATCGATAAGTGCGCTCTTGAGGATCGCGTTGTTTGCTTCGGTGCCCCCGCTGGTAAAGATGATCTCGGCCGGGTGGGCGCCAATAAGGGTAGCAAACTCTGTTCGTGCACGTTCGATAGCTACACGAGACTCTCTTCCCAGGGCGTAGATACTCGATGCATTTCCATAGCCACCGCGCATATACGGCAACATCTGCTCAAGCACATCTGGATCAAGTGCCGTAGTGGCGCTGTTATCAAGATAAATCACGAGATTTTCCCAAGCCCCTTGTAGAGGTCATACTTGGCACTATAGAGTACGATGTTGAGGTCCTTATCTCGCAGTGTTCCACCCGAGGGCGACAAGTAAAACGTGTCCGTTGATGAAGTAGGCACCTTTGCCAGACTTCCATCTGCTTCGATATAAAACGTCAATATCTTATAACCCAGATGCTCACGCGCTGTTGCTGCCTGTTCGATGAGGTTCTCGGGACTATACAGGTACAGTGAAGATTCTGATTGGGTCGAGCTGAGATTATCGCTCATTTGAGTAATTCCAGGAGTGTTGCCACAAAATTAACCAGTAATTTTGGCGTCTATGCCACTTCACAAATTTTAAAGAAGACATGCTCAAGTTTTTCCAGTCACTTCTCGGTGGATCGAAGCACGATAAAGACGTCAAGTTGATGAAGCCCATCATCGATGAGATCAATGCGGTCTTCGCCGGGCTTTCCACACTTTCAGATGAAGCACTGCGGGGCAAAACCCTCGAGTTTCGCACGCAGATTGACCAGTCCGTTGAAGCACTCCGTGAAGAGGTAGAATCCATCCGCGAACGCCTTCGCACAGATACAACGATTGAACACGCTGAGAGGTCTGATCTCTATGCCAGAATCACTGCCAACGAGCGTGAGCAATTTGAGACGATCCAAGCTACACTTGATGAGATACTACCCCAAGCCTTTGCAGTTGTAAAAGAGGCCTGCCGCAGACTCGTCGGGCATCGCTACAACGTTGTAGGCAACGAGCACGTGTGGGATATGGTTCCCTACGATGTACAGCTTATTGGGGGCATCGTTCTGCACCAGGGCAAGATCGCGGAAATGAGCACTGGTGAAGGAAAGACTCTGGTTTCGACATTGCCGCTTTATCTCAACGCACTTGCTGGACGTGGCGTGCATCTTGTAACGGTGAACGATTATCTGGCGCAGCGCGACCGTGACTGGATGCGTCCGATCTTCGATTTCCTGGGCATAACAACTGGCTGTATTCAGTCTAACATGCGTCCAGACGAACGCAAAGCTCAGTATGGTTCGGACATTACATGGGGAACGAATAACGAGTTCGGATTTGACTACCTGCGCGACAACATGGTAACAGACGCTGCAGATATGGTGCAGCGCGGACATTGGTTTGCTGTGGTAGACGAAGTAGACTCTGTTCTTATCGACGAAGCTCGAACGCCCCTTATCATTTCTGGACCAGTTACGGCTGGATCAACTGAGGCAGCCTTCGTAGACATGCGTCCGCGCGTACAGCGCCTGGTTGATGCTCAGGCCAAGTTTGTAAACGGTATCGTTGCTGAAGCAGACAAGCTGCTAACTACTGGATTCAAGGACGACAAGACGCAGGCAGGCATAAACCTGCTGCGTGCACACCGCGGCATGCCGAAGCAGAGCAGGCTTCTCAAGATGCTGCAGGAGCCAGACATTATGAAGCTCTTGCGCGACTCGGAACTCGAGTACCTCAAAGACCAGGGGCAGCGCATGCAGGAAATCGACGAGGAGCTTTACTTTACCGTCGATGAAAAGAATCACCAGATAGACATCTCCGAGAAGGGGCGTACACTGCTTGCTTCGTCACAGGAAGACACCGAGATGTTTGTTATCCCTGACATTGCAGCACAGATGAGTGCTCTTGAAGGTGATCCGAGCATCGAAGCAGAGGAGAAAGCCCTTCGCCGTGACGAGTATATGCGTGTATTCTCCGACCGTTCGGATCGTATCCACATCATCAATCAGCTACTTCGTGCCTACACACTCTATGTGCGGGATGATGAGTACGTAGTGCAGGATGGCAAGATCAAGATCGTTGATGAGTTCACCGGTCGTATCCTTGAAGGACGTCGGTATTCAGATGGTCTGCACCAAGCCATTGAGGCCAAGGAAGGTGTATTCGTCGAGCAAGACACACAGACATTTGCAACAGTTACGCTGCAGAACTACTTCCGCCTCTACCACAAGCTGGCAGGCATGACAGGAACTGCGGAGACTGAGGCTGGCGAATTCTGGCAGATCTATGAATTAGATGTTGTTGTGATTCCAACGAACCGTTCGATACAGCGCAAGGATCTCGACGATTATATCTACCGCACCAAGCGCGAAAAGTATAATGCTGTGGTCGATGCCGTCAAATCCGAGCTCGAAGCAGGCCGTGCAGTTCTTGTAGGTACTACCAGTGTTGAAGTTTCTGAGCTGCTTTCCAAGATGCTCAAGCGGGCCAACGTCAATCACAATGTTCTTAACGCCAAGCAGCATCAGCGTGAGGCAGAGATCGTAGCAAACGCCGGTAGAAAAGGCGCAGTTATGATTGCAACAAACATGGCTGGACGCGGAACCGACATCAAGCTTGATGCCGATGTTAAGACAAGTGGAGGTTTGGCGATCATCGGTACAGAGCGTCACGAGGCACGTCGAATCGATAGACAGTTGCGTGGTCGAGCCGGACGCCAAGGAGATCCCGGATCGTCTCAGTTCTTTATTTCTCTTGAAGACGATCTGATGCGCTTGTTCGGTGGCGAGCGCATAGCCGCTGCCATGCAGCGTCTAAAAGTACCAGAAGGAGAGCCTATTCAGAGCTCGATCGTTACGCGCGCTGTTGAGAACGCTCAGAAGAAGGTCGAAGGCAACAACTTCGGCATACGCAAGCGTTTGCTTGAATACGACAACGTGATGAATCAACAACGAGAAGTTATCTACGACCGCAGACGTCACGCTCTTATGGGCGAACGCCTTCGTAGCGAAGTTCTCGAATACGTTTCGGAGCTTACCGACGGTTGGTACGATGAGCACCATCAGGATCAGAACTTCGATGCATTTGCAAATGAATTCCGCGTTAAGATGCTTTGCGAGCCAGGAATCTCGGCTCAGGAGTTCTCGGCGCTATCCAAAGACACCATAGTGGAGCGCGCTGTAGCTGCAGCAACAGAGTTCTATGAGCGCAAAGAGCAGATGCTCGGTCCAGACTTTATGGGACAACTCGAACGTGTTGCGGCACTGCGAGCCATCGACGATGAATGGCGCGAGCACCTGCGAGCGATGGATGATTTGAAAGAAGGTATTTACTTGCGGGCGTATGGTCAGAAAGACCCAATTCTTGAATACAAGCAAGAAGCATATCGTGTTTTCCTGGGTCTTATCACACAGATCAATGAAGCAACGGTCTCTTTCGCCTTTAAGTACTTTCCACAAGTTGTCGAACGTGCGGCAACAAGAGTTGCTGAACCTGCTCCGGCGGCGCAACGTCCAAGTCTGGCTGCAGAGCTGCCATCATTGAAGTCTTCGGTAACATCATCACGCCAGCTGCAATTCTCTCACCCAAGTGCTTCAACTACGACGCTGGGAGCAGATCCTAATGCATCGGGCGCGGCAGATGGACGTCCCGTAACGCAGACAATTCGCAATACCGGACGCGAAGTCGGACGCAACGAGCAATGTCCGTGTGGTTCAGGTAAGAAGTTCAAGCATTGCCACGGCTTGAGTGGGGCTAAGACATACGAGGGTTGACAACGGTCACTCAACACTCACAACACGCGAGTCAGAACGAAGGGACGACGGAGGATTGACAATCACCGTTGTCCCTTTTTCTATGCCGTCAACCAATTCAACATGCTCCCTACTTCGGACACCAAGTCGTACTCTCTGCTTCTGCGCCCTTCCATCCTTTACAGTAAACACCGAGGTGTCTGCATCGTCGATCACTATCGCATTTGACGGCGCGCGCAGCGTCTGGTGTTTGCGCCAGAGTATGATGCGCCCAGTTGCACGAAATCCATCTCCAAGTGCAAGAGGCATAAGGGGGCGCAGCAGGATCTTTACACGTTGTTCCTCAATGCCTAAGGCTGAGAGTTTTGTAAATGCTGATGGCTCGATACGCAGCACCCTTGCATCTACAGTTCCGGTAGATCCGAGTTTGATTACCGCGCTCATTCCAATTTTAAGCAGCTCTGCCTCTGCACTTAGCACATCGGCCTCAACGTCTACCGTATCAAAGGTTCCAACGTCATACAAACCGGTACCAGCTGCGAGCATCCTCTCCACGTCGACATGCTTGCGAAGAACGATTCCACGCAAAGGACTGCGGATTGGAAGCCCCTTGCGAAACGAGGTGGCAAACCCAGCATGCAGCGCGGCACCTTCGTGCATGAGCTGATCGATACGGAGCTGCGCTGCATTCAGCTCATGTATCGACTGATCACGGCGCAACCTTGCGCGCTCCCATTCTGTAAGCGGAAGTGCTCCAGATCGATACAACCTATCTGCTCGTTCCTCGTCGAGCTTTGCTTGGCTGGCGCTAACACTCAGCACATCGCGTTGCGATTGTGCAGAGGCTAGCACGTCTTGAAGTGCAAACTCACGCTGCTGCAACTCGCGTTCGGCGCGCTCATCAAGTTGCACAACGCTGTACCAGCCCAGGATGTCTCCAACATCTATAGTATCACCAGGTTCAAATGCTTCAGGCCGATACACAGAGGTTACGGGCACCGACACAAGCGATGTTGTTGCAATACGCACCCTGCCGTCAAAAAGCACTGCCTGCTCAATGGGCCCAACGTCTGCGATGCCTACATCTACCTGAACTTCTTCCGGTAATGCTAGAAACAAAACGACTATGCCAATGATTATAGCAGTCAGGCCCCATGTAATGTATCGTCTCTTTACGGCAGCGCTCATGTTCGCTCCTTCAATACAGCTATAAGGTCCAGACTCCGCAACATGAGATAGATGCGATATGCGACGGCAAGCCATATGATCAAGATCACAGCGGACGTCACGAGTAGCGTGTACCGCGATATCACGAAAGGCAATCGAATCACATCTGCTTCCACCGATGCGGTCACGAGATAGCTGGCATATGTTCCAAGGACCAAGCCAAGTGGCAGTGCAACAACAGTTAGAACACCCTGCTCACCGAGTACAAGCTTTGTTATCTCAGCGACCGTAAATCCCTGAATCCGCAATGACGCAAGTTCAGCTGAACGCTCGGCAATCAAGATTCTTGCATTGTTATAGAGCACTCCAACTGAGACTAGGCAGGCAAGGACCAGCAGATAGCTGGCAACTACGAGTACATTGGTGCCATAGACATCTGTGAAGCTATCAATTGCTACGTTGCGAAACAGTACGCCAATCACTGCAGGACGCTCTTTCAGTATCGATTGCACACGAGTTGCAGCGCCGGGTTCGACATCAATCCATGCACCATTGGCAAGGGGCTCCTCCCTACGCAGATGCTGAAGAACGGCTGGAGTAGCATAACACTGCGAGCCAAGTGCCTCATGTGTGGTCCCTGAAAGTGTAGTTGTGATCGTATCACTGGCCCCTTCAAGTATCTTCATTCGGAATGTATCACCAACACGCAGACGCAAACTATCTGCAAGGAATGCCGTCATGACTACGCCGTTCTCAGGCAACGGCTCTATGCGACCATGTTGATTTGTGACCCGAATCATTCGGGAGTTCGGGCTTCTTGCAGCAAGTGTAGTGCGATACACGCTGCCGGTCCCAAGAACATCTACTGGATACATCCTGAAGGGCTCTGCTTCGCGTATGCCGGGTATATGTTCCAACTCCTTGGCAGCGGCATAGGGCACTGCCCTACTGAATGTAACAGTTGCATCAGCGAGCAATGAGCGATCGAACTCGACACTCATCATCGTATCCATGGCATCGTTCATATAGCGGGAGAGCACAATGATCGAAGTAGCCAATGCCACCATGATCACGATGAGTAATGATCTACCGAGACGTCTGTCGATGTTTTGCAGCATGAGCCGTGTCATGGCATGTAGGTTTGACCTTGTAGTGAGTTTGGTCACCGGACCCGGTCGAAACTGCTTTGGTGCGGCAGGGCGCATAGCATCAGCAGGTTGCAACAGAATCACCGAGCGCACAGCACTGATTGCGCCAGTTAGTGCAGAAACAACTGCAAGCCCAAATGCCCAAGCCGACACGCCGATAGGAATAGCAAACAGAAGACGCGGAAAACGATAGAACTCCATGTACCAACCCGCAAGACGAATACCACCGATATAGCCGATTGCAATTCCAAGACCGGTGCCCAGGATGACAATGAGCATTGCAATGGCAACATAGTGTGCTGCGATGGCACCCTGCGTGTATCCGAATGCACGAAGAATGGCAATGATGCTTCGCTGGGTTGTTACGAGTCGATTGATCGATACATTCAGCAGGAAGATGGCAACACCATAAATGATGCTTGGTATGATCAAAGCCGATACTTCGTTTTGTCGTATCTCGTCTGTGATAAAACGATGGGACAGCTGATCGCTGCGAACAGATACACCATAAGCACCAAAGCGTGCCACGATATCATCAATCGCCCGCTTGACGTAAAGCAGATCGCTTCGTTTTCGTACCTGCACAAGTGCAGAATTCCATGCCCCGATCATGTTGTATCGAGAAGCAAGAACATCATTACGGATCCATAGCACTCCATTGCGTCGGCTATCGAGCATCATTGTTCCAGGACTCATGATGATCAGGAACTCGGGCGATATCGCAGTTGCAGCGATTCGCAGCCGCGTTCGCATACCGTTGAGAAGAACGGTGATAGAGTCGCCAACAGCTAGATCGTTAGATTCTGCAAACGGCGCATACACAACAACTTCGTCTCCATGGGAGGCATCTGGCAATCTTCCACTTACAAGATGCAGTGACGACAACGAGGTGGGGCCAGCCGGTAGCGATATCACATCTGCTGAGGCAACTTCATCAAGACCTGGTATGTCGATCGATACGCGCTGTCGAATCCGCGCCTCGGTATCTCGGACACCAGGAAGTTCCTGAATCTTATCGAGTACGTTGGTTGGTGCCTGTTTTACGTCAACAAACAGATCTGGGTACCTTCGTGTGCGATAGTAGTCCTCCAGACTGCTCACGAGAGAGGCATGCATACTCCTCATCATGATGAATGTTGCGCAACCAGCTGCAACCAGCAGTACAATCGCAAGTAGCTGCCCACGCATGGAGATGACATCCCGCAGCGCTTTGATTGCAAGAACAGAGATCACCATACCAGATCCCTTGGCGGCGTGCGGTGTTCTACAGCATATTCATTGATGATCTCGCCGCTTCGCATCTGCACAACCCGATCAGCCATGCTGGCAATCGATGCATTGTGTGTTATCAGTACCACTGTGGTGTCGAATCGCTGATGTATCTGTTCGACTACATCCAGCACAATAATGCCGGTGGCAAGATCAAGCGCGCCTGTTGGCTCGTCGCACAACAAGACATCAGGACGTTTAACAATGGCTCGTGCTATGGCTACCCGCTGCTGCTCGCCCCCTGAGAGCTGCGAGGGGAAGTGGTCCATTCTATCCTGCAGTCCGACAAGTTTGAGGACTTCTTCAACATCAAGACCCTGATCGGCGAGATCCTTGACAAGCTGCACATTTTCTCGAGCCGTCAGTGAAGGCACTAGATTATAGAACTGGAACACGAATCCGATCGAGGCCCTTCTATATGCGGTGCGAACTCGATCGTTTGCTGTTGTTAGGTCCGTGTCTCTATACCTGATCGCGCCGTTTGTAGGTGTGTCGAGTCCGCCGATGATGTTAAGCAGCGTAGACTTTCCGCTACCTGAAGCACCAAGAATAACAATCAGTTCACCTTTGCGAATAGTGATATCTACGTTGCTAAGAGCAACAACATCCACCTCGCCCATTCGGTAAGACTTGCTTACTCCCTCGAGGACGTATAGTTCCTCGGCCGTATCGTGCTTGGTATGCATGGGGCATGTGCACGGGTTAGGCCTCGTGAACGATCACATCACCATTATGGGTGACGACAACGAAATGTGATGGCTTATCTGTCCACGAGCCACTGTTGACATATCGAACACCATCGTGCATCACATCCATTGCGTGATGTGTATGCCCAGCAAACACCACCGAGGCCTGGTGCATAACGCGTCCGTGCCGAGATGCTTCGTTGGCCACCTTCGCACTCATGCGAAGGAACTTCTTACTTGTGCGCTTAACGAATCGAGAGGCCTTGTGCTTTGGATCCAGCTTTTGAAAGAAGTAATAGAAGCTCGAGGCAATCGATGTAACAACAGGGTGTGTTGTAACCCATTTATCGAATTGATGGCCATGGATGGCGAGATATCTCGTTTCATTCATCTGCCATAGATACTCTTCGTAGACCGGCACGCCAAGCAAATGTGAGAGTATGTCGGCCACGCCGCCGTCGTGATTGCCAACCACCCAGACCACGTCCACACCCTTACGTGGATTCGAGAGTTTGCGCATAAACGACAAGAACTTCCAATCGTCTTTTGAAAGACGCTTAAAGTTTAGCCCATCAAAGACATCACCATTGAGAATGAGCCGTTTGAATGTATGAGTTCGCAGTAACTGCACAAGGGGCTTTGCACGCGAGACATCAGATCCCAAATGAATGTCAGATACGATAAGTGTATCAACGTCCAATCGTTCCACGTGCAGGAGGGGCTGCAGGTCTGGGTCTGAAAACTCTGGCCCCAGATCAATGTCGTGTTCGTTGTTTTCGTCGGAATGCATAGATGTGCTGCTCGAAATAGTTCGAAGGGAATTCAGTACCAAGACCGTATGCTGTGGGCTTTAACTCTTTGGGCCGGTATGCGGTGCCAAAGAGCCAGTCCCAGACGGCGAGCTTTGTTGAGAAGTTCTTGTTATGGGCGTCTCCATCTACGGCATGATGCCATCTGTGCATCTCGGGCCCATTGACGATGTATTGGAGCCATCCAGATCTCACATTGACGTTTGAATGGATGTACATGCCCCATACTGCATCTACACTACCCTTGATCACGGCAATCTCGGGCGAGCAAAACAGCACAATAGGTGCGAATTCAATTGTCTGGTTGATCAGAATCTCCAACGAATGGGATCTGCTGCCACTCAGCCAGTCAACCTCCTTACCCGAATGGTGCGCTTCGTGGATGCGCCAAAGAACCGTGTTTCGATGTTGCCATCTATGAAACCAATAGATGTAGAAATCATGCACAACGAACACAACGCCAAACTGCACATACAACGCTTGCGAGCGAAGATCCTGCCATCGCGACAAACTTGTATGCTCATCAATCAGGCTGATGATGTAGGAAATGACCATGCCCATGACAAAGCTCTGCGCAAGTGCATACAGTGCTAGATCAGTCCCCAATCCCCTGCGTAGCAGCTTCTGACGTGTGTACGGGAGCAGACGCTCCAGCAGGATCAGGATGCTTGCGCCGGCTACGACTGCAACCGCCGACCATATTCGGATTTGATCAATTCCGTTCACGAACTACGACCCAGCCTCTATTGATTGGACCTTGCGCAACTTGGCACGCGGACCCAGCTCACTTTCGTACACGCGTTTGATTCCATCGCCGATTGATGCCTCTACATCACGGATATCGCGCACGAGCCTTGTCAGACCGGCAAGCTCAACACTTGCGGCTTGATCTGTGCCCCACATTGCCCGGTCAAGTGTAATGTGACGCTCGACAAATGCTGCACCTAAGGCAACAGCAGCAACAGTTGTTGTTAGCCCAACTTCATGTCCTGAATACCCAATTGGCACGCCGGGGTAGAGTTCCTGCAGCGTCTGAATCATCTTCAGATTAAGCTCCTCAGGCTTACATGGATAAGTGGAGGTAGCGTGGGCAATCAAAAGGTTATCGGTCCCAATCAGCCCGATGGCCGTCTGTATCTCTTCCATAGTCGACATGCCCGTAGAGATCATCACCGACCGTCCGGTGTTCATCATCGCTTGAAGAAGCGCAATGTCCGTCAACGATGCACTTGCAGCTTTATAAAAGGGCACGTTGAAGTGTTCTTCCATGAACGCTACTGCTTCTGTATCCCAACAGGAAACGGTCCAATCGATTCCGCGCTCTTTGCAATACGCATCGATAACAGCATAGTCATCTGCATCGAACTCTACCTTGTGTCGATAATCGATATACGTCATTCTGCCCCATGGTGTGTCGCGCTCGATATACCATTGATCCCTGGGGACGCATTGTTCTGGTGTCCGTTTCTGGAACTTGACGCAGTTAGCGCCGGCTTGCTGCGCTCCATCGATCATCGCTAGTGCGTTATCCAGAGATCCGTTATGGTTGATCCCGATTTCTGCCATGATGTACACTGGTTGACCATCCCCGATCAATACCGAACCAACATTTCGCATTCTGTTCATGTGTCCGCTCCTCATATGTTGCGTGATACTGTTTGTTACCTGTTACCTATTTCTACCATGCGGTCCAGCCGCCGTCTACGATCAGATTATGTCCTGTCATGTAGGCGCTTGCGTCGCTAGCCAGAAAGACCAGCGCTCCCTCATAATCACCAGGCGCAGCCATTCTACCCATAGGCGTACGCTGTGAGTACTTCTCAATGAATACATCCGGTTGGTTGTTCTGCACGCCCCCTGGAGAGAGCGTGTTTACACGAACTCCCTGCCCTGCCCAGTATGTTGCCATAAATTTGGTAAGCATGATCACAGCTCCCTTGCTCGCAGGATAGGCTGCACTTTTATACATCTGCTGCACTCCATTCTCGTTTTGATAGAGACGCTGGTCTGGTGCAACCACACCATACGTCGAGGCAACGTTGATGATCGCACCTTTGCCGCTCTGAGCCATGCTCGACCCGATGATCTGACTCATTAGAAACGACCCTGTGACGTTGACATCCATGACCTTGCGGAACAAGGCAACCGGATAGTTCTCAAATGCAGAGTGACTTGCTTGTGAAATGGGGCTTTCAACAGCATCGTTGATTGCAGCATTATTGACAAGGATGTCGATGCGTCCGTGCTCAGATATCACCGTGTCCCTGAGTTCTGTGATACTCTCTCCGTCGGTAACATCGACAAACGCGCCCGCGTGAGCTGGCCCAAGCTGTTCGGCAAGTGCCTGTGACGCAGCAGCATGGTTGTCGCAGGCATAGACGACTGCTCCGGCATTTGCTAAGGCATGACAATGACGCTGGCCAAGCAGACCCGCGGCGCCGGTTACGATGGCAACGCGGCCAGCAAGCGAGAATTCATTCATAGTCCAATAGCCCCTTGAGTTACCTTTGGTTTCGTATTGAAGTTTGTTGTCTTACGAAACACGGGTTCTACTGGCGCTCCCTTAAGGGCTTTCGACAACGTACCACTGTCTACATGTTCTTTGAGCTCAGGTAGAATCTGGGCATAGGCATCCACTGTGTATTCGATATCACGATGCGAATGTGAAGCAGAAATGTTATGCGTACCCGTCCAGAGAATGCCACGAGCAAGCAGCTCCTGCTGCATGTAGGACTTCATGAGAAGCGGATCACCGAAGGCCGAGGAAAAGTTTACGATCGTGCGCATGCCGAGTCCGTCACACGACATAAAATCGCAGCCATAGCGCTCGATCTGTGTGCGAAGTCCATCCCGTAGAGTTGTTCCAATAGTGCTAATTCGCACTGGGACGCTCTCGTCTCGGATGATCTTCATCGTTGCTTTAGCGGCTGCTAGCGAAAGTGCTTCACCGCCAAAAGTTGTGAAGAAGAAAACATCATGTTCGAGGTGACGCATGATATCAGCCTTACCTGCAAGGACTGAAAGGGGCATGCCATTAGCAATCGCCTTTGAGTAACATACCAGGTCTGCCTCGACATCAAAGAACTCCTGCGCACCCCCTGTGGCAATCCGAAACCCTGTCCACATCTCGTCGAAGATCAAGACAATTCCACGTTCATCGCAGAGCTGACGAAGATCCTGCAGGAATCCGTTCTTTGGCTCTTCGAAGACCATTGGCTCGAGAATGATGGCAGCCGTATCATCGTCGACAGCAGCAATCACACTTTCAATGTTGTTAAACGTAAATGTATAGGTCAAATTCTGTACCGCATCAGGTATTCCGGCAGACCTATCTGTTACTGCGATGTACCAATCATGCCAGCCATGATACCCGCAGCATAGAATCGTGCTCCGGCCTGTATGGGCGCGTGCGAGGCGCACAGCAGCCGAAGTAACATCGCAGCCGGTCTTGGAGTACCGAACACATTCTATCGATGGTATCATCTCGCGGAGAAGTTCTGCAACCTCCACTTCGAGAGGGTGCATAAGCGAAAACGTGATCCCGTCGTGCAGCTGTTCTTCGATGGCACGATTTACCACAGGGTGTGAATAGCCAAGAATAATTGGTCCAACGCCCATAGTATAGTCGAGGTAGCGGTTGTCGTCGACGTCCCAAAGGTATGCCCCCTTACCACGCTGAGCATAGGATGGCGCTACGCCTCGCACATATTGCTGTGGACCCTTGGCCAGCGTTTGTGTAAAGGCCGGTATAACACCCTCGGCGCGGCGAAGCAGTTCTTGCGATCGTTTGATTGGAGGATAGGTCAATTCATTCATGTGCAGGAACCTTCATAGATATTGTGGTGAGAAATGTTTCGATACGCGTGGCAAGCGCCGCTGCATCAAGACCCTCGTATGCGAGTACTTCCTGCAGCCGACCAGGCCGAAACCATGTTGGCAGTGCAATCGGCATAACAGGCGCGTGCTCTTTGATGCGATTGTTCAAAAGAACCTCTGCGACAATAGAGAAGAGTCCGCCGGTCTGTAGGTGATCTTCAAGAGTTACGAGTAATTGTGTGTTCCCGGCTTCTGTGATGATCCGCTGTTCGTCCACAGGCTTGAGCGTTCGCATATTCACCACACGAACTCGCAGATCCTTTGCTTCGAGCAGCGGCACAACCGAAACTGCTATACGCGCCATAAACCCATAGGTGAGAATGGTTATGTCTGCTTGGTGGTCTGACGTCGAGTGTATCACTTCTGCAAGACCTGGTATGAAAGGTTCTGTGTGCTCAAAGACTGCAGGTAGACCGATGTACCGAATGTAACATGGTTTTCCATCAGTGATGAGATAGTCCATACCTTCGACGAATTCATCGATGTCTGCCGGACAGAACACCCCCACATTGGGGATACCACGCATGATTGCAACGTCTTCGATTGCTTGATGGGTTGGCCCATTGCCATCACTGAGGATTCCCGGCACCATGCCTACCATCAACACACTTGCATTCGGGATGCCTACATCATCTCGTATGAATTCATATGCCCGCATGGTGATGAAGGCGGCCAGTGCATGCGTTACAACTGTGCGTCCACGAACCGCCATACCTGCTGCCATGCCGATCATAGTCTGTTCTGCGATGCCGACATCGATAAAGCGTTCGCCTAGCAAAGGCGGCACGGTGCGCATATGCCCCCTGTTCTCGGCTGTTAACACCATGAGATCATTTGACATTGTGCAATGTCTCAACAGGAGTTCTTCGTATGGATTCATCGTACCACCAGTGTTTCAGAAGTGAGTTCTGCAGTTGAGCGCCCATTGAGCTCGTCGATCAGCTCAAGCACTTCATTCAGGGAGAAGTCGCAGAACCACCTATCTGCTCGGTCGGCAATTGAAGGTACACCCTTGCCTCTCTGCGTATTGGCGATGAGCACATTGGGCCGCCCCTTGCCCAGATTCAATGCGTTAAATGCTTGATGTAGATCCTCAAAGTTGTGACCGTCGGCATCATGCACGAACCAGCCAAATGCTTTGAACTTCTCTGCAAGGGGCTCTAGAGGAATAAGCTCCTCGGTGCGCATGTTGGCTTGAAACCCATTGCGGTCGACAACGACAATGAGGTTGTCAACCTGGTGTGCGGCAGCCGTCAGACAGGCCTCCCAGATTGATCCTTCGTTAAGCTCGCCGTCACCAACGACAACAACAACTCGCGTCGGCAGTTTGCGAAGTCGTGCATCGATGGCCATGCCTATTCCAACACTGAGTAGATGTCCGAGTGAGCCCGAGTGAAACTCAACACCTGGAATGGCTCGGTTAGGATGCCAGTAGATCGAATCTGATGTCGACAGGTGATTGCCAAGTCTCTCTTTGTCGATGTAACCGAGTTCTGCGAACACACCATACAATGCCGGAACATCATGTCCCTTTGAGAGCAGGAGTATATCTCGTGCATCATTGCTAAGCGTTGCTGGAGAAACGTGCAGGAAATGTTTGTAGAGATACACAAGGATGTCTGCGCAGGACAACGAAGCACCGGTGAAGGCACCGCCGTTCGTAGACATACGCAGAATGTGCTCTCGAACATTTCGCGAGATCGTTTCCAACGTTTGAACATCTATAGTGTTCATGCGGCCTCAGTAGAAGATGAAACTGACCAATGACGTGTATCTGTTGGCTGAACAGTTTTAAGCACGTCGAGATGATGCCGATACCAATTCACGCCACAGAGATGTGAATTGATCGATGCGATATCCGGGTGCTGTTCGAGGAATCGCAGTATATCGTTGATTGTAAATGTTGGGTTGCTGTCGTACAGCGCTTCATACACCGAGCGGATGAACTCGTAGTCCTCACGGTAGTCGATCGTCCACCTGTGGCTCATACTATAGTCGCAGGCAAACGAATTGATCACGTTGCCACATTTCACATCTGCATTCGCATCCCACATCCACGGTGTTGTGTGTTCACGTTCGTGAGGTGCTTTGGCCGTTCGATAGGCCCTCTCGAGTACGTCTATGCTCATCACTTCAACATCATTACCATCTGGCCATGTTGCTGGATGAAGGTTACTCACATAGTCTACCTCTGGATAGCGCTCCACGAAGCGTTCGATCACCGTATCGATGATGTCGGGATCAATAAGCGGACAATCAGAGGGCACCTTGACAACAACGTCTGCATCGTGAGAACGCGCAGCATTGAATGTTCTATCGAGCAAATCTGTCGAATGCCCTCGATACCAGTTCCAGCCTCGCTGCTCACACAGCTTTACGATAGCACCATCTTCTGCCCGCATGGTTGTAGCAATAACGATGGCGTCGTGACGCTTGGAATGCTCTAAACGCTCAATAAATCGCTCCAGCAGTGTGGCCCCAGCTACCGGCAACATGACTTTGCCTGGAAGACGCGACGAACCCATCCTTGCTTGGCATACAATGACTATTCTAGGCAAGCTCATGATGCCCTCCGATGCTGTTCTGCAGTCGATATCGGGAAGACGTTGCATTGTCGCTCTGCGAGCACCTCGCGGCATACGTCCGCTATTGCCATGGCACTTGTTCCGCCATTCTGCAATGGACACAACTGCTGCAGTTCTGTAATCGAGAAATCGCTGTACACCTGCTTGCCTAGTGCGATTCCTACATACACACACGAGCTATACTTGGTGATAAGCACGTCGCAATGAGCTATCAGGGGGTCGATGTCGCAGTCATAGAGCACCTTGGCTCCAGGAGCAAACGTGTTGATTTCACGTACGGCACGTTCAACGATCTCATTGGGATGAAGCTTGAATATCAACTCACGGCCGCCTGCGATCTGCACAGCACGCTCAATTGTGAGTCGGCGGTTCTCATACTTAAATGTTTCGCGGGAATCGCTGGTGGCAACAAGCACGTAACCCGTAGTTCCTGAAGGCACATCCAGCAGTGAAATGCAGTTGTCAAAATTTGGAATGCCCGTGACAACGATTTTTTCAGGATCAGCACCTTTACTGATAAACAGATCACGGTAGCCATCAGAGGCTACACACATCCTGCGGTATGCATTTGATGTTCCAAACGTCGAGGTCGAAGCCAGATATCGCGGGAGCTTAAACATCCTTACGAGCTGGTACATCACATTCTCGGGATCTGTCATACCCTCCTGCACTAGCACTATGCGCTTGGTGCGGATGTTACGGGGCAGGAATAGATCGCTGCATGTAACTACAAGGTCGTAGTCGTTTTGGAGACCTGCAAAATCAATCTGCAACTCATGCGAAACGAGCAGTTCATGCGCGCGCTGCTGATGCCTCTTGCCAACAATGGTCCACTCAAGCAGACCGCTGCGCTCCATCACACCGATAAGGCCATCTGTATAATGCGGCGTAAACCAACAATCGTATTGCCGAAGGTGTTCGGCGATCTTCACCATCATCGTGGTCTGATTCTTCGACCCACAGATGAAGAGTATTCTCTCAGAGTTTAGCATTGCCCCACATAACAAGATTGCAGAATCATTAACACCCGCAAATCTGATATGTGGTCGTCAGCTAAACGTTACGACAATATTTCTTTTCCGTATATGAGGATACGTTGCCGTAACACTACGGCTTTATCCACTGCTGGTTGCTCAGCACAGATGAGTCTGTTAGTGCTTTCATGAATGCAACCAATGCACTCTTCTCACGCTCGCTTAGGCTAAGCTTGCGCACGCGTTTATCGCGATTGGGGAACGGCAAGCCACCTTCGTTGTAATGTTCGACTACTTGCTCAAGGGTATTCATCGGACCCTTTTCTGCATCACCGCTTGCCATGTAGGGCGGTGTTAAAGCTACGTTACGAAGCGTCGGCGTCTTAAACAGCCCTTCGTCTTTGGGATCCTTCGTCACGTTGTAGCGTCCACGGTCGAAGTAATGACTGAACAAACCAATATTCTGGAACTGGTCGTTTGTAAAGTCTTGTCCACCATGGCATGCACCGCACATCGTCTTGTTGCTGAAGAATAAATTCATTCCGTCGCGCTCAAGCTCAGACAAAGCAAAGCGGTCACCGAGGACATACTTATCATAACGACTGTTAGCACTTACGATCGTACGTTCAAAACTTGCAATTGCCTGCATCGCTCGGCGCATAGATACTGCGGTGTCGCCAAAGACGGACTTCCACGTCGGCCTGTAAGCGTCTGAACGCAGCACTGCTGCAACGGCAACCGTATCAGCATCCATTTCAACCGAACTAAGAAACGCAGCCATTGCCTGATCTTCCATCGTGGCGGCTCTACCATCCCAGAAAAACGATGTTCTGTATGCCGCGTTCACGATCGTAGGGCTGTTGCGCTGGCCACGAGCACCGTTGGCTCCCCTACTTACTTGATTAGGAGAATCCGTAAAGGCTGCAGCCGGACTATGACATGATGCGCATGCAACTGTACCATCTCCAGAAAGGCGCACATCGTAGAACAGCTGACGTCCCAGCTCCACCTTGGCAGGTGTAAGCGGGTTGTCGCTTGGAACTACAATGCGCGCAAGATGCGAAGGCACAAGTGGGTAGGAAGGCGCATCAGGCGCCCCCTCTGAATCACAACCGGCAAGCAGCGTAAGCGCTGCAGTAGCGAAGGCTACCACAACAATCTTATGCACATTACGCCGGTAGTTCATGGGGTGTTACAGTCGTGAGAGTTTGTCGATGAACTCACGTGCCTCACGTCCGCTTAGTCCGTTTGCAACGAGTTCTTCTTCTGTCGGTACAGACGACAACAGCGACTTGATAACGTGCAGTTCCTGTGCAGAGAACTTTTGTGAATTCACGATGTAGTCTTCGAATGCCTCATAGGCAAGTGGCACTGCAGCCTTGACGATGGCCGCCATTGCCTCTCCGTACACGCGGATCTCGTACTGAGCATGGGCATCAATACGCAGCCGCAAAAAGTGAAACAGATTGTGCAGATCGATCTTCCAGTACCATTCGGTATAGTTTGAGACTGGAAGGTTGATTCGGGCAATCTCGCGCGCGAGTTCTGTGTTGAGCAGATCCTGATATTCGCCGTAGAGCGACTCCTGCGTCGTGCGCATCATCGTGCGAATACGCTCGGCCTCTTCCGGGGCAAATGATTCATCAGCACGACCCTGCTTATTCGTGGCACTTTGGGCACGTACCTGCTCAGGGTCGGGTACGTAGAACTCATCCTTCATCTCGGAGTAGCGTCCGGAGTATTCATTCACATTTGCCGTGCGATGACGTATCCATTGACGCGCAACGAAGATTGGCAACTTGACGTGAAACTTGAACTCCACCATCTCGAATGGTGTGGTGTGCAAATGGCGCATGAGATAGCGAATGAGTCCACGATCTTCATGAACCTTCTTGGTTCCAGAACCATATGAAACGCGAGCGGCCTGAACGATGGCATTATCATCGCCCATGACGTCGATCAATCGAACAAAGCCTTTATCAAGGCACGGGAATTCTTTCCCAACTAGTGCGGCTACTTCTTCAGTCATGGGGCAAAGATACCGTTTCTCCTGCTGGATTTATATCCCGACGCTGATCAACCAGAGGTTGGCAGATATGGCACGAGTGCCTTAGCAAATCCGGGCACGTTGCGTGTCTGAATCCACATTGTGCCGGGTCCGGTGAACAAGCACACCAGACCTTCACCACTGGCCATAGTAGAGAAAAGCCCCTTGGAAGCTGTCTTTATCGAATAGTGCATGCCGTCTGTAAATGCTACGATATGCCCAGTATCCACCACATATGACTCTCCAACGCCAAGTGTGCGGGTGTAGACAGCACCAAAGCTGCTTAAGAACAGCGGTCCGGTGCCTGTTAACACCGACAAGAACAGGTCGTGTCCGGATACCATGGCTTTCAATGATCCGCGAGCGCTCACTGTAAGTCCCGCGTCTCCGGCTAAATACGCACCACCATAGGCTAGAATAGTCTGCTGCTGAAGGTCGATGCGGACAATGTCCCCGGGATGTGAGGGGGCAAGCATCAACTCGCCAGGCGAGTGCACTGCAGAGTAAATCGATGCAAAGATCGATTCGCCGCCCACAGCGGCCTTGAGTGTTCCCATGAGCCCCTTGCCAGCGGTTGTAGTCTCGAGCTCGATGCTTGGGCTCATCGAGAGCATTGCACCGGGTTCGGCACGAAAACGTTCGCCACGGTCCATATCAACGCGGAGCGTTGCATAGACGGGGGCATGTTCAATAGTAAACTTCATTGTAAAATCCTTGTATGTGTCAGAGTACCTGGACACCCGTTGCTTCGAAATTAATCTCCTGCTGGTCGCCAACAATCTTCTCGATCTGCTTCTTTGACTTCCCGGCATCTTCGGCATAATGCCGCGCATCTGATTCCGAGACGGTCTCAACGGACAACACACCAGTTGCGACAATGCGCTTGCCCGCAAGGTTTCGCGGCATGAAGAATCCATAGTCCTTAAACGTGACTCGGGCCTTCTTTCCATTCGATGTCACGATCATCCAACATCCCTTGACTGAACATACCTCTTTGACCTTTCCAACGATCGTGATAGTCTTGGAAAACATCTTGGCTTCAATAGCTGCTGCCAACGGTGTTGGCTTGTCGCGAAGGACAACACCGTCGCCGTATTGCTGGCCCTTCTTTGCTGGTGCAGGTTTGGGCTGCTCTGCTGCATTGATAACACTTGAGATTGCAATGACCAAGATGATGAGGAGCTGCTTCATGTACGTTCTTTCGGATATTCGTAAAATCGGTTTTCGAAACTACACAACGCTTCACGTACACAAAACAAAATGATTGCATTGGTTCAGCGTGTCGGCCAGGCCCATGTCGAGGTTGATGGGCGCACAATTGGCAGCATTGGTAAGGGTCTCTTGGTGCTGCTTGGCATTACACATACCGATTCGCTAGAGACTTGCGACTGGATAGCAAAGAAGCTCGTCACGTTGAGAATTTTTGCTGATGATGAAGGCAAGATGAACAAGTCTGTTGTTGACGTAGGCGGCAGCATCCTGGTCGTATCGCAGTTTACCTTGTATGGAGAGTTGGCAAAGGGCACACGTCCCTCATTCATCAAGGCTGCCCGTCCAGAGCATGCAGAGCCACTCTACAATGAGTTGGTACAAATGCTGCACAACCTCTCGGCTAAGCATCCGAATACGCGCATCGAGACCGGATCATTCGGAGCGATGATGGATGTTCACCTTACAAACGACGGACCGGTAACATTGATCATCGAGAGATGAGTATCAATGGTACGATATACCGTGCCATGAAACAGAAAACGGCGACGTTCGACCGAGGTCAAACGCCGCCGCATTGTATTCTAACAGGAGTTACAACGAGACCGTATTCTCGTTGATGCTCTCAAGCGCCTTCACCATTGCAGCCAGTGCCTGCGTTGCGAGCGCGCCATCGATTACGCGGTGATCGTAGGTGATCGACAGGTACACCATGCTGCGAACAACGACAACATCTTCGCCTTCAAGCTCGCGCACAACCGGACGCTTTTGAATTGCGCCGATACCGACAATGGCAGTCTGAGGCTGGTTAATGACTGGTGTACCAAACAGCGAACCGAACGATCCAACGTTTGTAACGGTAATCGTACCACCAGCAATATCATCTGGCGAAAGCTTCTTCGAGCGGGCCTTGTTAGCCAAGTCGTTCATCGAGCGAGCAACTCCAGTGATGTTGAGCGACTCAGCACCCTTGATAACTGGGACGATCAAATTGCCATCAGGCAGTGCCGTGGCCATGCCAAGGTTTGTGCGACGATGCTGGAGAATGTTCTTACCATCTACGCTTACATTGATGCGTGGGTAGGCCTTCACACCTTCGCACACTGCAAATCCGAAGAACGGATTAAACGTCAGCTTAAAGCCTTCGCGCTTCAAGAATGCATCCTTTTGCTTATCGCGGAGCTTCACAATACCTGTAACGTCTGCCTCTGCATCACTTGTTACGTGCGGCGAAGTATGCTTGGAGCGAACCATGTGCTCTGCGATGAGCAGACGCACGCGATCCATCGGGAC
>JBKCLO010000164.1:0-1133 GCA_046300675.1 Ignavibacteria bacterium
GTTACGAATTACAGAATTACGGAATTACAGAGTTACAGAATTACTCGCTACTCGCTTTGGGTTCGAAACGGTGTCGGTGCACTCTGCAAGAAGCTGAGAAAGGGGCTTATCTGTGCGTGGACAAACCATGTCGGGAGCCACTTCACAGGCTGGTAGAAGCACGAACATACGCTCATGCATACGAAGATGTGGGATGTGCACGTCATCGACGTCATAGATCATGTCTCCGACGAGAATAACATCGATATCGATCTCACGTTCATGCCATTGTTCGCGTTGTTGGCGACCCAGTTTGCACTCGATGTCCTTGCATGCAGCATGTATGTGGAAGGGAGCTGCATCTGATGTGCCAGTCACGGCAATATTGATAAAGGCAGGCTGCTCAAGAAAACCAACAGGCGCTGTCTCGTAGAACGACGAGACACGCATATCCTGAAGAACATGTTTCTCGATCAGTTTAACCGCTTTTGTGAGTGTTTCGATGGGGTTACCGAGGTTTGCACCAAGCGACAACAAAACTTGATGCATGAGGTTCAGCCCTCCCGCGTGATGGTGGACTCAGTTTCCGTGTAATCGAAGATGGCTTGAATCGGCACACTAAGCTTTCGAACACGAATCGTAGCTTTTTTAACCTGCGGGAAACGATCCATGATACCCGAACAGATATCATAAGCCACAGTCTCGATGAGCTCGCATGGTTCTCCCGTCATTACTTCGTTGGCAATGAATAGCAACTCCTCGTAGTTCACGGAGTCGCCGATATCATCACTGACAACGGCCTTGACAGTATCGCACCAAATGTCAATATCAACCTGATAGCGTCCACCAAGGCTGCGTTCTTCCTCACGAACTCCGTGGTATGCGTAAAACACGGCATTAGAAACAGAGATTCGGGTAAGTGCCGTGTTGCTTTTCATATGATTCTTTGCGTAGTTGGTTAAGAGATTTTCAGTTCGAAACTAGCGCCTAAATAGGTATTTTCCGTAATGGCTATGAAGACAAATCTCGTTCAAGCGTTCCACACGCAGATTCAGGCAGAGTTCCAAAGCGCATACGTCTATCTCAGTATGGCTGCATGGTTCACAGAAAACAACCTGCCTGGCTTTGCCACGTGGATGCGGGTGCAGTGGGAT
>JBKCLO010000165.1:0-2385 GCA_046300675.1 Ignavibacteria bacterium
TGAGTTGGGCATCGTTACCTACGCACCTAAGACCAACCTTCTCAAGCTTGTATGCGTGCGCGGTGGCACTCCAGATGTAACGGGTGTTACAGAAGAGGAAGCGCCTGTCACACATGCTGTCTTCTATCCTAATCCAACAACTGGTATTGTGAAGATGGATGCGTCAGTGCTCAAAGCAACGATCTACACGATGGAGGGTCTGCTCCTTGCAACCATCGAACGTGCCTCACAGTTTTCGATGTGGGACTATCCATCTGGTGCATACCTCGTGGTATACTCAACTGAGTCAGCTACATCTACAACAGTACTTATGAAGCAATAATGAATATCACAGCATTAGTGGCAAACCGGGACAGGTCAATCAATACTGTCAGCAGCCTACATCATGTGCATGTGGTCCATCGATAGACGCATGAAGCATGGCTAGAACCTACACCGCAGCGCAACCATGATGTTGCGTCCTGGCGCCGATATACCCGAGCCGGCGCTGCGATACTGCAGATCGAAGATGTTCTCGAGCGATGCCTGTGCTGTTAGCCAGCGGGAGACATCATATGATGCGCGGATGTTGCCAATCATCCATGAAGGCAGGCCGATATCGGTGTAGTGGATACCAAGAGTAAACTCTGTAGTTGGAATCATTGAACGAGTCCATGCTGCAGACCAGCGAGTCTCGCCGATTAGTTGAGCCCCTTCGAACGGACGCCATGTTAGTCGTGCTTGTCCGAATGCAGGAACGACATGCATCAAAACTGCACCGGTGTTATCACGTCCAGTTGCAACCGATGCTTGAGCATCTACAGTGATATCATTGAATGCTGCTTGAGCGCTGATGCTAACACCATCGATCCATCCTGAGCCAACATTCTGCAGCGAGGTTACTTTACTTACGACGTCGCCATACTCAATCAAATCAGAACCATAATATGTGTCACGTGCAATCTGCATCAAATCCTTAAGCCAACTGTGGTAGTACGTGCCTGTGATCGTAAGCCATGAAAGGGGCGAGACATCAAACCCTGCTTCTGCAGTGGTAACATACATTGGACCTAGTTTCGAATTAGGGATAACTAGCGCTCCTCTTCGCGATTCGAACACCTTGCCCATGTCGTCGATGTTTGGCGCACGAAACCCGCTAGCTAGGTTCACACGCATTGATGCACCCTGCATCGCTCGCCATACAAAGCCCATAGAGCCAGTGATGGCAGATGGTGAAGTTTCAATCGTCTTATATGGCAGGATAAAAACCGATGAATCCGTTAGGTTCGAGCGGAGATCTACCTTAGTTGCGCGCAAGCCACCAGAAAGTGTCAGCGAGGGGGCTAGAGACCATCGCAACTGGGCATAGGCGGCATAGGTGTTATAGGTACTACCACCGTCTGGGTAGCGTGTGATGCCCCTTGTTATTCGATCTGTAAGGATGTCGATGTTCTGTGCACTTGAGGCTGCATCCTGCAGCGAGATCTCGAGTCCATAGTAGAGATCGCGTTCGTCTTCGCCGTCAGCAAGCTTTGTACGTCCATCCACATTGAGATTGATAAGCGATATCGTTTCTGTCTGATCGAGACGGACATCTGATGCGAATAGGCGCGAGTGTCTTGATTCCTGATACCACTGATACGAAGCCGTGGCAACAATATCCTCGACAACAGCTCCCAGATTCGAGCCTTTAACCGATGTTGTAGTAAAGAACCATACTTGTGGACCATAGTACCATTCGGCGAAGCGTGGCAACGTGCGATACGTTTGCTGCTCATAGAGACGGTCGTATCGTGGCACGTCGCTTGTAGATGTATACAGCGACGATGCGTTGAGGGTCCAATGATCAGATACCTTCAAGCTGAACTTTTTGAGGATATTGATCTGATCGTAACCACTCTGACGTTGAAGAAGTGGATTGGTGTTAACAAGCTGGGAATCCTTGCCATTTATGCGGTCTACATACCAAGTGCGCAACCCAAATGCTGGTGCAGCAGATGGAAACGAGCCTCCGGATAGAACATCACCGAAACGAGAGGCCGTTATGACAAGTGAGCTCGTAAGTGACGATGTTGCCAAGGATACATCTGCACTGACTGTTCGTTGAGCGGTTGCAGAAGTACCCCTGATAAGACCAGAGCCGTATATCTGCGTACCACTGTCGGAAAAGCTTGGCGTCTTGGTATTGAAGACCATTACACCTCCGAGTGCGTCTGATCCATACTGAACTGAGCCGGGCCCTAACAATACTTCTGCCTCCTCAAGGGACTCTGCATCGAGCATGATCAAGTTCTGCAGATTGCCGGTGCGATAGATTGCGTTGTTGATGCGAACACCGTCTATGACCATCAGTACGTTGTTGGCACCAAAACCACGAAGTCGTGGACTCCCGCCCCCTGCCTGACT
>JBKCLO010000166.1:0-8584 GCA_046300675.1 Ignavibacteria bacterium
AAAAGTTGTACGAGACACACTGAAACGAAACAATCTGAATTACGAAGAAGAGCGACGCAACGAGACGTTGTTCACGACAATGGAGGACTGTCAGGTTGTTCGATCAACCGACAACGGTGTAACATGGACAAAGGTGTACTCACGACCTGTAAATAAGGGCTTTCGATTTATTGGCAGCTCAGGCGTGCGTCTTGCCGATGGCAGATTGATCATCAATGGCATCGATGGACCGCTGGAAAGTATCGACAATGGCTTGTCATGGGACTTCCACGACCCAGTGTTTAACGAACCAACGGACGTGATAACCTTCTTTACCGATGAGGCCGCCCAAGACATATACTACTGCACTACCACCGGTGTGTTCAAACAACGTCTTGTTACATCGAGCGTTCAAGATCAAGAAACGGCAACAGATAATAATCAACCAGCATTATCAGGACCATGGAACAGTCACCTGAGGGCATGGTCAGACGCGGGTTACACGTGCACGGCCCTGGCAACGCTGAACGGCGATATGTTCAGCCCCCTAACGGCCCCATCACCAGGCGTGTACATAGTGCGGTTAGAAGACCAGGCTGGCAAAGTAATAACACGAAAGATTATGGTGGTGGAGGAATAGGTGAGGGCGAGCCGGTGGCGAGCTCGAAAAGGTACGTAAGGGTACGGGGGTACGCCTCTGTCTTTCCCGCGAAAGAACACCTCGCGAATGCGGGGGCGGGAACCCAGAAAATCAATCATCGGTGCAGGTTGGGGACCGCCCACATGATCCCCTTTACGGGTTACTTTCTGCAAGCACCTTTCCCAGGATCTCGTATCGGACAAGTTCCCAATCGGAAACTCCTCCTGGCAGTTCAGCAAGTCGCCGAAGATAGTCTCTATGGGCGGCTCTTGTTGCGGGCTGATTCCGATGCTTATGGAGATAGTTTACAAAGACACTCAATCGGCTGTTATCGCGGAGCTGTTTGCGGCGTTGAAGAAAGCGCCATAGCGTAACGATGGTTTCATCATACAATACCTGATTGCGCTGGGCCTTTGACTCGATGAGTAGCCATATCCGGGTAGAAACGAAGTAATGTCTCGCAAATGAGTCAGATTGAATCCCTTCAAGAATGCTTCGAACAAGCTCGGGTGGTCTGCCGCGGCGTGGGCCTCTACCATGAAGGAGGTTGTCCAATGACATGCAATAGGCCTCATTGATCTTGCGTCCGATCGTGAGCTCACTGCCTATTGTTGATGCGCCAGGAAACGAGCGAGTTTCTTTCAGAATCTTCGCGACGATATCTGTCTTTGCTTGCAGGAGCAGTGCTTTGGCTGCAACATCAGAGGCAAGAAACCAATTGCGGCTCTTTTGAGAATACAGCTCACGCGCTCGCATCGCAAAGTCTGCTGCCTGCTGCACATTGTTTTGTGCCATGTGACAAACCGCGGTTTGAAGAAGGACCTCTCGCTGCGGCAGCGGAGACCTACGCAGATGCATGATAAGTTCGTCATATCGTTGGTTCGCTTGCAGGGCGGTAACGATGATTCGCGAAACAGATTCAAGGAACCATGGCATGCGGAAAGCTTTCAGGGCATTCAGGCACGCTTTATAGAGTTCGTCCCATTGTTGTAGAATGTTCGGGGTTAGTGAACCGACCGTGTAGAACTGCGCATAAAGCAAATCATGTTGGCCGCGTAATGCTGTCTCGAGATGCACAGCATCATTGGTTTGTAGCAATTGTTCATGATACATTTTGGCCTTGTACGCAGGGCCATGCAGAGCAATGTGAAGCACCATGTAACGCAGCGCTGCGATGCAATAACCCTGCCATGCAGCGGGAATAGTGTTACGTGAGCGTAGCCCCTTTCGAATATGGAATACAGCCCCTTCATGAATACTGTGCTGTGCCAGATAGAGTCCGATAACGATTGACCGCACTGCAGAAAACTGTTGAACAACAGCAGGATCACGAGAGAAACGCTCCGGATCTACGAAGAACACAAGGTTCTCGAGTCTGTTGATTGTTCGCTGCATCAATCGATTGAATGAATCAACACTCTGAATTCCGCTCCGAGAATCCTGGGATAGCCGTTCACGTGCTGCTGCTGACGTCATTTCTGGGTCAAGCGCAAGCTTGTATATCTGAAATGTTTTCGTTGTCGTAGAGGTGTTGTCTTCCTCAAACAACTCAATCGACGTAAAGCGCGTCTGCTGTATTGCGCTAGCAAGCGCCTGCAAATATTTGAATGTTGACATGATTATACTCAATTACCACTGTCGTAAATAATGCTGTTAAGGAAGTTGTTACAAACTATGGTATTTCGAAATTGCTCAGTGCCAAATGATCGTCATATTATCTACTTCGAGGCTGCATGAAGTATGTGCTGCAGCGATACCCCGTGTTTCCGCCAGGATATGCCCGGGTTTGCGCTACGGAGACATCGCCGAACGGCGACGTTATAGCACTTGATGTCTGTGGGCGGATCATTGATGCCGCATGATTTCATCTATTCGTGCTATCCAATGGCAGTGTCACATGTGGCAGTGTCACATGAAATGAGATTTATATGACTGTATCACGGACTCTCGCATTCCTTTGTATCTGCGTGGTCACCTTCAAAGCACACGCACAGGAGAACCGACTGGTCAAGTCGGTTGCATGCTTTGATCGAAGCACTATCGAATGGCCCTTTCCGATCAGTCCTAACGGGAAGCTGCTGGTTATGCCGGAACCTACCAAGGTTGTTCGTGTTCGTGATCTCATCGACCCCTATCGAGTATCTGCGAGGTTCAATCTCGCAGATGTAATTGGAAAAGGAGAGTACGCCCCCTTCACTTTTGCTTCAGACTCGATATTGATGTTGTTGTCAACTATCTCGAACAAGCAGTTGATGCTCAATATCAACACACAAGAAGTAACAACGTTAGCCGACAGAGACGGTATCATTGTTCCGAGTAATCACGGAACTGGAGTCTATCTGCGTAATGATACCACGTGGTCATATATAGACTGCCAAACAAGAAGTCAACGTGTTGTAGCAACTGGGAGCTATGAGGGTACCGTCTTGGGTAACGGCGACGTTCTACTCGTCAAAGAGCAGAAAATGCTGCTGTTCGATCTCGGAACTGGCAATCTACGTGCGACGGTATCACTGCCCGCACAGTATAGAATTCTTGGTGCCCGCGACTATGTAGCACTAGATGATGTGCGGCAAAAGCTCTACATCATGGCAACTGATAGAAAGATTCTTGTATCAGACATCGAAACTGGAATCGTTCAAGAATTGACCACGGTACCTGGTCAGTACGCAGGCGCGATTGATTTATCAAGATCGGGTGCCTACCTTAGTCTCGCTGATGATGTGGGGAGTATTTACGTCTATAATCTTACCACGAAACAGTGGATCTACAGCGGGACAGTGACTGGCTATGCGCGGAATGTCCGATTTGTAGGAGATACTGCTTTGCTCCTTACTACCGATGCTGGGTTGGAGCGTGTGAACTTCCGTTCAAATGTACCACACCAAGCTATTGCTGTGCCATGGAGAAACAAGGGGGTGTATCTAGGTACGGCTGGTAATTTCTCAGTTACTGATGCCGGAGAAGTGCTGGACATGAACGAAATGGTGCTGCGTAGGCTCGATATTGGTGGAGTAAGGCCAGTTAACAGCGGTAGGCAATTCGCTGGTATTCGTTACACCGGCAAAGAATCCACCTATGTTGTGCTCGACGCAACTACCCTTGAAGTCGTTCAAGAGTATAGCAGAAGTGTCGGAGACTTTCTTATTGATTGCGATACAAAGAGCGGTCTCACGATCGAAGAGACACCCGACACAACTCTTCTCTTCACGAACCATGTGGCGCAAGTAAGTGCAGAGTACAGAAACCCCGAAGTGCTGCATGGTCAATTCCAGGCAAGATTGTTCCCTGACCAAACCGAGGCGATGGTAATAGCTGATGATGGTGGTGAAATCCTGAATACGGTCACAGGTAGACCGGTTATGCAAACGCATTTTATATGGGGTGGTCTATACTCTGAGCTAATGGATGGCGTTCGTACGTTCTCGACGAAGTTCTCCTCCAATGGCGACTTGCTTTATTCACGGGGCCCTGAGAGGGCTGGAGTGATTTCGCGCCCAGACCTACTTCTGAGCCGAAGCCCCGTATTTGAAGAAGTGGACCTATTCTCATTCTATGGATTCACGGTTGATGACGCCGTTGCCTTCCTTACGAGGGCTGGAGAGTATGTTATCAGAGACCAGAAGATGAGAGTAGCCGTACGATATCGTCTTACTGAGGATACATCACGACAACAATGGGCATCGCTGTCTTCTGAATCGAATCGTTTACTTGTTTCGTACCAAGAAGATCGCATCGAGTTGTATAGTGTGGAACGTATAGTCAGTGTAGAATCAGAAATGACCGAGCATCAATCAGCTTCGAATCTATACTGGCCTTTACATACCAACATTACGATTCCTGGCACAATCACCGGGGTGTATGACGATTTAGGACGTCAGGTGATCAATCATTTTTCTGTGAATTCAAGCATCGATAGTACAACACTTGCCAATTCCTCTTCATTGAAGGGGCTATTCGTCATCGCAATGGCAAATGGTGATGTTCGTACGGTGTTGTGTAGGTAGCTCGGTGGTTCATCGCGAAACACTTGGTTGGGTGTGTTGGGATGACAGATGACAGATGACGGCATCGATTGTGACCCGTAATCTGTAATCTGTCATCAGTAACCCTTAACCCTTCTTTTTCTTATCTTCGCATTCTCTCATCAATCACACACCACGGAGAGGTGCGAGAGTGGTTGAATCGGACGGTCTCGAAAACCGTTATAGGAGCAATCCTATCGAGGGTTCGAATCCCTCCCTCTCCGCAGGCTGATGAGCGTTGAAAATTGGGCGAGTGCTGAAATTGGCAGACAGGCGGGTCTCAGAAGCCCGTGTTCGCAAGGACGTGTGGGTTCAAGTCCCACTTCGCCCACAAAACTGATCAACGGAAAACCGGGAAACCTTCCGTATTTTGTCGCTGTTTGGATAGCGATTACTCCTCACACTGATCAGGCGATATGTCACTTCCGGTTTCGAATTCTGCTACGATTGAACGCGTAGAAAAGCTCCGTCAATCCAAGATCCTGCGTGAAGTCCAGGACAAAGACACTGTTGCAATGTTTGAAGACCCGCTTGAGAACGATATGGTTCTCAACATGGGTCCGCAGCACCCTGCTACGCACGGCGTGCTTCGCGTGCTCCTGCGTCTCGACGGGGAAACGATCGCTAAGTGCGTGCCCGAGCTTGGATATCTGCACCGCGGATTTGAAAAGCTTGCTGAGAGCTGCACCTACCACGAGTTTATTCCGCACACAGACCGACTGGATTATCTCTCGCCCCTTTCCAACAATGTTGGTATTTGTATGGCGATCGAGAAGGCAGCAGGCGTGCACGTTCCTGAACGGGGCGTATGGGTTCGCATGCTTGTCTGCGAGCTGGCACGTATTTCGTCGCACTTGCTGGCCATGGGCGCAACGTCGATGGACGTTGGGGCGATGACGGTGTTCTTGTGGACGTTTACCGAGCGCGAAAAGCAGTACGATCTCTTCGAGCGTATTTGCGGCGCGCGCTTCACAACAAGCTTTGCCCGCATCGGTGGGGTAGCAAACGATATTCCAGATGATGTGCTTCGTGATGTGCGCCTGTGGCTGAACCAGCTACCAGAGCGCATGAAGGAAGTAGAAGGTCTCGTAAACCGCAACCGCATCTTTGTTGATCGTATGGCGGGTGTAGGACACATCACGGCAGAGAAGGCTATTGACCTTGGTCTTACGGGCCCTACGCTGCGTGGGTCTGGCGTTGCACGCGATCTTCGTCGTGACCAGCCATACATGTTCTACGATCAGATGGACTTCGACGTGATTACGCGCAACGACGGCGATTGTTATTCGCGCTACTCTGTACGTAACGCTGAGATCTGGGAATCAATGAAGATCTGTCACCAAGTGATCGACAGACTCGAGAAGATGCCACGCACGCCAGTGCTGGCCGACGATCAGCCGCAGTCAGTTCTCTCCCGCAAGGCAAACATCTACACGAAGATGGAAGAGCTGATCAATGACTTCATGATCATCAACTTCGGTACAATGCCTCCAGCAGGCGAAACGTACACCGCTATCGAGTCGCCGAAGGGCGAGCTTGGCTTCTTTATCGTGAGCGATGGCACAGGCCATCCATGGAAGCTCAAGATCCGTTCGCCGTCATCTAGCAATCTGCAGGCTCTCAAGCACATGTCAGAGGGCTCGATGGTGTCAGACGTTGTGGCGATCATCGGTTCGATCGACCCTGTGATGGGTGAAGCCGATAAGTGAGCTGATTAGCATTCATGCCGACACCTGAATCGATCACGCCGGAGCGTCGAGCGAAGATCGTACGCGTCCTCGAGCGACGTCAGCCAACGCTAACGGTTGTCTTTGAGAACGTCCACGATCCGCATAACGTGAGTGCCGTGATACGCTCGTGCGATGCTGTAGGCGTTGCAGAAGCGCATGGCATCTACTACGGACGCACGGTGTTTCCAGACCTCGGTGAAAAGTCTTCGGCCAGCGCACGTAAGTGGGTGGACGTACACCTTCATCAAACCGTCGACGAATGCTATGCAGCCTTGCGCAGCAAGGGTTTTGCCATCTACACAACGCACATGTCGAGTGATGCGGCGTCGCTGCACGACCTTGATCTCAAGCAGCCCGTAGCACTTGTGTTTGGTAACGAGCACAACGGTGTTTCTGATGAGGCGCGCGAGAAGGCCGACGGTAATTTCTTGATCCCGCAGATGGGGATGATTCAGTCGCTGAATATCTCCGTTGCATGCGCCGTTACGCTCTTCGAAGCAATGAGACAGCGCATGGCAGGGGGCATGTATCATGCGCCCCAGATGCCAAGCGACGTGCTAGCACAAAAGGTCGAAGATTGGTGTTCGCGGTAAGTGTTCGTTACTTCAAGAACGACTCAAACCAGCCCTTTTGATCTTGCACGCTGTAGAGAAAGACCCCGCGGTGATCGGCCGATTGACCTGCGAATAATGCCTGCGTTGGGCCGCCACCGATAAGCGTTTGAAATCCGGCCGGGAGCTCTGCGATATACGAAGGTGTAACCTCGTCTTGTCCACCATGATAACAACGAAGCGGTGTAACACTGCGCCAGCGATATCCGTGGGTTTTCTGCAGAGTCTGCCAGTAGGGGGTTTCGCCACCAATACTTGACTTGACGAAGCTCTCTGTCATCATGTCCCGAATCTTGAATGGCACCATCTTGGAATACTCAGACCAGCCAATCTTGTTTGCATGCAGGTCGCGTGCGGCTTGGAGGTACTCTGGCTTGAATGCGCCGGACGACAGGCCTGGCTGATTGTAGTAAAACTCGTGAGCATTGATCTGCAGCGCCGCACAACCAGTGAGGTAGACAGCATCAACAGGCTCATAGTTGTTGATCCATCGGTTCATGATCGTATAGATATCCGAAGGGGCGCTCGCAGCAACTGCTGCGGTAACCTTGATTCCAAGGTTTTCTAGATGGTTCAGAAACACCAAGGTTGCCCAGCCCCCTTGCGACCAACCGCTTAGGAAGAACTGCGATGGCTTATAGCCCACTGCATCGAGGATGATCTTGGCCGTGTGATACATGTCCGTGCAAGCCTGCTGCGTGCTGGCTTTCACGAGGTAGCTATCGGGTTCATCTGAGAGCCCCTTACCGAAATAGTCCGCAGCAACAACGATGTACCCGTCACCAGCAAAGCGAGCGATCATCAGGCGTGTCTCGTATGACTCTTCAGGGAACGAGGGGACAGCCGTCTTTGTAAAGACTGTTCCGTGCTGATACATCACAACCGGCAGATTCTTGTTCGCCACCTTTGGAATAGCGATCAATCCAGAAGCACGGGTTGGACGATTGAGCTGTTCCGGAACGACCGAAGGATAGACAACGCGGTAGAGATCCACAGCATTTTTCGCAGCCGGAAACGTGATCGTGTTACTTGGAGCAAACTCCTGAAGCTCTGACGTCAGAATCTTGTTGAGGCGCTCAACGGTGTATGTGCCCAGGAACTGATAGCTCAAGCCAGATGGTATTGCTATGGGCTTAAGGTCTGGCATTTGAGCATGCGCTTGTGAGGTAAGTAGCACGGCGCAGCAGATAAACGTCAGAAAGCGAAGCATGAGGATTCTCCAAGAGATTGTAGCGGGCGCATTTGTGCGAGCCCTCAATGGCTCGATGTGCCGAAGAAGCGTAATTTACGCTGCCTATCTTCTTGCAACACCACTAACGGCAAATGATCATGAGATTTCTTTGGTCTTCACTTCTTCTCGGTTGCGCCATAGCCCTTGCAGCATGCACGACGGCAGATCCTCTTCAGCCAGGCACTACACGCATTAGAAAAAATGTAAAGAGCCTGACGTCAGAGGAGAAGGCTGACTTCGTCAATGCCGTCAAGAAACTAAAGACTGTGCAAAGTCCGTACGATCCAGCAATCAACTACTATGACCAGTTCGTCAAATGGCACTACCTAGCTTTTCGTTGTAAGCCAAACAACTTCGATGTGCACGGA
>JBKCLO010000167.1:0-56535 GCA_046300675.1 Ignavibacteria bacterium
TGTATGTCATTTAGCGGCGCAGGCAGGCGTGCGATATAGCATCGAGCATCCCGAGGCGTATGTGTCGTCGAACATACTTGGGTTTCTGAACATCCTGGAGGCGTGCCGCACGCACATGCCCGAGCATCTGGTGTATGCCAGCAGCAGCAGCGTGTATGGCAACAACACGCACGTGCCGTTTTCGACGCAGGATAGGGTAGACCACCCGGCCAGCATGTATGCGGTAAGCAAGCGCACCAACGAGCTGATGGCCGAGTGCTACAACCACCTCTACAACATCCCCTGCACCGGACTGCGCTTCTTTACCGTGTATGGTCCGTGGGGACGTCCCGACATGGCCTACTTCAAGTTTGCCCAGAGCATCCTTGCCGGCAAGCCCATCGACATCTACAACCACGGAAACCTGAGCCGCGATTTCACCTACATCGATGATATCGTCGAGGGGGTAGTAAGGATCATTGGACTCTCCACTCTCCACTCTCCACTCTCCACTATGAATATCGGCAACGGGGCTCCTGTATCCCTGCTCGAATTCGTGGAAATCCTCGAGTCGGAATTGGGCGTCGTGGCTACCAAGAACTATGTGGACATGCAGCCCGGCGACGTCGAGAAAACCTGGGCCGACTGTCAAGACTTATGGGAACTCACGGGGTTTAAGCCTAACACCTCACTCCGCGATGGATTACATAGGTTTGTGGAATGGTATCAGGGGTATTACTCAGCCCCTTAACGCGTTGATTCTCTCGGCAACATTTTCACCAAACACACCCGAACCCGAAACCAACACGTTGGCACCTGCTTCAATCACACGTTTTGCATTATCGACCTTGATGCCGCCGTCTACCTCGATCTCCACGTGCGACATGCCGTTAGCGTCGAGCCACGTGCGGAGGCGTTCGCAGCGCTTCAAAAACGATGGGATAAAGGCTTGTCCGCCATAGCCGGGGTTAACGCTCATCAGCAAGATGAAGTCGCACGACTCGGCTGCTTCAAAGGCATACTCAAGTGGCGTTGCAGGATTGAGTACAACACCGGCCTTGCAGCCACGCTGCTTAATGCGACCCAACGTACGGTGCAGATGCGGCGTTACTTCGGCATGTACCGAGATCCAATCAGCACCAGCATCAGCAAAGAGCTCGAGCTGATGATCCGGGTTGTTGACCATGAGATGCACGTCAATAGGGAGGGTGGTTAGCCCCTTTATCATCTTTACAAAGTCTGCCCCAAATGTTATCGGCGGCACAAAGTGTCCGTCCATTACATCGTAGTGCAAGAGATCTGCCCCACCGGCCTGGCACGCACGAATGTCTTGCTCCATGTTCAGCAAGTTCGATGCAAGCAGGGAAGGGGCGATGAGGAGAGGAAGAGGCATGGGGGAAATTACGAATTACGAATTACGAATTACCAATTACCAATTACCAATTACCAATTACGATGTCGCACTCGCTACTCGCTGAGCCGCTTCAGTTGTTCTGCAACGCGCTCCCATGTTTGGCGTGTATAGCGCTGACGTGGCAGGTCGCAGGCGGCGAGGATGTCGTCCACGTATTGGGGACGGCGCATGCCGACGAGGACGGTGCCAACGCCTTCCGTGCAGTTAAGGGTATGGATGGCGATGTGCTGTAGGGGGCTTTCGGGGTCCATCTGGAATTCATTGGCAAGTGCTGTGCGGAGCTCCTCGAGCGAGGCGTTTTCGTCCTGAGCGTACATGGTGTCGAGGTCCGTGAGCAGCTTGGTAAGGTCGCGAATGTATTCCTCAACTTCGGTAGCATGTGCGCTGCTAGCGCCGAGCACAGCGGCTGCGTTGATGCGCGGAGCAAGGTACGAACGCTCGATATCGCGCCAGTGGATCAGGCCCTGGAATTGCGACCATGACTGACACAGCGCACCGGCAACACGGAAGGCTTCGTGCAAAACTTGGATGTCGCGCTCGGAGAGTGTACCCTCTGCTTGGAGCTTGTTGGCCAGATCGTGCTCACGCGTCTCCATCTCATGAATGCGGTGCTCTATGTCCTGCGGATGCACAATGTGCTCCGGCATGGAGTGCGAGACAAGACGGATGAGATCGTTGTCTACAATGGCGTTGAGCGGACGGTTCACAAGCACGTGAATATTGTTCTCGCTGGCAAACTCAAGTGGCGTCTGCATTGCAGCGCCGCTGCGGGCTGGCGTGTTGAGGCTGGTCGCGGCAAAATGCTCGATAAGATTGAATGGCATCTGGGCATACGCAAAGTGATGCCCCTTGCCACCTGCTTCTTCGGCTGCACGGAGCGTGCGAGCAAGACACACAGCATCTGTTGCATCAACAGGATAGGCAAACGTATTCGAGCTTACGCCATAGGCACGCAGACGTCCGTCCGCAATGGCGCCCTCAAACCACGTGAAGGCCTCCGTAAATCGACGGTACAGCTCCTCGCGCGCCTCGCTAAGGGCAATGCCGTTCTGATGCGCATGCTGCAGGTAGTATTCAGGATTATGCAGGAGCACAACGTCAAGCGAGGTCCTGTTCATGCGCTCACACGAAAGCTGAAAGGCCTGCTCAAGAAACTCGGGGTGGATGCAGTGCCATAGCGAATCAGAGAGCTTGACAACCTCAGGGATCTCTACGCCCATGCTCTCGAGCGCTTTGACAGATTCGAGCATCGTGCCCTGGAGATAGCCGTACTTTGTTATAACTGTGGCGTTAGCCACACGATTGGAAGCGTCATCCCGAGCTGCACCAGCAGCGAGGGATCTCGGCTCAAGTTGGGCCAAGGCCATGGGCAACTCAGCCATGGGCAATTTCCCTACAAGGCGCTCACTAGCCCCATCTCCATAATTGGAGCTGGTGTCGAAAAGGGTTACGCCCGAGGCGAGGGCGTGCTGCACAGCACGCAGGTGTTCGTCGTTGCCGTCGACGATGCGGTAGCATCCAAATCCTATCATGTACAAAAATGCGTCAATGACGTCGATGGTGGGTATTTTGCCACGTATGGAAGACGAAAAACAGATAAAAAAGACGATTCTCTCGGGGATGCAGCCCACGAACGATCTTACGATCGGACAATACGCTGGCGCGCTGCGTAACTGGGTAGAACTTCAACACGAATACGAGGCGCTCTTCTGCGTCGTGGATCTGCATGCAATCACGGTCAGGCAAGAGCCGGCCAAACTGCGCAAACGCACACTTGATGTGGCTGCGATGTACATCGCCGCAGGAATCGATCCATACGTATCGACGTTGTTCATTCAATCGCATGTGCCGGAGCATTCGCAGCTGGCATGGGTGCTGAACTGTATGACGGGATTCGGTGAGTGCTCGCGGATGACGCAGTTCAAGGACAAGAGCGCAACGCATGCCGACAACGTGAATGTAGGATTGTTTACGTATCCAATCCTGATGGCTGCCGACATTCTGCTCTACAACGCAGACCTCGTGCCCGTGGGCGAGGATCAACGTCAGCACCTCGAGCTTACACGCAACTTGGCAGAGCGATTTAACCATCACTACTCGCCAACGTTTACCGTACCTGAGCCCTTCATCCCGAAGGTGGGCGCAAAGATCATGTCGCTTCAAGAACCAGAGAAGAAGATGTCGAAGTCGGACTCTAACGAGAAGGCAACGATCTTCCTGGTGGACACCGACGATGCGATTCGCTCAAAGGTCAAGCGCGCCGTTACCGATTCCGGCACCACGATCGAATACACCGATAAGCGTCCGGGTGTTGCAAACCTTATGACGCTCTATCATATCACGACGGGCAAGACGTACGCAGAGATCGAACAGGAGTTTTCAGGACTTGGCTACGCCGAGTTCAAGGAAGCTGTAGGCGAGGCAATCGTTGCATTTGTGCGTCCGGTGCGTGAGAAGTATCAAGCGCTGCGCGCCGACGAGGAATCACTCAAAGCAACATTGCGCAAAGGCGCCGAGCATGCGCGCGACAGAGCACGTAAGACCCTACGGAAGGTATACAAGAAAACGGGGTTTGTAGAGTTCTGATGCTGCAACTTATCCCTGAAAACCAACAGCCCCCTGCAAACGAATTACTCAATGGTCTGAACGAGCGTCAGGCCGAGGCCGTGCGCACAACAGATGGTCCAGTGCTGATTATCGCCGGTGCAGGCAGCGGCAAGACGCGCGTGCTCACGTTCCGCATGGCATATCTGCTGCGCAGTGGTGTCCGCCCCGAGAGCATGCTTGCACTTACGTTTACCAACAAGGCCGCCCAGGAAATGAAGGAGCGTATCACGCACCTGGTAGGGGGCTCTGCAGCCCGCTCAATCTGGGCCGGCACGTTCCACTCCATCTTTGCTCGGTTGCTTCGTCAGTACGCAGAGAAGATCGGATTTACACCAACGTTTACGATCTACGACACCGACGACCAGGCCTCGGCCATCAAGGCCATCATGAACCAGATGGGTATCTCGCAGCAGGTGCTGCCACCCAATGGTGTGCGCTCGCGCATCTCGCATGCGAAGAACAACATGATCTCGTGGCAGGAGTTCTCACGTACGGCTAACTCGATCACCGACAAGCAGACGGGACAGATCTTTGAGCTGTATGAAAAGCGTCTGCAGCAGAGCAACGCAATGGACTTCGACGATCTCCTGCTGCACACGATCAGACTTCTGGAAGACAACTCAGATGTGCTGGAGCAACTCCAGAATCGGTTCCGCTATATCATGGTCGACGAGTATCAGGATACCAACCGCGCGCAGTACAAGGTGGTCAAGATGCTTGCATCCAAGTATCGCAACCTCTGCGTTGTGGGTGATGATGCGCAGAGTATCTATCGCTGGCGTGGTGCCGACATTCGAAATATCCTTGACTTTGAACGCGATTACCCTGAAGCAACAGTTGTGCGCCTCGAGCAGAATTACCGCTCAACAAAGGTGATCCTTGCCGCAGCACACAGCGTGATCAAACGCAATACATCGCAGCTCAAGAAAGAGCTCTGGACAGATAACACCGAAGGCGAGAAGATTACGGTGCTTGCATGTCGTGACGATAGGGAAGAGGCCGAAACGATTGCACGCACGATACGCTCGCGTATCTCCTCGAGTGGCTACTCGCCCAAAGACGTTGCGATTCTGTATCGTACGAATGCACAGTCACAGGCCCTCGAAGATGCCCTCAGGCGATCGAACATGCCGTATCACATTGTTAGTGGTGTGAGCTTTTACAAGCGCAAAGAGGTCAAGGACGTGCTCGCATACTTGCGCATTCTTGTCAACCCCGACGATAGCGAGAGCATCCTGCGCGTGATCAATGAGCCGGCTCGCGGCATCGGTGCAACAAGTCTCGAGCGCGTGCAGGAGTTTGCAGTGCGCGAGAACCTATCGCTGTTTCAAGCGCTGCTTCGTGTTGATGAAGTGCCGATGCTCCAGGCACGCATGGTCAAGTCCGTAAATGATTTTGTGGGCATCATCACGCGCTATCAGGAAATGTTCAGCGAACTTTCTCCTGCCTCGCTTGCGCAGGCCTACATCGATGCAACGGGTCTGCCGCAGATGTATCGACTGCAGCAGACAGATGATGCGCAGGACAGGTGGAATAACATCGAGCGCATTCTCGATCACATCGCCGAGCAGCAGGAACTCAACGAAGAGATGACACTTGTCTCGTACCTGGAGCAGATCGCACTCTTGAGTGATGCTGATGATCCGCAGACAGGTAATGATCGTGTAGCTATGATGACGATGCACGCTGCCAAGGGGCTTGAGTTTCCGCTGGTTGTTATTGCAGGACTCGAACAGGGACTCTTTCCGCTTGCAAAGGCAGAACAAGACCCGGCAGAGCAAGAAGAAGAACGACGTCTTCTGTACGTAGGCATTACGCGCGCTCGCGAGCAACTGATCCTGTCGTATGCAGAGAGGCGCTACCGCTTTGGCGAGCTCGTGTTCTCGCGTCCGTCGATGTTCCTTGCCGAGATCGATGCCGAGTGTCTAGCCCCCTCCAGCAGATCGATGGCCCAGCACGGAGCATCGATCAAGCAGACACCGCAGCCGGCAAGGCCGCAGCCGCGCGGCTCGAGCTACTCGCAAATGCCCGAGAGCGGCTCGTCATATTCGCAGCTTCCGATGCCGAAGCGCTATACAAGCGTGTCGCAGCCCAAATCGCGCAATGCGCAGGCGCCAAGCGCGGGAACACCGACGCTTCGAACCGGACAACGCGTTAAACACCCGATGTTTGGCAACGGTACTGTAAGTTCCGTTACAGGTACAGGTCAGTCCGAGAAGGCAACTGTCCTGTTCGACAACGGACAACGCAAACAACTCATGGTGGCTTTTGCACGCCTGGAAGTTATCTCATAAGCACATTGCCGTGCTGCTGGGTTTGATCCTTGCAGCATCATCGTGTTATGCGCAGCAACTCCAGTCGCTACTCACACCGCAGGAGCGCGTGCCCGGCAAAGGCATAGAGTTCGGCGTTGATAAGATCACGAACACGTTTGTGTGGACCGGTAACGCAGATGTTGATCTTTCGACATCTGTTGGCCAGTTCCGTTTTGTAAATCAGTATAGGTCTTCAGCATTTCGCACCGCATCTGTTGCAACTCGTGATGATCAGCAGTCGCAGATCGCATGGGAGGTTCCAGTTGCCGCCACACTGCGCACAGTTCTGCGTCAGGGCTGGCTTCTTTCGCAAGACTCACGAAGTATCGGACTCAATTCGCTGCAACGCATCAATGGGGCTCTTGGACTGGTATATAATCCAATGCCTGAGGCTACTGTGGAGGCACTTGGTGGACTCGAATCATCTTCGCAGCTGGGTGTGCAGGCAACTGGACCCATTGCCATCATGAAAGGCACGCTCGATAACTACCTCGTTGATGATTGGGATATCTCGAGCAATGCCATTGCCGATTGGCAGCAGCTCGATACGCGCAGGACAAACACGGATCTTGATGTCTCTGCCAGAGTGTCTCGCATCATCGACGAAGGCACTTCGCTAAAACTCTCTGCGCAGTCAACACTTCGCGGACGTGAGTTCTTTACCAGCGTCTCGCCGAGCTTACCACTTAACGTTGAGCAGCGTCGTGAGAACATTCAGCAGGTCTTTGCCGACATCTCGTATGGTATCACCCCAGAATTAGGGATCGGATTTTCTGGTTCGTTGCTCTCGAACAGCATTGATAGATCGTACGACACGCCAATGCAGGACTTAGCACTCACGTCTGTTAGTCGTCAGCTCTCCGAGCTTGCGATCGATGCCGAAGCCCATGTGCAGTATCGCGTTCAGAACATCACAGCCTACATAAGTGGCGCCGTATATCAGCGCTCCGAACAGAATGGCGTACAGGATGTCTTTGGCCTTATACCTTCATCGCTGCAGGCAGTTCGGGCGCAGGAGTTTCAACGAGATAATGAGACCTTTCGCACGCGGCTTCTGTCAAGGGGCGAGTACCTACCCACAGAGCGAGACACGTTTCGTCTGGATATATCGGGATGGCTTCTGAGATACGACACACCGAGTCCGCTGAATGATGACGACCGCGATGAACTCTCAACGATAGCTACAGCTTCGTGGTCACGAAAGCTTTCGTCGAACCTCTCGATGAACCTTGGACTCTCTGGACAGTATCTGCATCTTGTTTTTCTGCGCGCCACGAGAAGCGCCTTTAATAACGTGAACCGTGTTCTGCGGCTCACGCCCTCATTCGTGTTGCATACATCCGGTGTTACCATGCAGCCGCAGTTCGAGATTCTTGCCAACTACACAGCATACGACTACGATGGTCTCAGCTCTGCGGCACGATCGTTCTCATTTAGGCAGATCTCGTATCGAGACTCCCTGCGTGTAAGGCTTACTCCAACGTTCAACTTCGAATCACAGATCCTGTTTCGTTACTTCGAGCGAGCATCGCTTCAATGGGGCGCCTTTGCTGAGTCGCCCGAGACCGGCAACCTAGAGTACCTTGTTAAGCTCTTGCTTGCAACGAATGTTACGCCCCTTGCCTCGATTCATACCGGTTTGCGTCTTTACACGCTTGATCAGCGCAGTATTGCAATCGGTGTGCCGCAGTTGCTGACAGGTTCGCTTCACTCGATCGGACCGGAAGTGGCAATCCGTTACGCTACAATGGCTGGTTCTACGTTATCACTCTCGGGTTGGTACGAATTCCAGACGATCAATGTAACACAGACTCGAAAGCTACCGAACGTGCTGCTTCGCTGCATAGTGAGAATATAGATGACGCGTTCAGCGCGAATACCGAGCAGTCGACAAGCCCTGGCGGCTATAGGACCATTTCTGGAGAGTTTCCCGGAAGTGCTGTTCCTAACCAATGAGCGGCGCATCAACATGCGGGTGGCTGTGATGGAGATCGTGGCCAATGCGATAGTGCATGGGAACAAGGAATCCGACGAGCTGCCTGTTGACATTTCCGTCTATGTGACGTCAGACGAAATCAGTATACTCGTCCGCGATTACGGCGAAGGATTTTCGCCTGAATCGCTGCCTGACCCACGCTCGCCAGAACGCAGAGAGCAACCTGGTGGACGTGGGGTGTTTCTTACCACTCAACTCGCAGACTTGGTCACGTTTGAACGTCAAACGCCCGGCATGCAGGTTGCCATAGTCTTCAAACGCTGATGAATTCTTTCCTTCTACTTGCACTTGCATCGCTCATTCTTGGTCTTGGTGATGGAGAACGCAAGGTGCCGTTCCCGGCAGATGCCGATGCACGCTATACTGTAGCTCGCGCAACAGAACACGTCTCCTTCCTAGCATCAGATGAGATGCGCGGACGCGATACGCCATCGCCAGAACTCGATAAGGCAGCAGACTACATTGCAGAGCACTTCCGCAAACTGGGCTTAGAGCCCCTTGCTAAGGATGGGTTCAAGCTGCCGTACAACCTGATCACGCGCGATCTCGATACGTCAAAGGCAAACACGAACCTCATGCTCAGCATCGCTGGAGTAGCAACTGAGCTTCCTCTCAAGAAGGGCTTTGTACCGTTTGAGCAAACTGGGGAGGGTCAGGTACGCAATGCTCGCGTAGTATTCGCGGGCTTTGGCATCACAGCACCTGAATATGATTATGACGACTATGCCTCTATTGATGCCAAGGGCGCCGTTGTTGTGGTGTTCCGTGGTGAACCGGAACATGAGGACACCGCAAGGTTTAACGGCAAACGTTGGACGCGCTACTCGTTTGCCGATCATAAAAAGTCCAACGCCGAAAAGCATGGCGCGCTTGCTGTCCTTATTCTTGATGCCCCGCGCTCGAAGCGCTCGCTCATGCTCAATGAGCATGGCTGGCGGTCGCTCACGGGGTCGCGCAGATCTGGTGGACTTCAGCTGGATGAAAAACGAGCGGGCATACCAGTCATTCACGTTGGAGATGCTGTAGCAAATGCGGTCTTCGGCAGTATTGATTCTCTTGTAGCAGTCGTCACACGAATCGACAAGTCGCTTGTACCAGATTCCCGCGAAGTGCGCGATGCAGATATGCTCTCTGTCAGCTGCAAGGTCACGCTCACAAAGGATATCATCCCGGCCGTAAACGTTGCAGGCATGCTGCGCGGTGCCAAGTACCCAGATGAGTACGTCGTAATGGGCGCTCACTACGACCATGTTGGAGTAGGCAAGGCCAATGCTGAAGGCGATTCGATCTTTAACGGTGCCGATGATAACGGTTCTGGAACAACAGGCATCCTGCTTGTATCGGAAGCCCTTGCAAGTTCATCGACACGTCCAGACAGATCAGTCGTCTTTATAGCATTTTCAGCAGAGGAAAAGGGGCTCCTCGGATCAAAGGCCTACGTGGCAAATACGCCACTTCCGATGAAGAGCTGCGTAGCGATGATAAACATGGATATGATCGGACGCTCGGAAGACGGCAAGCTCTCAATAGGGGGCAATCAGAGATGTCCAGATTTGGTGCGCATCAACGAAGAAGAAAACGCAAGCGCTGCTCGCCCCTTTACGTTGGCCTACGATATTGAACAGTATTTCTTCCGCAGTGATCAGGCATCATTTGCGATGAAGAAGGTGCCTGTGCTCTTTTACTTTACGGGCGAGCACAAGGACTATCACAAGCAGACCGATGAGATTGCTAAGCTGAATATGCCCGACCTTGTGGCCATTACGCGTCTTGCCTCGCGAGTTGCGTGGCGCGCAGCACATCAACCGCGCACAACCTACATTCCTGCGGGCTTCGAAGAAGAGTAAAGCGAGGCGCTCTCCGCGTACTTCGCCAGCACATCAAACTCCAGATTAACGCCGTCGCCAACGCCGAGGTTGCCGATCGTCGTTACTGCAAGTGTGTGCGGAATGATGGATACTTTGAAGCGCGTTTGCTCGAGTTCTGCCACTGTGAGAGACACTCCGTTGACGCATATCGATCCAACAGGAATCAGGTAGCGCCGGTATTCGTGCGGGAACGAGATCCAGACGTTCCAGTCGAGGTCGACGGCAGAGATCTCTTCTACTACGCCAGCAGTGTCTACATGACCCAGCACAATGTGTCCACCGAGGCGCGCGCCGAGCTGCATCGCGCGCTCAAGGTTTACCGGAGACCCAGCCTCTAAGAATCCGATCGTGGTCTTGCGAAGGGTTTCTTCGATTACATCAACTGTGAATGACGAATCCGTATAAGCAACAACCGTTAAGCATACGCCGTTGACGGCGATGCTGTGGTCTACCTGCACATCAGAGAGCACGAGCGAACAGCCGATCTCAAGCCTGCGTCCATGAGCCCCTTGCTCAACATGAAGAACCTGCCCCTTTTCTTCGACCAGACCTGTGAACACGGTTAGTTGCCTTTGATGAACGTGCGAATAATCTCGATGTACGTCTCTTCGCCCAATGTGCTTGGCACTTCTGTGTGGTCTGCCCCTTCGATTAAGCGCAACACCTTCGGTTGTTGTGCTGCCTCGAAGATGGGCTTGCCGTGCGGCTCAAACGGCACAAACGAGTCGCGTGTGCCGTGCAGCATGAGCAACGGAGAAGTGCGAACACGCGCATTGCCTACGTTGTCAAACGCACCTTCCATAATGTAGTTACCCGGCACATCTAACAATGTTCCTGTGCGCACTAGTGCTTCCGAGGATGCAAAGATTGCCTCGGTGATGACACACTTTGGTTTATGCTGAGTAGCAGCCAAGTACATCGTTGGAACGCCACCGAGCGAGTATCCATAATCAACGATCTGCGTGGTATCTACATCCTTGCGTGAGCGCAGGTAGTTAAGTGCCGATGTTGCATCCTCGTGCAGCCCCTGCTCAGAGCTCTTGCCAGTGCTCATGCCGTACCCACGATAATCGTAGATAAAGACGTCGAATCCGGCACGATAGAAAAGCTCGACACGGTTCCAGTATTCTTCGACGTTGTACTTGTTGCCGTGCGAATACAGGATTACCTGATGCGGCTCTACGCGCTGCGTGTCGGGCTGCTTTACATAGAATCCGTAGATCGTCTCTGTGCCGCTTTTCAATGTTACAGCTTCAACCTGTGCAGCAGGAATAACCGCAGTTGAGAGATTATACTCGTTTACTGCAAGATTGTTGAATAGAAATGCATCCATCGAGCAGCCCTGGAGCAGAACAATCGATGCCACAACAACGGTTGTTAGGATATGCTTGTTCATAGTTTGTAGACCCCTCCAATGTAGAACCCGTACGATCCCATGCCGCCAATCGAAGAAAGCCCCTCGAACACACCTGCCGATGTGTTGCGATTAGCAGCCTGCCACGTTCCCTCGATCTGCAGATCAAATGTCTTGCTCACAGGGAACTGGTACCCTACGAAGGGGCTCACGAACACCTCGCTGTTGTTGAACTGGTACGTGAGGTGTGAGCCTGTGTACAGAAGTGACGACTCGCCAACCTTCCATGAGGCATTGGCAGAGAAGTTCGGGTATACTCGAGGGTTAGGTTCTGATGAGACTTTGGCAAACATTAAGAGTTGACCACTAACAGTAACCTCAGGAACCGAACCGTTTTGTGCCAGAGCACGATAACTTACCCCGTAGTCGAGTCCAGCAACGCCAAGGGCTGCAAGCAGCAAATGTGCATGGCCGTGCATCGTCAGATCATCTGTTACGCCATGCGCGCCCCCTACTGTAAGGTACGGGAGAATGCCGGCCGGCGATTTTGCCGGGATAAATGCTCCCCCGAGCGAGCCGGTGACAGCGTACGAATCCTTTTCAAGCACGCGCACCGGTTGCACACTGCTGCAGCTGGCGACGATCAATGCAATCAGAGCAAACAGCGACAAGCCTGCCACTGATTTGCTTCCTCGTGCGTCGTGGGTCATATTGTAACTCTTTCGATTATTATCGCGAAGATAACCTCGCAGATACCATTTTGTTCTATGGCGCTATGGGTAACATCACGGTCCGATTCTACGTTTCGAGCGCTGCTTGAATGCGGAGACCTTGCTAATGGACTTCGCAATATCTCTGAATCGAGCATTGTAATCGTTCCAACGAGACGTCAGAAAGAAACGGTGCTGAGGGCATGGGCATTGAACCATGGAACAGGCGAGCCGCCGATGATCGAAACGATGGCCGCGTTTGTGCACAGACTGGGCGAACATTTGTTGTCGGGTGTGCCGACGATCCTTGCAGAGAATGAAGTTGATGTGCTGATACGTCAGGTAATCGCCGACAGCTCAATGCTTACATCGATCGGCTTTGAATCGCAGAAGCTTGTCCGCTGGACCCAGTACGGCATTACTCCCGACCGAGTTGATGAGCTTGCAGACTTGGCGCATGCTCAATCGCGAAAGGGGCGCATTCTTGCCGAGATAGCCGCAGCATGGAGAAAGCTGATCGTGCTTTATAGCGGGCTTGCCTGCGACAGAGGGCGGTACGAGCTTGAGGTACTTGCTCGTCTGCCAACCCTTGCAGAACGTCCACTCAGAACCCCATCCGGAGATGAGGTCCGCTCGTGCGTGATGATCGCAACACATGGTGTAACAACCCTTGACAGAGATGTCCTTGCAGCCCTGGCTGCATGCGGATGGGATGTTGGTGTTGGGTTTGCTGACGATTTGCCATCAAGCTCTGGGACTCTGGACCGCTTGGGCGTGTCTGTTGCCGACGCCGCATGGTTTGGCGCCCAAGGCTGGACGCATGGAGAGGATGTACGGTCAATTCCCTCGTACGCAACATTCAGGGTAGCGCTGCCATCACGAGAAGAAGAGGTTCGACGCACCATTGCAAGCATCAAAGATGATGTTAGACACGGAGTTTCACTTCGCGACATTGCAATCTGCGTGCCTGGCGCATCGGTGTACCGTCAGATCATAGAAGATCTTGCCCGGCGCTCTGATCTGCCGTTAGAGGCTGCTTCATCGATTCCATTGTCTGCCGAGCCCGAAGCAACTGCTCTTCGTGCGGCGTGCGACGTAGCGCTTCGCGGCTGGATGCGCGAAGATGTAGAGCGGCTTTTGTCGCACAAGAAAATCACACAGACTATCAACAACGCCTCAGACATCATCGCAGTAGCGCGACAAGAACGCATCACAGGGGGCGAGGGTCCTGCCAAGTGGTTGCAGCGCATAGATGTTGCTCTTCAGCGTCTTGCAGAACAAGCAGGAGAGATGGATGATGAATCTCCTGAGGCTTCGTCGCTGCACTTCCAGCGCAAACGCGCAGAACGTGCACTCGCCTGCATGAACGACCTGGCAGCAAGATTACCCACCATATCTGCTCACGCTCTCCGAGCAGCAGATTTTGCCGAAGCACTTCGTCGCGCAGTCGATGCTATGGGGCTTGCATCAACGCGTGCATCAAGCGTGCCTGCTACCGACCGACTTCTTGAGTGCCTTGATGTATACACCAGTCTTGCTGAACGACATCAGTTATCGCACCTGATGTTTGATGAACATGTTGTGAACTGGTGGAGTCTTGTTCAGGCTGTAGGTCCGAGCACAACGTTCACAAGTGGCAGTGGTGCGGCCGTTGTAAGCCCGGCAGAGCTGCGTTGCCGTTCGTGGAAACGTGTCTATGTGCTTGGCATGGTCGAGGGGGAATTCCCGCGTCTGCAGGAACATGTTGCAGACCGCGAGATCATTCCGGATGTGCTCGAGCGTATGTATGTGCAGGCGCTTACGGACATTGTCTGGTCTGTTGCAGAGGGTGGACGTCTTGTCTTTACCCGACCAGCTAAGATCGATGGCGCTGCAACGCTCGCCTCGTCACTGCTCGATGCACTGCCTGTTGTTGTATCTGCAGAGCCCCCTGCACTGCTGTCTGCCTCTACACGCGTAGCAGTATCCAAGCGTGATGTTCGCAAGTGCGCTGGAGAACGTTATCGTCTCGACCAGACGATTCACATAGGCAGCATTCTGGATGAAAAGCTCGCATCTGTCGTGCAAGAAGAACTGCAGCGTCCGGTGAGCGCTTCGCGTCTAGACGTGTTCTCGCAATGCTCCTACAGATACTATGCAGAACGTATTCTGCGGCTTAAAAGCATTGACATCTCGGATATGCGTTTGTCGCCACTGGAGCGCGGCACGATGCTTCATGAGGTTGTTGCTGAGTTCTTCAAGCAACAGCAGCCCCAACAGGACTACGAGAGTACCTCATCAATTCTTGACGTAAAACAATTGATGATACGTCTGGATCCGGCTCGCACTGACCAATACTGGAGCACGTTGCAGTCGATTGCGCATCAATGCATGCGTACGCGGGAGTGGACACATGCATACGCACAGATTGAGCAGGATATGCTCTTTGGCACGGCGCTGCGTCCGGGCCTGCTTCGTCAGTGGCTGCAGCAGGAAATAGCCTACCAATCAACCACAAAGCACTACCCAGCGTTTCTGGAGCTGGACCTCGATGTTCAGATCCATGTGCCCGGCGAACATTCGTCAGAAGTACTGTCGATAAGGGGGCGTATAGACAGAATCGATGTCTCCGACTCTGGCGAACAAATGACATTTATCGTCAACGATTACAAGCCTGCTGTCGAGGGCAAGTACCGCCTGCAGGAGATTATGTCGGGCACGCTTTCGCAAATGCCGATCTACCTCGAGGCCGCTCGGGTATGGCTAGCCAATCACAATGTAGATGCAGAGCCATGGGCAGCATTGTATAGGTCGTTTGGCAATTCGATCCACAATACAGACGAACCACAGAACCGCGTTGCGATGAAGGATCCGAGTTTTGTGATTGCCAAGGCAGACCCAGGAATCAAACAGCCGGATTGGAGGACCACAGCAAGAGAGTTTGCACTCAAGCCCCTTGCCGAACAAAATGCCGAGGTGCTCTCGGTTATTGGGGGTATTGCACGCAACATGCAGAGCGGCGAGTTTGCTGTAAAGCCTCTACAGAAAGCTTGTCAGACATGCGATTATCACGAGTTATGCAGAGTAGATGAATGGGGTAAAGGATGAAAACGCCAGCAAAGACCGAGGTACCGGTAAAAAATCTACGATGGACATGTCCTGCATCGGCGCTGCCGTTTCGAATCAGCACCAAGGAGCTCAAGCCGCTCAAAAGGATTGTTGGCCAGTCGCGCGCTGTTGAAGCACTCGAGTTAGGTGCACGCATTCGAAGTCAAGGATACAACATCTGGGCGTCCGGTGTGATCGGTACCGGGCGTATGACCACTATCCGTCAGATCCTGGATGACATCAAGTCTGAAAAGCCTACGCTGTATGACTTTGCATACGTTCATAATTTCCGGCAGCCAGAGTCGCCAGTGCTGATGAGGTTTGCCGCCGGAGAGGGCCGTGTCTTTAAGCGCATGATGGACGAGTGTCTAACAGTTATTCGACGGCGCATACCGCAGCTCTTTGAGGAAGAGCAGTTCCAAGTCACACGCAACACCATCATTCAAAGGTTTCAGGATCGTGAAAAGGCTGTGCTGTCAGATTTCGACAGCAAGATCCGTCCTGCAGGATTTGTCGTTGGTCAGCTTCAAAACGAGGACGGCACATCACGGACTGAGATCTTTCCGATCATCGACGGCAAGCCGATTACGATCGACGATATTGATCAGCTTGTGCAGGACGGCAAGCTCACGATCGATCAGGCATCCGGTATATCGGAGGCATATACAAAGTTTCAAGCACAGCTTGCCGACATCGGACGTGTGTCGATGCGGGTACTCGTTGACTTCCGCAAAGAACTCAACAAACACGACCAGGCGGCTGTTGGAATTCTCGTGCGATCAATACTGGATGACGTACAGCAAAGTTTTCCACGCACACGTGTGCGTGAGTATCTCGACGGTGTATCAGCACAGATCCTTGATCATCTAGACGACTACGTTCGTGTGTACCAAGCCAAACATGCTGGCACTGCAGACGAAGCAACAGAAGATGCTGCGCGCGCACTCGAGCAGATCACGTCGATTAATCTGATCGTTGACAATTACGATACGAAGACTGCACCGATATCAATCGAGACGTCGCCCACGTATGCGTCGCTCTTCGGCACGATTGAGAAGCGCATGGATGCACGGGGCTTTGTGATGAGTGACTTCTCGCACATCAGGGCCGGATCTCTTCTCCGAGCAGACGGCGGTTTTGTTGTCATGAACGCGATCGATGTGCTTTCCGACATCGCGATATGGACCACACTGAAAAAGGTGCTGCTTTACGGACGCTTAGATATTCAGCCCCTTGATACGCAGTTCCAGCTCAACACACTAAAGCCTGATCATATTATCGTGGACGTCAAGGTAATCCTGCTTGGCGACCCATCAATGTACCTTGCTTTGTGGGCGGCTGACGAAGACTTTCACAAGATGTTCAAGATCCATGCCGAGTTCGACGCCTATACGCAGCGCAACGCCGACATGATCAAGAATTACTGCTCATTCCTGTCGATGATGTCAAATGACGAGAATCTGCTTCATTGTGACAAGGGTGCAGCCGCGAGCATCATCGAATGGGCTGTGGCCTTTACCGATTCGCAGGAAAAGATTACTCTTCAGTTCAGCTATGCGGCCGATCTGCTTCGCGAGTCGTCACACTATGCGCGTTCGAAGAATTCGCGTGCAGTGCGTGCAGAACATGTCAAGCACGCACTGCGTATGCGCAAGCAACGCTCAAACAGAGCAGACATGGAAATCCGTGAGAGTATTCGGAAGGATATTCTTCTTGTTGATGTCAAGGGTAGCCGGGTAGGACAGATCAATGGTCTTACGGTCTATAGCAGCGGCATCGTTTCGTTTGGTAAGCCCGCACGCATTACCGCAACAGTAAGCGCAGGCAACGCCGGCATCATCAACATCGAACGCGAAGTCCAGATGAGTGGGCCAATACATTCCAAGGGCGTCTATATCCTATCGGGTCTCGTGCGATCATTGTTCTCGCGCGCACAACCAATCTCGTTTACTGCAAGCATTGCATTCGAGCAGTCGTACGGTGGTGTCGACGGAGACAGCGCATCGACTGCAGAAGTGATCGCACTCTTAAGCGCGATCTCCAATATCCCGGTGCGTCAAGACCTGGGAATCACTGGTGCCATCAATCAAAAGGGCGACATCCAGCCTGTGGGTGGTCTCAATGAAAAGATCACCGGCTTTTTTGAAGTGTGCAAAGACAAGGGGCTCACTGGTACGCAAGGCGTTGTGGTCCCACAGCAAAACGTGCGCGATCTGATGCTTTCCGAAGAGATCATCGAAGCCGTCAAAGCAAAGAAGTTTAGGATCTATGCTGTCTCCCGCATCGAGCAGGCCATCGAGCTCATGATGAGTCACCCCGCAGGCACGCGCAGAAAATCAGGCGACTTCGCCCCAGACACCGTCTTTGCCAAGGTTCAGCATAATCTGAATGTGCTGCATGAGGCGTCGAAGACGAATGACTAATTACGAATGACTAATTACGAATGACTAATTACGAATTACGAATTACGAATGACTAATTACGAATTACGAATTGGTAACTGCATCAGTGTCTAAAGTGCCTTGTCCCTGTGAACATCATGGCGAGCCCCTTATCATTGGCTGCTGCGATTACCTCTTCATCGCGGATGGAGCCGCCGGGTTGGATGACGCATGCAGCGCCTGCTTCGGCAGCTTGGAGGAGGCCGTCAGCGAAGGGGAAGAACGCATCTGATGCAACGGCGCAACCTGTGAGGTCGATGCCGGCATCTTGGGCTTTACGCACGGCGATGCGTGCGGAATCAACACGTGACATTTGTCCTGCGCCAATCGCCAATGAGCGATCAGATGTTGCATAGACAATCGCATTGCTCTTGACGTGTTTTGCGATCTTCCATGCATAGAGCATCGCTTTGTGTTCGTCAGTAGTTGGTGTGCGCTGTGTTACAACGCGCAGATCCTTTTCATCGAAGAGAATGGAATCCTCGTCCTGAACCAAAAAGCCCCCTGAAACCGAGCGGATGTTCACGGGCAAGATAAATCGCGCCCGTGGCGAGACCTCGGACGGCTTTTGGACCAGCCTACGATCTTTCTTCTTCTGCAGCAGTTCGAGCGCTTCCTGACTGAAGGATGGGGCAATGAGAACCTCGGCGAACAGACTATGAACTTCCTGTGCGAAGTCCATATCGATTGGACGGTTCACAGCGATGATTCCGCCAAAGGGGCTAACAGTGTCGGTTGCAAACGCCTTGCGGTAGGCTTCGAGCAGGTCGTTGCCGGAGCCAACGCCGCATGGGTTGTTATGCTTAACGATAACAACAGTTGGTTCTGTGAATTCTGCGCAGAGTCCAGTTGCTGCATCAACATCAAGGATGTTGTTGTACGAAAGCTCTTTGCCGTGTAGCTGCTTGAAGTTCGAGGTAAACGAGCCGTAGAGCATCGCGCGCTGATGTGGGTTCTCGCCATAACGCAGCGACTGATCCAGCCTGAGTGGTATCGCCGTCTCTTCGAGAAATGGCGTGTTACGCTTGGCGGCAAAGTACTGTGAAATGCGCGCGTCGTAGTACGCCGTATGACTGAATGCCTCCATCGCGAGCTGTTCGCGAACGTCGAGCGGTATAGAGCCCTGCGATGAAAGGTGCTCAATGATCATTTCGTAGCGAGCTGGATTTACGACAATCGTGGTGTGTTCGTAGTTCTTTGCTGATGCACGAACCATCGCAGGACCGCCGATGTCGATATTTTCGACGATATCTTCATGAGACGAGTTGGGGTTGGCCAGCGTCTGCTCGAACGGATAGAGATTGATCACAACAAGATCGATCTTATCGATTCCGTGCTTTTGCATCTGCTCGACATGTTCTGGCACATCCATACGCGCAAGCAGTCCACCGTGGATCTTCGGATGCAGTGTCTTTACGCGTCCGTCCATGATCTCGGGGAACCCTGTAACATCGCTTACGCTCTTGACTGGAATTCCTGCAGAGGATATCGCGTTTGCGGTACCTCCGGTGGAGATGAGAGTAGCGCCGAGGTTGTGAAGGGCCAGCGCAAAATCTACAATGCCGGTTTTGTCGGACACAGAAAGAAGTACGTTCATGGGTGCAAAGTTATCCTTTTGATATTGACCAACGGGTCGGTCAAGCGTATTTTTGTCGAACATCATCACATAACATCAGGAGCCATCATGGCAACCACGCTCGACAAGTCAGTGATCACCTGCGACATGGAGGGGATCATCGAGACGTTCAGTCCCGGTGCTGAGGCAATGTTTGGATTTAGCAAGGAAGAGGCTGTTGGCAACATGCGTGTAAGCGCATTCTCGCCCGGTGAAGTTGTGCTTCAAAACCTCGGAGGCTGGCTCGCAACGGCGGTCAAAGAAGGCGAATGGGTAGGGGAGACGAACTTCATCCGCAAGGGTGGCGAAAAGTTCGGCGCGCAGATTCGTATCACGCCAACATTCAAGAACGGACAGCAGGTTGGCTTCTGCGGAGTAACCGAAGAGCTCGGCCGTTTAGCAGACGTTCCGATCAAGGGAAGCACCAAGATCATCTCATGGCTTGTGATCACGCGAGCCCCCTTCCTCTCAGCAGCATTAACGCCATGCTTCATTGGTCTTGCCTACACTGCGGGCGTAGAAGGACTTCCACTCAAGTGGCTCTATGCAACGCTTGCCATCTTGGGTGTGGCGCTGTTGCACCTTGCGAGCAACGTCTTCAACGACTACTTCGACTACAAGAGCGGAACTGATCAAGGTAACACGAAGTACTTCACGCAGTATTCAGGCGGATCACGTTCTATTGAAATGGGGCTGATCGAATTCAGGAAGACAAAAAATGTAGCCATTGTGCTTTCGCTGATCGCACTTGGTATTGGCATCTTCCTCTGGCAGGTTGTTGGTACGGGGATCCTTGTAATCGGACTCTCTGGTTTGGCCCTCGGATACTTCTACACGGCACCGCCACTTCGCCTGGTTGCTCGTCATGGACTTGGCGAGATCGTTATCGGAATGGCGTTTGGTCCGCTGATCACCATGGGCATGCACTATGTTGTTACAGGAGCCTATAGCTGGGATGCTTTCTACTTTGGCATTCCTGCCGGACTTCTGACGACGAACATTCTGCTCATCAACCAGGTGCCAGATACAGAAGGCGATACCAAGACCGGTAAGAATCATCTCTTGGTAACCTTTGGTACACAAGCTGCCCCGCTGATCTACTCGATCTTCCTTCTCGGATGTTTGGGCACAACCGTGTGGCTGGCTGGTGCATACAACAAGCCGCTTCTCTATGCAGTAGCTGCTGTAGGCACAGCCTTTGGCGGATGGATTGTGAACTACATGCGTCAGCATATCGACAAGCGTTCGCTTGTCAAGGGCAATGTTGCAACGATTCAGCTGCAAGTTCTCTATGCCATCCTGTTCGCGCTTGCGCTCGTCAAGTGGTAAGATGCTGATCGAGGTAGGCAACTGCCTCATCTGCAACATGGAAACTGCCGCATATGATGGTAGTTCCACCTGAGGCAACAGCTCTTGATGTTGCTTCGGCAACGGACGCACAATCAACAACTTCAACGTGGCCACATGCAATTGCGCGTGTGGCCACTTCTGTATGTGGCATACTGCGTGGGATCTGCGGCCCGCACGCATAGAACGTGGCATTGAGTGGAAGCAACGCAGAGAGCATGCCATCGGCATCTTTGTCCGACATCACACCAAAGACAATGTTGAAGGGGGCTTGCATCCCCGATGATAGCAGGATGCGCACAAGCGCTGCTATGCCGCCCGGGTTGTGTGACACATCGAGCACCACACGCGGTGATGACCTATAGAGCTCGCATCGTCCACGCAAGCCAATGTTGCGCCGCACGTGCTGGAGTCCGCCACGTACATGCTCGTCATCGACGAAGTAGACGCTGCGCACTGCTGGCAATGAGGCCATCACCGTCTGAATGTTCGCTGCCTGGTGCTCGCCGGCCAGGTCGGCCACATAGTACTGACGTATGTCGTCCTTCATGACCGCAATGCTCATCGTCAGGTCGGGATAGATTGCGTCAACCTCAACACCTACAACATCTTCGGCGAACACAATCGAGGTGCTGCATGAATCGGCCTTGCGCTCGAACACGCCGCGAAGCGTTGTGTCAACACTACCGACGATTGCAGGAGCTCCCTCCTTGATGATACCGGCCTTTTCGCCGGCTATTGCTGGAAGTGTATTGCCGAGGTACTCCATGTGGTCAAAGTCGATCGACGTGATAACTGATGCAAGGGGCATGCAGACGTTCGTAGCGTCGAGGCGTCCACCCAGACCCGTTTCAATCACCGCTACGTCAACTCGGCGTTCTGCGAAGTACTGAAATGCCATAGCTGTGGTGACCTCGAAGAATGTGCCACCGACGGCCTTCGCAGATTCCATAAGAGGCAACGCCAGGCGCGCGATGTCTTCGTTTGAGATCAGCTCGTTACCGATACGAATGCGCTCGTTAAAAGACCGGATGTGCGGCGAGGTGTAGAGTCCGACCTTGTATCCTGCCTCGACCAAGATCGAGGCGATCATGGCACTTGTGGAGCCCTTGCCGTTGGTTCCCGCAAGGTGGATGACAGGGTATCGTTGCTGTGGGTTCTCCAGTCCCTCACACAGGTGCTCGATACGTTCCAATCCTGGCTTTATGCCGGCATGAAACGTCATGGCGAACAATTCTTCGAGGATGTGATCGATGTTCATGGGGGCAAGGTATAAAAGAAAAGGGGCGAGTAAAAACTCGCCCCTTATTGTTATAGCCTGTCTGTATTCCCACTTCCGCGGGAATGACGTCCGCTACTCGCTGCTCGCTACTCTCCAACAGGAGTGCTGTCTTCGAGGTCCTCAATCGTGGTAGCAGCTGATGCTGAACCATCTGCATTGTACTTGTCAGCATTCGGAACCGGGTGGTTCGCATTGTATGCTGCAATGTCTTCTGCAGTGCGACCGCGGAGATATTCAACGGCTGACAGAACGATCTTCTTTTGTTCCTTGTCGAACTCAACGACCTTGAGAGGCAAGTTGTCTCCAACGTTGAAGAAGTCAGAGATCGTGCGAACTGGAGCAAACGAAAGCTGTGATACTGGAACGAAGCCATCAACGCCTTGTGGCATCTCAACGATCACGCCCTTATCGATCAGGCGAACGATCTTGCCTTCTGTTTCCATACCAACTGCGAACTCATTTTCGAAGATGTCCCACGGGTTCTCTGTGATCTGCTTGTGACCAAGAGAGATACGACGATGCTCGTTGTCGATCGCGAGAACCACAACTTGGATTTCGTCGCCCTTCTTGACGAATTCGCCCGGGTGACGGATCTTCTTCGTCCATGAGAGGTCAGAGATGTGAACGAGACCATCAACACCTGGCTCGAGCTCGATGAAGACACCGAAGTTCGTGAGGTTGCGAACGATACCCTTATGCACAGAATCCATTGGATACTTCGCCATGAGGTCGTTCCATGGATCTGGCTCGAGCTGCTTCATGCCGAGAGCAAGTTTGCGCTCGTTCTTGTCGATGTTCAGAACAACAGCTTCAACAACCTGACCAAGTGATACCACTTGTGATGGGTGCTTAACGTGCTGCGTCCATGACATTTCGCTGATGTGGATCAGACCTTCGACGCCCTTTTCGATCTCGATGAACGCGCCGTAATCTGTGAGCGAAACAACCTTGCCGCGTACGCGTGAGTTTGGCTCGTAGCGCTCGCCGATCTGGTCCCATGGGTGTGGCGTGAGTTGCTTCATGCCGAGCGAAATGCGCTTGCGGTTCTCATCGAAGTCGAGAACAACAACCTTGACCTGCTGATCAAGAGATACGATCTCGCTTGGATGCGTAACGCGTCCCCATGAAAGGTCTGTGATGTGCACAAGACCGTCAACACCACCAAGGTCTACGAATACACCGAAGTCGGAGATAGCCTTGACTGTACCTTCGAGAACGAGACCCTTCTCGAGAAGTTCGAGGATCTTGCCGCGCTGTTCTGCGAGCTGCTCTTCGAGGAGCACCTTGTGCGAAACAACAACGTTCTCGCTCGGGTGATTCACCTTTACAACGCGAACGTCGATCGTGCGACCAACCCATGCATCGAAGTCACGCACTGGGCGCACGTCGATCTGCGAACCTGGAAGGAATGCTTCGATACCGAGCAGGTCTACAACCATACCGCCCTTGATGCGACGGAGGATGCGAACCTGTGTGACCGTTTGTGTTTCTGCAAGCTTGAGGATTTCTTCCCACGTCTTCATGAAGTCTGCACGACGACGGCTGAGCATCAGACGGCCATCGCCATCTTCGATCTTCTCAACAAAAACGTCTACGACTTCACCTGGAGCCAGGAGTTCTGCGCCAACGAATTCAGCGCGGGGTACAACACCCAACGACTTAAATCCGATATCAACAAGGATCTCGTCCTTCGTTACCGAAACGACCTTACCGTGAACCATGTCATCGGCTTTGAGGGTCGATACTTTTTGTTCGAACAACAACCGGAAATCGTCGTCACCCATCGCCGATGGAGCAAGCTCGCCGGAGATAAGATCGGCGATTGCCGAGTAGTTCTTTGCTTCAACTGAATCAGACATACTAAACTGTTCCACTACAAACATGCGGCCCTCCATGCATGCTGTGGAGGTGTGATATTGTGATACAACCCCAGGGCCCGGGAAAGACTGCAAACATACGGAACCAAACCGACATAATAGGCTGTTGGCAGGGGGCAATAAATGACCTGTAACTGGCACGAATATTGGTTGTTATTTACGTATGGAATGGTTTGATGCGTTCGAAGAGTTGATGGTTTCCATTGAGCGGTACGTGCAGCAACACGGAGAGCCCCCTCACGAGGTGTCGGTCTCCCCGATGCTCTATGGATGGCTCTCAGACATCCGCCGCGAATCCGACGCCCTAGCCGGCACAGTCCATACCGATCCCGGCCTGATCCCAACCCCCTGGGGCAACGTCCCCCTAATCATCGACGAAGCCCTGTCTGCCTACGATATCGTGCCGAGTTAAGAGCCGAGCAGCGAACAGCGAACAGCGAACAGCGAGCAGCGAACAGCGAGCAGCGAACAGCGAGCAGCGAACAGCGAGCAGCGAACAGCGAACAGCGAACAGCGAGCAGCGAACAGCGAAGGCGCCCAAGATTCAGTCATTGGTAATTGGTAATTGGTCATTGGTCATTGGTAATTGGTCATTGGTAATTGGTAATTGGTAATTGGTAATTGGTCACTAGTCATTATCCCGTCCCTACGTCCCTTTTTGGTATTTTGTGGCTCATGCGCCCATAGCTCAGTTGGATAGAGCAGCAGCCTTCTAAGCTGCGGGCCGCAGGTTCGAATCCTGCTGGGCGCGCTGATAGGTACAGGCTGCACACGAAAGGGACATCGATGGGCTACATGAGTGGATTTGGCAACGAGTTTGCCACGGAAGCCGTCAAGGGAGCTCTGCCGGAGGGGCGGAACTCGCCGCAGAAGCCAGCGCACGGTTTATACGTTGAGCAACTTTCGGGAACGGCCTTTACGGCGCCGCGCAATGCGAACAAGCGCACGTGGATGTATCGTATACGTCCGTCTGTGGTGCATAAGCCCTATGAACGTATTGATAACGGACTCATCCGCTCGACGCCATTTGCGGAGGTAGAAACAACGCCGAATCAGCTTCGTTGGAGCCCCCTGCCATTGCCGACAACGTCCACAACATTTGTGGAGGGCATCGTAACGATGGCCGGCAATGGGGATCTGACAACGCACTCGGGTTGTGCGATACATGTCTATGCTGCCAATGCGTCGATGACAGACACGTTCTTCTACAATGCAGACGGCGAAATGCTGATCGTGCCCCAGGAAGGGTCGCTGAAGATCTTGACGGAGCTCGGTATAGTGGACGTAGAGCCTTATGAGATCTGCGTGATTCCTCGTGGTATCAAGTTCCGTGTAGAGGTCTCAGGGGGCGTGCGCGGATACATTCTTGAGAACTACGGCGCGCTGCTCAAGCTGCCTGATCTTGGGCCTATCGGTGCAAACGGGCTGGCATATCCGCGAGATTTTCTGACACCCGAAGCATGGTTTGAGAACCGCAATGGTGAGTTCAAGGTCGTAGCAAAGTTTCAGGGCAATCTCTGGCAGGGAACATATGATCACTCTCCGCTGAATGTTGTTGCATGGCACGGCAATTATGCCCCGTACAAGTACGACCTGCGCAAGTATCAGTGCATCAACACAGTAACATTTGATCATCCCGATCCTTCGATTTACACGGTGCTTACAGCACCTACGGATACCCCTGGTACGGCTAACATCGACTTCGTATGCTTCCCGCCGCGTTGGGTGGTGGCAGAAGACACGTTCCGTCCACCATGGTTCCACCGCAACTTCATGAATGAATTCATGGGGCTTATCGACGGTGTGTATGATGCCAAAGAGGGGGGCGGATTCGTACCTGGGGGCTCGTCGCTGCATAATTGTATGAGCGGACACGGACCAGATGCCGATACGTATAAGAAGATGACGCAGGTTGAATTGAAGCCGACGAAGATCGACGGAACCATGGCCTTCATGTTCGAAACTCGCTTCGTGTGCCGTCCGACGGCATTTGCAATGCAATGTGCGGAGCTTCAAAACGACTATTGGGAATGTTGGCAAGGTCTTGTGCCAGAATTCACGCAGAAGTAATGTATATTCGCACCCCCTAACAATGGAACACTCACGGCCAAGTCCCGTGCGATTGTGTCAGGCCCAACTCCGCCAGGTCCGGAAGGAAGCAACGGTCAGCTCGTACACAAGGCGCCACGGTCAACTTGGCCTCTTTTTTTAGATGCTTCGCAGAATTCTCATCAATGCCACGTCGACACATCTTCGGATAGCTATTACCGAGGATGGGAAGCTGGTTGAGCTGTTCACAGAATCTCCCGACACAGAACATCATGTCGGAAACATTTACCTCGGCCGCGTAACGCGTGTGGTTCAGGGGATGAACGCTGCCTTTGTCAATATCGGCCTCGAGCAGGACGGATTCCTGCACTTTAGTGATGTCGATTCTACCATGGAAGAGGACGCATCAGACGACGATGATGATGAACGTCCAAGCTCCACAGAGGTGCAATCTGCAGACGTAGCGCTTCGCACGTCAAAGGTTGAATCTCGCAAGAAGAAGCCAACCTTCTCCACAAAACGCAGTGGCGAGATCACGATCAACATCCATGCAAAGCAGATGGTGGTCGTGCAGGTAACGCGTGATGCATACCATCAAAAGGGTGTGCGCATCACGACCAAGGTTGGCCTTACCGGACGCAACGTTGTGCTGCTGCCGTTTGAGAGCAGCATTGGTATCTCGCGTAAGATCTATCAAACCAAAGAGCGCAAGCGTCTGCGGGCAATCGCAAAGTCGATCATTCCCGAAGGAATGGGCTGTATCATCCGCACTGCGGCAGCTGGTCTGCCGGAAGAAGATGTCGCGCGCGATTTTGCAACCCTTGTTGAAGATTGGAAAGAGATCGAGCGTGATGTGCGCACGGCAACAGAGCCGATACTGCTGCACCAAGAGGCAGGTATGGCGCACAGCGTCATCCGCGACCTGATGAAAGATGATGTTGCGCAGGTGGTTGTGGACGACCGAAAGGTATACCGCGATCTCAAAGCGTATATGGAGAAGACGGCGCCGCACCTTCTGAACCGCCTGGAGTTTTTTGCAGACACGCGGCCGATGTTCGATGTGTACGGTGTTGAGCGGGACGTACATTTAACACACTCGCGAAGGGTGCCTTTGCCAAGCGGTGGACACCTGATCCTCGACCATACAGAAGCAATGGTTGTTGTTGATGTGAACTCCGGACGTGCATCGAACGAGCGCACGCAGGAGGCAAATGCGGTTAAAACGAATTTCGAGGCACTCAAAGAAGTAGCTCGTCAGATGCGGCTGCGTGATATCGGCGGCATGGTGCTCATCGACTTTATCGACATGCAGCAGGAAGACAATAGGCGCCGGCTGATTACCGAGATGAAGAAGGAGACATCTCGCGATCGTGCAAAGGTCGTGGTCTATCCGCTTACGCAGCTCGGTATTCTTCAGGTAACACGTCAGCGCATTCGCCAGAGCATGGCCGAGCGCACCAGCGAGGAATGTCCGTTCTGTCTCGGCACAGGTAAAGTACTCTCAGCAGCCAGTGTTGTGAGCGACATCGACCGTTGGCTGCGAAAGTTCCGCGCTGGAACATGGTCGCTGCGTGTTACGATCGCAACTCATCCGTATATCGTGCATTATATCGAACGTAATAGACAGCAAACACTTCGTAAGTGGCTTCGGTCGTATTTTCTGCGTGTTCGTCTCACGGAAGATGATTCCATCGAAGCAGGAGAGTTTCGATGCTACGTTCCCGGGTCGACAAAGGATATCACACGACAGTATCAGTAATGACCGATCATCAGAACGCCACAATCACCGTCCTCGGCTCGACCGGCTCAATAGGCACCCAGGCTCTCGATATTCTCGAGCGTTCTGGCAAGGGGCAGGCACTGCGCTGGATAACGTGTAACACGAAGTGGCAGTTGCTCGCAGAACAGGTCAAGAAGTTCTCTCCGTATGGTGTTGCCATTCGCGAAGAATACGCATGGCGTGAGTTCAAGGCCGCAATGCCGGAATTTACAGGTCAAGTGCTCTGTGGCGACGAAGGAATATGCGAGGCCGCAGCCGACCCCGGAAACAGCGTAGTGCTCTCGGCAATGGTTGGCTTTAGTGGCGTCTTGCCAACAATGGCTGCCATCAGAGCCGGACATACCATTGGCCTTGCCAACAAAGAATCTCTCGTCAGCGCTGGAGCCGTCTTGATGCCGGCCGTCAAGGAGTATGGTGCCACACTGCTGGCCGTTGATTCTGAACACAGCGCAATCCTACAATGTGTTGTTGGCGAGCATCGAGATGACATAGAAAAAGTGGTCATTACAGCCTCGGGTGGCCCCTTTCGAAATCATACAAAGGAAGAGCTCTCGGACGTAACAGCTGCGCAGGCACTCAAGCACCCAAACTGGGCGATGGGCGCAAAGATCACGATCGACTCTGCAACACTGATGAACAAAGGGTTTGAAGTGATCGAGGCGTTCTGGCTCTTTGGCCTGCGTCCCGATCAGATTGATGTGGTCGTTCACCCTCAGTCGATCATACACTCTATGGTGCAGTTTGTTGACGGCTCTGTGAAGGCTCAGATGGGCCTGCCGACAATGCTTGTGCCAATTCAGTATGCGCTTACCTACCCACGGAGATTTGCTCTCGACATACCGCGCATGGATCTTGCCTCTATCGGTGCGCTAACATTCGAAGCGCCCGACACCGAGCGATTCCCATGTCTGAACTTCGCATACGAGGTCATGCAGCAAGGGGGCTCATCAGGAGCTATCGTGAACGCTGCAAATGAGATTGCTGTTGCAGCGTTTTTGAGCGGACGCCTGCGTTTTCTCGACATTCCGGCAACGATTGAGTCGGCACTCGGCCACATGCAACACGTGTCTCATCCGTCATTGGAGGATATCGTGCAGATCGATGCAGAGGCACGCCGACTCGCACAGGACTTTACACAACGACACCAACTCTGATCATCATGGGCATCTTCAACAACATCGTTTCCTTCATCGTCGTTATCGGCGTGCTTGTGTTCGTGCACGAGCTGGGACACTTTCTCGCCGCTCTCTGGACAGGGATGCGGGCCGACGTGTTTGCCCTTGGTATGGGGCCGCGGGTGATGGGATGGAACAAGATCAATGGATTTACGTTCGGCAAACTTCCCGAAGAAGTTCAGTCGCAATTGGGTGAGCACACGGATTATCGTCTGTGCGCCCTGCCGATTGGCGGCTACGTCAAGATCCTTGGCATGGTTGATGAGTCGATGGACAATGACTTTGTCTCCAAAGAACCACAGCCGTATGAGTTTCGATCGAAAGGTGCGTTGGCCAGAGCGTTTGTTCTCTCTGCGGGCGTGATCATGAATCTGCTCCTGGCCATTGTGTTCTTCTGGACGATCCTTGTAGCCTATGGACGTGAGGACGTGGTTACCTCAACCATCGGCTATGTAGAACGTGGTTCTCTTGCAGACTCGCTTGGATTTCAATCCGGTGATGTTATCAAGACCGTTGATGGCGTTGCACTGCGCGAGTGGGGAAGTATCTATGAGCGCATCGTCAGTCTGGAATCGACAAATGATCGCAGCGTTGTTGTAGATCGCAATGGTTCCAATGTCCTTGTGCCTGTACCAGCCGGCAGAGTTGTTGCCGCGATCGCTTCTCAGCGAGATCTGGGGCTGCATCCATCAGGAGTATCTGTAACGATCATGGCCGTTGTGGGCGAATCACCCGCAGCATCTGCAGGCATAAAAGCCGGCGACAAAGTGATCGATATCAATGGTGAGAGCATCGCTGCCGTATCGCAATTGCAGAAGCGTATCCGCGCTAAAGCTGGCTCCGAAATCGTGATCAGTGTGCAGCGTGCACAGAACGTTGTCCCGATCGCTGTGACTGTTCCGCAGAAGGGTCCGATCGGTATACAATTCAAGGCAGAATTTAGCGGCGAACGCACAAAAGTTACCTATGCGCCCCTTACTGCGGCCTCAATGGCATGGGAAAGAACTGTCGGCACAATTGGTGCCTTTGTGTCCTCGGTTGTACACGTTATCGAGGGTACCCTTACGGTAAAGCAAACCTTCGGCGGACCGATCAGAATTGCTGAAATGGCCGGCGAACAGTCCACCCAGGGTCTTGATGCATTCCTTGGATTCATGGCTGGATTGTCGGTTTCGTTGGCCGTCATCAACCTGTTGCCACTGCCCGGACTCGACGGTGGACACCTTGTGTTTGTAGCCATTGAAGCAGTGATCCGCAGAGAGGTGTCAACATCAATCAAGATCAGGGTGCAGCAGGTGGGAATGACGTTACTCCTGGCACTCATGGCATACATCTTCTATTTGGACTTAACGAGATAACAAGGGGCTGTTCAAGGTGTACATTCTTGTAACGAACGATGATGGGATAGACTCTGCCGGCATTCATGCATTGGTTCATGCAATGCGCAGACTTGGAGAGGTTGTCGTTGTAGCCCCAGATAGACAGCAAAGTGCTGTTGGACATGCCCTCACGGTGTCGAGTCCACTTCGTGCTACTCCATTTCACCGCGACGGGGAGATGTTCGGCTTCGCGATCAACGGAACTCCCGCAGATTGCGTAAAGCTTGGTGTGAGTACGCTGCTTGAGCGGCGTCCCGATATCGTTGTCAGTGGGATCAATCACGGATCCAATGCTAGCGTCAACGCCATCTATTCCGGCACCGTCAGCGCTGCCACGGAAGGCACGCTGATGGGCATTCCTTCTATGGCAGTCTCGCACACCAGCTTTGACCACAAGGTTGACATGACGCTTGCTGCAGAAGTTGCCTACACCGTTGCCTCGCGACTACTGAGTATGCACTTGCCCCAAGGAACACTGCTCAACGTGAATGTGCCGAATGTAGACCGTGCTTCGTTCAAGGGCTATCGCTTTACAAGACAGGGTAACAGCGAGTGGAGGGACAATTACGAGACGCGTATAGATCCTCAAGGTAGGCCCTATTACTGGCTCTCGGGCGAGTTCTTGACCGTGAACGAGATGGACGATGCAGACGACTTGTCTGTTGCCGATGGGTGGGCTGCAATCACGCCAATACATTATGAGCTAACGAATTTCGCTGCGCTCGAGCGATTGCGTCAGGAATTCTCTACGAATCCAAGTTTCTGATAGAGATGCACAAGCTGTGTGAGCGCGCCAGAGTATGGCTGCGCTGAGGTAGCTACCACATTGTTGCGCACATCGTGCATCGATCGGTTCAACACCCTGGCAAGGTCCGCCGGATCTTCATTACGGAATGTGACGCAACCTGCAGGACGTGTAACAGCATCCGATGCAATAGTGATCTTGCCAAGCTCCATTGCCTCTGTGACGGTCAACGACGGACCGCCCTCTGTGCGTGTTGGACGCACCACAACGTGCGAATGTTCTACCACCGGAACGAGCGCGCTGTTCGGCTCATACACGAGGCATACGCGAGCATCTGTGCTTGCCTGACGCATCAGCTTATCTGCGAGTTGAGTATCGCGCACGCCTCCAATGACGATACACAATGACAAGCGCGGATCGCTCAGCAACGAGAATGCCTCGAGCAGCACGTCAATGCCATAGAGATCCTTGCCATTGAAGGATGTTATCGCACCCGCATTTGCAAGGAAACGAACCTCGGCCTGTTTCCAGGATTCAGGGATTTCGGCTGGCAAGGGGGCTTGCCTTTCCCACGCGCTGATTGGCAGATTTGATGCGATAACCTTGAGTCGCTTGTGTCGCAGCCCGAGCTCATGGTCTAGAGCTGCGGCAACCTCATCGCTAATAGCGATCACTGCCTCTGCGCGCTCGTATGCGCGGCGAAGTCGTGTGCGTGTCGAAGGGTATGCGAATTCTATACGATGACGAAACGAGTGAACCGTGACGATGTGTTTCGTGCCGGTAAGTCTCCAGAGTGCAGACAGCAGGAGCATCCACCGAAAGTTACCCTCGTCTGTATGATAGTGCACAGGGCTTCGTGATAGAAACGTCCATGGACGCAACAAGGCAACACCTGGGAGCGAGTCCGGCAAGCCCCCTAGCGAGAGGCCGCCTGCAGTAATGCCTCTCTCACGCAGTGATTCAAGCAGCCGCACACAGTGTATGGCCACTCCGCCAAATGGAGGTGGAAAGGGGCCAAGAATACGCAGCGTTCTCATGCGAGGTTGCTTGGGCGTAGAGGCGAATCTGTGTGAACGAAGACGATGTTGTCGTTCACATGCGGCGCCTGCATCGGGCACGAGCGTAATGTCCCGTTATCGTTGATACTATAGGGCGTATAGCCGTACTTCTGCATCAGTTCTTTGAACTCTGTGCAGGTCTGTCCGCGCGCCTGCTGCAGGTGATCGCTTAGCTCGGTAATCACAATCGGCTTGTGATGCGCAAGCACGCCAATAGCGCCATTGATCACATCTATCTCTGCGCCTTCGACGTCAATCTTGATCATGTCTATTGAAGACAGATTTTGCGAGTTGGCAAATGTGTCGAGTCGAACGGAAGGAATCTCAACAAACTCGGTTGAGACATTCGACTCAATGTAGACAGTGCTGTGTGTGCCGGCGTTGCGGTCGTTGGACAAATAGAGCTTTAGCGCACCATCAACAGTTGAGACAGCTGTTTGATGAAGCGTAACATTTGTAAGCCCATTTAGCTGAATGTTCTCACGAAATCGCTTCGCGTTATTGCCTTCCGGCTCGAACGAATGCACGATCGTAGATCTATCGGCTGCAGTGGCCATTGCCAGTGTAAGGTATCCCATCTGTGCGCCCACGTCTAGGCATACTGCGCCCGGACGCAGCACAGATCGGAGGAAACGTATCGTGGGAAGCTCGTAATCACCGAAGACATAGAGATGGGCCTGTAGATATTCCGTGATATCCAGACGCATCTTTATGCCATATCGCAGCGTGCTCACGAGCAGTGAGCTGCTCGTAGGGGCCAGATATGGAAAGTACAGGCGCATGAGCAAAGAGTACTTCCCATGTTCACGAGGGTACAGCCGAGCGATGCGCGAAAAAAGTGTTCGAAGGATTGACATACGCACAAAGTTACATCAGCAACCAGCGACAACGCCTACAGCATGGAGGCGATCATCGAGAGAGTAAAGATCGAAACTATCGTCGATCCTAGTATCGCTTGTGCAAGGATCCCTGTGTCGAGACCGTACTTCTCAGCAAACACCATCGTCAGCATCATCGTGGGCATTGCTGTTTCCAATATCGCTCCACGCTCTGTTGTTGGGTCTTGAATGAGCCATAGAGTGCTTGCCCACATGATCGTGGGCACTGCGATGGTGCGGATTGCCACAGCAGGAAGAATCTGCGGAATTGCTCTAAGAGCCGGTAGCGAAAGGCTAAGGCCGATACTAAAGAGCATGAGTTGAGGTACAACACTGCCGGCTTTTAGGCAGGCCGCAGAAAGCCATGGCGCAATTGGTACGTTTACCACATTGATGACCAGTGCGACCAGGATAGTGATCATTGGTGGCAGCGTTGCTACTTGACGCAGACCCTCTGACCACGAAGTCGAAGAGTTACCGGTTCCATAGCGAACACAGATGATCGTGCCTATTGAGAACAGCAGGGGCGTCATCCCCAGGTAGTCATACTCTATCGGTATATGCCTGGCCCCATCGCCCAAGACAGCGGTTGTGATCGGAAGTCCAAGGTACATCGCATTGCACCATGTGCTTGCAAGAATGAGCGACCCGATTGCCGCAGGCGACATCTTGTTGCGCAGCAATACCCCGTATACAATGTATCCGAGCAGCAGCCCCACAAGTACAGAGCTGATAGAGACAATGGGAATCGTCCACAAATGCTCTCCGATGTGCACCTGACTGAGCACGCCGAAGGTGAGCAGTGGGATAAAGACATTCAGGACAATTGAGCTAATAATCTTGCGCACGTCAGCTGCAGGCAGCGCTGATGGAATGAACTTGTAGAGTACGCCGCAGACAAGCGGCACACTTAGCTGTAGAAACACGTCGAACATGATGCAATCTACAAGCAATTCACGCTTTGGTGTCGTAAAAGCACTATGACATAAGAAGGCATAGGTTTTTTTACACTACCATTCGGAGTACTTCAATGATTATTCGTCTTGCACTTGCGCTGCCCCTTGCTTCAGAGCAGCAGTTCTATGAAAGGCTTCTGCCGACTACACGTGACATGCTGCAGATCGCCGTGCGTGTAGATCCACATGCCGATGTGATTGAGCAGATCATGCAATCGGCAGGCTTGTATGATATCATCGTCTACGATCCTGCTATCGACAGCGGCAGGGGGCTTGCATTGTGGACACAATACCACGTGGCTGTGCCCTTTATCTGTTGGTGCTCAGATAAGGAGTTTCAAGATGTTGTCTCGGTACCTGGTTTGACGTACATGCTAAGCCCGCACTCGTCTGGAATTGATGTTGATGTGGCCATCCGTCGTTGCAGACGTCTGATGATTGACAAGGCCAGTGCTTCTGTAATGATGGCAAGGTCTCCAGTTGCCTCATATACACCGGATGTTGTGTCCTTCCCGCACACGCGAGGCATAGAGGTGCGCCCATGCGAGTCGATCGTGCATATCGAGGGTCAGGGCAATTACAGTACGGTCTTCTTTATCGACGAGCCCAAGCTGCTTTTGTCCAGAACAATCGGCGACTTCGAGGATGTGCTGCCAGGGGGCGAGTTTGTCCGTATTCATCGAAGCCACATCATCAACATGCGTCATGTTCGGCGCGTACTTCCGGGAAGACGTCCCAGGGTGCAGCTTGTTAATGGCGACGAGGTCAGTGTCTCAAACCGTTATCGAGGCATCCTGATGGGTCAGCTCAATGTGATCAAACGCAAGTGAGAACTACAGATTCTTTTGCAGGAATAAGCGCAGCATTGCAATGCGCCAAACAAAGAGGGCGTTACGAGTATCGCCTCTGCGGTAGGCCTTGATGAGTTCTTCCACTTTGCGGACATCGATAAAGCTGTCCAGTATGGACCACGACCCGTCGAGTGTGTAGGCCAATTCGCCGCGCAGCCATTTGATATGGCCGGGGGTGATGAAGCCTGTCTTATCCTTGCGGTCAAGGATCTGATCTGGCACGATGCCTCGCATTGCTGCTCGCAGAACTCGTTTGGTCTCGCCGCCAAGCACCTTGTGTTCGGTTGGCATACGGAATGAGAGGTCTACCAGGCGGTGATCGAGAAACGGAACGCGCGACTCGATGCTGAAGGCCATGGAATTGATATCCTCTGTGTGCAGCAGTGTTGGCAAAAGCGTGACACGCAGCAGATTGTGCAGAAAATTATTCAGTCTGCTCGAATTTGGTGCGCTTAGCCGAAGAGGGAACGCAGAAGAAGGCTGACGCATCAGCCACGGATATGTATGCTTGAACTCTGCTTCATAGAGCGACTGCTCGCCCCTTGAGGCGGCAAGTATGCTCTTTGCAAGGACAGTAAGTTTCTTTGATGTGGCGTAGCCCTGGCGTGCGGCATGTGCCTGAAGCTCGGAGTATGCACGCGCGTAATTGCCCATTGTGATGTGGCCGGCAATAACTCGATACAGAGAATGCATGTATCCACCGAGCATCTCATCGGAGCCCTGTCCATCAAGCACAACTTTAACGCCGTGCTTGGCTGCAAGCCCCATGACAAAGTACTGCGAGATGTAGGATGAAGAAGGCATTGGTGCATCCATCAGACCGACGATCGTGTCAAGGGCCTGCGCTACGTCTGCGTCGGTTGGTGAGATCTCCTGTGGCTGGACCTGGCTATACCTATCGAGCAGATGCTTGATGTACGGGCGTTCATCGACATCGCCCGTGCCTGTGTAATAGGCTGTGAACGCGCGCACCTCGTGTTCATCGGTAGACGACGCAAGAACGCTGGCGATAGATGTTGAATCAAGTCCACCACTCAGGCACACACCCATGGGCACATCCCTGCGGGATGTGATGCGAATAGAATCAACAAACAGATGCCGGAACTCATCAACATTATCCTGAAAACTGCGGGTCGAATCAACCGTTGTGTCGACTTCTGCATACTGCCAAATGCGCAGCTTGCCGTCTTTCCATTCCAGATTATGCGATGCGGGCAGCGCCAGGATATCGTTGAAATACGTCTCTTCCCAGTGATGCATCCAGCCTAAGTAGAGCCCCCGGGCTACTTGGGCCTCATGAAAACCACCACGGCAGAGTGGTGAGGTCTTGATCGCCTTGATCTCCGAGCCCAGGTACAAACGTCCATCACGAAATGTGTAGTGGAATGGCTTGATGCCGAAGCGATCCCGAGAGCAGAACAGGGTTTGATGAGTCTGGTCCCAAATGGCAAATGCCCACATGCCAATAAATCGTTCAACTGCCTGATAACCCCAATGTGCTATTGCCGAGAGCACAACCTCTGTATCACCGCTGGTTACAAATGTGTATCCGGCTGCCTGCAATTCTTGGCGAAGTTCAACGTAGTTATAAACTTCGCCATTAAAGGAAATCGTCAAGTTGCCGCGGGTCATCGGCTGATGGGATGCCGCGGAGAGATCAAGAATGCTTAGCCGATTGTGCCCAAGGAACACGTGTCCTGACTGCCAGGTACCCCGATGGTCGGGACCACGATGTCCGGTAACGGTTAACATCGCCGATCCTGCTTGAAGCAGTTCATCGGCAGATCGTTGGGTATCGATTATTCCTGCAATGCCACACATGAATGTCGAAACTACGGAATGCGGTACATTGTAATGATGAACCTTCACTGGAAAAGCCGAATTCTTCTTGGTCCGATGCGCCCCTTTATTGCAGCAAAGCTGCGAGACGGCGTGCGTATTGCAGTCGATAGGCTTCGATTCGGCCTACTGCATCCAACACGTATCACCGAGGCATTGCACACGCGAGAGGGTCTGTTTGCACTGCCGACAAGGGAGTGGTTTGCTCAAAACAGCGATTCGGTATTGCGGTTTGCCCGCAGCATGCGCAATGGCAAGGTTAACCGATACGGCATAACGAGCTGGGGTCCGGCAGATGTTGATCCATCCGGTGTGGATGTGCGGGCGATCTTGGAACTCAGCAGAATGCACCATTGGTGTGCCTATGCACTTGCTGCACACATAGAGCCCGAGCAGGCACACGAATGGGCTGCTCAGTTTGAGCACGAAGTAGCGTCTTTCCATGCCGCGCACAGCTCTCGATCATCCCCGCACTGGGCCAACCCTATGGATGTTGGACTGCGCGCGCTGTCGATGCTGGTTGCTTGGGACTGGTTACGGCGCACTGGATACGAAAACGTTGATACCGACCGAATCATCGCTGCCCGGGCTATTGATCACGCATTAACCGTTTATCTGCATCGTGAATCACGTGGTGGACTCTCGACGTCGCACTATGCTGGTAATCTTATTGGACTGCTGGCAGTTGACGCATATGTGGCAGGTGCAGGTAGATTGCCTCATTGGTCGGCATTCATTCGCAGCGAGCTTCTGAGAGAGCTTCAACGTCAGTTTCTTGACGACGGCATGGTGCAGGAGGCAAGCACGGGCTACCATAGGCATGTTCTGGACCTCTTTGTGATGGCTGCACGACTGCTAAGCAGTGCCGATGGCAAACTTCCTATGGAGTACTCCGCCATTCTAGGCAAGGGGCTTGCAGCGCTGGATGCTCTAGAGGGTATCGGTATGCCGCTGATAGGCGACAATGACGATGGCATGGCGATGAAGGTGACAGGATTTGAGCCAGCCACACACCTGCTGCGCGATGTTGCAGCTCAGCTTGGGATCAGAGCCTCAGAACAACGTGCATGGACCTCGCTTGTCGATTTTGGATTGGATATCTACCAAGCCCCGTTATCACTTACCCTCCGCAGTGGGGGTGCAGGGCAGTTTGGAAAGGGCGGGCATGCGCACCATGATCGTAACTCGATAAGCGTCAGCGTTGGCTCCAAACAGGTGATCGTCGATCCTGGCTCATCACAGTATACTGTTTCTGCAGAGGCCCGTAACCGTCAGCGCAGCGTTCAAACGCACGCAACGATGTGGCCTGATGATGTTGATCAGGGATTCATCAATCGTGATAACGAGGGGCTTTTCTGGCTGCCGGCCTTCGACGTTACATCGCAAGTGATAGAGCGTAGCGCATACACATGGCAGGGTGTGGTTCGCCACAGCACGGGCATCTGCCACACGCGCAGGGTAACACGCGCTGAGAATGGCATGGGCATCTCATGCACTGATCGGCTTGTTGACGGCAGTAACCACGCTATCAAGGGATGTGTTCGCTTTCCGTTAGGACCAGATGTTCTGCTCGACGTGCAGAACGATCTGGCACGTATACAGATTGGCACGACTGTACTCGAGTTGTCGTGGCAGGGGGCTGCTCACACGCTGGAAGACATCGAGATTGCGCCGGCCTACGGGACGTCAATCCGCTCACAAATGTTGGTGCTTCACGGCAATACGGTCACGTGGGCGCTCCACATGCGCTAAATTCGCACCATGAAGCTCACAGAGCACCTTGGAAAGATCACGTGGTCATTGGCCGATAAACTACTGTATGTGGGCTACGGTTTCGTGCAGTTCATGCAGATCAACGCATTGCATGAAGGTAATGCCGGCGATCGAGATACTGCCATTGCCGTGTACGGCGTGTTCACCCTGGTGGTCACACTCAACACGTGGATAACAATGATCGCCGATGGATCTGCACTGGCAGGCATCATTCAGTTCGGCGTCGACCGTGTGGAGCGTCCGCGGGTAAACGCATTGGCCATCGTGATCTATGCGGTGATCGTCGCGGCCTCCAGTGCGCTGTTCTACATGCTTGCTGGAGTTATCGAGCACTCATTGAGTATTGACTCATTCACGGTTGTTGCCTCTTGGCTGCCGTTATACCTGATCCTGACCATGCCCAGGATGATCTGTCTGAAGATCCTGCTGCGCGATATGGGAATGAAGGAGATTTTTATCGCTGATGCCATTTGGTTCGGTGTGCGAACGATCATGACCGTAGTGGCAAAGAATTCCAATACGCTCGTAACCCTCGATGATATCCTACTGATAGATCTTGTTGGCATGGGGGCATGTTCTCTTGCTCTGGTTCTGCTTTCATGGAAGCAGCTTGAGTTCTCGTGGACAGGGTCGATGACGCTGAAGAATTATCTGCGCTATGGAGTGCCCCTTTCTCTTGCCGGCGCTTTAAGCACGGCACCCCGTATGCTGGATGTCTATGTGATTGCCATGTTCTTTGGAGTAGGCGTGGTCGGACTCTATAACCCAGCGAAGAATCTGTATCGCATCTTTGAACAGGGATTTGATGCCGTTGTCACATTGCTCTATCCAGCCGCTGTCCGCATGTATAGTCAGGACCGCTTAGGCGATCTACAGATCCTGATAACAAAAGCAATCAGCTTTACGCTTCTTCCAACGATCGTTGCTGTTATAGCGCTAGAGGCAGGACTTGGATCATTCCTGATCAACCTTCTTGTACCGCAGTATGGTGCTGTTGTTGGGCACTTTAATCTATTGACGATCGCTGCTCTTGCGATGCCGTTCGGATTGATGGCCGGTGTTATACAGGCAATGGGTCGAAGCACGGCTCTTGTGCTGTACTCGGCTGTTAGCGTTGCAGTTTCCATGATCGTGCTCTTTGTCGTGGGGTATTCAGGACGGGCAGAATTGGTTGGGCTTGGCCTTGTTTCCTTTACCGTCGTTGCTGGTTTGCTGTACATGAATCATGTCCGCAAGGAGATTCATATCCCTGCTCGTGCGCTTCTGCGTGCCCTTGATGATGTAAAACATAGCCTTGCTGGACGTTTCGGAGGGAAGTCGTGATGTGGATACACATGCAAATCATCAGACGTTCAGTTGCGCAGAGGCCACTGCTGTGGATTGCAAGATGTTTCGGCATGATCTTTCTCGCAGCAGTATTGATAGCAACATGGTGGGTTGGAACTTCACGAATCAAAGACATCGAGCGGCAGGCTTCGCTGCTTACCCTTGACGTTATCCTAATGCCCGATGCAGAATCGGATGCTGGCAGTCTTCAGGTCCAAGAGTGCCTGGCGGCGCTGCATCGACGGCCCGATGTAGTCTCCGCCACACTGCTTGATAGCCGTGGTGTATGGCAGCTGTTTCAATACGAACTTGGCATGCAGCCAGGGGGCCTTACGGATCTGGCAACAATGCCGTCGGTGATACAAGTGAGACTCAAGCCAGCATTTGCGACGCTGAAAAATGCCAAGAGTGTTCGGGGGTACCTGCTGCGCAATCACCGCGATGTGATCGATAGAGTGCTCATCCCAGAAGGAGCCTACAACGACAATGGGATGATGGCCGATCAAGCCCGCCAGGCCCGAACATGGAGCATGTTGCTTGCACTTTCACTTATGGCCGCTGCGCTGATCTTGACCGCGTTGTCTGTGCGCAGGGACGTACTGCTCTCCTCACTAAACATGATGCTTGGAAAGAGTCCGCATTGGGGACTGGCAATTGTGATTGGCAGCTTGGGCCTGATCGTTGTTTTAGCCTGCGGACTCGCGCTTCTTCTAGCCATCGTCCTTACCACACATGTGCAAACACATCTACCATGGCTCTGCAATGCATCCGTGATGTTTGAGGTTAGAACATAACTATCATCATACGATATGTTCTGCGTCAGTACCTGGTTACAGTGCTTTTCGCTCTGTTTGCCCTTACAGTGTTGTTCGTGTTGGTGGATCTGTTCAACCAACTCGACAAGTTCCTCGACCACAAGACGCCGGGCGTGATCATTGCGCAGTTCTATCTCAGCTACATTCCACAGATCGTCGAGCTTATAACGCCAATCGCGATCATGCTGGCTGGACTGTTCTCGATTGGTAGACTGAGCAATACGCACGAGATAACAGCTATGCGCGCAGGCGGTTTTAGCACAACGCAGTTTCTAGCACCGATACTGATCGTTGGTATTCTCCTGAGTACCGCTCAAGTGTATTTCAATGGATGGGTGGTTCCGGTAGCCAGTAGGAACAAGGTCGAGATTGAGCGGCGATATCTGGGTAATGACGATGGACGCAACGTTCTTACCGATCTGTTCTTCCGAGAAAACCCGAGGCTGAACATCTCGATATCGCGCTACGACATAGATGCTCGTCAGGGCAACGCGGTAACGATCGAGGAGTTTTCAGACGCGGATACGCCGAGGATCAAAGCACAGTGGAATGTTTCGACGATCGAGTGGGATAGCATCAGGCAATCATGGATTGGAAAGGGTATTACGCGCAGGAGGTTCTCCGCCGATACCGTACACATCGACAACGCGGCCCAGATGACAATTCCCTTTACGACGCATCACGACGAGATCATGCGGCTGCAGGAATCGCTGGATGAGTTGACGTTCCCCGAACTTGCGCAGCACATTCAAACACTGAAAAAAGGTGGCAAGCAAACGCGCATCCTTGAGATAGATCTTGCCGGGCAGTGGGCCTTCCCGTTTATAAACACTATCGTAATCATGTTGACTGTACCCTTTGCTATGATACGCAGGCGAGGTGGGGTAGCGGTGAATATCTCTCTTGCGATGATAGTCTCTATCAGCTACATCGCATTTTCTAAGATCGGTCAGGCTATTGGTGCTCAGTCCGATGCACCTGTTTGGTTTATTGGTTGGAGTTCTAACATCATATTCGGATGTTTGGGACTGATGGTTGTGTATCGATTTCGTAAATGATGGATACTCCTGACAATGTTTACACTTTGCATCGTTGCTATGCTGCTGTTTGTGTCGTTCCGATTACCCGGGCAGACCTTTCAGCTGCTGCCCTCTTCACGGACGGGTGTGAACTTCCGCAACGATATCAGGGAATCAGACAGCATTAACATTCTGCTCGATTTCTACATCTTTAACGGTGGCGGTGTTGGGATAGGAGATCTTGATCAAGATGGGCTTCAGGATATCGTGTTCACGAGCTCCCAGCAGGGTGTTCGCCTGTTCAAAAACCTCGGTGATTTCCGATTTGTCGAGCGGTCCAATCAGGCCAACCTTACTATGCCCGATTCCATTCAAAACACGGGCGTTGTTGTTGCAGATCTAAACACCGACGGCCTCCTGGATGTGTACGTTTGCCGACGGTATGCCAAGAACCGTGTCTACATCAATCAAGGCGGTGGAATCTTTCGAGACGAGACCGATGCGAGCCCCCTGGCAATCAAAGCCTACACGACCCATGCGGTCCAGATAGACTATGACCGCGATGGGGATGTGGATGTGTTTCTCGTTAACAGCGGAGAGCCCCGAAGAAACGGATATCTCAATCCTGGTGTATCCGATATGCTGCTGCGCAACGATGGTAACGGGGCATATACCGATGTTTCGGTCAAGGCCGGAATCCTTGATCGTGGCTACGGATTGTCAGCATCCGTAGGCGACATTGATGACGATGGATGGCCCGATATCTACGTTGCCAATGATTTTGAAGAGCGTGATAAGATCTGGCTTAATCAGCGAGATGGAACATTCCGCGAGACGGCATCAGAACGTGTCCCGAACATGTCGTGGGCATCTATGGGTAGCGATGTGGCAGACATCAACTCCGATGGCTTGCTGGACATACTAACCGTTGACATGCTGCCAAGAGATAACCATCGACGTCAGACCCAGATTGGTGGAATGTCGATCTATGGTCCGTTCTTCGACTCGCTGCAACGCGTGCACAATACCCTGCAGCTCAATAGAGGAGGCGGACACTTCATCAATGTGGGATACATGGCCGGCATAGCCGCAACTGATTGGAGCTGGTCTGTTTTGGCGCAGGACTATGATCTTGATACAGATCAGGACATACTGATAACTAACGGTACGAAGCGAGACCTTGGCGACCAGGATTTCGCCTATAACTTCCTTTCGAATCCAGCTGCCTATCGTCTTGACGCATACAAGTCTATGCCGTCTACTCGGCTGCATAACTACTTCTTCGTTAACCGAGGCAAGGCCGGAGACAACATTGGATTTGATGATGGCAGCATATCTCAAGGACTTTCGGATTCTGCCATAACCAACGGAGCAGCCTATGCTGATCTCGATAACGACGGAGACATGGATCTTGTGCTGAACAACACGGATACTCTTGCGTTCCTTTATCGTAATACGAGTATCGAGCAAGGGTCTCGGCGTTGGTCTGGCATTCAGTTGCAGGGTACAGAACGTAACGTAACAGGTATCGGAAGCCGAGTTGTTTGGAGCATTTCCTCTGGCAAACAACAGCGCAAGGTGCTTCAGGAATGTTATGCAACAAGGGGCTTTCAGTCTACTTCAGACACCCGCATGGTTGTAGCGCTTGCAGATGATGAGATCGTTGACAGTCTGCAGATCCAATGGTCGGACGGACTGCATCAGACGATACGTCGGCCAGTCACCATGGCATATGCTGCAGTCTTCCGCAGCGTCGAACCCAATCCAGCACGTCATCCGCTTCGCGCGTTGCAGACAGCATCAGCGCTGCTCCAACCTGTCTCCGATAGCATCCTTCCGTATCGCCACCGTGAGAACCTCTATGACGACTTCAAGCGTGAGCGATTGCTTCCGTATCGGTTCTCGAAGGATGGTCCTGCGATGGCTGTCGGCGATGTTAACGGCGACAAACTTCCTGATGTTGTTACCGCTGGTTCGAAGTATCAACCAACGCAGTGTTTCCTGCAGAGTAACGACGGTCTGTTTGCTGCAGCAGACTGCGGACTCGATGATGCCATAGAGTCAGAAGACATTGACCTGGCGCTTATCGACATAGACAACGATAGAGATCTTGACCTGGTCGTAGTGACAGGGGGCTCGGAATTCGACGCTGATGATGAACTACTTTATGACCGTGTGTACCGTAACAACGGCAAGGGCATGTTTACGAGGCTGAACGAAGAGCTGATGACAACTGTAGCGGGCTCATGCCTGGCAACACATGATTTTGATGCCGACGGAGATGTGGACTTGTTCATCGGCGGGCGCGTAGTGCCTGGCAGATTCCCGGAAGTGAGTTCAAGCACCTTGTGGAGAAATGTCAAGGGGCACTTTGTTGACGTAACAGACAGCATTGCTCCGGGACTTCGATTTGCTGGCATGACGAGCTCTGCGATCTGGGCTGATGTTGATGGTGATAAAGACCAGGATCTGGTGGTCGTTGGAGAATGGATGTCGCCTCGCGTTTGGCGCAACACGCGTGGGAAGTTCACCGAAGCAACACAGGAGCTCGGTCTTGATTCCCTGCAAGGTTGGTGGTCGGTTGTTCGGGCAACTGATGTCGATGCTGATGGCGATCAGGACCTTATGCTGGGCAATGTCGGCGTTAACTGTCTGTTTACTCCTGAGCCTGGCAAGCCCCTTGAATGTTACGTTGCAGACTTTGACGAGAACGGATCGCTGGACCCACTGGTGTTTCGCAATGTAGACGGGCGCTTGGTGCCAACTCGGGGCCGCACGACCATCACCGCTCATATGCCGACGATGACGCGCACCTTTACCACGTATGAGTCCTATGCAAAGGCGGGCATCGACGAGTTGATCACTACCGAACAACGCCGTTCTGCCGTTCATCTTGTGGCCCGTGAGTTCAGGTCTGGCGTGCTTCGGAATTCAGGTGGGCGGTTTGCCTTCGAACCGTTCCCGCAGATAGCCCAAGCAGCACCAATTCGTGACATCCTGCCCTATGATGTTGACAGTGATGGCGACCTGGATCTGATAGCTGTTGGTAACTCGCGCATCGCAGACGGAGATAATATCGGCTTTGATGCTGGAATGGGGCTTGTGATGCGAAATCGCGGGAATGGCGCGTACGAACCATTGCTTGCCACGGAAAGCGGGTTTTGGGTTAAGCGCGAGGCTCGGCGTATAGTGCGGATACCACGTCCTGGACATACCGAAATGATCGGTGTTACCACAAATTCGTCGACACCCGCACTCTTTGTCAGGCCCGTACGGTAAGCATCTACACCGTATTTTTGCGTCATGAGAGCATTCTTCAGCACACTAGTGTGCATACTTGGTGTATCTGCACTGCAGGCACAGACGGCATCTCTCACGGGTGAGGACATCGTGCACGAGTGGAACAGACTCGTGATCGAGGTCATTATGGAGGATGGGTTTGGTCCGCCAGTAGCTGCGCGCATTCACGCGTATTCCAATCTTGCAGGTTACCAAGCGGCATATCATGCCGACCGATCCTACACCTCTATGGTCGGGAAACTCACCGGCTTTACTACCTGCCCTGAGCCGGCGAACGATTCTAGCTATGATTGGAGAGTTTCTGCCGTTGCTGCGTATCAGGTCGCATGTAGTAAACTCCTTTATCGCATTGTGCATTCAGACAGTCTTGCCAAGGCACAGCTCGGCAGGCTCGCGAACGAAGTATCGGCCGACGTGTTTCGCAGGTCGAAGGAATACGGAGTTGCAGTAGGCAAGGCAATTAATGCCTATGCAAAGACTGACGGGTATACTCGGACTCAGGGACTGCCGGATTATGAATGGCCGCGATGTGACTCTTGCTGGATGCCGACACCACCCAACTTTGCCCGTCCGCTCTCTCCGTACTGTGGACGAGTGCGCACTATTGTACTCAAAAGTGCAAGTGAGTTTCCAGTACCTGCAAGCATTCGATATAGCAAAGAGCAAGGATCGGAGTTCTATAAGGCGGCAGTTGAGGTTATCAACGTGACGGCAAACCTCACGGACGAGCAGCGGGCGATCGCAAACTTCTGGAACGACAATCCCGTGCTGACAAACTATCATGGCCACTTTGTGTTCAACTCACGTCAGATCTCCCCAGGAGGACACTGGATGAACATCGCCGAGCAGGTGATGTTGCAGCAGAAGACGCCAATGGTGCAGGCCATGGAGGTCTATTCCATGGTGGCCTTTGCTCTGTTCGACGGTTTTACAGCCTGCTGGCATGAGAAGTTTCGTGGAAATCTGATACGTCCAGTCACCTACATCAATAACTATATCGACAAGGCATGGGAACCTTTACTGCAGACTCCACCGTTTCCCGAGCACGCCAGTGGACACTCCACGATCACGGCTGCTGCTTCAGAGGTTTTGACGCATCACTTTGGTGATGTGGCATTTGTTGATAGCACAGAAGTTCGCTTTGGTTGGGCACCCCGCTCGTTCAGGAACTTCCGTCTAGCTGCTGAGGAGGCCTCTGTGAGCCGGTTGTATGGAGGTATCCATTACAGGCGTGGGTGCGATGCTGGGAATGAGCATGGCAAGAACATTGGAAAAGCAGTCATAGAAAGGGTCAAGGTCAAAAAATGATCAACGTTGTTGCTGTGATGCTGGCTGTTGCTCTCTGCATCGGGTGCGAAACAACGCAGCCTGTTGAGCCTGTCCCGGTGGACAGCACGGTTGCCGTGCACGAGAATGTACGTGCCGATAGCTCCATAGGCTGGATCTATTACTCCGTCGAGTCAGGCACGATAATCCCGGCACAGGCGGCCAACGGCAGCGCATGGGATGTTCGCATGCCCTACATTCAGTGTTGCGGTCGTACCAAGGCCATCGCGGTGCAGCTTAACTCGGGTGGAAACGGACCAGGAGCTGTGCAAGGCGCAGTGATCACAGGTAGGTTCGATAACGTTGGCATTGTGCCCAGCGGTACGGTATTCCGTCTGGATGCCGCAGACAACCCGGTGGTGCCGCTACCCGTGCTTGGCGCAAACGTCTTCTTTCTCTACGACATAGCATCGCATACCCTGCGGCCCAGTCCAGACAAGGTTTTGCTCATAAAGACGTCATCGGGCAAGGTCTTTAAGATGCAGATCACCAGCATCTATAAAGATGCCATCCCAAATCCAACAGAAGAAAGTCCGATAGGATTTTACCATTTTCGCAGTGCACAAATCGCTCAGTAGGAGAAAGACATGTACGGTAACATCACGGTAATCGATGCTACGCCGAGTGCTGAAGGGCATCAGGACGATCCTGTAAAGCTTGAAGAGTTCGAGGCCAAGATCGCTCGTGGCGAGAAGATCGAGCCACATGATTGGATGCCATATGAGTACAGACGGCAGCTAATCCGCATGATCGAGCAGCATGCTCATTCAGAGATCATTGGTGCGCTCCCTGAAGGAACATGGATCACGCGTGCGCCCGGATTTAAGCGCAAGCTTGCCTTGATGGCAAAGGTGCAGGACGAGGTTGGCCACGCGCAGTTGCTGTACTCAGCCGCCGAGACGCTTGGCAAGCCCCGTGAAAAGATGATTGATGACCTTCTCAACGGTAAGTCCAAGTACTCAAACGTCTTCAACTACCCGGCCTACACATGGGCAGACACAGCAGTGATTGCCTGGCTTATCGATGCTTCGGCTATCATTAACCAGGTAGCGAATTCCAAAGGATCGTATGCCCCATATGCACGTGCACTCGAGCGTATCTGTCAGGAAGAATCATTCCACTTGAAGTACGGCTACGACAACGTAGTTGCGCTTGCAACCGGAACGCCAAAGCAGCGCGAGATGGTGCAGGAAGCGTTGAACAGATGGTGGCGCCCGATCATGCACTTCTTTGGTCCACCGGATGTGGCAAGTCAGCACACAGAGAAGCTGATGAAGTGGAAGGTCAAAATGGCTACAAACGACGATATGCGTCAGCAGTTCTTCAATCAGTATGTGCCGAAGATTCTTGAGCTTGGACTTGAGATTCCGGACACAGAGCTCAAGAAGGACCCGGCTACGGGTAAGTGGTCGTATGGTGATCCAGATTGGGCCGAGTTTAAGCGCGTTATCAATGGTGATGGGCCTTGTAACAAGGAGCGCATTGCAGTGCGCCGAATGGCCGAAGAACAGGGACGTTGGGTCCGCGAGGCGCTGGCACGTCCGTCTGAAACATACACTGTGCCGCACGCATAACGCCAACGGGAAGATTTTTCATAGCCCGGACCGTGTGATTACGCGGTCCGGGCTCTGTATTTTTGGGGCTTGTCTTTTCACATGTACGGGGCTAATGAGTGCCAACGCCGATTCCATATCCTGCTCAACCTTCCGACACGCTGTCGCAGTTTGAAGCTTTTGTGCGTTTGGTCGCGATTCTTCGTGAACAATGTCCCTGGGACATGAAGCAGACTCACGAGTCCATCTCGCACCTGCTTCTGGAAGAAGCCTACGAGACGATTGAGGCAATTCACGACAGCAACGACAAGGAGTTGTCAAAGGAGCTGGGCGATATTCTTCTGCATGTGGTAATGCACGGTGTAATGGCACAGCAGCGCGGTGCATTTACACTGCGCGATATTATTGAGCAGGAGTTCAACAAGCTGGTCAACAGGCATCCGCACATTTTTCAGGACGAGACCGCAACTGATGAGAAGACCGTTCTGCAGAATTGGGAGCGCCTGAAGATGAACGAGGGTCGGACGTCTGTGCTTGACGGTGTACCCAAGGCCTTGCCTGCCGGGCTTCGTGCGCAGCGTGTTCAGGAAAAGGCAGCCAACGTAGGCTTTGATTGGCACGATCGCAGAGACGTCTGGGCAAAGGTCGATGAAGAGTTAGGAGAGCTGCATGCAGAGATCGCTGCGGCAGATACAGATGGCATTGAACGCGAGTTCGGAGATGTGTTCTTCGCACTTGTTAACGCTGCACGTCATGAGGGTGTTGTTGCTGAACAAGCACTTCACCGAACGATCGGCACGTTTATGAAGCGGTTCCAGCACATCGAAGCCCGTGCCGCTGAGAACAATCGCGAGCTTCGCTCGATGACGCTTGAAGAGATGGATGAATACTGGAACGAAGCCAAGGGGCTGAAATGAGACGTGTGGCAGCAGTTGTATTCAGTCTTGTTATGCTTGTTTCCTGCAACGGAACAAGTCAGCAAGAGCAGGATGAATTGCAGCGTAAGCAGGACTCACTCGCCAGATATCATGACTCCATTGCAAAGGCGGGTAAACTTGACAGTGAGGGTATCGACACATCCTCATTTGCCGTTACCGATTCGACGATACAGATCAAGAGCGACACCTATCCGCGTCCGTCTGGCCGGGTCGTCAATCTCCTTATCACAGGCATTGATGCCCGTCTGGGTGAGAATTCCGGTAGAGCCGATGCCAACCATGTTGTGCGATTCTATCTCGACTCTGGATGTGTAGAGGTGATCTCGATACCTCGCGGTACGATCGCAGATGCAGGATATGCAGACACCAGTCAATTCAACATGATCGCCAACGTGCGAACTGCTAGAGGTCAAGACGCGTACTTCAAGGAGATCGCAAAGATCGCCGACATCCCTAAGGTTGATTTCTGGGTTGAGTTCGGATTCTCCCAAGCTATCGGCCTGCTCGAGCTCATGGGATACAAAGAGAATGCCTCGTCAACACTTCGAGTGTTGCGCTCTCGTAAAGCCTATGCAACAGGGGATTTTCAGCGTTCATACAACCAGGGACAGTTTGTACGCCAGGCAATCTTGCGCACCTTCGACAAGACCGATGATATCCTCGGGCAGTTGGCCATGAGGGCAGCACTTGTGCTTGTGGAGACCAATCTGACATATGACATGACGCAGTATCTTCTCAGGGAGCTTCGGGCACATGGGTTTTCATCTGCAGCGGCAGACCGCGCCTGGGTTCGCATGAAGCCCGAGATGATATCGCGATTCCAGGTCTTCAGTTTTGACTCTGCGAATGTTAATCAACTTGATGCCCAGATCGCTAAGCGTGTCGATCACACGATCCCTGATAGTGTGGCCAAACATGCGGCCGACTATGAACGCAGACTGGCCAACATCATAGAGCGTGCTGCAGCCGACAGTGCCAAGAAACCTGTGCGCGTGATCTCTGCTCTTTCGCGTCCGTTCTCGCAACGTGCCTGGCTGCAGATCCAGGACAAGAGACGCCGAATCCAAATGCGCGACAGAGTATGCGGATTGCTGATAAGCGCCTACAACAGAACAAACAAGCAATCAAACGCAACCGTTGTGCAGCAATACATCGATATCGAGACCAAGGCTAACGCAGGTAGGTAAGCGGGTTGATACGCCTGCCTTCGATCCATACCTCGAAGTGAACAAGATCGCCGTCGAGATTACTCCCACTGCTGCCAATGCGAGCCCCCTGCATGACTTGTGCGCCGCGCTGCACGGCAACGGCAGCAAGATTGGCATACACCGTGCGGAATCCATTCTGGTGATCTACGATAACCAGTGAGCCGAAGCCCGGCAGCCAGGTGATCGTTGATACCACACCCTTGGCCACGCAGTTTACACCTGTTCCGGTTGGAGCTTTGATGTCGATCCCCGGGTTCTCGTGCGATGTGCCTGTTGATGGATTCGTATACGTGCCATAGCCATGCAGCACGGTACGTCCGGATGTTGGCCACGGAAGAGAGTTTGACTGGAAAGCGCCTCGCTGTGGAGCAGATCTGGCAATAGTCGATTCACGCGTCTCGGTGCTGCCTCTCTTGGAACGAGCATCACCTGCCTTGGCATCGGGTTTGGGCTGCCTTCTGGTGCGTTCCTTTGCGACGAGCTGCTGAATGAGCGACCGGATCTTGGCTGCACTCTGTTCCTTCTTTCGAAGCTCAGCGATCAGCTGCTGTTTGTTCGAACGTACCTTTTCGATCTCCTTTGCCTGGCGCGAGACCTCTTTGGTGAGCACGACACGGCGCTGCTGCTGCTCTCGCAACGCAATTGTCTGGGCTTGAGAAACATCGTCGAGGTATTCCATGCGTTCTGACAACGAATCGGCCACGGTTGACAATTGATCACGAAACTCGGCAGTAGACCGCGTAGTCTTGGCATAGAGATATGCAGGCAAGAGGGAGCTGGACGCTTTGCCACGCAGGGCAACATTGCGCTCATGCATCTGTCGTGTAAGAACCTTCCACCGGTTCTCTGCATTGCTGATCGACGAGCGGGTCTGATCGATCTGATAACTGATAGACCGCACGGAATCTTCGAGCACTGATAGCTGGCCGTAAAGCCCTGCTATGATCTTTTGCAGGTTCTTTTGCTGACGTTGAGTGGCAGAGAGCGTGCGCATTGCCGAAGACTCACGTCGTGATAAATCCCGTATGCGCTGACGTGTAGATTCAATCGATTGACGCAGCCGCTGCAATTCTTGCTGGTGTGATGCTGCTGGTTGCGCATGAGCAGTAATGCAGGCACAGATAACGACAGCAACAAATGCAATGCTGCGCATCAGTACTCTTCAGTGCGATGACGTTCAATGACTGCCCCAAGACCCCCAAGTTTAGCTTCGAGTTTCTCGTAGCCTCGGTCTAGATGATACACTCGCAGGATCTCGGTAGTGCCTTCTGCAACCAGAGCCGCCATAACAAGACTGGCACTTGCACGAAGATCGCTCGACATGACCGTTGCGCCGGTAAGTTTATGATTGCCCTTGACCACGCAGTAGCCTTCACCGGTCTCGATGTGTGCGCCAAGCCGCTGGAGTTCCGGAACGTATCCAAATCGCGTTGGATAGATAGTGTCCTTGATACGAGAGGCGCTGTTTGCAGTGAGCATGTAGGCCGCCCATTGGGCTTGCGTATCGGTTGGGAATCCAGGATAGATAGAAGCAGTGATATCAACCGACTCTGGAGTGCCGCTCATTGCTACGCGGATGGTGGTGTCGGTGCATTCCACTGTGGCGCCCGTTTCGATCAGCTTCTGCGTTACTGCTGTTAAATGGTCCGGCTCAACATTTGTCAGAGTTACATCGCCGCGCGACATCGCAGCAGCAAGCATAAAAGTTGCTGCTTCGATGCGATCTGGAATTGTTGTCGCTGTTACCGGATGCAGTTCATCAACACCTTCGATCTCGAGTGTACTTGTGCCGACGCCGCTGATCTTGGCACCCATCTGCACGAGCATCGCTGCAAGATTAGTTACTTCCGGCTCGATGGCTACGTTGGTAAGTGTTGTTTGTCCCTTGGCAAGAACGGCTGCAGAAAGCACGTTGACCGATGCACCCACACTTGAAATGTCGAAATGGAAGTGTGTGCCTTGCAGACGTGCACATTTTGCAATGATGTAACCACCTGTTACTTCGATCTCGGCTCCAAGCTTTTCGAGCCCCTTGAGATGGAGGTCAACTGGACGTGGTCCAAAATTGCATCCACCCGGTAGTGATACGCGGGCCTCTCCGTAGCGCGCAATCAGCGGTCCGAGCACATAGATCGATGCCCGCATTTGCTTGACGTGCTCGTACGGTGCCTCGTAGCTTGTGATCGTTGACGAATCAAGCTGCAGCGTGTCGCCGTCGAGCGACATGCCCACACCCATGCTGCCGAGCAATCGGCTCATCGTTCCAAGATCGCGGTTGTTGGGTGTGTTGTTAAGAGTGAGCACGCCATTGGTGAGAAGGCATGTTGGCATCAGTGCCAACGACGCATTCTTGGCACCCGACACTGCCACGCTACCATTGAGTCGCACGCCTCCGTGCACGAGAAACTTATCCATGTGCAAAGATAGGGGGCAAGCAGGCGGTTTCGCTGACTCTTGTATATTCGCACACCGTTAGAGGTGCCTCGATATGCGAGGCTGAGATCACACTCTTGGAACCTGATCCAGATAATGCTGGCGAAGGAAAACGGATCTGCCTTTCTAACGGACGTTTACTTCATGTTTCATTACAGAAGGTGCGTCCATGCACAAAGTCCTTGTATCATGCAGCGCAGCGCTTATAGCTGCCACACTTGCTCTGCACGCTGGCAAGCAGCAACACCAAGACACAGCAGCAGTCGTGCTGCCTGCTCTGGAGGTACGAAGTGCTCGTGCTGATGAGCATGCGCCTGTAACGCATACGACGATCACTCCCGCGACGCTGCGCACGCTGCACGTGGGACAAGACCCACAGTATATCGTCGAGCGGGCTGTCCCATCGATCGTAGCCTATTCAGAGTCGGGCACCGGCATGACGAATTACGGATCGTTCCGTTTGCGTGGAATGGATCAAACGCGCGTAAATGTTACCATCGATGGTGCGCCCATCAACGATATGATCGATCAAGGAGTGTTCTTCTCCAACATGGGCGATCTGACCAATGGTATGGCCTCCGTGCAGGTGCAGCGCGGTGTTGGCATGAGTATGAATGGAACGGCATCATATGCCGGATCGGTAAACTTTGAGACGCAATCTGGTATGGGTGCGCCGCATGCCCACATGGAGCTGGGAGCAGGCTCGTTTACTATGCGCAGAGCCAGTGCAAGTGCTTCAACTGGCACATTGACAGGGGGCGTGCATGCCTATGCACGATTTACGAGTTTGACCTCGAACGGGTATCGAGTTAACACCGGCACGCAGACCAACTCCTTCTTGGTCTCGGGCGGTTGGACGGGTCAAACAGATGCCGTGCGCGTATTGGGCGTTTGGGGACGTTCTGCAAATCAACTTGGGTACTATCCTGTGCCGGCATCGGTAGCGCGCACTGCGCCGCGCAGCAATCTGAACGACATAACCGATAACGACAATTTTGGACAAAGTCTGCTGCAGGTTCGATACCAGCGTATGTTGTCTGCAGAAGCAGTCTGTGCTGCGTCAGTCTATTACGGTGATGCTGGTGGAGATTACTTCTCGGGCTTTCGTGACAGCGCGCAGACGCTAACGCAAATCAACTATCCGCTCCGGAACCGTCACCTCGGTGGTAATGCATCGATCTCAACAACGGGGCTTGCGGATAACCTGCGCCTCGAGGGTAATGTTCACGCCTACAGATTCAACAGGCGCAACTGGGAAACAGTAAGTCCCGAGAATACGAGCCCGTATTACGACGATCGAACAACGAAGGATGAATTCTCTGCCTCGCTGCGCGCTACCTACGAGCTGGATGCATGGCAGCTCTATGCAGACCTGCAAGCGCGAAACGTTGCCATGAGCTTTGAGCAGGATGTGCCCAATAGCCAATCTGCTAGGGATCTTCCTGTCCATGCATGGCTGTTTGTCAACCCGCGTGTTGGTGCCCGCTACACACTGAGCAATGCATCGGAGGTCTATGTATCAGTTGGTCAAACCGGACGTGAGCCAACGCGATTCGATCTATTGGGTTCTACGCAGATCAGTGATGCTAACGTCGCGATAGTGCGAAATCCCAATACGGTGCGTGCCGAGTATGCAATGGACCTCGAAGCCGGCTACCGCTTTACGGGCATATCGGGACGACTAGCAGCGAATTTCTTCCTGATGCGGTTTCAAGATGAGATTGCGCCCATCGGACCATACATAGAGCAGCAGTTTGTGCAGCTGCGCAAAAACGTTGCTCGCAGTAGGCGCATCGGCCTAGAGATCGAAGGTGAATACAAGCCCCTTGCCAGCCTGAGCATTGAAGGCAACTTTACGTGGATGTCTGCACGTGTAGACGAGTACGCGCCTGACAACATCGTGCCGGCTATTGTGTACACAAATGTCTTTCCTGTTTTAACACCCAACCTGCTCGGCAACATCATGGTGCGGTACTCGCCGATTCGCCTGCTCAGTGTTGATCTTGCAGCACGTGGAATGTCGAGATCCTTCACAGACATCTCCAATGAAGCATCTCTTGTGCTGCCGGGATTTGTGCAGGTAGACGCCCGTTTATGGCTGAACATCAGCAGTACGTTGCGTGTAGGTCTGCATGCTAACAATGTTGGCAATGCCTTCGTTGTTACAAACGGTGGATCTGCATACGTCAATGGTCAGACAGAGTCTACGTACTTCGTTCAGGCAGGTCGAAACTTCATGATTACTGCTTCGATGGATTTTTGACGTAGTACCATGTGACGGCATGGTTGCCATATATTCGCAGGCATGAACAAACACGTTATCAAAGTCACGAAGCAATGTGCGCACATTGGTGACAGCGGCAGATGCAAAAAGACCACTACGTATACCCATCCGTTTTGCGGTACACACACCAAGCTCAATTTTGGTGTTTCTGTTCGCAAGAGTACGATACAGCTGGCTGGTAAGGGGCTCTTTGCAGAACGTGTGTTTGACAAGGACGAACGTATCGTAGAATACTACGGAGAAAAGCTAACCACCGAGCAGTACGAGCGCAGATACAAAAAAGATGCACTCGGCTCGTACGGTATTCAGCTTTCGGAGCGTCATGTGATTGATGCTTGCCGAACTGATGCTGGTGTGGCTCGTTATGCCTGCGACTATCATGGTTCGGGCAAGAAGTCGAATGCTGAATACGTCAATTTTGGTGGACGTATCTGGATTGTTGCAAAGCGCAAGATCCGCGTTGGTGAAGAGATCTTTACAGACTACGGCAATGAGATGCATCGCGCGCTCGGCCTAGAGTAGTCTTACCCAGTCAATCGTAGTTCAATCCAAAACCTGACCACACGGAGGTTTGCCATGGGCAAGCACGTTGTATCGGGCAGGGACGAGTCTGTCCGCCTCTTCCAAAACCCTGTCCTGGAATACTTTTCTCACATCCACCCTGCCACACCTGTAGTGGTCTTTGTTCCGCTGATAGCATGGATGGCATGGAACGCTGCGGCCAGCCTGCCGGCAATGTCTTTCATTGTTTCAATGGTATGGGGCTTGGCATTATGGACGATGGCAGAATACGTGATACATCGTTGGGCATTTCACATACAGCCTAGCTCACAGATTGGCAGACGTCTGCATTTTCTGGTGCATGGAATACATCATGCGTATCCGCGTGATTCGACCAGGCTCGTGATGCCGCCACTTGTGAGTCTGCCTTTGGCCGGACTTTTCTACGTCGTGTTTGCAGCGCTGTTTGCCCCCTATCATGCATCAGTTTGGGCAGGATTTGTAAGTGGGTATGTTGCCTATGATATGATCCACTACGCCATACATCACCGGAATATGACCTCGCCCCTTGGGCGCTACCTGCAGCGGCATCATATGCACCATCATTTCGTGAATCCCGACCGTGCTTTTGGGGTCAGTAATCCAATCTGGGACAGTATTTTTGCAACAAAGCCCGAGATTGCAAAGCGCGAATCGGCGCGACGCCGTAAATTGAAGCAGTTTTTACAAAGGCAAACGACGAATGGCACTCAGCACATCCGAAATTCTCAACGTCGCAAAGGCAGTAGCCTCTGATGTAGAACTTGTTGAACACCACGGTGATGCAACTCTGGTTGTCAAGCTCTCGGACCTGATCGAGGTTCTATCAGAGCTGAAAGAGAACCCATCGACACAGTTCAATCAACTGGTCGACATGACGGTGATCGATTGGGCCAAGCCCGGTGACCGTTTCGATGCTGTGTACTTCCTGTATTCAATCGAGCATGCCACGCATGTGCGCGTCAAAGCACATGTTCGCGAAGACAACCCCCATGCGCCGTCTGCCGTAGAAGTATGGGAATCGGCCAACTGGTACGAGCGCGAAGCCTACGATATGTACGGCATCATCTTTGACGGACACCCAGATCTGCGTCGCTTCTTCATGCCTGAGGACTTCATGGATACTGACGGCACTCCGCTGTATCCGTTGCGCAAAGACTTCCCGCTGATGGGAATTCCGGGATCGCTCCCACTGCCGGCGAAAGACTAACGAGCAGCGAACAGCGAACAGCGAACAGCGAGCAGCGAGCAGCGAGCAGCGAACAGCGAGCAGCGAACAGCGAACAGCGAACAGCGAGCAGCGAACAGCGAGCAGCGAGCTGATGCAATCAGCTCTGAAGCCAGGCGATAGCGTCGTTAACGCTTGGCTGGAACTCGAAGAGATATTCGATCTGTGAGATGCGGAACATCTGGCGTAC